>JAEEMS010000022.1 GCA_016283355.1 Elusimicrobiaceae bacterium | reverse complement strand
AGATTATGCGCCTATCTTTCGAAAAATGATGAAGGTAGAACCTGCTAAAGCATCTATAGAGCAAATGCGGAATTTCTATAACAAGTCCCCATGGAGTAATGAGGCAAAAGCAGAGATGATGATACAAATGGCTTCTTGGAAGGGGATTTCAATGTACAAGGGGATTCCACTGTACATAGAGTTTGAAGTCAGGGTGCCCAATGTGAAGTTCCTTGATTTTGCACTCACGATAGAAAATCAGTTGTATGCGGAAGAAGACAGTATTTTGGATTCCATTTATAGAGACACAATTCTCGCAAAGCCCTTTCCCGCAGCGGGTGATCGGTCCCATAAAGAATGGCAAAAGGATATAGATAAGATTCTGGGAAATAAAACCGTCCGCGTGGGGAATGTCAACGTGCGAGCTTCCTGGGTAGCCCGTTGTGCTCTTTTCCAGGCCGCTCTGCGATATTATATTAAAAAGCTTGCTAATATTGACCATGGTGATTGTGCTTGGGAAGGTCAATCTGTGAGTGAGGGCCTGGGAGTTTTTGCCGTATATAACACGTTATTTGGTGCCAACAGTGTTGAACGCCAGAAGTTGATGAGTGATTTACTAAAACAGCTTACAAGAGTTGTTTCACTGTACTGGATCACTGTTGAGACCTATGGAGATGGGGTTTCTGTGAAAAAGAAAATTCCCCATGCAGGGAAAGATGACGAAGTGAAAGCATTATACGATGTAGAAACAATGATGAAAAGAAACGGTGGCAAGGGATTAGACCCGAAAGATCCTAATTTGAAAAGGATGAAAGACGCGCGAGGCAAAGTTGCGGCGGAACAGGTGCGGCAGGTAATGAATATAACGGGAGGGAAACGCGAGATTCCGTACAAGCAGTTGGTATATTAATACAATAGTAAACTAACAATAATCCCCCCGCATAATGCGGGGGGAGGATTGTACGCTACGGAAGCCCTGCTGAAAAGAAATGGTGGCAATGGATTAGACCCGAACGACCCGAATTTGAAAAATATAAAAGACATGCTAAGTAGAATTGCTGCGAGCCGGGTGCAGAGGAAAATGAATAGCAAGTAAGTCACTGCTTTTTAAAAACCCGTTCTTAAAGAGAACGGGTTTTTTATTATTTCTCAACGGGGTTTTTAAAACAAAAAAGGAAACACAAGGTTGCGTAAAGGTTCAGGCCTGTTTTATCAAACTGTTACCCTGCGGTGAGTTTCCGTAAAACAGCACGCGTAGCAAGGGAACGTTAGTTGTTCTCCTTCATTTTGATAATAAAGTAACCGGGAATGAACCCCGTGAGCAAAATGCCCAGTGGATAGGCGAGGCGGGCGGACAAGTGTAAACACTCCGGCGCAATAAGAAAGTAAGTTGCACTTACCGCCGTCATGAAAATTGCCGGGCGAGCACGTCTTAAAATAGACCCGTAAAAAGAACGGGTCTTTAGGGTTGGTTGCAATCTTGCACTTTAAGCCAACGGTGTGTAAAAGTTTAGAAGTTACATTCTAAACTTTCTCCGATCTATTCGATACGGGCCTCCACTATGTCCTTAAGTACTTGCGTAATACGCAACCCACCGTTGGGAAAATCTTGTCGTACTTTAGTTCTCGCTGCGCTCAAATCGAAATTATTCAGAGCAATAATTTTATCTTCAGAATTCAAAATAGGTCCGCCGCTATTTCCGTTCGTCATATCTGCATTATGATAGACAAAATGCTCGTTGAATGCTCCGATGGTCCCTTCTCCTACCCACAACGTTTCTAGCGGTTTATCACCGCCGCGCCCTACTACCCTAATATCTCTATCGTCAAACAAATCGTCATCGGACAGAACCGCCAGCTCCAGATAACCTGCCTGATCCCCTAACGGTGTATCCAAGTTAATAATACCGTAGTCCAGCATCATAAGTTGCTCATAGGGCAGCCCTCGGGTTAAATAATTCACTGGTACCCACTTTTTGGTGGATGACGCGGAGGGAATCTTTTCTTGGGGCAGATTTTGATCTTGGTCTTCTATTATAGATTCTTTCTCCAATCCCGTCGCATACACAGTAACTGTATCAAAATAACGTCCTTCGTCCACCAAACAATGTGCCGCAGTTAATACCGTCCTCGGACCAATCAAACTCCCTGAACAAAATTTCGCAGCAGTGCCATCTGCATCCCTCATTACAAGAACAACAGCTGCCCGTAGAGAACCTGAGGCAATACCGGTAATTTCCTGGCGGCTGTCATTCCCGGTAATATCGGGCCTGGCCCAAGCCAACAGGCCGAGCATACACAATACGAACGTTATCAAAAATTTCTTATTCATAGAATTTCCTCGCAAATAGATGCTTTATACTTTAAGTATAAGGGTAAACAGCAAAATATCAAGGGTACTTTGTAATACTTTTACGGCTGGCGCGTAATAAGTAGTGAGGACCCTAAAAGGAGGTATCCATGAAAGCCAATAAAACGTTGCTGTCCCTGGTTGTTAGTATGTTATTTGTGACCCCATCCAAGGGTAATTTAATATCATTCCACACACAACGGGGGCAACTCGCTATAAAAAGAGGGAGGTCTTTGCGGTACAAATTGGGCGGATGTAATCCCCGTAGCATTGAATTTGATACGGCAACAAGAAACATCGGAACATGCTTCCAAAATGCCGTCGTCTTTCGCGGCGTTATAGCCGGTGTAGGGGAGACTATACCCCCGACGCTCCGGATACGAAACGGAATCGCGTATTTGACGGACCAAGGCCACTTTTTTATTGGTATCTAAGCTGGCAAACGGAGGATTGGAAGCGAACACATCGCCCAACTTTTTCTGCAACTTTCGGCAAAGCTGTTCTTCCCGCTTGCGTTCCAGTTGGGGCCGTTCCCATTCTTTTTGATATCTATCTTTATCCCATTTTTCCAGGTATTCTTCCAAGCTGTGCGTAAATATTTCAAAATGACCCGGAGCAAAAATATCGTCTTCTTTAAACGAATCCCACCCCTGCATGCAGCGGGCAAAATGTTTGATTTCTTCTTGATTCTCGGGCGTGGGGGAAAAAGCCGCCAAAAAGAGATCCCCTACGCGGTGTGATAGCGCGCGCGGAATGGAAGTTTTGCTCAGGGTAGTGTATGGCTTGAAAAATCCGGACCGTTGTTCCAGTTTAATTATACAGTTGTTTTCGCTCCCCGGGTGCAGAGAGAAAAAAGCTTTGTATCCCGCACGATTGTTCCATAACTGATAAAAAAGGTCGTCGCTGTAAGCGCGTTTGTAGGAAGTGCAATCCCGCAAACTGGTGGCCAGTTTTTTGGTTATCGGAACATCAAAAAAACGATACCCTTTGTGAAGCTGGGCGGAGGTGTCCGGTGCGGTCCATTTCCAGGGGGCCACCAACCACAAAAGAACACCCAACGCGAGGATGATACCTACCTTTAATTTATGCGTGCGCAAAAATGATAATGCTTTTTTCATGTTTTTCGTCCTGTTTGAATATGGTTTTAGTCTACCAAAAAAAGGTAGTACCGTCAATTTGCGGCCATTTGAAAACGCTTTAAGTTTCGCTTTTATGAAATGCTTACAACCGTTCTACGCCTTCGGGCAAGCGGGATTGCATTTCTTTGCGGCGGTTATAAAATTCGCCGTCGGCAAAGAAGGTGCCGTCTCCGTTGGCGTGGAGTACGCGGCGCTCTTTTTTAAGCGTGTTTTCCCACAGTTGCACGCCTTTTAGCACCAGTATTCCGTGGGGCTCTATGTAATCTATGAGTTTACATTCCACGGCGGCCAAACAATCGGTCAAAATGGGGGATTTTACTTTGGCCGGGGTTTGTTTTTTGAGATGAAATTTTTTGAATTTGTCGCACTCGGACGCGTGCACCGTGCCGATACCGACCACCTTATCGAGCATATCCGCCGCGGGCACGCACAGCGTGCATTGTTTGGTGCGAAGGATTGTGTCAAAGGATTCGTTCCACCCGCCCGTGCAAATGGCAAAGCGCGGCGTAAAGTCAAGCACCATCTGCCAGGAAATCGTCATTACGTTGTCTTCCTTTTTGTCATGCGTGGTGACGAGCAACACGGCGCCGGACTCCAAATACGTAAATGCTTTTTCCAAATTTCCTTTTCGCATGAGGCCCCCTTTTTAATAGGAGAGTTTCGCGGCTAAATGCTTGACAATTTCCCGGTTGACGGCAGGTGCGTCTTGTGTGAAATTGTGGTCAAACCCGTGTAAGGTTTCCAACCATACACTGTCGTAAATTTGGCTAAATTCCACACCGTAACGGTACGGAACAAGTTGGTCATCTTGGCTATGCACCACCAACACCGGGCCCGTGTACCGTTGGGCGGTTTCATAAATTTTTACGCGGGGCGTTGTCGTCAAAAACGCGCGGCCCACCTTGAGCCCGTTGGGTAAAGTGATATATCGGGGCACATTTTTTGTGTTGTAGCGCACGCCGAATAAATTGCCTTTGGCTGTATCTTCCGTGAGTTCCGGCGCCGGAGACATCAGCACAAGGGCTTTAATTTTATCCGCCCCTAATTCGCCGGCCAACATAGCCACCACCACGGCGCCCATGGAGTGCCCCGCCATAGAAATAGATTGGACATTGGGCAATTTGGCAGCGTACGCATACACGCGGCGTGCGTCTTCCAGTTCGTTGGGGATCGTCATATCCAAGAACGACCCCTCACTAGCCCCGTGACCGTTAAAATCAAAAAGAAGCGTGCCGATGCCGCGCGCGTTGAGTTGCTGGGAAAGATTGGTAAGTAAATCCATTTCTTTATTTGCGTTGAACCCGTGCGCGATGATTACAAGCGGATAGGCCTTTTTGTTTTTTGGCGTGTGCAGGACGGCAGACAATTTGCCGTGGTCGCCCTGCAGGGTAAAATCTTTACGGACGGGCTGGCTGGCGCATGCGGCGAGCAGCGTTAACGAAACACATAATAAAAGTAGTTTTTTCATAGTTCTATTGTAACATTTTGACAGAGCAAAAAACCCCGCGTTTGCGGGGCTTTTTGTGTATTTTAAAACGGCGGTTTATTTGCGTTTGCGGGGAGAAACTTTAGGTTGCGGTTTGGTTGCGCCCGCTTTTTTATTTCTGGCGGCTTCTTTTTTGCGCCCTTTATAGTTTTCACTTGTTTTGGTACCCGTTGTGGCAGTGGCAGCAGTAGCGGCTACGGATGCTTTGCTGCTTCTGACCGCAGCTTTTGTGGCCATCCGAGTAGTTGTAGCGGTTGCGGCGGTTACCGTAACTCTTCGGATAGTCGTTGGTGCCACTTTGTTTGCCGCCTTCTTGCTATACTTGGCGATTTTTTTCAACGAACTTACCTGCTTTTTTGCCCAACGGCTTGTTTCGTATATGGAGCAGAGGGCTTCAGATAAAGAGGCAAAAGAGAGGAACGCGGAGGCAAGGAAAATTGCCATATCGGCGTATTCACTCATCTCCTTTATTTTGCGGATTTTTTTATAACGCGCTTGCGTATCTACATACCCCTTTGAAGTAGGCGATAGGCGCGGGAAGGTTCCCTTCTTTGTCAGGGAGTCCCCGTAGGCCATTGCAATATTAAAGATGCGCAGATACGTGCCCGCATTGATATCCCAAAATCCTTTGGCAAAAATGTATTTTATTAGTTGCATTGCACCATCAAGATTGGGGGTTACGGACCACGGTTTATTGGCCTCAACGGCACCCTTCATAATCCCTACTATCACCGGCCAATGCCCGTTATGAAGTGTGAGTTTGGGGGCATCAATGGTGGCAACCGCGGGGGCGGCACCGCCCGTTGTAATCCAATGCTGGCGGGGGGAGACGGACGGGTGTTTCTTGTTTCTGTATTCTACGTAGGAAATGGCAAACTTCATAATTTTTTTGGCTAATTTTTGGGCGTGTTTATTGCCGTCTGCCGCCTCGCGGCCGATAAGGTATCCGATCTCCTCAAACACGTTGTTGTGGGGGTATTGAAACGCCGGGTTGTTGTAAGGATGTTTAAATCCTTGTTTCCTTGCCTCCGATTCGTCCAAATAAGAAAACTGCATATTTGAATTGTTGTGATAGCGTGTGGACATGGCGTATCCTACCGAGTTGAATCTAATTCCCAAATCGGCGATTCCTTCCACCGTCAGCAAACCGAGCACATCGAGCAGACCGTTGGGCAACGAGGTTCTTGTCACAAATTTCTCAATCTCATCCCAAGCGGCGGGGGTATCCAGTACACTCAGGGCAATTATCGTCCCTTTAACGACAAGTCCCCCATCATTGGAATTCCATTTTTTCTTCAAAATTTTGCTGGCGATTTTGCACGCTTCTTCCTGTGCGGTGTCATTTTGTTGGGTTGCCAAAAAAGCAAGGCCTAACAGGGCAATCATCTCTTCGTGACAGGTATTTTTCCCTTCATTTCCGCATGTAGAGGGATAGGCGGCCCCTCTAAAATAGTTGCTTAAAGCTTTCAGGTTTGGATCGTAATAAACGCCCCACTGGGACACTAATTCCAATACGTCAGGTGCCGTCTCGCGAACAGGGAAAGGGTCTGTTTTGACGGTATAAATTTTGTCGCTTCCCAAAACTTTCGTATGTTTATGGTCGTAATATAACCACAAATTTTGAGATTTGGATACCGCGGCATGCACAGCCCCTTGCGCAAACGCTACAGCTTGGAGGCATACTTTATCTTGGGTCTCAAATTTGTTGGTAGGGATGCACACCGTTGCTTGCATCGGATTTTCTGCCTGAAGGGCCGGTTTTAAAAGATTTAGTACACACGCTATTCCTCCCGTATCGCAATTAGCTTGTGCCAATTCCTCCCCTCTTTCCACCCAATAAGCCATGCTTTGCTCTCTGGCTGCGTTTTCCACACTCCGGCGTATTTGAGTGTTTTTTTGCTTCGTTGGCTTGGCAGCATAAAGGGCCGAACATTGGTTCGCCAGAAGAGCAAAGATAATAGATAAAGAAATCCATTTCTTCATATTCAAGAGCATCATAGGTGCTTCCTGTACATGGTAAATATTCTTTGTACTACTAATAGTATACGGAGATAAGAAGAGAAAAAACAGGGTCTTTAGTCCCAGACGCGACGGTAAATAGGGCCCAGATAAAAATAGGACCTATTTTAGGGCCGGGACTGTGATTTTTGCTACACTGTATGTAATACGGAGGAATTATGAAAGATTTAACGCTGTTAACGAAAAATCTCCGCATTGCGGAGATTTTTCATACCCTGCTAATCATCAGAATTTATGATACTCTGGATGATCTTCCATAAATTTTCGTTTCCATTCCTCGTGTTCTTTTTCTGCCTCCTTTCTGCTATCTTCTTCCAACTTCAACCATTGTTCTAACGCCTTTTCGCGTTCCTTTTCGAGTTCCAGCAATTCTTTTTTCTGCTGTTCACTGATGACACCTTTCCCATTTTGATATCGGTTTCTCTCTCCGCAAAAACCATTCCACCCGTCCGTAACGCGAGAACTTGGGTATGCTGTCCATGCATCAATCAAATTAACCAGTCCCTCCGCATCGTCACAAGTAAGAACAAGAGGTTCAAGACCGTACATTACGGAGTTTTTAGGCATATCAACAGACCTGTATGTTGTCGAATTATTTTCCCTTGGATCATGATTTATTAAACCTTGATCTTTCAGTATCTGATCCAAAAGAGAACTACCGGTTGTCAATTTTGGTTCTTGATAATAATACACATATAGATCTCCCAATCCCAGGATGTGCCCTAGCTCATGCATATAGGTACCAAATAGCGTGTTTTTGCTGACGACCATCATGGACGTGCCCCCTGTTATACTGGCACACGCGGCCGCATTTTCGTTGCTGCATATATCGTGCACCCCTTCTTCCGTCCGAAGTACCAGTACGTACAGGTCAACTTGCTCGGGTTGACTTGCTCTCTCTTCGGATACAAACTTTATCTTCACTCCCGAATGCAAAAAAGGCAATATATCCGCGAATTCTTCGGTGCGGTTGGGGGTCGGTTCCTCTCGGGTGGCCGGAGCATACTTCGGATCTATCCATTTCACCGGATAGAAAAGCCAAATTTTCAATCCTTCTCTTATAAAGTTCTGGGCTTGCTTGATTTTCGAAAGAGATACACCCTTTTCTCTTACCACTGCTACCCGAATCGTTTTCCCCTCCATAATCCGCGGCAACACAAGCCCCCTATCATATTTTTTGGCAATTAGGGTCGGAGATCCCGCAACAGGTTCCGCTGATGTATTGGGTTCATCGGTAGAAGGAAGTCCTACTTTCAGTCCGGCCCAGGGATCCTCTGCCATGATGAGCAGGGACGCACATAATAAAAAACAAATCAAAGCATATTTTTTCATATTTTCTCCTTAAATGAAAACCCGGGAAAAGCCATATTTTCCCTTGTTATTATATAATAATGGTTTTTTTGAAAAATTCAAGGATATTAAAGTAGGCCCAAAAACCGCCCCCTCACAAACGGGAGTGTGATTTTTGCTACACTATACGTAACACGGAGGAATTATGAAAGATTTAACATTAGAAAAAACAATACACATTCGCTATTCGGACAGCGACTGCAACAACCGTTTAAAACCGTTTTCTTTGCTCAACTTTTTCCAAGATTTAGCGGCAGAAAGTGCCGAAAAATTGGGCTTTGGCTATTCGGTTATTTACCCGCAAAAATTGATGTGGGTACTTTTGAAATACCGTATTGAATTTACCGATTATCCCGTCCACGGCAAACCGCTGACGATTAAAACCGAACCGCGCGGCTACAACCGTTTGTTTGCGTACCGTCAGTTTGAAATATACGCAGACGGTAAACTATGTGGCCGTGCGTTTAGCGTGTGGGCGCTTGTGAACGCCGAAACAATGGAGATCGCGCATGTGGAAAAAGTAATCGGCGGGAATGAAAATATGCCTAAATTTGCCCCGCGGGAGGGAGACCTCAAGTTCGGTAAAATCGCCCCGCTGTCGCAAACCGACTACGAAGAAACATTTAAAGTGCGCTACAACGATATTGATGTCAACATGCATGCCAACAACGGCAATTATATTGTGTGGGCGCTCGAGCCGCTGCCTTACGAATGGAAACACGAAAAGAAACTCAAAAATATAGACATCGTGTTTAAAAAAGAAATCAAATGCGGCGAATCCCTTATTAGTAAAGTGCAAAAGGTAGACGAACACACCACGTTGCACGCGGTCGTGCACGCACAAACGCAGGAAGATTTGTGTTTGATTAAATGCGAATGGGCGTAAAATTTTCATGAACACAAAAGCATGGGTATACATCCACGGCAAGAGCGGTAGTGCGGACGAGGCCGGCCACTATAAAACTCTTTTGCCCGATTACCAGGTTGTCGGGTTGGACTACCGGGGCACTACACCGTGGGAAACAAAAGACGAATTTTTGCAGTTTTTCCGTTCTCTTGCCAAGCAATACGCAAGCGTGAGCATTATTGCAAACAGTATTGGAGCGTATTTTGCCATGAACGCCCTAGCGGATGAGAAAATCGAGCGCGCTTTTTTTATTTCGCCCATTGTGGATATGGTGGGCCTGATTGCCAATATGATGGCGGCCCTGCACGTTACGCCCGAGGAACTGGAAAGGAAAGGGGAAATTCAAACCCCGTTTGGGGAAACGCTTTCCTGGCAATATTTTTTATACGCCAAAGAACATCCTACTAAATGGGATGTTCCTACGCATATTTTGTACGGCGGGAAAGATACGCTTACCTCTTTAGGAGCAATTACTGCTTTTGCCAAGCGTGTGGACGCCACGCTTACGGTGATGAAAAACGGCGGACATTGGTTTCATACCGATGAACAAATGAAATTCCTGGACTGTTGGTTCCAACAATATTTATAATACATATCACTTTTTCGACTCACTGGGTTTTTATAAGTCAAAATCTGTCACTGCGAACCTATTAGTAACAAGTATTGTAGCGATCATATATCAAATTCCGAGATTGACCAAATAGTGAAGGATATGGAAAATTGCGGTATGTCGAAACTATTAAAAAAATACGGAATTGAAGTAAACGCAGTAGCAAAAGAAACTTGGGAAGGTTGCGATTAAGTGAGTATCTTTCATTAAAGATATATTTTAAATCCCCCGGGAGCCCGGGGGATTTTTTAATACATAAAACTAAAATTTATGCATTAGAAGAACAATCTGTACAAGAATAAGATTACAACGATAAGTCCGATCCAGTAAATAATAGTTCTCATAATTCGCTCCTTAATGTTGGTAAGCAACTTTTAGAGAGGTTCGTGTGGAATCTAAAATATCACTTACAATTTCATTATACATAAAACGTACCATATTGCAAGCCCCTCTGTTTAAAATTTTTGTTATCATTTTTTGCGCAACTGCTATAATGAAAAAAGGAGGGGGTATGAACGGTATTATTAAAGCTATAAAAGAGCGGCGCAGTATCCGCAAATTTAAAACACAAATCCCGCGCAAAGAAGATTTAATGCAAATCATCGAGGCCGGGCTCTACGCGGCCAACGGCCGCGGCAAACAGGCGGCCATAGTGCTGGCTATTACCAACAAACAAATGCGTGAAAAATTGGTTAAGGCAAACTGCAAAATCGGCGGGTGGCCCGACGGGTTTGACCCTTTTTACGGGGCGCCGGTTATCTTGGTAGTGCTGGGCGACAAAACATGCCACACGCAACTCTATGACGGCAGTTTAATGATGGGGAATATGATGCTGGCGGCCCATTCGTTGGGGCTGGGCAGTATTTGGATTCAGCGCTCCAAAGAAGAATTTGAACAGGACGAGTGGAAAATACTGTTGGCCGGTTTGGGCGTACAGTGCGAATGGGAAGGAATCGGCCACTGTGCCGTGGGTTATACGGAGGGGGATGTTCCCGCCCCCGCGCCGCGCAAAGATAACCGCGTGTTTTGGATTGAATAATTTGTACCGGACTTATAAAACGCCCCGCCGCGGCGGGGCGTTTAATTTTCTACAATGTACGTATGACTGAACTAAACGTGATTCAAGGGGATATCACAAAACTGAAGGTGGATGCAATCGTAAATGCGGCCAATCACACGTTGCTGGGCGGCGGGGGCGTGGACGGCGCCATACACCGCGCTGCGGGGCCGGAGCTTTTAAAAGAATGTCGCACGCTGGGCGGTTGCCAAACGGGCGAGGCCAAAATAACCGCTGCTTACAATTTGCCTTGTAAATACGTTATTCATACGGTAGGGCCGGTATGGTACGGCGGGCATCATCACGAAGAAGAAAACCTGCACAACTGTTATGTGAATTCCGTTAAATTGGCGGACGTGCATAATTGCCGAAGTGTGGCGTTCCCGTGCATTTCCACGGGCGTGTATCACTTTCCCAAACAAGCGGCTGCGCAAATTGCGGTAGAGGCCGTGAAACAAACAGTACCCTCTTTACAATCGGTTAAAGAAATAATTTTTGTGTGCTTTGGCGAAGAAGATAAAAAAATATACGAAGCGTTGTTACGTGATTGTTAAGCACAATAATTACATCAAAAAACCCCGCAACCGCGGGGCTTTTTTAATGGAAAAATAATTTATTTCCCGGAGGGAATTTTGGGAGGGTAAATATTTTCCGGATCTTTTGCGTCCGAATAAATATATTCGCCGCCCGGTTCTCGTTGCTGTGCTTGCATGGTAACATGATTACTCATTACTCCCTCCATTCTTTCATCATCAGGGGACAATACAAACGTGACTTTGCGCTTCCAGCCAACGGGATTGCCATTTTTGTCCCATACAAAGCGTTGTTGTTCAATTGCTTGGCTTGATCTGTTTAACAAGCACTCAGCCGTGACCGGCCATCTTTGTGCAATAGCTTCTTTGCTTTGATCGCTTGATGGTAGCATTTGCCGGGTTACATATTCGGAACGTTCAAAAGACTGGTTGGGGAAAGGATGCCCGGGGAAATAGGAGATTTCTTTCCCCCAGGAACCAAACACGTAACTGTGCGCTTTCCCGTCATTTTCGGTTGTTTGAAGGTAAAGTCGCCAGACCCATGTTTGATCCTTTTCTTTAAACCAAAATTCCGGTTCCGCGTCCGTAATGCGGAAAGAGGAATCCAAACTGTGTTTGAATTTTGCCCATTCCTCACATTTGGGCCATTTCCGGCATATTTGTTTAACGTATTTGTTATCGTAAACAACGATTTTTTGTTTCTTGGCTTTGCTTTTTTTAGCGGCGCGTTGAATGCGGAGGGGATCTTGTTGCATTTTGCTTGGATTTACGATAGGGGCGGTAAAGCGGTTTAGATACGTTTTATCGGCTTTTTTCTGCGCATAAGATGGTAAAGATGTCGTGGCTAACATCACAACTATGGTCCACATTGCTAATTTTTTCACAAGAATCCGCCTCCCTATTTTGTAGTTCTTTTGCTGCATGGAAATGCCATGACACTAATAGTATAAGGAAAACGAGAAGAAATTCAAGGGGGGATAATTTTTTCAGGGGAGCATTTTAAGCAAAATCTCTCATTTAATAAAACAAATATACTGTTACTTTAAGAAAAAAGTCGATTTTTGGGGTTTTAAAAGATTAGCTTTTTAAATTTTTAAGTGCGTCTGGATTATTTTTGATAATCTTTCCGACCGTCGGGCATGTTGGCAGTTGCGCGCAATCGCCGCAGGTGTTTACGCCTTTCTTCAAGGCGCATTGGCGGACGGCACAGAGTTTAGCGCAAAATACGGTTTTCACGCCGTTGGCGCGGCACCCTTCGCAACGGATATCTTCGGGCAAAATAGTGATGTGGTTTAACTCACTCCACCGTTTAGCTGTTTTTTCGCGCAAGGATTGATCATTGTGAACAGTGGCCAAATAAGCATCACATTTTTCACAATCAAGCCCGCAATACGCAATCCGTTTTTTCATACAATCAGAAACGTTTGTTCACGCGCAGTTGAAAAGACATATAACTTAAACGGCGGTTGCCCACCCCTTTTACGGCGGAGGGAGCGTCGCGGGTTAAGCGGTCTGTGTCCACGCTAAACGCATTGTAGCGCGCTTCCAACCCCATGGACCAATCGCTCCCGCGGCCGAAGTCAAATTCAAAGCCGGCGCCCGCAAACCAACCCAACGAAGTATCGGTGGCGCGGTTTTCGTATTGTGTGCCGCCTTTATCAATGTGCAAGTGTTGGTGAGAGGTTGTAATCCCGATTCCCACCGGCATATACAAACGGAACACACCGGACGGATTGGAAGTAAAACGGGCCGAAAAAAAAGTGTTAAAAAGGCGGGTTCTGTCGCTTACTTTATCGGAAGAGACAAACAAATCGCCCCCGTCAAAATCGCCGTACGATACGTCCGCCCCGATGCCTACTTTGTCCGTTACCAGATAGTAGTAAGACAGGCCGTATTCCGCCCCCAACGAACCCCAGTCCACGCGGCTATAATCGGAGTAAGATACCCCGGAATTTTCCAACTGAAACCCCAGTCCCAGTCGGGCGCCGATGAGCTGGTTGCCTTGCGCAAGTTGTGCAAAACCGGGCAAGCAAAAAAAGAATGCAGCAAGAGAGAAGATTAGTTTTTTCATAGTTACCTCGTTGTCGTAGCATGTAGGTTGTCTATTCTACATCAAAATTAAAATAGGTGTCTTTGTAGGGTTCGTCCTTGAGTGTAAAGTGCCACCATTCGGAATCGAGTGGTTTGAACCCGGCGTTGACCATCGCGTCGCGCAAGATTTTGCGATTGCGTTTTTGTTTTTTGGTAATTTTTTTGTAATCCGGGTGAGAACGTTCGCTAAACAAATCAAACGTACCGCCCATATCTACAAAAGAGCCGTCCTGCTTGACGATAGTTAAATCAATCGTACTGCCGCGCGTATGGCCGGATTTGGGCATAATATAATCCCCGGCGATTAAGTCATCCTTTTCAAGCTCCGGATAAAAACTTTTGTTGCCCGGGTCGTTAGGGTCGTTAATCCACTCTACAAAGTGGTCCACCGCTTTTTGCGGGCGGTACGAATCCCACACCAAAATACGGTACCCTTGCGCGCGCAAATCGGCCGCGGCCACGGCAAGCGCTTGTAATGCTTCTTTGGTCATATAGGCCACAGGGGCTTTGTAACCGCGAATTTTTGCGCCTGTAAAATTGTAGGGGGAATAATAACGCAGGTCAAAGACAGCATCATCTATGACGTTATATATTTTATCAAAGCCGCTTTTATCGGTAGAAATCGTATCCGCGGCGGCCGGAAGTATACTGCATACAAATAGCATCAACAGACAAGTTAGTTTTTTCATAGCCACCTCGTTCCTATTTTAGCATATCGCAAAACGAGGCGCGAGCGCCACCGAGAGGAAAATTATTTTTGTTTGGGCGTGTATACGATAGGGCGGTGCAGTTTGGCGCGGATACAAGCCATGTTGGCGGTAATGCCCGCATCATACGAAATACATTTGAGGAAAGCGTTGTTGTTTTTTTCAAGGAGGTCCTCTTCTTGTATCCCGTAGGTTTCAAAGTTGTCCATCAACCCTATAAACGCACCATACTTCAGATTGCTTTCTACAAAAACTTTCCCTCTTTTATATTCACTTGCCACTTCACTTATCTCAAACTGAAGGTGCTTGCCCGTTACGTAAGAAGAAAGAGGAAAATGATTCCACAGAAAGTAGTTGTCGTCCTTTTCTCCCCGTATATAATGCGCAAATTTTTCTATCCATCCCCGTTCCCAACTTTTCCCATATCTGCCTGTCAGTTGAAGTGATTCCTCTACGGTGGGATAATGATAAACTCTGTGGAGCGGGTGAAATTCCTCGTTGATGATTTTTTTAGGAAAAGAAATGGGCGCATCGGGAACAACATGGGCCAGATATTCACGCAGGTCCACAAACGCACCGTATCCGGCCGCCGAACGCACATTGATAAACCGTTGTAACGCGGGCCAATCCTCTAGGAGCAGTAACGCGTGAAGGGCGATATAATCGTTAAATAGTTGGCGATCGATAGGGGCACGCAGGGCCGCATCTACAATTGCATCCCCTGCCCCGGGTTGCCCTAACAAACTTAACCCGGTAAAAGCATACAATACTTCGGCCCATTTAATGTGTGAATCCGCTAAAGTATTAAGGTAATAATTGCCGCCTGAAAAATCGCCATATATGTTTCGGCCTTTTAAAAATTGTTTGTAAAACCGGTCCGCTTCTTCCACTTGTTCCGTGCGCAGGATAAAAGAAGAACTACCGGCCGGACGAAAAAATAAATTGGGAAGTGTTAAAAGATAAAATTCAAAAGCCCCTTTTGGGAACAGGGCATTTGTATTTGCTACGGCAGGGATGGGTTCAATAGGGCCCGGCGTGCCACGCTTCCCTTTTGGCCCGATAGAGAAGGGGATTGCTTTTTCCACATCACCCGCTTGGGAAAGTGCTTTTTTTACGTTGTTGGCAAGTGCCTCTGTATCGGAGGCAGGCATTGTGGGTTTTGCGAGGACAACTTTGCGCGCTTTTTTTGCGGTCGCTGCCATACTTTTAACGGCGTGTGGTTTGCGGGGCAACTTCTTCGGGCCCAGCCCTCCAAACGACGGCAATGCAATAACGCTGCACACCCATACGATCAGCAATTTTTTCACTTTTCACCTCTTAGTTCTTGAGGGATATATACGGTAGGGCGGTGCAGTTTGGCGCGGATACAAGCCATGTTGGCGGTAATGCCCGCATCATACGAAATGCATTGGAGAAAAAGGTTGTTGTTATTGCCGACCCGTTGGTGCGGTGTTACTGTCTTGTCTACGGTGTTTTCCTGAATAGAGTAAAAGAGAGATTTTTTTCCTTGTATATGTTCTGAAAAGCCGGTTATGTTGTACGTGCCTTCCAAATTACTCCATGCCAAGGCGGTTAAGCGCTGTCGGAAAGAAGGATAATGGTAACGGTAAATTCCAGCGGCGAGATCTTCGCCGATTAATTGTTTAGGGAAATAAACAGGGGTTTGAACGGTGCCTAAGTATGCTCTTAATTCCGGGAAGCCGCCATGACCGGAATTGGAGCGGACATTGATAAACCGCTGCAACGCGGGCCAATCTTCCAAGAGAAGCAAAGCGTGGACGGCGATATAATCGGTAATCAGGCGGTACTGTCTTGGGGCGAGTAAGGTAGCATCTACGATGGCATCTGCCGCTCCTTGCGTGCCCAACACACTCAAGCCGGTGAAAGCACGCAGTACTTCAGCCCATTTGATATGGGATTCTTGCAACGGGCAACGGCCGTTTGGCCCGCGTCCGTCGTAGTTTTCATATTCCCCGTAGATATTATCTCTCTTGAGAAAATCTTTATAAAACCGGTCTGCTTGTTCCACTTGTTCCAAGCGCATCACAAAAGGCGTGTCGGACGGTTGCAAAAACAAATTGGGAAGTGTTATGAAATAAAATTCAAATATTTTGTCATCGGCTGTTTTTATTTCCTCAAAAAGCGCATCCGTTTTTTGAAGAGCAAACGCTTGCGTGGGAATAAACGACAGTTCCAACCTGCGGGTAAGCGCATCCACTGAGGGGATTTCTTGTATGTTTGGAACTTGAATCGGCGCAATAGGGATAGACACGCCTTGCGTGACGGCGCGCGTAATGGATTTTCGTAAAGAGTTGGTAAGGGACTCCGGTATTTGCGGAAGGACGCCGTCTCCTATTTTCGGAGCGGTCGGAGAGACCTTCGGCCCCGTATGTGAAATTTGCCCGGCTCTATACACTGCCTTTCGGGCGGCATCCGCGGCCAGTTGAGCAGCGGACATGGGTTTGCGGGGCAACTTCTTCGGGCCCAGCCCTCCAAACGACGGCAATGCAACCGTTACCGAAAGTGCGATTAGCAGTAGTGCAAATAATTTTTTCACAAAAATTCTCTCAACTTTTAACATTCCGTATATATGCATTGTATCGTTTTGTGGTTTTTACCCACAAGGGTCTTTAGACCTAGGCGGGAACTGGGCCTTTACGGCTAAAATTGTGGAATTTTGCTTTATTTTTAATAAGAATTTTAAAAAATCCCCCGCGTTTTGGGCGGGGGGAGGAGAAGAACGTCTTTACTTATGAAACAACTTAAATACAATCTTGGTATGTGTCTTTATGGTCTTTTGTAGTAATGTAAACGATAACACCGTTTTGCTCCAACAATTCTACACGCGGGCTGTGGCGGACCAGGTCCACGGCCCCTGTTTTTTGTTCAGGCGTATAATTGGGGCAAAGATACTCTACAACCTGAGCAATCGGTTGACCGTGTTTTTTCATTTCGTCACGCAACACGGTAATGAAATGAATGTTTTTATGGCCGGCGGCTTCATAAAAAGCATCCCCGACTATGGGTTGTTTTTTATCGCGGTAGAGCTGATTGGGGTCCGCTTTGGTTTGGAGTAAAGCCGGGATTACTTTTTGCAAGGCGGCGCGGTCCCGGATGTAGGTAGCTACTTTTACAAACGGCGGCATTTGGGGATCCGCCCCGGGGCGCATTTTTTTAAAACTTAGCAACAATGCCGCGGTATCGGCTTTTTTGTTTTCAATGGCAACGTCAAACAAATTTCCGCCGCTGTTTTCGCACTGTACTTTTAATAAAGAAGGATCCTTCGCTATCATATATTTGACCAGCGCATTGTGCCCGTTTGATGCTGCCACACAAATAGGATAAACGGGTTGCGGGCTGTTGATCTTTTCCCGTAAAAATATAATCCACGAGTTGTGTTCCACCAGGTTTTGTACCGTTTTTAGATCTCCGGCCCAAACCGCACGTACAAATTTCTTTTTAAGTTGTTGTGTGCGGGTGGAGCTGAGGATTGCAAGCGGTTGCGGCTGAAACTTCTTTTGGGAAAGGGATTGGCCCATCACCGGCATGTAAGCGGCCGATAAGAGGTACAGTGCCAAAAGTATACCCATGGAACGTTTCATCAGATTGTTTTTGTTTTGTGTGTTCATACGTTTTCCTCTAACGATTTGTTGATAACTATTCGCACCCCACGTTACCCACGTAAGCTTTTACGTTCGTTTTAACATTATAGGCGCGCAGTAATTTTGCTTGGGGGGAATCGTATAAGTTCTGTTTATCTTTATTTACACTCACGGAGCCGGGACAATAAGACACTCTCAATTCCGCAACCGGTTGTTGCCCGCGTTTTTTTAGTTCGTCACGCAACGTGGTGATGAAAGAAGTATGGTTGTTATTAGCGGCGTGAAAGAATCCGTCTCCTTCTCTGCCACCCTGATGGGTAATAAACACATCATTGGCATGTACCCCTTTATTCAATAACATCGAGATGAGTTTCTTTAACTGGGTATCATTTTTGATAAACATAGCCACTTGTACAAACGGCGGCGTATCAAAAATCCGTTTCAACGACTGGGGATCTACATCCGAGTTGAGCAACATGATAGCCGTATCACCGTTCCCGTTTTCAACGGCAGCGTCCCACAAATTCCCGTAGCTGTTTTCACAGTTTACGTTCTTCAACGAGGGGGCAACCTGTAACATATACTTGGTTAAAGAGGTGTATCCCTTCGCGGCGGCTATGCAAACCGGATAGGTGTTGACCGTTCCCAGCGTGTTGGTTGTTGTGTTCATTTTGATTCTTAAAAGCGATAGGTGCAAAGCATTTTTTCCCAGGATTTCTTTTACCTTTTCAATGTCGCCTTTATAGACCGCACGCATGAAAGCCGGCTTGTCTTTGTTAATATTGGTTTCAAGTGCAGCAACCGGCTTCGGCTGATACTTTTGACTTGCCGGGGTAGTATTCTTCAGTTGGCCCATCACCGGCAATGTGCAAAGTGCCGAGAGGATACAGAGAGCCAATACCTTGCTTGTGTTGCGTTTCATAAGTTTCTCCTTGTTTTTGTGTTCCTACTTTTTCCTTCCTCAATAGAATAGGAAAAGAACCCTGAAAAAAACAGGGCCCTTTGGCCCAGAAATACGT
>JAEEMS010000021.1 GCA_016283355.1 Elusimicrobiaceae bacterium | reverse complement strand
ATGTTTACTATTTCTTTGGTAACGGTAGCTTCATCCAACGCTTTAGTTGATTTTACCACAGCCGGTTGCACAACGGGTGCGGATTGTGGTGCCGGTGCAGGTTGCGCCGTTAATATAGGTTGCACCACAGGAGCCGGTTGCACAGCCGGAGCCGATGTAGCTGCGGGTTGTCCGGCATTGGCTAATACAAATTTAATGCAATGGCGAATCGTCGGATAATCTTTAAGTTGGATACCTTCTTGTTGGGCAATACCGTAATGTTCACGCATCGCTGCAAACAATTCCGCCTGCTTGACCGTATCGATACCCAAATCGGCTTCCATATCCAAATCGAGTTCCAACATATCTTCCGGATAACCCGTTTTTTCGGAAACCATATTCACTATTTCTTTGGTAACGGTAGCTTCATCCAGCGCTTTGGGTGCAACGGCCGGTTTTACTACAGAGGCCGGTTGCTCGACGGATGTATGCGCCACCGGAGCAGTTACCGTTTGCGCTGTATGCACCGTGTTTACCTTATCTACAAAAGCTTGGGATCCTTCCATCACCAAAGAAGGTTTTACACCGTGACGGTAATTATCACGCACACGTAACGTATTTTGTACTACTTCTAAAACGGGATCTTGCTGACCGGAGATTCCTTTTAACCAATCTTGATGGCGAGCAGTATCTACAATACGAGGTTCTCCCTCCTGCCAAGATTTTTCTAACAATGTCATCCCAATTTGTGAACCGAATCCGGCCGCCAAACGAAGGGCATACTTGAAGTTATAATGGCCGCCCTTGCTCAGCGTAATGCCTTCCAGTTCCGGGTCCGCTTCTTTGAAATTGGCAATGGGAGGAACCAACCCCGTATTCAAACAGCGTACTGCAATGGCGTCTTCCAATCCGGCTCCCATCGAGTGACCGGTAAAACCTTTGGTGTTGCTGACAATGATATGGCTAACATCCGCCCCGAACGTAGATTTCAAAGCGTAAGCTTCCGCACTGGCAGACCCGCCACGAGCCGGCGTATAGGTTTCATGAGAAATAAATACCAATTGTTTGGCAATATCGCTGCGGTTGAGACCAAAATTTTTCTCCGCACGGGTTACCAAACGATTCATCACCTGGGCCACATGTCCTACATCCAACCGGGTAACATGGAAACCGCTGTTTGCAATCTCTGTAGATAAAAGTTTTGCCAACGGTTTCATTCCGCGTTTGGTGACTTCGCTTTCTTCTTCTACAATCAGAGAAACAGCCCCCATCCCCACAATCATTCCGTTGCGGCGGCGGTCAAAAGGCAAGGCAGCTTTCGTTACATCTGCTTCGGTAGTGGCGGCACCGGAGGCCAAGAACGCAGTTAAAATCCACTCGGAAACATTATCGTTTGTAATGTCATCTGCACTAATCACGATAACACGTTTGCAACGCCCTAATTTAATCCAGTCATTGGCAATTGAAATAGCTTGGGCCGTGGAAGCGCAAGCCGCACTCATGGCAGTAGCCGGACCACGTGCGCGAATCCATTGGCAGAAATGCGAGTGAGCAATAATAATTGTTTTTAAAATAAATTCCGAAGTAAACGCTGCCGGTTCGATTTCTTTATCCTTGAACGTATCTTTGTACCATTGTTCAATTTCGGCTTTTAAGGCAGGATCTGCAATTTGCATAATAAACTTATCACAAAATGCACGGACTTCTTTGGCTGTTTTATTGTTGAGCAACCCTTCTACCCGTTTTGTTAAATCCCCCATCATGCTGTTGGCAACCGGGAAAGCAGAAGTAAAAATTACTCCCGTTTCATCAATCATATCCGCCGGTAATCCCCAACGATCCGGCAAATAACCACCGGTAGAAGTGGGCTTATAATAAAGGACTAACGGAATACCCGCATCTTTAAGAGCCAACATACCGGCCGCAATTGCCAGTTGAAAACTGCGATCCATGGAGCGCACCCATTTGGCCGGTAAACCGAATTCTTTTTCCAAATCAAAAGCACCGCCCCGCGCGGATAATTTAATCGCTTGTGAGGCAGAAGTTAAACGTTCAAAATGATGATTCCCGTCAGGGGATTTCACCACAAATTCCACATGTTTATCAATTTGTTTTTGCTGTGTTTCGGCACTGACCGGCTCTATCATGTTCCGGCCTGAAAGAATTTCATCCAACACTCCTTCCCGAAAGATTTTGTCCCAACTGCCGGGACCGCCTGCGGCAATACCGCTGATAACTATTGATTTTTTGTTCATATCGTCTTCCTCTGCCTCGCCGATCGTTTGGCAAGCACAGGTTGTATTTTGATTAGCGCCCAACGCCTCAACAGCTGCAGGCGCGTTTTGTTTGACCCAGTTTACAAAAGCCGGGTTAAATGTGGAACAATCCCCGCACATATCGGTTCCTTTCCAATCTAAATGAATACCCGAAGAAATTAAATTGGCAAACAAATCGTTAAATTCCACAATACCACCTTTTTTGGGATGGTTGGAAGCCAAGACCTTGATGTCCTTTTTATCGGACAACGTGTTAGAAGCCAAGGCCGATAATACCCGTTTGGGGCCACACTCCACAAAGAGACGAACACCCGAAGCATAGGTTGTCTGTAATTGCTTAATCCACTCTACGGAATGAGAAATCTGTGTGACCATCAGGTCTTTGATTTTTTCCGGATCGCTGGGATAGAATTCAGCCGTTACGTTAGTTGTAATGGGCATCTTGGGAGAATTAAATTTTAATGTATTAAGAAAAGCACGATATTGAGGCATAGCCGGTTTCACAATGGCAGAATGGAAAGCATGTGAAACGGGAATTTGTACCGCTTGAATTCCCATGTTGTTAAACATATCAATTGCTTCATCAATGGATTTACTTGCTCCGGCAATTACCGTTTGAGTCGGGCAATTCTTATTGGCCACAGCCACATAACCGTTTATACGGGAGAGTTCCGGCTCCACTTTTTCCACCGGTGCCGCAATAGAGGCCATTTTTCCGTTGTCTTCTACGCGGATTTCGCTCATCACTTTTCCACGAGTACAAACAGCTTTCAACCCATTTTCAAAATCAAAAATACCGGCTGCAACCGCGGCGGCATATTCCCCTAAACTATGGCCCATCACCACATCGGGTTTAATACCAAAAGAGGACAGTAACCGCATCATGGCAATATCGGCCGTAAGAACTGCCGGTTGCGTCATTTCCGTTCTTTTAATAGCCGCTTCACGTTCAGCGATTTGCTCTTTGGTTTCGCCGGGTTTGCTCCATAACGTTTCCGTTAAAGTTTGCCCAATAATGTCCGTGAGCAAGCGGTCGGCTTCATCAAATGTATCTTGCACTACCTTGTATTTAGTGGCCAAATCTTTCATCATGTCCACATACTGAGATCCTTGGCCCGGGAACATAAAACAAACTTTGGGTTTAATTTCCGAAGGTCTAAACGGATAGATCCCTTTCATACGAAGATGAAGCGATTCGGTGGTCCATACATCTTGCGCGGCAGCAATTTTTTTGAAAAAAGCAATTTTTTCCTGTAGTTTTTCCGGATTTTCCACATTGATAGTTACCGCAAAACTGTTCGGCTTGGCAATATGGTTCGCATAAGAAATACTTGGCAAGTACGTCGGATCAACTACTACTGCCAAAGAGGCCTTGTCCAAAATATCCATTAGTTCCGCTTTGGTAGCAGCGGAAAAGGTCAGCACATCACTTTGGATTTTTTCACCCGGAACGTGTAACGTGTAGGCAGGTGTTTTTTCTTTCAACGGCGCAACCGTTGCAGTTTGTGTGTGGGAAGATTGCATTTTAGTAAGCAAAGTATCGTTCATTTCTTCCATTGCCACATGGAAATTGGTCCCGCCAAATCCAAAAGCGGAAACATTGGCACGGCGGATTTTTCCATCCGGCCATGCTTCGGCCTTGGTGATAACACGGAACGGGCATTTCGTCCAATCCACAATTGGATTGGGTGTTTCAAAATTTACGGAAGGCGGCAAAACCTTGTTGTACAAGGCCAACGAAGTTTTGATAAGAGCAGCAATTCCGGCTGCCGCTTTGGCATGCCCGATTTGGCTTTTCACACTCCCCAAACCAATGGTTCCCGGTTTGGCGTACGGCCCAAACAATTCCGTCAACGCTTCTAACTCAACAGCATCCCCTACGCGGGTACCTGTACCGTGCGCTTCCACCAAGCTGACATCGGCAGGGGTATATTCCACCTGTTCAAAGGCCTTTTCAACAGCAATTTTTTGCCCTTTGGGGTTAGGCGCCGTAATTCCCTTTCCTTTTCCATCGGAAGAAGCACCCACCGCCCGGATAACGGCATACACACGATCTCCGTCTTTTACAGCGTCGGACAACCGTTTCAAAATTACCATCCCGGCCCCTTCCGCCATGACAAACCCGTTAGCGCGGGCATCAAACGGATAAGACCCCGTTTCCGAGAGGGCACCGATTTTGCAAAATTTAATATAAGCGGAAGGAGACATCATTTGGTCCACGCCGCCGGCAATTGCCATATCGAAGTTGCCCATTCTCAGCCCGTTGACAGCTTGATCTACAGCAGCCAAAGAAGTAGCACACGCAGCATCCACCGTAAAATTCGTACCGTGCACATCAAATACATTGGCGACACGACCAGCAATCACGTTGGCCAACTCTCCCGGCATAGAATCTTCGGTAACCGGTGTGAATTTTGCACGCACCCCTTCATCTATTTCATCCAGCATTTTTTGACCATCTGCCGGCGCCAATGATTTAAACGCGGCCGTATTTTTCAAAATTTCATAGAGGAAAGGGCGGTTCAAGCGCGTATTTGACATCTCGTTTTTCATTCCACCCATTGAATTTCCGATAATAACCGCCGTACGGTTGCGGTCAAATTCTTTTTTATCGTATCCGCTGTCTTCCAACGCCATGCGCGTCGTTTCAATAGCCAAATGTTGGACAGTGTCCATTTGTTTGGCAATTTGCGGAGGAATACGATATTTTAACGAGTTAAATTTGAAAGTTTCAGGAATAAATCCGCCGATTTTTGAGTAGAGTTTATCTTCGGCTTTGTGGTCGGGACTGTAGAATAGTTTGTAGTCCCAGTAAGACGCAGGAATTTCAGTAATACAATATTTGCCTTCTTTAATGTTGTTCCAGAATTCCTCTTTAGTAAGGGCTCCGGGCATAATCGCACCGATACCTACAATGGCTATCGGTTCAAGGTTTTTATTTGTCATTGTGTCTCCTAACGTATTTTTTCCTGTAATACGTATATAGATATATTTTATGAAATTTCAAACACACAAAACAAATTTACAATGTTTTTTTATTAAAAAAGCTTGACAAATTCTAATTTGATTTATTAAATTTTGACCATTTTAAAGCATTTTTGATTTCTTTTTTGTGGAATCTGCTGCAAAAAACACTTTTTATTTCTTTCTATTCAAAAAGAAAACCGCCACAAAAAGAGCGGCGGTTTTAGATTTTTCTTCTTTTTTAAAATATTTTAAATTTTGTCCGAATCTTCTACTCCCTTAATATGCTCCAATTCATCAATCACGCGCAAAAGCGTAGGTTGCAGTTTGTTTACATACTCTTGCTCAAAAGTGCTGACACGCTGTTCCATACGTGCCATTTGCTTTGTAAATTCAGCATTATTTTTTTGCACGGCTGTTCGTAACTCTAATAATTGGTAATGCAAAGAACGTACTTTTTCCTCTAAATCAGCCAGCTCCAAAGAGCCACC
Source organism: Elusimicrobiaceae bacterium (assembly GCA_016283355.1). Taxonomy (GTDB): domain Bacteria; phylum Elusimicrobiota; class Elusimicrobia; order Elusimicrobiales; family Elusimicrobiaceae; genus Avelusimicrobium. The sequence goes on along the minus strand of JAEEMS010000021.1, from coordinate 125,559 downwards.
TGCTGCCTCCTGAAGAACTTCCTCGCGCGGACGGAACTCAGCGGACGGAGCGGAGGTTTCCTCTGTATTTTCAAAGGACTGTTCCTGGTCCAATGCTTCACGGTATTTTGCTATAAAAACAAACAGCAAAACAAAACAAACTGTAAAACCTATTATTTGCCATATAATCAAATTTTCCATAGCTTTATCCTATCATTTTTTCGGAATTTTTACCCAAAATTTCTTTTTTACCTAAAATCGTATATCTACAAGAAAAGAAAAATAATCCTTATTTTTTACGGATAATATTTTTGTGCGTCACCACTACGAAACAAACAAAAAACAAAAACAAGGATGCAGCTACGCACACAATTCCCCGCCATAAAGCAGCCGCGGGCAGTGGACATAACCAATAAAAAAGGCCGCACAATATGAGGAAGGAAACTATGCTTATCCCATTAAACTTAAATTCCAATTTCATTTAATCACCGTTCCTGTTTTGCCCGTTTGATAATAAACAATACGGATCTCGATTCCTTTTTCTTTGGCCAAGCGAACCGCATCCGGATGCAATACACTGGCTCCGTTCAAAGCCAACTTGTACATTTCGTCAAAATCCAAGACCTCATAGCGCTGGGCTTTCAAGTTTTTATGGGGATCATCCGAATATACGCCGTCCACATCCTTTACCATTTCTACGTGAGAAGATCCCAACTGGAAGGCCAGAAAAACAGCGGAAACATCCGAACCCCCTCTTTTTAAAGTAGTTATTTCTTTGTTTTCCCCAATACCCTGGAAACCTGCCACAATAGGAACATTTCCCTTTTCGATTTCTTTTTGTAAACGGTCGCCTTTTAAATTTAAGATGTCCGCCCCCGTGTGAGAAGAAGTGGTAATCAATCCGATTTGGGAACCGGTCAAAGAAACAGAGGGTACTCCCTGCGCGCGCAGGGCAATGGACAATAATGCCACACTTACCCGTTCCCCGGTGGTAACCAACATATCCAACTCTCGCCGGTCCGGATTAGGGGTAATACTATAAGCATGGTCCAACAAAACGTCCGTTAAATTCCCGTTGGCAGAAGCCACCACCACCGGTATAAACCCTTCCTGGTAGCGGGATTTAACCAGATTGGCCGCCATCATTAATTTTTGTTTATTGGCCAGCGTATTGCCGCCGAATTTAAGAATACACGTTTTTCCCATTGTTAGGTCCATTGCGAACGTAATTTTTTAATGGCTTTTTTAAGCTCCGGTTTAAGTGCGGGATCTACTAAATCGATAAACAGTTTTCCATCCAGATGGTCCACTTCATGCTGAAATGCTTTTGCCAAAAGACCGCGGGCCCGCTTGACCTGTTCCACCCCATTTTCATCTATATATTTAATGGTAACATCCGTGGCACGTTTTACTTCCGCCCACAGACCAGGCAGAGAAAGACATCCCTCTTCTTCTATCCTTTCGCCGCGCATGGATAAAATTTTTGGATTAATAAGAACATAACGTTCAAGCGGAGCATTTTCTTCTTCCGATTGCGGAATCAAAATAATGGCCATACGGTAATCCAAACCAATTTGGTTGGCCGCCAACCCCACCCCTCGCACAGCCAGGCAGGTTTCTTCCATATCCTTGAGTAATTTTGGAAGTTTCGGCGCCAATTTTTTGTAATCCACCGGTTTTAATTTTTGGCGAAGGATATCTTCCCCGTATTTTGTTACACGTAATATAGCCATAATAGTTATTGTATCATATTCATTTTTTAAAATAATTCAGCACCTTTTGTGCATTACCTGCAACTTGCAGTTGGCGAATAAAATCGGGCGTAAATACTCCGGCCACCGCGGCTAATAAACGTAAATGCTGAGAGAAAAAGGAAGGTTGTAATGGCGAAAAAAATAGCAGAATAGCCCGAATTTTTCCTCCTTTTGGGGAACGGAGCGGTGACGGCAACACCGCCAACGCACCCGTAAAATGCGTCAACCCGTCCACGCGACAGTGCGGTAATGCAAGCCCTGTTTCTAACACCGGGCCTACTCCTTCTTGCTTGGATAACTCCGCCATCACGGAAGAAAAATCTAAGGTAGGTTCTTCCTCACACACCCGCCGGACCAATTGTTCCAACAACAGGCGGGAATCCGTTTGTTCTGACGGGAAAATAATTCGGTTCACACTGAGCAACTGCGCAATGCTTGTTGCCCCTTTCTTTGATTCTTCGTTCATTTCGGTTTAATGGTACAAAATAACAACTCACTTACGCAAGCCAAGCGGAGGGTTTAATTCTCCTATTAAAAAAGTTAAAATATAAAGGATGACTGATTTAGAATTACAAGAATTATTTACCAAATTCTCTGCCGGACGCACGCCCGATAAATGCGATTTTAATGCTTCGAAAATGTTTTCCCTGTTGGAGGATCCATTTAGTATTTGGTGTAATTTCCATGCACCCGCGGAAGAAGCCGTTTCCGAACCTAACCGTTACGAAAATTTGAAAATTCGTACGGATCGTCATTCTCGCGACGAATGGATTAAGCAAGAATTTCCCGAAGTAGTTTTTGTAACCGGCGAAACGGAAGAGGACCGTTTTAAAAATACCCTTGAACACATGGCAAAAGGCGAACAAGCCATTGCTAATGCACGTTTATGGAACTTGCCGGAAAATGTATACGGTAGCGTTAATTTGTTGGTACGGAAAGAGGAAAATCCTTCCGTCTTTGGCAATTACCATTATCAAATTTTTCAATTTAAGCGCGCCCACGATTTAAAGGAACATTACTCTTTGCAAGTAAGTTTGACATCCTTGATTTTAGGGAAAATTCAAGGATTTTTCCCTGAAAACACAAAGGTTTTTTTAAAAAATCATACGGTAGATATTCAATATAAGGACCATGAAACGCGCCTATTGCAAGAACTGGAATTTTGGCGCAACATTCGAGATGGTATTGCCAAACCGGAAGCGCATAAACCCCCCAAAGCGGCCGGGGCCCCTTGGCGTGTATATGCCAACAAAACAGTAGCGGAAAATAAAGACCTGTTAATGCTTCCGCACCTCAATACGGAAATGCGCCAATGTCTTAAAATTAACGGACTATTCTCTACCGATGACGTGGCACATTGTTCCTTGGAAAAACTGCAAACTCTTTTAGAAGAACCCTACGCCACCGAAGCCCATTTCAACGCCTTAGCTTATCTGTATCACAAACCGATTTTACGGGAAAAAGGGTGTTTTCCTCCCCCCGTAAAAAAACACAATTTGTATTTTGATTTTGAAGCAACCGAAACTTTTACCAAGGACAATAAATCCTTTGTGTATCTGATTGGTATTTGGGACAAAGAACAAAATAAATACGTCAGTTTTGTAGCCAAAACTCCGGAAGAAGAAATCCAAATTTTTGAACAATTTTATGATTACGTGCAGGACTTTGAACAAACGGCTCTGTATCACTGGACCGATTACGAAGTACGTAAAATGAAGAAATTGGCGGGACAACACACGGATTATGCCGAAAAATTGAACAAACTGTGTTCGATTTGCTGCGATTTAAAAGTAGCCGTCAATAAAGCGTTTTACTTGCCGGCACCCAGTTTCTCTCTGAAAGCAGCCGCTCCCGCTTTTGGATTTAATTGGCGTCAAGACGATTGCGGCGCAATGGACAGCATGGTGTATTTTACCAATTGGCTGAAAACCGGAAATGACGAACTCCTTCACAAAGTGCTGATGTACAATGAAGATGACTGCAAAGCCATGCTCGTTTTAGAAGAAGCATTGAAAAATGCAGATGTGCTGGATTTCAATAGATAAAAGAAAATACACAAAGCAACATTCTTTAAGTGGGTTGTAAAAATGCTCTCAAATTAGCTATGCTATGGGTAGGAGGCGGTTATGGCGCTTAACATAGTAAAACAATACAGCATCTTTTTAATCAATGAACCGGGCGAACTCACAAAATTTGCCAACCTTTTTATTCAAGAAAATATTGATATTATTGCCATGTCACAGGATGTGCGTTACGACGCAGCCGTCGTCCGTTTGGCCATCCGCCATGAAGACGAAATCAGCCATGCGCTTACCAAAGCCGGTTTTACCAGCGTTAAGACCGATGCTATCTGCCTGGACCTGCCTAACCGCGTAGGCCTTTTGCACGATTTGGGAGCGTTACTGGCCGCCAAAAATATTAACATAACAACCATTTATGGTACTTCTATTGGGGATAAGACCCGTTGGATATTGGTCGTAAACGATATTCCGCAGGCCTTAAACATCCTGGAAGCCAGCAAATTATTCCAATAGAAAATTCTCGCAAAAAAGCCCCGGCACAACCGGGGCTTTTTTTGTAATTTTATCTTTAACGAAAATAATTGATGTGCATCAAACTCACTTTAGGCCCACCGCCATTATTACCGGAACCATATATATCATCTCCGCTACCGCCCTCTTGAAACTTTGCTACAGTTTTGGCAGCAGCTTCTTGCGATTTGCTTACAAAAACTACAGTTCCATTTTCGCCGAACTTATAACTTCCCCTTCCATTACAACTTTTGGTTACTTGGCAAAGCGAATTATTAATTTCAGCTAAATAATGAAAGTAAGATCCCACGCTTTTGTTCTTTTTGTTGTATATAGCGGGTCGCGCACTCATAAAGGCCGCAATTTCTATCGTACGGTTAATGAGGGCCCGGGCCCGGGCCTTTCCTTCATCGGTATTTTCGAATTGGAGATACTGCCGTCCATACTTCCAAAGGCCAACCACATCTGCACATTTTGTCCAAGCAACATGGTCGGGGTCGGCAACCATCTCAGCAAATGGAGCATTCCTTAGAGGCGTACCATATGGATTGCCTTCTACCATTTGACACAATGTAAGCGCTGTTATTTCAGTAGAATTATTTATTTCGGCGCACGATGGTACCGTAAAGACAAAAAGGATAAGTACGGCTAGCAAAATTTTGTTTTTCACGTTAAATTCTCCTTATCCTTATCTTAGCGATTACACGCGAAAATAACAAGGGACTAAAGACCTAGAACACAGGGTAAAAAGGACCTATATAAAAATAGGTCCTATTTCAAAGATGCTTTTTGCGCTTTTAACTGTGCTTTCCACCGTTTTTTGGCTTGTTTGTGTTTTTCTTTGGCAACACCCGTCAACAAATCTTCTACCCGTTGCGCTTTGATTTTGGATAAATTCTGTTCATCTTCCCGAATTTTAGCTTCCCAACGGTCCAATCGTTCCCGCTGCTGTGCCACATAACTTTTCATGTAAGACAAATGGTCCTCTACTCCGGCAGAAACAATTTTTTCCACTTCGTCCTTTACGGCTGTTTTTTCCTTTTCGGATGCTTTCTTATATTGTTTGACCAATTGATTGAGTTGTTTGCGGCGCATTTTAAACTCTTTTTTCTGTGCCGCCGTTACTGTAGGAAGAGGAAAAATCACCTTTTTTTCTTGTGCATATACTCCCGTTACCAACCCAACCGATAAAACCAGAACTCCTATTAATTTATGCATAAATGCTCCTAATCTAATGCAGTATCATGCACGCCGGCTTCTTCAAAACCTTTCGCGCGCAGTTTACAAGAATCACAATGTCCGCAGGGTTTTTCCCCTCCGGCATAACAACTCCACGTCCATTCAAACGGAACTTTTAAGGAAGCTGCCAACTTAACAATTTCCGCTTTTGACAGATACATAAGAGGGGCCAACACCTCTATTCCTTCGGTTACGCCCAGTTTGGTCCCCAAATTAATGGCTTGAGCGGCTGCCCGGTAAAAATCCGGCGAACAATCCGGATACCCCGAAAAATCCACTGCGTTGGGGCCCGCAATAATACAATCGGCACCGATACTATCCGCCAAAGAAGAGGCCAATGATAAAAAAAGTAAATTTCTTCCCGGCACATAGGTAGAGGGAATCCCTTCGGTTGGGATTTTTTCTACCGGAACGTCCGGCAATTTCTGGTGCATGTCAATCAACGAACAAACCGGAGAAAGCCACGGCAAATCAAGCGTAATAAAATGTTGTTTAATTCCTAATTTCTGCCCGATTTTGCGAGCCGTTTGAATTTCTTTTTCGTGTCGTTGCCCGTAAGAAATACTTAATGTTTCACAAGTGTAGCCGTTAGCCAAAGCCCAGTATAAGCAAGTAGTAGAATCCAGCCCGCTGGAAAACAACACCACCGCTTTTTTACGTGAAAAACCCGGTTTCCGTTTTACGGCAAAGGGAGTGGCTACTTTATTCGATATTTTGTTCATCCAAAATTCCCAATACTTCAAAATCGTCAATGGCTTTTTGATCTTTTTCCGTCACGGTATCCATATATTTAATGGCATAAATGGCCAATGTCACACGCGGATCCAAATCCCCTTCCGCGGCACTGTTGTATTGCCCTAACAACATAGCATCCGCCCCTTTACTGGCAATAAACTTACGGCCTCTTTCTACCCCGTATTTTAAAGAGTCCCGCCCAGGTTTTAAATTCCGCACACGCAACAAACCAATTGTTCCGTAAGCACGTGTAATCTCTTTACGGCTGGAAACTACCTGAATTTGAGCAGGGTCCGTTGCATGAAACTCCGGCCCAATCGGAATCCAATCCAATGAACTGTTATCCAGCGTAGCACAACCCACCGCTAACAAAATACTTAAAAACATTATTTTTTTCATATACGCTCCTATCTTTTTTGACCGGCTAATTGCCCACAAGCGGCCAGAATATCGTTGCCCATACTTTTGCGGATTGTTACTCCTATCCCCATGGCTTTTAACCCTGCCGCAAAATCTTTCACAACAACATCCTCCGTTTTTTCGCCGCGTCCTAAATTACACGCAATTAAGTTTACGTGCAACAAATAATTATCTTTAATACTGTAAATCCAATCGGCCAACTTACGCAGATGTTCCGGCCGACTGTTCACATTTTCAATAACGGCATATTCCAAAAAAACCTGACGGCCCGTCATGGCAATATATTCTTCTAAAGCTTTTCGTAAATCTTCCAAATCGAATTTACGGTTGACCGGCATTAGTTTGGACCGTTCCGCATTGTCGGCATTGTGCAATGAAAGCGCCAAATTTGCTTGTGGTAAATCCACGGCCAGTTTATGTAATTTATCCGCTATACCCGAGGTGGAAACAGAAATATGACGTGCCCCGATATTCAAAAAGTCCGCACTGGAAAGCTCCCGTGCTGCCTTTACAACATTTACATAATTAAGCAGTGGCTCCCCCATCCCCATAAAAACGACGCTTCCGATACGATCTCCCAGTTTTTCTCGGTGAATGTATTGGTACCACATTAACACTTGGTCCGTTATTTCTTCTTGTGTTAAATCTCGCTTAAATCCCATTTTACCGGTACTGCAAAAAGCACAACGCATTGCACACCCCACTTGAGAAGACACACATACACTCCAACTATCCTGCGGTTTAAGCAATACGGTTTCTATTTGCAATCCATCGTGCAACGTCAACAATGCTTTGGCAACTTTATCTTTTTGGGAACATAAAATTTTGCTTACTTTAAAACAAAGAATCGGGTAATTTTTCTTTAAATTTTCGCGTAAATCAGTGGGGAGGTTGGTAGCTTCGTCCCAAGAAGAGATCCCTTTTTTAAAAAGAGCTTCTTGCACTTGTTTGATACGAAAACTGGGCAACCCTGCCTCTTTGATATATTGTTTGATTGATTCAAAATTCATGCTGGGGTCCTTGTACAGATAATTAGTTTTATTGTAGCATTTTTCCTATGGTATGTCTTTTTGCAGAAATTTTGCTATAATAGGTGCACGATGAGCGAACAACTTAAATTTAGCACGGCCGGTTTCCGGTCCATTTTGGCAGATGGCTTGACGGCGCAGTCTGTACAACGGTTGGCATACGGGATTTCCGAACATATTTTGGAGCATCCTTTTTACGGTTTTGATGGCGAAGGATACAAAAAGCAATGTGCCCAAAACGCCGTTAAACAGAAAAAACCTCTTGTATTAGTGGGGTTTGATACCCGCTTTTTGTCCAAAGAGCTGGCTTACGTGGCCGCTAACGCTTTGGCACAAAACGGGATTTCTGTTATCGTCTCCGAAAAACCGCTGCCCACCCCCGTGGCGGAATGGGCTGTTATTACAGAAGGAGCGTTGGGCGCCATCGTTATCACCGGTAGTGAAGGACAATATAATGTAGGCGGCTTGAAATGGATTTCCTTCTATGGGGGCATTGCAAACAACGAAATTGTGGAGGATATCGAAAAACGAATCCCCGGCCCCGGTGCCCAAATTTTGAAAGCATCTTCTACAGATTTCGGGCATCTCAATGCGGCCGCCGTTACCAAAGATTTCCGTAAAGAATATTTGGCTCATTTGGAAGGGCTCATCAACACACGGGCACTCAAACAATCCCATCTTAAAATAGCGATAGATCCGTTGTTCGGTTCCGCAAAATACTATCTGCGCGATTTTTTGGAGAAACATAAAATTACCGTGGAAGGTATCCATGAAGGGGATGATGTCCTCTTTGGTGGAAAAACTCCCAATGCGGGCCCTGTAAGCTTAACGGAACTTAAAAAATTAGTTGTAGCCAAAAAAATGCATTTGGGAATTGCCTGCAACCCGGACTGTGATAAATTCGGGCTCATTGACCCCGATGGAAATTGGATTTCTCCCAACGAGATTGCTCCTATGATTTTGGACCATTTGGTCCGCAATAAAAAACGCAGAGGTCGCATTTGCCGCAGCGTAATTACATCCAGTTTAGTAGATCAAGTAGCCAAAGCAAACGGCTTGATGTTGCGTGATACTCCCGTTGGATTTAAATACATTACGGATCTTATGATCAGCGGACAATATTTAATGGGAATGGAAGAATCCGGCGGAATTGCTGTAGCCGGACACATCCCGGATAAAGACGGATTGCTCGCCTGTTTTCTTGCCGTAGATATGCTGGCAACCGAAAAGAAAACTTTTAAACAACTTAAAAAAGATTTTTACAAAAGATACACCCCGCTATTTGACCAAAAAGTTAGTATCCCCAAGACGGAAACTGAAATCAACCGCATCATGGAACGGTTGGATATCAAGCCACCTCTTTCGATTCATAAAACTTCCGTTTGGCGTATTGACTCCACGGATGGGTTCAAGTTTATCTTGAAAGGTGGCAGTTGGTTGGCCATCCGCCCGTCCAGCACGGAACATCTCATCCGCATTTACGCCGAAGCTCAGGACGAAAAATTGCCTGCCGTGCTTATAAAAGAAGGGAAAAAAATAATCGAAAGCATTGTTTAGTTGCCCCTTTTGGCAACGAGGAATCGTATGGTACGTATTCAAAAAATAATCGCCCGGGAAGTTTTGGATTCCCGCGGTTTCCCCACGGTAGCGGCAACGGTTGTATTGGATGATGGAAACGTTGGCACAGCTTCTGTACCCAGCGGCGCTTCCACCGGTTCGCATGAAGCCCTTGAACTGCGAGACGGCGGCCCGCGTTACAACGGAAAAGGTGTTTTGAAAGCCATAGAAAATGTCCACCACATCAGCCAACATCTTGCAGGGCTCGACCCCTTTGATATCCGCCAAATAGACGAAAAAATGATTTCCATGGACGGAACAGCCCTTAAATCCAACTTGGGGGCAAATGCTCTATTAGCTATTTCCATGGCGGTACTACGGGCAGGCAGTCACAGTGCCCAAGTCCCCCTGTACCAACATTTACGGAATGTATATCACTTGCCTCACGTTTCCTATTTATTACCTACCCCAATGCTCAACATTATAAACGGTGGAAAACACGCCGACTCCGGGTTGGACGTACAGGAATTTATGATTGTGCCCACGCACGCCCCCACTTTTGCGGAAGCATTACGCGCTTCCACCGAAATCTACCACACCCTTCGCCGTTTGCTTCAAGAAGAAGGCCTTGTAATTGCCGTGGGAGATGAAGGCGGCTTCGCACCCAAAATTACCAAACACGAAAACGTATTGAAAACAATTTTAAAATCGGCCAAAAAAGCGGGGCACGAAGATATCTCTTTGGCTATGGACTGCGCGGCCAGTGAATTCTTTACCAACGGGGCTTATCATTTTGAAGGAAAACTCTATTCTTCTAACGAACTCTGTTCCATTTATACAAATTGGTGCAAACATTATCCGATAATCTCCATAGAAGATCCTTTGCAGGAAGATGATTGGGATGGGTGGAAATACCTTACCGAAAAATTGGGTAAAAAAATAAATTTAGTTGGCGATGATTTGTTTGTTACAAACCCACAACGCTTAACACTAGGCATTGAAAAACAGGCCGCTAACAGTATCTTAATTAAGGTAAATCAAATTGGAACCGTTTCGGAAACAATCGATGTAATGCAACTTGCACAAAAACACGGATATACTTGCATTATATCCCACCGCTCCGGCGAAACGGAAGATACTTTTATTGCCGATTTGGCTGTGGCCACAAATGCAGGGGCTATCAAGACCGGAGCTCCAGCCCGCTCTGAACGTACGGCCAAATATAATCGTTTATTACAAATAGAAGCAGAGTTGGGCAAGAAAGCACGCTATGCAAAGGATTGCGTGTTTAAGAAATAATTATGTTAGAAAAATTAACCCCTAAACAAAAAATGTTGCTTGGTGCCGTCGGGATTGTTTTGCTGTGTATTTTTGTGCTGGGCAGTAGTATCGCAAGTTTATTGCACAATAAGCTAGAGATGCGCCGCCTTGCGCAGCGGCAACGCGCGTTGGAGAAACAATACGAAGTATTGCAAGTTCGCTTGCAAGAGTTACAACAACAAAATCCACAAGTATTAGAAGCATTAGCCCGCAGTGAATACCACATGGTAAAACCGGGCGAGATAGAATTTAGGTTTGCAAATGACGATTAAAGTAACCCCCCTTTCTGTAGGGCCCATGGCGAATTGTTGTTATCTCGTTTCAGACGGGAAAGATGCCTTGCTAATAGACCCAGCATGGGATATACCTACCATTGAAGAAGCCCTTACCAAAAATAATTTACATCTAATTGGCGTATTGTTTACCCATGGACATTTTGACCATGTTAAATTTTCACAAACACTTTTAGAAAAGTACCGTTTAAAAGCATACTTGGAAGAAAGCGATGTTGATTTGTCCGGATTAGCTCCCGCCTTGTTACACACTTATCGAGGGGATCAACACTTGCGAATCGGTCCTTTTGAAATTACTGTTTTGGCAACGCCCGGCCACACAGCCGGTTGCGTGTGCATACAAATTGGGAATAATCTTTTTACGGGAGATACACTTTTCCCGGGGGCATGTGGACGGGTAGATTTACCCACATCCAGCCCGTGTGCCATGGCACAAAGTTTAAAACGGATTGCCGCTCTGCCGGAAGATACCATCGTATACGCCGGACATAGTTATGCAGACCGTTGCCGCTCCAGTGTCGGCGAAGAAAAATTGAAAAATCCTTTTATGCGTAACGCATTGCGCGGGGAGAATTTTTAATGCATCCTGTTTTCCTAAAAATTGGGTCCTTTGAATTAGCTACCTACGGGGTAATGACAGCGTTGGGCTACGCAGCCGCTGCCTTGTATTTGTTACCTCGATTAAAAAAAATAAATTTGGATAAAGATACTTTTTGGAACCTTCTTTTTATTGCGTTTGTGGGAGCAATTGTAGGGGCCAAACTCCTTTTTATTATTGTTTCATGGCAAGAACTGGGAGCAAATTTTATTCAAAAAATCGCAACTATCCTCAGAGATTTCCGATATGGGTTTGTATTTTTCGGGGGAATGATTACCGCGGTTATCGCTCTGGTTTGGTACATGAAACGCAAAAAATTACCCATTTCAAAAACAGCGGATCTTTTGATTATTGCTCTGCCGTTAGGGCATGCTTTGGGTAGAATCGGCTGTTTTTGTGCCGGTTGTTGCTACGGAAAACCTACTTCTTTGCCTTGGGGTGTTACATTCACACATCCGCAGGCATTGGTTCCCCCTTCTTTGCTTGGCGTACCACTCCATCCCACCCAACTCTACGAATGTGTGGGGAATTTACTCCTTTTTACTTTGTTACATTTTTATTATCAACGTCCGCACAAGGAAGGTTCTGTGCTGGTGGCTTACATATTCGGATATAGTTTAATGCGTTTTATTATTGAATTTTTCCGAGGGGATTTCCGAGGGGATTTTTTCTTAGGATTGTCCCCCTCACAGTGTATTTCCCTGGTAGCTGCGGGGGTTGCACTTACCCTTTGGTTTAAATTAAGGACAAGACATCATGCCTGAAACAAAAACAATTGTATTTGACGGATATACCCGCCGATTAGACGTATTCGTAACAGATGAACTGCCGGATTTATCCCGTTCCATTGTGCAAAAAATGATTAAGGACGGTAAAGTAACAGTCGACGGAAAAACCGTCAAACCTTCCTGGCCGCTGACCCGAGGAGAAACGGTCGTTATTACATTGCCGCAGGCACACGCACAACGCGATTTAAAAGAATTACTGATTCATGATGCAAAAGATTTTTTTGTACTCATCAAACCGGCAGGGATGCTTGTTCATCCACAAAGCCCCATTTGGGAAGAAAACCCCGAAACTGTTTTCTCTACGGAAGAAACCCTCGTTTCCATTATCCTGGCTAACCCTCCTAAGGGTTTTGATACATCTATACCACGTGCGGGGCTCGTTCACCGTTTGGACCGAGAAACAAGCGGCGTAATGGTGGTAGCCAAAACGAAAGAATTTCAGGCAGAAATGGTTTCTTTATTTGCCAACCGTGAAGTACACAAAACGTATCACTCTATCGCCTGCGGAGAAGTGCCCGACGATAAAGGCACCATTGATGTACCGATTGGCCGTGTGGCTGGCGGCAAAATTAAAGCTTCAGAAGTAGGACGCGAAGCTATTACCGATTATAAGGTACTCGAGCGTAAAAACGGATTTACTTACATTGAACTCTATCCGCGTACTGGGCGTACCAACCAACTGCGTGTACACCTCAATTGGTTGGGGTACCCTGTGTTGGGGGATTGGCTCTACAAAGGAGCTACCGCCGAACGACTAATGCTCCACGCGCGGAAAATTGAATTTAAACATCCTCTTACAGATAAAAAGCTTTGTTTTGAAGCCCCTGTTCCGAAAGATTTTATGGACGCGTGGAAACGCGTAACGCAAGGAAAGTAAGAGAATTTCGTATAAATTATAAATCTTTTTGATAGACGCGGTAGCGTTTGTAAGGATGACAGCCACACTCCTCAATACCACGAATCATTCCGGCATTATCTTCTAACACCCAGGAAAGTTCCGCTTCATCCCATACGGCTACACCGTGATCCACAATATGTTTGATGAGAATTAAATCAATCCCGCGTTGACGGAATTCCGGCAATACACCCAACATAATAAGCCGCGCGTCTTTAATGTGTTTCCAGGCCCAAAGGGCTTTCACCACGCGCCAAGGATTTTTTAAACTGCCGCGCAAAATCTTAAGTACGTGGTTCATATTGGGAATACAAATATAAAACCCGGCTGGTTTTCCTTCTACTTCCAACACGCAAGTACCTTCTATGCGTAAAATAGGTTTAAGCTCGGTCACGATTTGTGCCATTTCTTCCTTACCCAGCGGCACAAATCCCCAGTTTTGCGCCCAGGCGGCATTATATATTTGGCGAATCGCTTCGGCTTCTTGTTCAATTTTCTTTAAATTTAAACGCCTTAATGTAACTTTTTGGTGGCGTTCGCAACGCTCACATACTTTCAAAAAACGCTCGGAAAATTTATCGCTGCGATGACGATAGAAAGCTAATAAATCTTTTGCTTTTTGGAATCCTGCCTTCTCTATTAACTCCGCGTAATAAGCATGGTTGTAAGGCATCATAATGGCAGGCATACTGTCAAACCCATCCACTAACAGTCCATACACATGATTACTGGAAGGATTAGCCGGACCACGTACTGCTGTCATCCCCTGGGCCCGGAGCCATTGTTCCCCTGCTTGGAATAATGCGGTAGAAACTTCCGCATCATTGATGCAATCAAAAAATCCGAAAAATCCCAATTTTTCCCTGTAATATTCGTTGTGAGCCCCGTTAATTAATGCCATAAGACGACCAACGGGTCTTTCATTTTGATACGCCATGAAAAGTGCGCGCTTCCCATTTTTCCAAAAAGCATTATCCGCTTGGATAAGTTGACGGGTATCTGCCTTGAGTTCCCCCACCCAATAAGGATCGGCCTTATAGAAATCAAATGGGAATTGGATGAAACACTCCAATTCATTTTCGGACAGTTGTTTGACAGAAACGGACATACTCCCGCTCCTCGTTGAAATTTATTTAATAATACCCAACGCCTTTCCGGCTTTTGCAAACGCGTCAATAATTTTTTTAACGTGCGCATCTGTATGCGTGGCCATTAAGGTAATGCGGATAAGCGCGCGGCCGGGCGGCACTGCCGGAGAAACCACCGGGTTGGCAAAAATGCCCAATTCATGCAAAGCACGCCACATCTTAAAACAGTTTTCATTGCTACCAACATGAACCGGCAAAATGGGCGTGGTGCTAGTTCCCAAATCATACCCCAGTTTTTCAAGCCCTTTTTTAAGGTCCGCGGTTAGACGGAAAAGGTTGTCCCGGCGGGAGGTATCGTTTTCAATCAGTTCAATTGCTTTAGTAATGGATGCTATGCAAGCCGGCGGCATGGAAGCCGAAAAAATTTGGCTACGGGCATTGTGGCGGATATAGTGAATGATTTCCGCATCTCCTACCACAAACCCTCCGACGGTAGCAAACGTTTTGGAACATGTACCCACAATCAAATCTACTTCGCCGTTTTCCATATTAAAATATTCACAGGTACCACGCCCCGTTTTACCGATAATCCCCGTGGCATGCGCATCATCTACCATAATGCGGGCGCCGTATTTTTTACCGATTTTTACAATTTCCGGCAATGGACAGATATCTCCTTCCATACTAAAAACACCGTCGGTAATAATGAGTTTACCGGCCTCTGCAGGCAGTTTGGAGAGAACGCGCTCCAAATCGGCCATGTCGTTGTGCTTAAAGCGCACCATTTCCCCGTCGGAAAGTTTCACGCCGTCCAAAATACTGGCATGGTCCAATTTATCCACAATGGCATAGTCCCCTTTCTTTACCAAACACGAGACAACACCCACGTTCATCTGGTACCCGGTAGCAAATAGCAAGGCAGCTTCCTTGCGTTTAAAGGCGGCCAATTTTTTTTCTAAATTTTCAGCAAGTTGTGTATTTCCGTTGAGTAAGCGTGATCCGGCTACTCCGGTTCCATATTTGAGGGCAATTTCAGCAGCGGTTTTTTTCATTTCCGGATCATTGGCAAGCCCTAAATAGTTGTTAGACCCTGCCATAATATATGTTTTTCCTTCCAATACTACCTCTGGGCCTTGTGCCGAGGCAATGGGTTGAAAATACCCATAAACCCCCATACGCATTGCAATTTTAGCATCTTTATATTCTCTGCATTTATCAAAAATATCTGCCATATATTCCCTCAAATGGTAAGTTACTTGCTTACTTTTTTAATAATGTTTGTAGTGGAACGCCCCGGTAATAGTTTGAAGCGCACCACTTTTCCTGCAAATTCTCTGCCCACAATTTCACTGGGTTTATAATCCCCGCCTTTTACTAATACATCCGGGCGTACTTGTTTGATAAGTTCGTACGGAGTATCTTCTTCAAAAATACACACGGCCGATACACTTTCCAACGCAGCTAAGACAAGGGCACGGTCCGCTTGCGTGTTAACCGGACGGGAGGGGCCTTTGAGACGTTTAACGGAAGCATCACTGTTAAGACCTACAATGAGCACATCTCCTTTACTACGGGAAAACTCAAGCACACTCACATGGCCCGCATGCAAAATATCAAAACAGCCATTGGTAAAAACAATCTTTTTACCTTGTGCCCGCTGATCTTCCGCCCATTTTTTTAAGGAGCGAATCGATTTAATTTTCAGTTTTGCTTTCATGTTCCTGCATCATCCGTTCAATGAGCCCGGTATCAACATTTCCATTACAAAAATCTTGGTTTTCAAGGATTCTTTGATGAAACGGAAGGGTTGTCCGAATTCCACCTATTACAAATTCATGTAAAGCACGTCGGCTGCGCTGCAACAACTCCAAACGAGTCGGCGCCGTTACAATCAACTTGGCAATCAAACTGTCGTAATAAGTAGGAATTGTGTACCCCGTATACATGTGGCTGTCTATACGTACCCCCGGGCCACCGGCCGGAATCCACTCATCAATCGTTCCGGGGCACGGCATAAATTTACGCGCACTATCTTCCGCATTGATACGGTGCTCTATCGCATGGCAACGAATGCGAGCCGCTTCTTTTTGCGTAATGGTAAGGGCTTTGCCTTGGGCAATCTCTATTTGCAACTTTACCAAATCCACCCCGTTCACTTCTTCCGTTACCGGGTGTTCTACTTGCAGCCGCGTATTGACTTCCATAAAATAAAACTCTTTGGTGGGCGCCATTAAAAATTCTACCGTTCCCACTCCACGGTAATTGGCAGCCCGAATCAACTTCCCAGCGGCCTCTTGTAATTGACGGCGCGTTTTATCATCCACAAAAGGGGAAGGAGATTCTTCCACCAATTTTTGATGGCGACGTTGCATACTGCAATCCCGCTCCGTAAATGCAACAACATTGCCGTAATTATCGGCAGCCACTTGTACCTCAATATGGCGCGGATTCAAAACTAATTTTTCAAAATAAACACGATCGTCCCCAAAGTTGGCTCGGGCTTCCCCTTGAGCCGTTTGGAGCATTAAATCCAAATCTTCTTCTTTCAAACAGGCACGCATGCCTTTTCCGCCACCGCCCAGCGTGGCTTTAATCATAATCGGGAACCCTATTTTTTTGGCTACCGCACGATAATTTTTACCCACCACACCGTCCGATCCGGGAGTAACCGCCACATCGGCTTTGCGCGCCAAGGCACGGGCTGCAGATTTAACACCCAACATTTCAATCGACTTGGCACTTGGACCGATAAACACCATTCCTGCATTTGTAACAGCTTGTGCGAACTTGGCATTTTCGGATAAAAAGCCGTAACCGGGATGTACCGCATCCGACTGCGTCAGTTTGGCAGCCGTCACTAAGGCATCTATATTTAAATAACTTTTGGAGGAAGGACTATCCCCGATGCAAACGGCCTCATCTGCCATACGTACATGCAAGCTGTTGCGATCCGCCTCCGAATAAACTGCCACGGAACGGATATTCATCTCCCGTAAAGTACGGATGACACGCAAGGCAATTTCTCCGCGGTTAGCAACTAATACTTTTTGAAAGGGGGTAATTTTTTCGGACGTCATAACTAGCCCTCAATAAAAAACAAGGGAAGACCAAACTCCACGGCCTTACCCGGCGCAACGGAAGCAAAACGGAGTTTTCCGCTGACGGGAGCTGTGATTTTATACTCTTTGGTAACTGTTTCTATGATTCCCAATTTGGCCCCTTTTTGGATAAACTGTCCGTCTGTAAGGAGTAAATCTTTTCCCTTCTCGGCCATACGATAAATGCCAATTGCGGGAGAAGTTACTGGGGTAAGGGAACAACTAAATTGTGTCGGCTCCGGCAACGCTTCCTGTGTTTTAATTTCAATACTATCGCCGTTTTTTTCGTAACAAAACTCGGCCAAATCGGTCTGTCGCATCCACTCGGTTACTTCGGAAATAAACTTAGTATCCATAAAGTCCTCTGTTGATAAAAATACGTACTATTATTTTAGCATTTTTCGTCCCTCAGTGGAAAATGAATACTAATTAATTTTGCGCCTTGATTGGGGGCCGATAAACCTTATACTGGAGGGTATGAGGTACATGAAACATATAGCAGGATTTGTAGTTTGGTTGGCCGTGTGCCAACTACCCGCGCTAGTGGGGGCCGGTTTTGTGCATCCCAACATGGCGTGGTATCAAACACTTCAAAAACCCCTGCTCACCCCTCCCGATATGGTCTTTGGCATGGCCTGGGCCGTATTGTATGTGTTGCTGGGGGTGGCAGCAGCAAAGGCCTTCCGATCGGGGCTTAACGAGAGGACCGAACCCGCTATGTTGCTGCTGCTGATACAATTAGTGCTTAATGCACTGTGGACACCGGTGTTCTTTGGACTCCATAGTTTTGCGGGAGCCACTGTAATATTGGTGTTTCTGCTGGGAGAAGGCATCTATCTGCACCGTGCAATCAAACGGTTAGATAAACGTGCCGCCGCTTTATTACTCCCATATTGGGGATGGTTAGTGTTTGCATCGTACTTAACGGTAAGTTTCTGGGGGTTAAACCGATAACAGAAAACTCCGCGCTTTTATGGGGCGCGGAGTTTTTATGCAATGCAATTTTTTGAATTTTGTTTATTTGTGTTTCCATCGCTGTACAAAGTCCATACCTAATTTGAGTGCTTTGTACCAACCGGCATCTAACAAACCGCTTACATTTTCAATTAAGTCAAACGTATTTTTGGTTTGGTCCACTTTTTCGGCCGTTGTGATAAGCAAATATTCGGCGGCCTCCGCCGTGCGGGTAATTTGACGCGCCGCACGCACGATAAAAATAGCTACTACAACTAAAATCAGCAAGATACAACCTTGAAAAAGAGTCATAAATCCTCCTCGTTGTTTTTTTAAATTTAATCAGTTTCAGCAAGATTCGTCAAGTATTCTGATTGTTTGGCAAGCAAAAAAAAGGCCTAGATCACTTTTTTTATCTGCTTATTTTTTGCGGAAAAATATATAGGTCCTTAAAAAGTTTGACAACCCGGCGCTTATTAGTAATAATTATTACTAACAACCCAACACAGGGGTACGGAAAACGGCAAAAACCCTAATTCTCCGACGGAGAATTATTTTTTGGGACTTTCGGCCGGCCCGCAACCCGAAGAGATTTGCAATTTTGGTTTGTTTATGTTTTAATTAGTTTTACCCGCAGGATTTCAAAAAGTTCACAGCGGCATTTTCTAACCAGGACTTGATATTATGGAAACATCCGAAGTAATCACACGTATCGTTAAGAGAGACGGTACTACCCAACCTTTTGACTCTAAAAAGATTGCCAAAGCAATTACCCGCGCAGCAGAAGCTACCGGAGAATTTGATGCGGATACCGCCAGAAAATTGACCATCCGCGCTATTAACATTATTCAACAACTTTATTCGGACACTATTCCGAACGTGGAAAACGTACAGGATATTGTGGAAGACGTACTTTTAACCTCAAATTATCACAAAACGGCCAAAGCATATATCCTGTACCGTGACCAGCACGCCCGCATGCGTGAAATTTCTTCCAAATTCAACGTGGATTTGGTGGACCAATATCTGCAAAAAATTGACTGGCAAGTCAACGAAAACAGCAATATGGGATACTCGCTGCAAGGGCTTAACAACTATATTTCTTCGGAAATCAGCAAAGTTTACTGGCTCAACAAAATCTACCCGGAAAATGTGCGCCGTATGCATAGCGAAGGAGATTTCCACTTGCACGATTTAGGGCTCCTGGGCGCCTATTGTGTGGGATGGGATTTGCAAGATTTACTCTTAAGCGGTTTTACCGGTGTAGTTGGCAAAGCCGAGTCAAAACCCGCCAAGCATTTCCGCACCGCACTCGGGCAAGTGGTTAACTTCTTCTACACATTGCAAGGGGAAAGTGCCGGAGCACAAGCGTTTTCCAACTTTGATACGCTGTTGGCACCGTTTATCTATTATGACAAACTTTCCTATGACGAAGTAAAACAAGCCTTGCAAGAATTTTTATTTAACGTAAACGTTCCTACCCGCGTAGGGTTCCAAACACCGTTTACCAACTTAACGCTGGACTTAACCGTTCCTTCCTACTATAAGGATCAACCGGTCATCATCGGCGGAAAATTGCAAGATAAAACGTACGGTGAGTTCCAAGAACAAATGGATATGCTCAACCGTGCTTTCTGCGAAGTAATGCTTGCGGGGGATGCCAAAGGACGTGTGTTCACGTTCCCGATTCCCACCTACAACATCACACGTGATTTCGATTGGAACAACCCGAAATTGGAACCGTTATGGGAAATGACAGCAAAATATGGTATTCCCTATTTTGCCAATTTCATTAATTCGGATATGAATCCGGAAGATGCCCGCTCTATGTGTTGCCGTTTACGTATCGACAACCGCGAACTTCGTAAACGCGGCGGCGGTCTTTTTGGTTCGGCACCGCTCACGGGTTCTATCGGGGTGGTTACGATTAACTTGCCACGGTTAGGGTATTTGTCTAAAGATGAAGACGAATTTTTTGCCAATTTGAAAAACCGTATGGAAGTAGCCAAGACCAGCTTGGAAATTAAACGCAAAGTGATTGAACGGTTTACCAAAGGTAATTTGTATCCGTACATGAGTTTTTACTTGCGTTCCATCCGCCAACGCTTTGGCGAATTCTGGAAGAACCACTTCTCCACCATTGGGCTCGTGGGACTCAATGAATGCTCTCTCAACTTAATCGGCGAAGATATTGGTACGGAAAAGGGCCGCAAATTTGCTGAAAAAGTGCTTGTATTCATGCGCGAGACCTTGGTAAAATTCCAAGAGGAAACAGGCAACAATTACAACCTGGAAGCCACCCCTGCCGAGGGAACTTCCTATCGTTTGGCAAAACTGGACAAAGAACGGTATCCGGAAATTATTTGTGCAAACGAGCCGCTTTATAAACAAGGGCACCAACCGTTCTATACAAATTCGTCTCAGTTACCGGTGAATTATACCGATGATGTATTTGAAATGCTCGATTTGCAGAGCACCATTCAATCCAAATATACCGGCGGTACCGTACAACACATCTTTACCGGAGAACGAATTAAAGATTTGGATGCGATGAAGAAATTCATCAAAACCGTATGCGAAAAATACACGTTACCGTATTTTTCCATTACACCTACGTTCAGCGTCTGCCCCAAATGCGGCTACATTCCGGGGGAACATTTTGAATGCCCCAAATGCAAAGCCGAACGGATGCAAGAATTGGAACGTAAGATTCGGTTGTTGGAAGAACAACTTTACAGCAAGTAAGGTATTGCTTGCCGTAAAAACAGATTTCCTTATTTTAGGAATGTCGTATGCTTAAAATAGGGCTTGAATTACCGGCAGGAAACTGCCATAATATAGTACACGCAGGTTTTCACGGACCTGCAAACCTCAGGAGGGTTCTGGACAAAACCGGGCAACCGTAGCAAGGAAAAACAGGGCCACTTAAAAGTAAAACAGGAGATAACACTTATGACCGCACAAGAAAAACAAGCTGTAGAAAACAAGATTTCCGATCTTAAAAAAGAAATGAGTGAAGTACAAGGTTCTAAATGTGAAGTTTATTCCCGCGTAGTGGGTTATTTGCGCCCGGTGCAAAACTGGAACAAAGGTAAAAAAGAAGAATTCGAAATGCGCAAAACCATGAACGTGGAAACCTGCAACTGCTGCAGCAAATAATTTTCCACAAATTCAGTCCGTATGAAATTGGGAGGGATGGTAAAGTTTACCTTAATTGACTTCCCGGGTACACCATCGGCTATCGTATTTACACAAGGTTGTAATTTTCGGTGTCGCTATTGTCATAACCCGGAGCTGGTCTATCCCCATCTTTTTACGGAACCATATACTGAAGAAGAATTTTTCGCCTTCCTAAAGCGCCGCCAAGGCACGTTGGAAGGCGTTGTTGTGTCCGGCGGGGAACCTACGTTACACGACGATTTACCCCGTTTTTTAGCGGACATCAAAGCCCTGGGTTATAAAACAAAATTAGACACAAACGGTTCTCGCCCGGAAATGTTGGAAAAACTTCTCTCACAAAAACTCGTGGATTTTGTGGCGATGGATTTAAAGGCCCCGTTTGAAAAATACTCCCTGATTACCGAAGTGGACACAAATGCGGCCGTTATTAAACAATCCATGAAACTTTTGCAGGAAAGCGGGGTAGCATATGAGTTTCGCACCACGTATGACAAAGAAGTATTAAACGATGCCGATATTGCCCTGCTTGCCAACATGGTAGAAGGAAAAAATTACAAAGTGCAAGAATGTTTGCCCGTGGCAAAAGAAAAAGCCGCCCTCAAAGTAATGCACGAAGAATTATAGAGATTATTAGCAATTATAAGGCCGCCCTTGTGCAAAGGGCGGCCTTTTTCATAAATCAAACACATATCAATTACTTATCAATAAACAATTTAATCATTGTATATTCAACACCTTCTACAGTGTAATGCGAATGATTCAACAAACTGTTTCCATGATGGGTATATATATAGTTGTCTGTTTTAATTTTTTGTTCAACTATGGTTTCCCCGAATGCACGGCTTACTCCGTTGGGCATACATTCATCGTACATATCTTCCCAATCCGAACGTTTGAGAAGAATATAGGTCTTGTTCCCATCCTTGTACTCCCATCCTTTGATTTCTCCATTTTGGGAATACGATTTCTCTCCACTGAAAATCTGGCCTCCGGCTCCACCTGCTTCTGCTGCACCCATACCGACACTCGACACGAGAATGGTATAAGAAATTGAAGTTGGGGTACCTTGTTCCATTACTTTCGTAATTTGGGCAATTTTTTCCGAATCTGTATCAGGTGCATTTAATGCAAATGCAGAAACGGATATTGTTATTAACAAACAGAATAAAATACTTATTTTTCTCATTTTCTCTCCTATGAATTGGTTTTATACCTATCCTCTACTATTAGTTTATAATCTTTACCTCTGGTTTGCCAGGGTCTTTGGACCCAGTCAGAGGGTTAATTAATGTCCTATTTTTTTCTGGGCACTTGCTATTAAGGTTACTTAAGACCTTAATTTGTAGCAACGGCAACATTTTGTTACTTAGCTAATCTTTTTACGTCAGCTGCAAATTTTGACAGTTGAGCTATCTCATGATCTTCCCATGGCAGGATATCTTCTACTCCTTCAATATACTGCGGCAATGTCATTTTTTTTACCTTGTACGCAGCATATTTTTTGGCCTTAATCTTCGCTTCTTCTTCATTTTCAACGATTTCGTTAAACGGATCTGCCAAATTAAACAAGATGTACTGGCAGATGAAACTGTCGTTACCATCAAAACCTGCTATCACGCGATTGAATTGGGCTTCCTCTTCAGTTTCACATTGTATATCTTGTGAAACGGGCAGAATCTCCGTTAAATATACGAAGCTGGCTAACTTTTCGTCTATGGAAAAAAGGTCTGCATAATCCTTTTCTAACTGTTCACGAATCTTGGTGCCGTATTGGTTTAAGTCTTCGGGGCCTGTAAGCTTGTAGCCCTGTTCTACGGCATTTGTCACTTCATTCAAAGAATCTACTACCTTGGCTAACTGTTTTTTTGCTTTTGCACTTACCTGGCCAGGGTATTTTTTTAGTACATCGGAGGTAGTCACACCCGCATTGAGTGCAAATACCGGAACCATCAACACCAACAAACTAAAGACGGCAATTAATTTTTTCATATTTTCTCCTCGGTTCTCTTTTTAAATTATCCTTCTACTCTTAGTGTAGGAATATTTGCTGTAAATCACCAGGGCCTTTGGACCTAGTCCTTGAGGGAATTAGGGCCTAGATGTTATCTAGGCCCTTTTGGTTAGTATTTGAATTCTCCCTTCTCATAAACAATTTTTTTAGAACCATCTTTCAGTATTGCGGTTACTGTCTTGTTTTCTGTATTGATGAGATCCCAGTGCAGAGAAGAATCATTAAAACCAAGTTGTTGCTTTAATTTTTTATCCAGTTTATTTTGGTTCCCGGTAAAAGTATCTGCATAACTGGCCCCAATGGCTACGTGGCAGTTGCCGTATTTTCCCCCAAAGTTTTCATCGTAAAGAATATCAGCCATAAACTTTGTAATTTTGGAAAAACGACGATCCGTTAAGGAAAATTCTCCAATTTGTGCCGCACCGCGGTCCATGGCTACCATTTTGCGCACAAAGTCCGCCCCCATTTCGGCATCTGCTTTCACAACGCGGCCTTCCTTAAATTCAAGCCGCACCCCTTTAACGTAGTTGCCGCTTCTGTAGGAAGACAGATCGGCAAAATAAACCCCTTTCGTACCGCGCCAATCGGGAGAGGTAAAAATTTCAAAGGAAGGGATATTGCACCCGCTCCCCGCGATAAATTTACGTTTTTCTCCCAGCAACACTTCGAAATCCATGTGTGCACTTTCTACGCGGAAAGTTTTGATGGGCAAAGAGGAGAGCCATTTTCCGATTTCTGTTGTATTTTTCGTTACTTCTTTCCATTTGGCCACAGGGTCTTTTTCGTTTAAAAAACAGGCCCGAGCAATTTGATTGGCATATTCTTTGCCCGTTAATCCTGCTCGTTTGGCCAATTCTTCCGTTGGGAAATTACATAACGTCCAGGAAAACAACCCTTTCTGTTCCCGTGCATCCCAAATTTCACGTAACGGTTTACGCGCCACAGCCGCACGCCCGATACGAGCCGGATCAATGTGTTTAAGATGGGTCAAATCTTGAGGAGCATGCAAGGAAATTAACCCGTTTACCCCCCCATTAAATTCTAATTCCCCCGGAGCCATAAAATCCAATTGTTTTCCGTCAGCCAATTTATAAAAATCCGTCGCAAACGTTTCCGGTTGGTTAAACCGAACCACCACGTGGAACCGTTTAGCTAACAATTTTTTATAAATTGCGTGGGCTAACGGCATGGCGTGTATATCGGTACGCAGAAAAACCGTATCATATTTTTTGTATTTCCCGTTCCGGCGGGCCGTTTGCAAGGCCCAAATCATTACATCCGCATATTTTTCAATTTGAGTATTGGTCAAAAACATTTCTCTTTCCCCTCCTGTCTATTTAATGTTATAATACAAAATAACGGACTTCATCTGCGAGATAAATTATGAAAAAATTACTGTTTTTTCCCGTTTTAATAGCATTGTTTACCCCCGCTTGGGCCGATATCGCTCCCAAGCCAGAAATTCAATTTTCTTTTATCTATAACACGCAAGACAAACCCCTTATTGACAGTGTGCATAGCGAACAAATCCAGTGTCAAGACGGATTATGCCTTCAAAACGAACCTTTGGGTTCCTACGGAGCGCAGAAACTTTATTGCTCGGCCGGGGATTGCTACGCAGTGGCTTATAAATTTGAGCCCTACCAACGGCTTGTAATCGCATTTACCGACGGTGTGATACGTCAAAGCAATGTTTTTGCCGTAGGAAACGACCTATTTAACCGTTACAATGTATATGTGGAAGAAGACCGTTTGTTGGTAGAACCTTCCGACTATAAACCCGGGCTTTGGGAACACGGCCATGGCAATATGTGGTTTGCGTTTTTGCTCGTTATGATTTTGGAACTTGTGGCTGCGCTTGCCTACTTAATTTACACACAAAAAAGCTTTATCATCCTTTATAGTGTAGCCATTGCCAACGTCATCACAACGCTATTGTTGTGGACAATTTTACCCCATTATATAAGTAGTATTTTTGTTTTGTGGTTGATTTGCACAGTGTTGGAAGGGATTTTCTTATGGGGTATGAATCGCAAATCTCTGACAATTGCGCAAGCGGCCACACTGAGCATTATGATGAATGTTACTAGCTATTCGTTGGGGATGATTTTATCTTTCATGTTGGCGTAACGGATGCTAGCTTTTCCATTTGATTATGTCCGCTTTTGCTAATCATTTTATCCTAACGGATGAATTTAAAGATGCTTTAGCCCTTTTAGAATCCCGTCCGGCCATTACCCCTCTCATTTTTATCACAGGGCGTGCCGGTACCGGGAAAACAACGTTATTGCGTTATTTTGTAGAACACACCGGGCAAAATACGGTTGTACTTGCAACCACCGGCTTGGCAGCTATCAATGTACGTGGCCAAACGGTCCATTCTTTTTTCCGTTTGAAGCCGGGAAATCTACTTGATAAGACCTCACTAAAAAAACTTCCACGTAAAACCGTGGAAAGCATCGATACCATTATCATTGACGAAGCTTCCATGCTGCGCGCAGACCTGTTGGATGCTATAGATTATATTCTGCAACAATCCACTCATTGCGAAGAACCTTTTGGCGGTAAAAAAATAGTACTCTTTGGGGATTTGTTTCAACTTCCCCCCGTAGAAGAAACCCCGGAAGGAGGGCTGTTTGATTATTTCCAACAACTTTACCCCAGCCCTTATTTTTTTGAGGCACATGTTCTCAAGCGTATTCCCATAGAAGTATTTGAATTAAAACGTATCTTCCGACAAAAAGAAGATCCGGACTTCGCCCGATTATTAAATGCCATCCGGGAAGGGCGCCCCTCGCAACCGCAATTGGATGCTTTGTTAAATACGCGTCAAACATTCAATACTCCCCAACAACTGGAAAACGGCATTATTTTAGCACCTACCAATCAAAATGCGTCATGGAGAAACCGCCATTATCTATCCCAACTTCCCGGGCAAGAATACGTCTATTCGGCACAAGCCGATGAAACTTTTACCAAGACATTGCCGGCGGATCGGGAATTACACCTAAAAAAGGGCGCCAAAATTATGATGCTTACCAATACCGACGATTGGGTGAACGGCGATTTGGGTACCGTTTACGACTTGGGAACGGATTTTATCAAAGTGGAAATTAAAGGGATGGTTTATCAAGTAGAACCCAACGTGTGGGAAGATATCCGGTATGAATTTAACCCGCTTTCACAAAAATTACAACCCAAAGTAAAAGGATTTTTTAAACAATACCCCCTTAAACTGGCTTGGGCTATCACTATCCATAAATCACAGGGACTTACGTTTGATACGATTTATTTGGATATCGGAAATGGGGCCTTTGCACCCGGGCAAACGTACGTGGCTTTAAGCCGATGCCGCAGCTTAAACGGAATTCATTTGAAAAAAGAAATACAAGTAAAAGACATTTTATGCGATAAACGCGTTGTACAATTTTTTGAGTATGTACGCGGGAATCGTGTATTAAGTTAGGGAGGAGCATAAATGAGACCTTTTCTTTTGCCTTCCGTAACGCCGAAAATGGTAAAATATATTATCCGCTGCTGAGCGGAAAAAGGAGATAACTCGTGAAAAAATACAGTGCAGAATTATTAGGGACTTTTGTCCTCACCCTCTTTGGCTGTGGCTCTGCGGCCATTGCGGGCCAAACATTAGGAACCTTGGGAATTGCTTTTGCTTTCGGTTTGTCCATCGTTGCGATGGCCTATGCCATTGGTAACGTGTCCGGCTGTCACATCAACCCGGCCGTTTCGTTGGGTGTGTGGATGAGCGGGAAAATGACCGGCAAAGATTTTGCGGGGTATGTGATTGCTCAGTTCATTGGGGCCACCCTTGCTGCGTTGGTTCTTATGGTTATCATTAATTGCGCCAACTTAGGAGGAATTGCTGCCACCGGTTTAGGAACCAATGGCTACGGATCCATGTCCTCCGTTGGTTTAAACGCTTGCGGCGCCTTGTTGGTAGAAATCATTTTAACTGCCGTCTTCGTGTTGACTATTTTGGGTGTAACCGACGGTGAAAAAACCAGCGTTATTGCCGGATTGGTCATTGGTTTAACCCTTACTTTCGTACACATCATGGGTATCCCGTTGACCGGCACCTCCGTTAACCCGGCTCGCAGCTTTGGCCCTGCCTTGTTTGTAGGCGGAAAAGCTTTGTGTCAATTGTGGGTTTTCATTATCGGACCTGCTATCGGAGCTGTCTTGGCTGCTTGGATGTGGAGGAGTTTTAAAACCAAATAAATTCAGGACCACTTTAATTCCCCGTACGAAAGTATGGGGAATTTTTATTTTGTCTTTTTCCTCCCGCGCGCAACGCTAATCCGTTTTGATTATTCACTTTATATAGGGCGGTTTCCTACAATGATAGATATGCATAAATTATTGCTTCTAACTAGTTTGTTGTGTATTGCTACTTATTGCTCCGGCCAAATTTATCAAGCCGGCCAAATCGTCACAAAACCAAGACATCCCCTTTGGGAAGTTACCGCCGGCTGGACAGGTGCCAGCGGAGAGATCTCATTGAAAAACGGTTCTACTTCTACGGACGGGCAACATGGTGTAACACTACGAGGGTTGCATAATATATCCCGTTCTTTTTCCGTTGGGATAGAAGGAACTATTTTCTCTTCGCAAAAGATAGCACCCCTTGTAAACAAGTACCACGCCACCGAAGGCGGGATCCGGGTTCACTATCATTTAACTCCCGATACCCACCCCCGGGTTTATCTTACCGCCGCGGCAGGAGAAACTTTTTATAAATTTTCGTACGTTTCGCCATACCAAGATCATAAAAACACTCAAAAAATCCCCTACCTCTCTTTGGGAGCGGGATTGGATTTATCCCTATGGAAAAATCTTTTTGCTGCTGCCGAAATACAGGCGGTCTACCATACCAAAACCAACTTGGACACATTTTATGAATTATCCAAACGGTGGGAAGCTCAAGGAAAATTGTTGATTGGAATTCGTTTTTAGCACATTAAAAATCCCCTTCCCGGGGATTTTTAATGAGAAGAAATTTGCTTAAAGAAATTTAGGATTCCTGTTTTGAGTGCCATTACCATTTTAGCACGTCCCTCTTTTGTCCGGGCCATTTCCTCTTGCTCCGGAAACATTAAGTAGGCACTTTCTACCAAAATACTGGGCATATCCGAAATGCGCGGAATAAATAACACATCATTGGCAATCAATCCGTTATCCGGCAACGGTACATATTTTATATAACTTTCATACACTCGTCGCGCTAAATCAAAACTGTGCGGATATGTGTAATACACCTGGAAACCGTGTGGTCGGGCCAACGGATTAACTGTTTCCGGGAAAGCATTGTAATGCAAACTAACAAAGATATGCGCTTGATGAAGCAACGCGTGCTCATAACGTTGTTGTAATGTCATCCGGTTGTTACCGCGCCGCGTCAAGATAACCTGCGCTCCTTCCTTTTCAAGGGCTTGCTTAAGTTCCTCTGCCAAGGCCATCGCTCCTTCGTATTCCAAATATCCGGTGGGCCCAACTGCCCCATCGTATGGAGCCGTCCGTTTCGGGTTGTGCCCTGCATCTATCAGAATACGAGCCCCTTTTAACGGTGCTTTCGGAGTTGGCGTTAAAACCGGCGTATGCATCAAATCAACTTCTAAATTCCCTTCATTGAACCGGTAGGTGTATCCCCACAAGCGGGTATTTTTCCGGGTATACAGTTTTAGTAAAAGAGTATCCGGCGTCGGTTGGGACCATACCACATTTTCCAATACGGGGCTGGTATTATCAATGCTGAAATTCTCATTTACCTTATCTACATAATACAATTGAACTTCGATACGATCTTTGAATTCCTGAATTTGAAAAGGAACTTCGCGTGCGCTTTCCACAACAATGCGCGTCCGGTCTTCAAATGCTTCCGTTTGGATACCCGTAATGCTATTTCCGACGGAAGCAGGGCATGAAACTTCTTTTAATTTTTCACTTTCCAACCATACTGCTTCTTGGTCATTAAGCCAAATACGTAGTTGATTATTCATCTTACCGTTTATCATCACGGTGCCATAAGCACGATAATGCGGATGCAAATTCCCCGTGGATGTGGGTAATTTACGTACTTTAATACCGGGATGCGTAATTTGCGCACACGTAAAAAGGCGTTCCCCACCCCGTACTTTGATTTTGCCGGGGGCCGTTATCTTTGCTTTGGAACGGCGGGGACCATTTTCCAGCTTGTAAACAACTTTTGCCGTTTTGGGTTTCTGTTCCGGGTCAATTGTAAATTGTCCACGGTATGAACCCGGGGAAGAACTGTCTTCCGTCAGCAATATATTTTTACCGTGTTTCAAGCCGGAAAGCGTCACTTCCACTTTTGCTTGCGGTGTAGCGCGGACATATAGATCAATGGTATCTCCGGGGATTAGTTCTACTTCCCGTTGTGGAAATGTTTCGGTCTCATCAAAAGAAGCTTTTTCCGAAAAATCGCGGATGTCTCTCCCGCGTACGTAAATATGCCGCACGGATTGATACGTATTTGTCCCGTCGGAAGCTGTTAAAATCAGCGGGAAAACGCCTATTTTTACCGGCACATAAGCCAAAAAAGAACCACTCGGATGCAACGGTACATCCTGCCCGTTAATATCCAATGTTTGGGGATTGGGAAAATGAAGATGTCCAAAAATAAAAATATTTTGTGCTTCTCGGGCAATTTTCATATTTTCTTGAGGAAATTGAACGGTAATAGGCGCATTTGTCTGCGCGGCTATGGTTTGCTCAGCCGGTAAATAAGGGGCTATCGGAATTTCCTGGGCCCGGGAAGCCAACGGAAATAAAAGAAGCGATAAAATTAAAAAAAGTATTCTCTTCATCCTCATAAAATGATAACATAATTTTATGGCAAAATGTACGGAGATTCTTCAATTTTTGGACACTTATTTGGATATTGCCCATATCCCCGATGCCAGCCATAACGGTTTACAGGTGGAAGGGAAGGAAGAAATCAAAAAAATTGCGTTTGGCGTGTCTGCATCCATGGAATTTTTTAAACAGGCGCAGTATGCCGGCGCGGATTTGTTAGTAGTCCATCACGGCCTTTTATGGGGGCAGGAACAACCCATTACGGGCACCTTTAAGGAAAGAATCGCATTCTTGCTGAAGGAAAACATCGGATTGGCAGGGTATCATTTACCGCTGGATAAACATCCCGTAGTGGGCCACAACGCATGTTTAATGCGTTCCATCGGTGCTACAACTCCGCAACCGTTCGGGGAATATCACGGTAATTTGATAGGGTTTTCCGGCCGAGTTTCACAACAACCGCTGGAAAAATTGGTCCAAACCTTAGAAGCTTTTTGTCAAACGAAGGCCCGCGTTTTTGCGTTTGGGCCGGAAAAAATTAATACGGTGGCCGTTGTGAGCGGCGGGGCATACAGTATGCTGCCTCAAGCTATTGCCAATCACTTTGACCTGTATATTACCGGAGCATTGGATGAACCGGTGCAAGAGTGGTGCCGTGAGGGACATATCAATTGCGTCGCTTTAGGGCATTATAACTCCGAAAAGCCGGGCGTCCGGGCTTTAGTAGAACTAGTGGCCAAACGCTTTGACGTGCAAACCGAATTTATTGATATTGCCAACCCGCTTTAAAAAGCGGACTGGGAGGAAAAATGCAGAAGAAATTATTTCAAAAAATTGATACTTATAAAAATGCCGTAATAGATTTGCAAACTCATATGATTGCTTGCCCGGCTGTTTCTCCGCACCAGGGAGGCCTGGGGGAAAATGCAAAAGCAAATTATTTATTATCCGTTTTAAGAAATATGAAATTTGACGAAGTATCCGTTATCTATATCAAGGACGCAAAATGCAAAGAGGGTGTACGGCCCAATATCGTTGCGAAATATTACGGGAAAAACAAAGCCAAAACGTTCTGGGTAATGGCCCACTTGGATGTAGTCCCTCCCGGAGATTTGAATCTTTGGAAAACAGATCCTTTCAAAGCCGTTGTAAAAGGAGATAAAATCTACGGTCGGGGTTCCGAAGATAACCAACAAGGGCTGGTTTCCGGTATTTTAGCAGTAAAAGCCATGATGGATTTAGGCATTCGCCCGCCGTGCAATTATGCATTATTACTCAATGCGGATGAAGAAATCGGAAGCCAATTCGGTATTATCCCGATTTTAAAGAAACACAGCAAACTTTTCAGCAAAGAAGATATTTTCATGGTACCTGACGGAGGAAATCCGAAAGGAACTATGATTGAAGTAGCGGAAAAGAATATGTTGTGGCTCAAGTTTACTGTTTCCGGCAAACAAACGCACTCCTCTACGCCACACTCGGGGATTAATGCCCATCGTGCTTCGGCCCATTTGGTAACCAAACTTGATAGTTTGTACACCACGTTTAATAAGAAAGATCCGTTATTCGCGCCGGAATCTGCCAGCACATTCGAGCCGACCAAACGGGAAGCAAATGTCCCGAACGTAAACACAATCCCGGGAACGGATATTTTCTACTTAGATTGCCGCGTTTTGCCGTGCTATACCAATGCACAGGTATTAGCCGAAATTGGCAAAATTTGCAAAACGGTGGAGAAACAACATAAAGTGAAAATCAAAATAGAACAATTGATTAATGAGTTCTCCGCCCCGACAGATAAAAAACATACATTCGTTAAATTGGCCCAACAAGCTGTTAAGGATATTTACAAAAATAATCCGCGTCCCATGGGCGTGGGTGGTGGCACAGTAGGGGCTTTCCTACGTAATGCCGGCTACCCGGTAGTCGTATTCTCAAAGCTAGATGATATGGCTCACCAACCCAATGAATACTGCAGCATTAAAAATACATTGGGGGATGCAAAGGTGTTTGCTCATATTGCATTGAATTTAAAATAGGAGGAAACCTATGAAGAAGGGCTTTACGATAACAGAAGTAGTGGTGATGTTGGTCGTATTTGCTGTGTTACTGGGGTTTACAATTCCTAAATTCATCACATTAGTCCATAAAGCGGAAGAAGGCAGCACGAAACATAAATTGGTTCGTGTACGTAACGCCATTGCCGCCTATTACGGGGAACACCAAGGATTGTATCCGACGGATGATTTATCCAGTTTGGTACCGCAGTATTTGGAAAAAATACCGGAAGCCCGTATCCCCGGATATCCTCCTTCCTCTAAGGTAACCACCGGGAATTTTGAGCAGAGTTTTACCAACGAAGGCGGTTGGAGTTATGTGAATGACACCTCCGACCCGCGATTTGGTGATTTTTTTGTAAACGTAGATGCCCAAGACAGCTACGGAAAAACGTGGATGTCCCACTAATTAAACAATTGCTTACAAAGGAGTAGTATGCAGACGTTGACTTTGATTTTTGCCGGCCTTTTCGGGCTAGTTTTCGGTAGTTTTTTTAATGTATGTATTTATCGTATCCCGCGTAAAAAATCGATTGCCTGGCCCGCTTCGTTCTGCCCGCGCTGTCGTAAGCATATCCGTTGGTTTGACAATATCCCGGTGTTAAGCTATTTATGGCTGCACGGAAAATGCCGCCACTGCAAAGGGAAAATATCTATTCAATATCCGGCAGTAGAACTTCTTACCGCATTGGCAACGGTTTTATTCGTCTACCGCTATGGGCTGACGTTGTGGACCGGAGTCGTACTGACCGCTATTTATTTTCTGATTATATTATCCGTCATTGATTTACAACTGATGATTATTCCGGACCGGTTCTCTATCGGATTATTGGTTTTGGGGGTGTTATTTGCCTGGGCCAATCCTTACTTTGAAGGGCTTTGGTGGGAAAAAGAATTATCTTCTTTCCTGGGTGCCGGGGTAGGACTTTTCGGTGTATTGGCCATTGCCTTGCTGGGCACGTGGGCCTTTGGCAAAGAGGCCATGGGCGGAGGCGACGTAAAATTGATGGCGGGTATTGGTGCCTTGATTGGATGGAAAGGTGTAATTACTACTATTGTAATGGGTTCTTTTTTCGGATTGATTAATGCTCTCGTTTTAATGATTTGGAAAGGCAAAAAAGGTTCAGATGCAATTCCCTTCGGGCCCAGTTTAAGTTTGGCGGCAGCCGTAAACTTGTGGTACCTCATTACCCCGGCAATGCTGGTAATTGAATTTTAAGGTACTTACCTTGTAAACAAATATTATTTCAACGATGTTTCCAAATAAGTAGCCAATTGTTTAAACGCGCGGCCACGATGACTGACCGCGTTTTTTTCAGTTTCCGAAAGCTCGGCAAATGTTTTTCCTTTTTCCGTTACAAAAAAGATAGGGTCATAGCCAAATCCATTTTGACCTTGATAACTTGTGGTAATATACCCCTCCACGCTTCCTTCAAACAACTGATATTTTCCATCGGGCCAGGATAAGCAAGCCACCGTTCTAAACCGGGCCGTACGTTGCGCACGGGGAACATTTTTGAGTTCTTCCAATAATTTTTGATTGTTTGCCTGCGCGTGCCCATGTTCACCGGCATATCGGGCGGTATATACTCCCGGAGCTCCCTTTAAAAAATCGACTTCCAACCCGGTATCATCCGAAACAGCCAGTAGCCCAGTTTCTTTGGCCACATATTGTGCTTTAAGGATGGCATTGGCCGCCAATGTATCCCCCGTTTCCGGCGGGAGAGTTAACAAAAAATCTTTGAGTCCGCTGTATTCCACAACAATGGAGTTGGACAAAACAGAAGGTAAAATATGTTGCAATTCCGACAGCTTGTGTGGATTTTCGGTAGCAATTACAATTTTCATGTGTTATTTGCTCATCTCTTGAACCGTTAACAAAGAAATAATACGCATAGCTGTACGGAAAGAGGATTCCATTTCATCTACATCCACATACTCAAGCGTTGTATTATCGTTGTAATGCCCCGTGAATAAAGCGGGGGCAACTAATCCGTTCATCGCTAAAAGGGAACTACCCGTCCGAGCACGAGATGCTACATGCGTAGGCGTAATTTCTTCTGCCTGCATTGCTTTTTCCGCTAAAAGAATCGAAGGAACTGATAATCGTTCCCGCACGTTTAGCATTCCTTCTTCCCAAGTAAGTACAAAATTTTTGGCCTTATTGTGCATAGCTTTCACGGTATTAAATGCACGGGAAACCTCCGACGACAAGTGCTGCATTTCCTCTTTTGAAAAAGCATATACGGCCCCTTCTATTTCCGTTTTATCTCCCGTGTGCGTTATTTGGTTTACGTAGATAAAACCACGCACACCGGAGGTGGTCTCCGGGCGATTGGCACGCGGAAGCAAAGAATGAAAATCCGAAGCGATTAACAAATTGTCCGCAAAACCACTGTTCATTGCATTTCCTAAAGGAACCCGTCGATTCCCTTCAAAAGTAATACGAAAGGAGCGCGTAGAAAAAGTTTGATCCGTGATTTCTCCGGATGTAGCGCCGTCCAATACATAAACATAAGGAACTTCTTTTTTACGGGCAACTAAAGTTTGCACGCTTTCTTTCCCCGTTACAAAAGCCAAGGTGACGGGTCCATGAGAAACCGCAGAATGGGCATCCAAAAATTCGGCCAAATACATGGCAATGGCTGCGCCAGATTTTGTGTCGGCTCCTAGTGCTGTTTTGCCGGAAGCGGTGATTAAAGAATGTCCGTACGCATGCGTTAGCTGCGGGGCATTGTATGCATCCAATGCCACCCGCGGGGAAGCTTGAATGGTAACTTCTCCCCCTTTGTAATTTTCATGCAATTGCGCAATAACCTTTACAGCCAACGATTGCGTTCCCGCCACAAACAAAACTTCCGGGATATCAGCTTTTACATTAGAAGGAATTTCGACCCAAACCAGCCCATCTTTTTCTTGCGTGGCCGAAAGACCGTACTGCCGTAACTCCTTTACCAAACTTTTAGAGAATTTTATTTGATTGGCCGGTGTATCCGTGTCTTGTTTTACATACGCTTGCAAACGGGTTTGGAGACGTTCTTTCGTCGGTTTTTTAGTATACGAAGAAGCTGTTTTCCAATCCAAATTCTGCGCAAAAAGAGCAAGCGGGCACAACAGCCCGCTTGCTAAGAAAATAGCTAAAATCCGGCGCATTAGGCCAAGTCCTCCAACGAAGATTGCGCTTGCGCCAAGGATAATTGTGCGGCAGCCAATTCTGCTTTTGTTTTATCAATTTGTTCCTGCGGAGCATGCTTCAGGAAATTTTCCTGTTTAAGCCGTGCCTCACGGGAAGCAATATTGGCCTTTGCAACTGTAATTTCTTTTTCCAAACGTTTGCGTTCTTTTTCAAAATCAATAAGCCCGGTAAGCGGAACATAAATCGTCAAATTACCAAACGTAGCCGTAGCGGTTTGTTTGGGTTTAGCTTGATTGATTCCTAACGTAAGCGTTTGGGTTTTGGTCATCAATTTGATGTAATTTTCATACGCTTTAACAACAGCTAAATCGCCCTCATTGGCAGCGGAAATAACGGTTGTAATTTTGAGCGTAGGCGGCACATTAAACTGTGCACGAATCGTGCGAATTTCCTTTGTTACTCCTTGAATAACCGTCATTTTTGCTTGGGCCTCCGCATTGAGCCAAGCCGGATCGAAGACAGGATATTTTTCTCGCAGTAAAAATTCTTCTTTCACGCCGACAAACGGCTTGAGCGATGCGGCAATTTCTTCCGTAACAAACGGAATAAGCGGATGGAGTGCCTTTAATGTTTCATACAAGACATGCACACAAAGAGCCATTACTTTTTCTTTCTCATCCGTCTGGAATCGTTGTTTGGCCAGTTCAATGTACCAATCGCAAAAATCGTCCCACAAGAAATGGTAGAGCGTATTAGCGGTAAGGGCCAAGTTATAATGTTCAATTCCTTCCCGCGCCGTTTTAATGGCGGTGGCAAAGCGGTCCAAAATCCACACGTCGGCCAGTTCCGTCACTTTTTTCGGCATCGTAAGCGGGCCGGTAAGATCTTTCATATTCATTAAGATAAAGCGCGAGGCATTGTAGAGTTTGTTACAGAAATTGCGAGCACCGGTAATACTGTCTTCCGAATACGGAATATCTTTGCCGGGAACAGCTTGCATGAGGAGCGAAAAACGTACCGCATCCGTACCGTATTTAGCCGTCATATCCAACGGATCAATAACATTACCTTTGGATTTAGACATCTTTTGCCCGGATTTATCACGCACAATCCCGTTTAAATATACATCTTTAAACGGTAGTTTCCCTGTGAAATCAAGCCCGGTCATCACCATACGTGCTACCCATAGATACAAAATTTCATATCCGGTTACCAATGTGGAAGACGGATAAAAATATTCCATATCGGGTGTTTTTTCCGGCCAGCCAAAAACAGACATCGGCCAAAGAGACGAAGAAAACCAAGTATCTAATACATCCGGATCTTGCACAAGGTCATGACCGTGACAATGCGGACACTCTGCCGGTTTATTAAAGGAAACTATCGGCTTAGCACCGTCCTCAAACGAAACTTTTGTCAGTTGCTCTTTGCCCTGTTGATCCTTGGCAAACGTAAGCCCATTTTTGCTACATTCGCGACAATACCAAACGGGAATGCGGTGCCCCCACCAAATCTGGCGAGAAATACACCAATCTTGGAGGTTTTTGAGCCAATTTACAAAGGGAGTTTTCCAACTGGCCGGGTGAAATTGCAGTTCGCCCGTTTCGGCAGCTTTGATAGCCGGTGCAGCCAGTTTATCCATTTTGACAAACCATTGTTCGCTCATAAACGGCTCAATGGCACTGTGACAGCGGTAACAGGTAGAAACAGCATTATTGTATTTTTCTTCTTTGATGAGCAGTCCGGCTTCTTCCAAATCTTTTACCGTTTCCTTGCGGCAAACTTCACGGTCCATGCCCACGTATTTTTCAGGACAGTTAATCATCTTGCCTTTGTCGTTAATGACAGTCAAAATGGGTAGGTTATGGCGTTTGCCGACCTCATAGTCCGTCGCATCATGCGCCGGGGTGATTTTGAGGGCCCCCGTACCGAATTCCATTTCCACAGCTTCATCGGCAATAATCGGAATTGCGCGGTTAGCCAACGGAATAACTACTTTCTTGCCAACTAAATTTTTAAAACGGTCATCTTTAGGGTTGACGGCGATAGCGGCATCCGCGTAAATAGTTTCCGGGCGGGTAGTGGCAATTACAATCCCTTCGCTGCCGTCTTCGCCTTTGTAGCGCAAATGCCAAAGTTTCCCGGCGTGCTGTTCGTGTTCTACCTCAATGTCGGACAAAGCCGTTGAACAACGTACACACCAGTTGATTAGGCGTTTACCGCGGTAAATATACTCCTTCTCCCACCATTGTTTAAAACATTCAAATACGGCTTGCGCGCGTTTTTCGTCCATAGTGAAACGGATGTCTGACAAGTCCAGCGCCCAACCCATTTTGCGAAATTGGGTAAAAATAGCGTTGCCGCATTCGTCGTACCAATCCCAAACGGTTTTTACAAATTCTTCGCGTCCCAAGTCGTGGCGGGATTTGTGTTGTTCTTTGGCGAGTTTCTTTTCAATAACGTTTTGTGTGGCAATACCGCCGTGGTCCGTTCCCGGTACCCAGAGGGCTTCTTCCCCAAACATACGGTGCGAACGGATGAGCACGTCTTGGA
The DNA here is from genome assembly GCA_016283355.1 of Elusimicrobiaceae bacterium. Taxonomy (GTDB): domain Bacteria; phylum Elusimicrobiota; class Elusimicrobia; order Elusimicrobiales; family Elusimicrobiaceae; genus Avelusimicrobium. The sequence goes on along the minus strand of JAEEMS010000021.1, from coordinate 87,514 downwards.
GCGTGTTATTGAGGGCGTGGCCCATGTGTAGTACCCCGGTGATGTTTGGCGGAGGGATAACGATAACAAAAGGTTTTTTATTTTTGTCGGTCTTAGCAGCGAAAAGATGTGCATTTTGCCATTTTTCGGCGAGTTTTTTTTCTACTTCTTGCGGTTCATACGCTTTGGGCAACATAATTCTTCCTTCGGTTTTTAAATTGCGTGATGTGACTTCACGCGTAACCTATATATATTTTACAAAAATAAAAGCACCCCTTACGGGTGCTTTTTAAATTCATACGGAGAGGGAGAGATTCGAACTCTCGATACGGTTTCCCGTATGCAGTCTTTCCAGGACTGTGCCTTAAACCGCTCGGCCACCTCTCCAAAAGGGGTACGGTTGAGTACATATCTATTATATCAAATTAAATGTATTTCGGGAAGATTACCCTCGGAAAGGACGTATTTGTTTGCCTACAATCCGCCCGATAAGGGCCAATGGAACCAAAATACAAACCGTAAAGAGAATAACGGCAATCGTAACTACAAATCCAAAGAAAAACGTAATAAATCCACTAAATATACCACTGGTATCTCCCAAAGGACGTGCATGATCATACGGATTGTTCCACGCAGGAGGCCGATTGGCTTGCAGGATGTGGCCGTTTTCATCTAATACTTCCGGCTCTATAGCTGTTTGTTTTTCTTGCATAATTATATTGTGACAAAAAAGGCCGTAAAAAGCTACTTATTTTCTTTGTTTCTTTTTTACAACGCAAATTTAACTTGCAAACAAATTATTCATACCAAGAGAATATATTTTATAGAATATGTGTATGAAATATTTAAGAATTATGCTCCTTTTGCTCGTTGGAGCAGGAGTAACGACTTTGGGATTCGGGCTCCCTCCAAATGGCTTGCGCGAATCTAAGGCACTACTTCGCAGGCCGCAATCCTTTCGCGAATTATTATTACCTCCTATCATACGTGGAATACGGCAGGCCCCATTGCGGGCCACTATCCAACAAAAGGGACCTTCTCTTCCCGCTTGGATTTTTTCTCCCCATACAATACTTGCATCCCCGCCTTTACACTTTAACTACCCCGAAAGGATCTCGATTCCGCAATTACCGCAGGCAAACTCTCCGCTTACCTTATTTTCCAAACAGTATACGGATGCTTTTATTTTTGATCTAGACGGTACATTATTAGATTCCTTGGGGGCATGGGAAAATTCCGCAGTTAATTATTTACGCTCCCGCGGAATTGAACCACAACCGGGGTTGCAGGAAGAAATGGAAGAACTTTCTTTGCTTGACGGCGCACGCATTATAAAGGAACGGTATCATTTAAACGAACCTCCCGAAGAGCTTGTTACCGCCACATTGCAACCCATCAAAGAACGTTATTATCGGGATATCCCCGCCAAAGCGCAAGTTCCTTTCCTGTTGGATTATTTACATAGACAGGGAATTAAAATGGCCGTTGCAACCGCCTCCCATGCGGATTTTGCACACGAGGCATTAGAACGGTTAGGGATTTTGGATTATTTTGAATTTATTATTACATGTGACGAAGTGGGAACAGGCAAACGCAACCCCCTTATCTACGAAGTGGCTGCCGCCCGCTTGGGAGCGGACAAATCACGTACCGTAGTAGTGGAAGATGCCTTCTATGCGCTTAAAACAGCCCACGAAGCGGGATTTAAAACAATCGGGATAGCGGATGAACATTCCGCCAACGATTTTTCCAAAATTCAAGAAACGGCAGACCTTTTCCTAAACCTGGAATAAAAAAGCCCCGTGTACCGGGGCTTAATCAAAAATTAATTGAACAAACTTCGGCATACCCGTACACGGTCGTCAACTGTTGCCTCACAATTGAAACTATCTAATAGACCACAGTCCGGCCCTTTACAAGCCAAATATATAGGGAATCCGTTTTTCGTCATGGTAATGTAAAATTCCGCGGAGATGTTCGTTCTTTTTTTAGGAAGAAGCTGAATGAAATGGCTTTTGTATGTGATTCCTTCTTTACTGCGAACATCGACTATTGCGCTCGGGTGCATAGAAACCGTTGTGAACTTCATAGCTTCGTCTCCATCTGCAGAGATATCAAACGGCAACGATAAGTCGTTAATATTCTCTGGGAGTTTATTAAACTCATTACTATAAGCGGCTAATGAATCACGAAAAATAGCAACCAGGGTATTTGTTTCCGCCAAATAGGCCTTTTGGACCGATTTTTTGTACTGCGGCAAAGCAATCGTAGTCAAGATTGCAATAATCAGTGTAACAACCAACAATTCTATTAACGTAAAACCGTTTTTCTTTGTCATACAGGTCTCCTCTTCGTCTACTAACAAAATGTATCAAAATAAAGAACTGTCGTCAAGAGACAACCTTTTTTAGTTGTAACATGCCTTAAAATAAATAGTCCCAACAAATCAATTCAAATTTGCTATAATAAGGTGTAGCCGATTTAGGCCGGGGTGCTGGAATTGGTATACAGGATAGTCTCAAAAACTATTGCCCGCACGGGCTTAAGGGTTCAAGTCCCTTCCCCGGTAAAATATAAAACCGCCATTTAGGCGGTTTTTGTTTTGAAATGAAAGGAACCTGTTAAAACTTTAACATGTCCGTATATTCTTTGAAACGTTTCTTAATATCTTTTGGAGAAAGTCCCGCCAAACGTTTTACGCTGAAGGACTCGATGGTAAATGAGGCCATCACGTTACCAATCATCATGGCGCGTTTAATGGCCGTTAAATTATCCCATGATTTTAAACTGGCCAAATATCCGGTAAAACCACCCCCAAAAGTATCTCCGGCCCCCGTAGTATCATGCACATGTTCCAAAATATAAGGAGGCAATTGGGCGATTCCTTTTTTACTTACCAACATAGAACCGTTGGAACCTAATTTAATAATAACGTACTTTACTCCTTTGGAAAGCAGCCATTTCCCGGCAGCCACCAAATTGTAAATACCTGTCAGCAAGCGAGCTTCCGTTTCGTTTAAGAACAAAATATCTACTTGTTTGATTACTTTGAGTAAAGTGGCTTTTTTGGAAGAAATCCAAAAATTCATCGTGTCACACGCCACAATGCGCGGATGCTTAACTTGTTTTAAAACAGAAAGTTGTAACTCCGGGTCAATATTGGCAAGAAACACCGTTTTTACTTTTTGCTGCTCCTTCGAAAGAACCGGTTTGAAATCTTTAAATACATTTAAATCCGTAAATTTGGTAACGGCTGTATTAAAATCTTTATCGTAACTCCCCCCCCAATGGAACGTTTTTCCTTTTTTGACTTCCAATCCTCTTAGGTCAATTTTTCGTTTCACAAAAGGGGCGCGATCCGTCGATGTAAAATCCGTTCCTACAACGGCTACAATTGAGGGCTGTGCATAGTAGCTAGCGCAAATAGAAGCATAACTGGCCGCTCCTCCAAGAACCCGCTTGGCACACCCGTTGGCATTTTCAATTGTGTCAAAAGCAACCGATCCTACTACCAAGATATCGTTTTTCACAAATTAATCCTTTAAAAATGTCTTAATCTTAACGTCTTTATTAAATTCATCAAAGAACCCTTGTTGGGCGGTTGCCATTTTTGTATCCATTAATTGAGCCGCGAAATCTGTTTTGTCGGCTTCAAAATTCTTGGCGTTTCCGTGTTCTACCGCATACGAATATTGCATTTCGGCCGGGGTTAACTTGTACACGGAATAGAGAACCGAACGAAAACGATTGGCCAATTTGCCGCGACGGATCTGTTCTTCAAATTCTCCGGGGGTCATCTGTACTTGGTTTTTTAACAACCGTGCATACATATCTTTATCAAACGTGCCGTTCGGTGCAAACATGGGAGACGTTTTAATGTCATAGGCAATTTCATAATCTGCCACACGCAGTCCGGCTTTGTGCGCCGCTTGATTGAGGATTTCCTCACTGATAAGTGCTGATAAAATCTGTTGATCCAGCATTTTTACCATTTGTTCATCTACGTCGATTCCTCTGTTACGATATAAGGTTGCCTGTTGTTCACGTGCGCGGTATAATTCTCTGTAAGAAATGGGTTCCGAACCCACCATAGCCGCTACCAAACCATTGCTGGAACGTTTATAAGCATCTAACCCGATGTAAATAATACTTCCGATAAAAAATGCTAACGTAATTACCAAAATACTTTTTTTATGTTTAATCAGAAAAGAAATCATACGCTACAACACTCCTCATTTTAGTTTAAATCAGTCTTCGGTTTTATCTTCGCCGATGGAACATTTTCCTTCGATGCGTCCGCCTTCTTCTACTTTCATTTTTTTAGCACGAATATCACCTATAATTGCGGCTTTGCCCATAATTTCCAAGCGTTCCGCACAAACATTACCTTGGATGCTTCCGCCGCAAACTACTAATTCGGCCGTTACATCTCCTACGATTTTACCATCTTTTCCGATAATTACATGCCGGGCATTATCTACAGAACCTTCCAACGTACCATCTACCCGCAAGGAGCCCTGTACGCTAAGCGTTCCTTGAAAATAACACTCCGCACTCACTACCGAAAAATGTTCACCCGACGAAAAATCCGAATCTTTTTTCAAAAATCCCATACGTCCTCCCTTATTTGAAATAGTTACGCGGATTGACGGCTTCTCCGTCTTTCCACACTTCATAGTGCAGGTGTGTACCCGTGGAACGACCACTGGAACCCATGGTGGCAATTTTATCTCCACGCTTTACCACATCCCCTGCTTTTACCTGAATCCCCGTTGTATGGGCATACAAAGTGGAATAACCAAATCCGTGATCAACCAGAATTGTTTGTCCGAAACTCGGCACCCAACCCGCATGCCGTACCACTCCATCCGCTGTCACAACAATAGGGCTGTCCGGTTTTCCCGCAAAATCAATCCCGTTGTGCCGCTTGGAAGAACGATGCCCAAACGGATCTAACCGATACCCAAACCCTGAACTGATCGGAGCGCTGGATGGACGGATAGATGGGGTAGAGTTTAAATTTTCACGTCGATTGGCATAGTACCATGCAATTTCTTGATAACTGGCCAACCGGGTTTTGGCACTTTCCTCAATCGCGTCGATATAATGGTTAAACTCGTTTTCGTCCAGCTCCGTCAAATCCCCATTTAGCATGGCCTGATAACGCGCTTCTTCTTTGTCACGTTGTTCTTCCCACCCTTTGGGCAAGTTGATAAACTTACCACCGGGCATGCCCAACATTTGACGCATCTGCGTATCTGTAGTACGGGTCAAATCCAAAAATTTTCTGCCGCGCTCCAATTCGGACGCAATTAAGCGCATTTTCACGCGCATCAATTGATTGTCTGCCTTAACGATGTGATAATCATAACCGCGGATAAAAAAAGAGAGTCCACCCAACGTAATGATCAACCACACCACTACGATAATAATCAATGTCCATACACGCACTTTAAATTTTTTAGAACCACGACGACGCGGCATAATCATAAAATCTATCCGCTCGCCTAAAAACTGAATAAAAGCATTGATTATTTTTCCCATCTTTTGTATTCTATCATATACGAAGCGATTCGGGCAATTTTATTAATGTACAAGGAGTCACTATGAAAAAATTGGTTTTACTGTTGGCCGCTGTTATTGGCGTAGCAGCTTGTTTACCTCCGTTACCCAAAGCAATCACTTTAGGTGACATACGTTTACCTCTCGTAGGGCAAGAAGAAATGTGGGTTGCAGATAATTACGAGGGAAAACCGGTATTGGTAGTTTTCATGGGGTCTTGGTGCCCGTGGTGCAAACGCACGATGCCGGCAATTAATGCCATTGCTGCGCAATACGGAGACCAGGTAGAAATTGTAGGAGCATTTATGGACGAAACATCTGATCCGGTAAAGGAAGTGCTCAAAGAACATGAATTAAAAGTAAAAGCCCTATTTGATGCGAGTGAATTTGCAGAAGATTTGGGGGTTGATGGGGTTCCTCACTCCATTCTCTTTGATAAAAAACACCGCGCCGTCAAAATGTGGGAAGGTTATAATCCCAATTTTGAAGAAGAGTTTGAACAACAAATCAAACGCATATTATAAAATCTTAATTCCCCGCCAACGGCGGGGAATTTTTTTCTAAAAGATCACTGATTTGTAAATTAAGACATCAGGTGGACAACTGCGGGGTCTTCCATACATAAGTAGACACACGCTTTTGGGAAAGTCGCACGCAACAACGGCACCAAAAAGCGATATGCTTCCAACCGTTGCGAGTCGCTGTAGCGCATTTTCCCGTCAAAATCCAATAAAAACTCTCCATCTAAAATCGTATTTTGCGGGAAACGATTTTCGATATTTTTTTTCAACTCCCGGCTGAAACGCAGTGTACCTACACTTATCCATGCAATTTTATCGTGCGGTAATTCTTGCGCCATTTGCTCCACCGTACGTGCATAATCTTGTTGGTACCCTTCATAAATAATAACCGGGTCAAAATGGAATCCCAAGCGATATCCGGCCAAAGCCACGGCCCGAGCGGCTTTAAAACGTTCTGATAACGAAGCTGAAAAATGTTCCACTTTCTCCACAACAGGAGCGGCATTAACAGACCAAGATACCACCACATTTTCACATCCGTCCATTTTTAGCAAATTGCCGATATTTGTACTTTTTGTTTTGAATTCGAATTGTAAATGCGGTCGTGAACGGAAAAAAGGAACAATTTGGCGGCTGTACTGTGTCAAATCATCAAACACCAAGGAATCGGTAAATTCCCCGCTGCCAATGCGCGGACGGTCAAACAGGCCTTTGTTAAAATGCACTTTGTCTACTTTGGAAAGAAATTCTTCCACATTGGCCGGTAGTAAAACTGCATGTAAATTTTGATATTGCTGCAAAAAGCAATATTCGCACTCAAAACGGCACCCGAACCCAAGATTCATAAGGTTGTATCCACACCCCGCCGAACCGCACGAACAAGGACAAGGTTTCAAAAAATCATATTTTTCCCGATGAACGACCAATGTTTCTAACCGCCGGGAAAAATTCACTTCGCCTACCTGTGTTTTTCCGTCCCACTCTTTAAATTGCGCTTGCGGAAATTTCCGGCGCACTCGATCTGCCAATTCAGAGTCGGCCACAGAATCTTCGACATAAATAGTTTTCGGATAAAATTCCCTCGGTGTAAGTTGTGCTTGCAAAGAGGGATCCAGCTCCAACTTAGGTAGGTAAAAACGATCTTTGGGGGCTGTTTTAAAATTCACGGGATAGCGTTTTTGGAGCAATTGTTTTTTTGCTTTTTCAAATGAAATATTTTTTTCAAACGGCAAAATTACTTCCAGGGCACTTTGGTCCCGCTTTTGAATTTCATACATCAACCGAACCAACTCCCGCAATTTATTGGGGCCTAATTTCGGCATAAGAGATAAAAGATAGTTTTCGATTTCATCCATAAGGTTGTTCCAAATAGGATAGTTCTTCCGACGATAGATGTAAATCTCCACCTGCAGCATTTTCAAACACTTGGGATGTTGTTTTTGCCCCTACTAACGCGCTGGTAAGTTGTGAATGTGACAGCGCCCAGGCAACAGCCACCGCGCACGGACTGGTTTTCTTTTGATAAGCCACTTGTAACACCCGTTTAACCGTTTTCTGTGCTTTTTCAAAAGATTGTTGACGATAACATCTATAAAAATAATTACGGGCATCTGCTCGGCGGAAATTGGGCTCTTTTTTATATTTTCCGCTTAAAATTCCGCCGCAAAGCGTTCCATATCCCAGCAAAGAAATTTTTTCTTCCTCACATATTTGAAAAACATTTTCACCTGCTTGCGGATGCAGTAACGAATATTCATTCTGCACACTGGAAATAGAATGCATACATTGTTCCACTTGTTGCGCATTAACATTACATATTCCCAAGGCCCGAATTTTCCCTTGCTCTTTGGCTCGTTGCAATACAGCCAGGGCTTCTTCCAACTCGACAGAAGGATCCGGATAATGAAGTTGATACAAATCGATATAATCGGTTTTTAATTGACGTAGCGAATTTTCCAACTGCGTCAAAATAGAAATGGGCCGCAAATCATGTACCGGCCATGAGCCGTCTTTGCAAAGGCCGCACTTACTGGCCAACACAAACCGGTCACGACGCCCTGCTAAAGCATGCCCCAAGGCCTCTTCACTCCCTTCGTAAACAGGGGCCGTGTCAATAAAATTAATACCGTTTTCTTGCGCAACCGACAAAATAGAAGGGACGTCCGGCAAATGAGAATTACCCCAGTCGTAACCCACGGAAAACGGCCATGTTCCCAGACCTATAACCGAAATCTCAATCGTTGTCTTTGACAAAGGATGATAACGCATTTTACTCCGTAGGAACAAAATATCCTCGCTTCCTTTAAAAAAGCAGGGTATTCTTAAAGAGAAAACTGTTTATTGCGGCAACCCAAAATTCCCCATGGCTTGTGCGGCCATCGCTTGGCTGTCCCGCACAGCTTTGTTAAAGACAGCTTTTATTTCCTCTGCCAAATCTGCTCCATTATAGTTGTGAGCCAGAGGGTCTACGCGCACTTCTTTTACTTCCTGGGCGCCGGAAATGGTCACTTCCACTAAATGTTTAGGGCTTTCTACTTTTATGACCATATTGTCCAAACGTTTTTTGATATCTTCCATTTGGCTTTTAAGCTTCCACAAATCTTTCAATTGTCCAAGTTTATCAAACATATATACTCCTTTTTGTATATTGTAGCTTTTATAGTTCTATCGCAGCAAACGTACGCACGAAGACGGCAGACGTTGTCACTTTACGTCCGGGGAACAGTTTTTCTACCGCATTTTGATATGTACGAAGCTGGGCTTCATATTTTTCTTGCAAGAGTTTTTTCTCCTCGCCAGAGGATACTTGATCCGTTTTATAATCCAGCACCCACAAAGAACCGTCCGGCCTCTCTACCAACACATCAATCAGTCCGGAAAAAACATCCCCGTCTTTCGTTAGACAGGAAAAAGGCAACTCGCAAGCCAACATCTTACACGACTGTATTTCTTTAAAAATTGGACTTTGTATAAACGGGAGCAAAAGCTCTTCTACTTGCCCGATACGGGAAACGGCTCCTTCTTGCTGCGCGGCCAGGGTTACGGCCTCAGTTATCCCCAGTTCTTTTTGACTCAACAACAACTCTAATGCCCTGTGGCAGATTGTTCCCAACTCGGCTCCTTTGGTTTGTTGGAGTGTTTTTTCTTCCCAATTTTCCAACTGACTGGGCGCCAACACTTTTTGCTCACTGAGTGCAGCATAATGTTTTTCTCGCTTTGTAAAAGCTTCTTTCCATTGCCGGAGAATTTCGGCTTCAAATCCTTTTTGGGGCCACACCAACTGACGATATTTAAACAAATCCGGCTCCATTCCTTTTACGGATGTAATAGGAATTTTCAAATCTTCATCCATTACAAAAGAAACATCCTTCTCTTCCGATGGGAACAAACCGGCTTGCGCAAACGGTGCGGCATTCTTTTGTGCATGCAAGCGGGCATCCCCCACCAAAAGGAGCATTTCTTTGGCCCGCGTCAAAGCAACATAAAGGATGCGGATTTCCTCACAACGGCTATGTCTTTTTTGTTCTTCTTCCAAAAAAGCCAAATTTGCATCGCATATTTTTCCAACGCGCAACCCATGCATGTTATATTGCCAGGAAAAAATGTGCGTGGGAGGTTGCGCAACCGACGAAGAATCTTGGCGGGTCAAATCGGCCAAAATAACAACCGGGAATTCCAATCCTTTCGACTTATGCACGGTAAGAACAGATACGGCATCCGTTGTTTCCGCCAACGAGGATACCGTAAGCAACTCGGGATTTTCTTGTATTTCTTGCTGCAACTGGGCAAAAAAGGTAGCCGCGTCCAAAGTTTCTTGTGTATGATAAGTTTCTATCAGCACGGCAAGCTGTTGCAAATAGGATACACTGCGGGGCCCGTCGTATGCAGCCGCACACACTTGCGGCAAAAATGTTTCTTCCAAAACGCGCCGTACAAGTTCTTTTGCCGAAATACGCCCCGCCACATTTCTAAATTTTTCAACCAACTCATACCCATAACGCACCTTCGGATTTTGCGAAGTGACACAAGCACTCCATCCTTCGTTATTAACAAATTGGTACAGTTCTTCATCACTCATACCTACCAAAGGGCTACGCAAAACACCCGCAAAGGCAATTTTATTGGAAGGGTCTGAAACCGCCTGCAAAAAATTAAGAAAATCGTTGATTTCCTGTTTGCGGAAGAAATCCTTGTCTACTTCTACATTAAACGGAATACCCCGACGCTGGAAAGCTTCCGTGAAAAAAGATGTTTGTGTCGAAGCACGCAACAAAAGGGCAATATCTTTGTACTTTAATTTTTGCCCGTTGGAAAGTGTCCGAACCCCCACATTCTCCGCAATCCACTGGGCAATATAATGCGCTTGATTATGTCTGAAATCATCCGCGGACAATTTCGTATCCCCGTTAACAAACAGCCACTGCACACTTTGGGTACGCTGTTCTTTGTCCGTAAAAATGGGAACATACGCAGGTTGAAAAGAACTCTGCTGCACCATTGCGCGCGAACAAATACTATTGGCTGTTTCGATGATTTCCAGCGTACTACGGAAATTCTTTTGCAAAAAGAATTTTTTTCCGCCTTGACGTAAAATCAGTTCTGTAAATAATTCATACGCGGTAATATCTGCCCCGCGAAAACGGTAAATGGATTGTTTGGGGTCCCCCACAATAAACAACTTCCCGGGCAACAAACGTACTTCCTGCCAGCGAGTTGCCGCACACGGTTTTTCCTCGGCTAAAAACAGTAACAATTCCCCTTGTACGGGGTCGGTATCCTGAAACTCATCCACAAAAATTACATCAAATTTTTCTTTTAACAGTCGTCGTACATATAAATTTTCACGTAGCAAATTGCGTGTTTTTATAATCAAGTCGTCAAAGCTAACCAATCCCGCTTCCCGATAATCTTGCCGAACTTCCTTACAAACGGGTAAAACCAACTGATAAGCCAGTAAAAAAACTTTTTGTTTTTCCGGTGTAATTTTTTGGGCAAATTGATAAATAGCAAGCGCTTCCTCAAACAATTCTTCTTCCCATTCTTTTGGCCGAGTAGGTTTGGAAATAGGAACAGGATTTTCTTCAGGAGGAACTTCTTTTTTCTGCAAAAAGAGACCGACACGTTGCAAAGAAGAAGATGCCCACAACAGGGCTTTTTCAATCGCGCGCGGTTTGCCCCCTTCCTTCAAGAATGTTTGAGCCAATTCCTCCGCCCGTTGTTGTTTTTCCCGACAGGCATTTAGCAGCAAGTTGACATGTTCATAGTAGTCATAATTTTCAATTTTTCCGCTACATAATTCACGGGCAAATGCTTTTAATTCCTCTAATGAAATATCCGCCAACACGGTTTTCCATTGTTCTTTCCGTGTAGCGTTTACCCCCAATTCTTCATCTAAAAACCGATTCCAACGCGTTTCAAATAGATTTTTTCCTTGCGTTCCTTCATCAATTTGCACATTCGGGGCAAGAGCCGCTTCCAGTGGAAATGTTTTTAAAATTTCCGCACAGAATCCATGAATGGTACCGATGCTGGCTCTATCCAAACGGGCCAGTGCCTTTTCCGCACGTGCAACGATATCTTCTTCTTTTACGTTAAAATAAGAACGAAGCAAGCTTAGCGTGCGGTCTTGCGTTGCATTACGCACCGCTTGTACAATTTGTTGTAATTTAAAAATAAAACGGGTTTTCATTTCGGCGGCTGCTTTTTCGGTAAAAGTGAGCGCCACTAGTTTTTCCACCGGTGTATCTTGTGCCAAAACGCATAAACACAGTCGGTCAATCAGCAAAGTGGTCTTTCCGGTACCAGCGCCGGCTTCCACCACAACATTTATTCCTAGTGAGGTTTGCAATGCGTTGCGGTCTTCTTGTATCATTGACGGGCCTCCTCCAATAAACAACTTGCTCGGCTCTTGCGCGCACGCATCAGCGAAGCAAAATTATCCCTGCGACAAAAAGAACTATACGCACAAAACTGGCATAATTCCGACGGACAAATAAAGAAAGTTCCTGTTTTAATTTGATCGGTAATTTGCAATAAAAACCGACAAGCCCGTGGGCGCAATGCTTCGAAACTTGTTACATCCAGCGTACGTTTATCATACTTAGGTTGAATGGAAAGCAAACACGAACCCGCCGAAGAAAATTCGCCCAATTCTTTTAGGTGTAAACTGATGAAAACATATATAAATGGTTGAAAAATAAGGAAATGGAAAAAATCTGCAATCAAATCTTTCGTTCCTTTGCGGGAAGATTTATAATCCACGATAAAGAACTGTTTGTTTGCATCATCCAAATCTATACGGTCGATAATTCCGTGCAAACGCAACGGCAATTCCTGGGTAGGCGGTAACGAAACCGGTTGCTCAAAACGACTGGGAGTAAACGTCCCTAATTGCTTTAAATCTTCTTGCACAAAAGCGGTCAACTTTTGCCGCATATTTTCCAAAATCATCTCCCATACCACAGGATAAATCCCTAAAGCACGGTAAGAATGAGAGGTATAATGTTTTTCAAGAGCTTGCGCAAGATAATCGGCGGCGCCTTCGTCAAATAAATCATGAGTTAAATGTTTTTGATAAAGGGTGTGGTAAAATTCATGCAACACCTCATGATAGGCACTCCCTTTCCGATCGGCGGAGAGTGTTTGACGGCTTAGCAAATCTTCCTCTTCTGTCAATTGCAAACCTTTATCAAAAAAATATTTTAACGGACAGGACGCTAATTCCTGTAACGCGGAAGGAGAAAATCCTTTTTTATTTTGTTCTTCAAATAATTGCGCACCACTTTCAATGATTCCGTCAAAAGAGTTCAACTCCCCCCACTTACGTAAACTTTGTGCAACCGTTAAAGAATTTTCCTGTTGCGCAGATAACAACCCCGCCTGCGCCAAAGATTGTTGCGGTTGATTCGAATTAAATATACACATATAAGACACTTCCTTCGGTGTCAGTAAAACCGCTTGTGTTTCGTTCAACCGCTCCGCCAAGGAACCGCTCAGGCGCGTGATTTGTTGTAAATCTATCTGGCAGGCGCGTGCCAATTCGGCCAAATAAAGGGAAGGAATCGCTTCTTTCCCGTCCGCTTTATAACGCGTATAAGTGACATATAATTTTTCAGTGGCAGCTGTAAGAGAAATATAGAATAATAATTTTTCCTCATCCCCACGCTCTAAACTCTGATTAATCCAATACCCCAGCACATCCCGTAACAGATAACGGTAATAGTCACGCAGTACGGGATCCTCCGGCGTTACCAACGGAAAAGATTGATCGTTAAGCCCCAACACAAATACCGCCTTAAACTGCAATCCTCTCACGCGTAATGCATCGGTAAATGTTACACCCCCCGCAATATTTTCCGTCTCGTTAAAAAACAAAGCAGAAAGCGCCGCTATAATTTCCCGTAAGAACTCTCCCGCCCGGCATTGCTTGCGAATGGTGTCATACACTTGTATTTTTTCAATCGCGTGACAAATTGCTTCAAAAATCTCTTGTTCCTTCCCCCGTAAAGAACTTTCATCCACACATTCGCGCAACAGATCCAAAGCCAAAGCGGTATTTTTCTTCCATCCGGCGGAGGAAGACAGCGTTTCCAACCGATTATGAACTTGACGGATCCAAGCCAAAAGAGAAGGATCATAGTTTTTGGTTTGCGGCAATAAATTTTCCCACTGGGACAAATCTCGGTTTACCAAACTGCGACGAATCAACGGCCCCCACGAACTTTTGGCAGAATGTTTAAAATAAGGGGAAGTAACAATTTTAAGTACAGTATTGCGCTCAAATCCGTTAGCAAGCAGGCCAAACAACCCTATACAAAAATTTCCCAATGCATAATGCGTAAGCGGATAGGAAAAAGAGGCATTTAAGGGTATTTTGTTCTCCGCAAAAGATCGTCTCAATTCATCTTGGTATGGGGATGTTGTCCGTGCAATAACGGCAATATCTTCAAAATGGTAACCGTGTATTTGGGTTAAACGTAAAATTTCTTTGGCTGTATAAAAAATCTCTCCCGCGGCATCCGCTGCCTGCACAATTTTGACTCCCTCGCAAGAAGCGCTTTTCCCCGATGAAAATAAGCAAGGGGCGCTTTCTTTCAAAGCAATTGAAAATTCCTCCGGCAACGCTTGAGCACCTGAACTGCCAAGCCAATTATTTTCAAAAAATTTTTTAGCGAATTGATAAGCCGGATGTTTTTGATAAGCGGCAAAAACGGTTATCGGATAGGATATTTTTAATTGGTTAAATAATTCTAACTGCCGCCCGGATAATTCATAAAACCCGTACCAAAAGATAGATTGAAACGTTTTTAAATATGCTGATTTTTCTACCTGTTCCAACGCTCTTTCAAAAGCTTGTTGGTAGGAGCGATACCCGTCTATGTGTTGTTCCCGTTCAACATATCGGCGATATACGCGAATTAGCCACAAAAGCCGGTCTCCTTCTTGCTCCAAAATTGTATCCGGCAGCGAATGGACCTGTTCTTCAAATATGTCCGGGTCCACCAAACTATCTGCCATATCGCGCAGAGAACTTTTAACGGCCAGCACAAACCCATCCGAAACGGGATAACGGTCCAGCCCGGGCTCTGTTAGAATTTCTTTGATTAAAAAATCACGTAAATGATCTTGCGGGAAAAGAGGGCGTTCGTCTACACCGGCCTCACTATCCAATCGGCCGATTAATCCTCCCGTTGTGATAAAATGGATATTGGCAAAAATCCCATCTTGTTGGGCCAAACGTTTTTTTAATTCTTGCGCCATCCATGAAGAAGCACACACTACCAAACACTTGTCCAACGGATGGTTACGTTGTTGTGCAATCTGCTTCAAAAATTGACTTTCCAGGGAAGGATAATGGCCGTAAAACAACTGCATATATGAACCCATAAATAGTAAAATAAAGAATACCAAGGTTATTATTACATTTTAGTAGCAACGAATCAAACTATATTGCATATGAAAAAATTGATTTTAGTGCGTCATGCCCATGCACTTTCATGCGCGGAGGCAAAAGTTTCTTTCGATCGCTTGCGTCCTCTTTCCGCACGCGGACAGGAAAAAGCACGTCAAACGGCACAATCCCTCCAAACGCACAACGTCCACCCGCAAATCATTTTAACCAGTCCGTTGGAACGGGCCCTTGAAACTGCCAAGCTACTGGCAGATACGCTAAGCGCACCCATACAAATAGAATCTATTCTTAACGGCTATGCTATGGAAGAAGAAATTTGCCATTTTTTAATTAAACAATTTAATTCGTATGACACGATACTTGCCGTAGGACACAACCCGAATATCACCTATATGGCTCACAGATTAATCCGGCAGATATACCCGTTTGCCCCCGGCTCGTTTATGATTATTAATATGGATAATGTAACGCAACCAAAGTTTGTTTATTTCGGAGAATAATTATGACTATATTTGATGCGGTTTTACTCGGATTGGTACAAGCTCTGGGAGAATTTTTACCCATTTCCAGTTCTGCACATTTAGTTTTGGTTCCCTATTTCCGCGGGCAAATTTACCAAGGACTTGCCTTTGATGTAATGTTGCATGCCGCTACCTTGCTAGCCGTACTTCTTTATTTCGCCAAAGATTGGGCCATACTCCTCAAGGAAGGGTTGACACATCCTACTTCCGATAACGGACGCATGTTGTGGTATCTGGCAGCCGCTACTTTCCCTGCGGCGCTCGCGGGGTTACTGCTAAACGATTGGGCGGAACATACATTTAGAAACCCGTTGATGATTGCAGCTTGCCTTATCATTTTTGCCGTTGTTTTGTTTTGGGCCGATCATCACGCTAAACAAGACAAAGGAAATACTGTCTCCTTTCAAACGATTATGCTGATTGGATGTGCCCAAATGTTAGCCATTATGCCCGGCGTTTCCCGCAGCGGAATCACCATTACCGCCGCACTGCTTCTGGGGCTATCTCGTCCGGCAAGTGCCCGTATTTCCTTCCTTCTTTCTACCCCCATCATCGCCGGGGCGGCCCTTTTGGAAGCCACAAAACTTTCAGCCGGAGATTTCAACACGGCTCTTTTCTGCGGGTTTTTCAGCGCGTTTATCGGGGCTTTATTAGTAATTGGATGGTTGATGAAATACATCAAAACCCACACGTTTGATATTTTTGTATTTTACCGTTGGATTTTAGGCGCGATTATTATTCTTTTTTACTTCTGGAAATAGCCGACCGCTTTATTTCTCTTCGGGCAGACAAGCGCAAGGACAACGATCCCGGAACAAACAAAGCGAACAATGGCTGTGATTGGGTTCGAAATCATTGACTTCTATTTTTTTACCGACTTCAATAAATGTAGATAAGATTTTTTCTTCATCAAAAGATTCGAAAGGCGTGCTTTGTTTCGTGTTAAAAGCGGTAAAATAATAGCTAGCCCGACCGTTTTTCATATTCCAGGCACGCCGGGCGCCGATGGCATAAATGCCTAATTGCAAGGACTCCGTTACCGGGATGGATAAATCGACATCCGTTCCTGTTTTATAATCGATAACTTCCCAGGATCCATCCGGCCATTTGTCCGTGCGGTCTATTTTTCCACGAAACGTCCATGGCCCTTCTTGAAAAATAAACTCCCGCTCCGTAGAATCGACAGTTGTCTTGCGTTCATATTCGCTCTGCGCGTAGATTTCCAACATCTTTTTTCCTTTTAAATACCATTCCATCTGTTCGCCTGCGCTCGCATAACCGGCCCCTAACCAACAATCGTCATAATAGGAAAGCAACTCCGAAGGATCATTACTATTGCGGTGGTATTCTTCTAACGTGCGGTGGAGAGAAACCCCTAATGAAGAAGCCGGCACTAACCCTTCCCGTTTTCCCTCGATGTACTTATATTTGTATAAAACGGGACACTCTAAATAGGTTTTAATCTTCGAATAATTTAATTCGTAAACGTTATGCTCGGGCTGCATATTATTTCTCCGATTGTGAAGCACGTAAAAAGCGCACCAGTGTATCCCCGTATTTTTCGGTACGAAATACCTCTAAAGAAGCGGGAATATCAAACTGTTCCGTTTTGTGGGTCTGAATTACTACAATCCCTTTTGGAGCCAACAAGCGAGCATCCGCCACGTTCTTCAAAGAAGGTTGGGAAAAGGACAACATTTTGTTATTACTGTCACGATAAGGCGGCCCCATAAAAATAATATCATAACCATCATTATCGCTGTAAGCCAACAACCAATCTAACGGTTTTAATATATCTCCTTTCAGCACGCGGGCGCGGTCCTCAAAACCCAAGTGCGCCAAATTGCGGTGAATGTTTTTAATACACGCGGGTTCTCTGTCTACCATCACGGCTTTTAAGGCCCCGCGCGAAAGGGCCTCCAACGATACACTCCCCGTGCCGGCAAACAAATCCAACATTTTCGCTCCCGGAACACGAGGGCGCAAAATATCAAAAAGAGATTGTTTCATTCGGTCCGAAATCGGTTTGACCGGTAAATTTTTAGAGACCGAAAAAATACGTCGTCCGCGAGCTGTTCCTGCAATGATACGCATGGTAACTCCTTATAATTGGGCAATTCCTTCTTTCAGGGCATAACGTACTAATTCCGCTTGTTTATGAATTCCCAGTTTTTTCATGATGTTGTTACGGTGTACGTGAACCGTATTTAATGACAAATTCAAATCTTTGGCAATCTGCTTACTGCTATGCCCTTCCGCAATGAGTTGTAACACTTCTCGTTCTTTATGGGTCAACCCAGACGAACCGCGCTTACGCGGAGCTGATCTGTCCAAAAAGCCCTGTACAATATATTTAGAAACGCTCTTGGAGAGGTAAAAACGCCCTTCTATTACTTCGGCAATTGCATCTAAAAGCTCATCTGCGGCCGCAATCTTCACAATAAATCCTTTTGCCCCCGCTTTTAGTGATTTTTCAACAGATACTCTGTCATCATACATGCTCAACATAATTATATTGGCTTGCGGATTGTTTTTTGTAATGTGTGCCACGGCCTCTATCCCGTTTAGCAATGGCATCGCAATATCCACAATATATATGTCTATATCTTTGTGTTTAGCCGCGTAGGCAATTAATTCCTTCCCATTGGAAAGTTCAGCCACTATTTTCATATCTGTGCCGATATTTTCCAAAATCGCACGAACCCCTTGTCGTACAATGGCGTGGTCATCCGCTAATACAATTTTTTTTATCATTCAATTTCCCCCTTCATAAATTGCACAAGGACATTTCACTTTAATAAAGGCCCCCTTTCCTTTGGTGCTCTTAATGGAGATTGTTCCATCCAAAAAACGTACACTGTCCCGCATGGCCAAAAGGCCGATATGCTGGATTGATTTTTGGGCCTCAACCGAAAAACCTACTCCATCGTCAATTATCGATAAATAAAGCGTGTTTCCTTTCCGTTGCAGAGAAACACAAACTTGGTGTGCCTGCGCATGTTTCACGATATTGTTTAATGCTTCTTGTACAACACGGTACAACATAATTTTCACATTATCTGTTATACCCACTTCACTAATCGTAGAATCACATTTAAAGTTGAAAGGAAGATGAAAATAATGGTAACAATTTTCGGTTAATTCCCGAATCGAACCACACAATGCCCCATCCTGCTCCAAGCTTGGCGGTCGCAAGGATACCACAATGCTTTTCAATCGTCCGATAGTGGTTTTGATTTGTTGGTCCACTTCCTGTAACCTTTTTAAGGATTTGGCTTTCTCCCCCTTTTGTACATGCATTTTTATTACACTGACCAAAGAGGTTAAAATAACGGCAGCAGAACCAATTTCATCGTGCAACGCCTTGGAAATTTCTTTTTTTTCCTTTTCACGTGCCGCAAGTAACAATTGCGACATCGTACGGCGGGGACCGGTTTCGCGCAAGGAGTAAGCGGGAGCAGAATTCAATTGCCCCGGCCAAGAAGAAATATCTTGCACCGTCATCAACACAAGCGGTTTATCTTGTTTGTTTTCGGCCGGGAGCGGAACTAAAGAGGTTTGATAAAAAGAAGGCCCCGTGGCATCGCTCCATTCGTATTGAAGGCATTTCCCTTCCAACGCTTTTTTTATTTTTTTCGTATGTATTCCCGTAAAAATTCGTTTACTGACATATGACGGCAAGCGATCCAATACAATTTCCTTCACTCCGCCCGCTTGTACATACGCCACAAAGCAGAAACGCTGTTCTTCCTCAAGCGCCTGCCATAGAGATCCGGTGTCAATCCGAGAAGTGTCATCCTGTTGCAAGATCATAGTCATCCGATATTAAGAAACATCTATTCTTATTGTACTATAGTTTTACTCTTTTTGTATTAGAAAAATGCGACAGTTAAGATATCGGCAACGCGCACGTACGAGAATTTGATATAATGATTGTGTATGAGAAAATTTCTTAAGAAAACGGTCATCATTACGGCGTTGGCGGTATTACTGGTTGGAATTATTGCCGCAGCCGTTTTTATGCGTTATATCTTTTCCGGGCTTCCGCCTGTTTATGAAATGGAAGAATATACGCCCGCACTTACCACAAAAGTATTTGACCGAAACAATGAATTAATTCATGAATTTTCCATTGAAAAAAGAGCCGTTGTTCCGTTAGAAGACATTCCTGTTGATTTACAAAATGCCGTGGTGGCTATGGAAGATCGTAATTTTTTCCAGCATCCCGGATTTTCCATACGCGGCATCTTCCGCGCGTTACTGAACGACTTGATTACCGGGCATGCTAAACAAGGGGCTTCTACCCTCACGCAACAACTTTCCCGCGGGGTGTTTTTAACCCAAGAAAAAAAATTAATCCGCAAAATTCGCGAAGTTATTTTGGCCATTCAAATTGAACACCAATTTAGTAAAAATGAAATCCTTCAGCTTTATCTTAACCAAATCTATCTGGGTAGCGGAGCTTACGGGGTCAAAGCTGCTGCCAAGAAATACTTTAATAAGGACCTGGGCGAACTAACGACGGGAGAGGCAGCGCTGCTGGTGGGACTTATTCCCGCTCCGGGGCGGTATAATCCTTTTGTCAATCCGGATTTATCCCGCCAACGCCGTAATTTGGTGTTGGAAGTCATGCAGGACCAGGACTATATCTCAAAGGAAGAGCTGGAAAAAGCCAAGCAGGAGCCCATGCCACTTAAACCCTCCTCCGCGGAAGAAAACAAACCGGGGCGTTATTTCATTGAGCATATTCGCCGCATTTTGGAACCCAAATACGGGATGGATGTTCTGTGGAAAGCTGGATTAAATATCTATACTACTATTGATATAAAACAACAAGCTTTTGCTGAAAAAACCATGAACAAATGGCTTGCCCAATTTGATGAACAAGTAGCCAAAGGGTTGGGTATTGAAATAGATCCGAACGATGCAGAAGCCGAACTTGTTCAGCCCGATGAAGAAGAAATGACACCGCGGGATCCGGGGGCTGAATATCCAAAACTACAAGGGGCCTTTATGGCGCGCGATGTAAAAACCGGGGCGGTGCGCGTGATGGTCGGTGGAAGAGAGTATGACGAAAGCAAATTCAACCGCGCTACACAAGCCAAACGCCAGCCGGGGTCTTCTTTTAAACCCTACGTGTGGATGGCCGCTCTGCAGAAAAAATACACACCGGCCACATTGGTAAAAGATTTGCCCACCATGTTTTACTACGACGGGAAAAATTGGCATGCCTTTGATGAAAATGCGGACTTATACTCGTTGGACTTGGCAAAGCAATCGTTTATTTCCAGTAAAGATTTCAATGTATGGGTTCCTCAAAATTATGGTGGAAAGGCGGAAGGGTGGATTACGCTGCGTAAAGGTTTGGAAAAATCTAAAAATTTAGTAGCTGTTAATTTAATTGATGCGGTGGGCATCTCCAATGTAATACAAGTAGCCCGCAAGGCCGGTATTACCGCCAATTTACCGCGCGTACCTGCTTTGGCGCTGGGGGTAAGCGTTGTACAAATGGACGAACATTTAGCGGCGCTGACGACTTTTGCCAACGGTGGCATCCATACCGATAACTATTTTATCGAACGAGTGGAAGATGCCAACGGTCGTATTTTGGAACAACATATCCCCATCGAACAAGCAGCATTTTCTCCGCAAGATTCTTACCTGTTGGTAAATATCATGAAAGGCGTGGTACAACGCGGAAGCGGTACAGCCGCAGCTCGATTAGGCCGTTCGATCGCCGGGAAAACCGGGACAACACAAAGTCACCGGGATATGTGGTTTGTGGGGATGACTCCCCGCACCTCCGCTGCTGCCTGGATGGGATATGACGACGATACTTCCCACGAACAAGGCGCCCGCTTCACCGGAAGCACAACCGCCAAATGGTGGACGGAAATCATGGAAGAAATTTTAAAAGATGAACCGAACGAAGATTTTGCCGTACCGGAAGGAATTTCTTTCGCCTACGTCAATCCCAACACCGGCAAACTTGCCACCCCTTCCGAAAAGAACAAATTCTTAGAAGCTTTTATTTCCGGCACAGAACCGCAAAGCTTCTAGTACGGCGGTACGGGTATGAAAAATCAACAAAAAGTTTCTTTCCCCCGCTATTTCGGGCTGCCGGGCGGTGCCGCGAAAGCTTATTTTATTTGCCAAACATACTTAAATAATAATAAGAATTCCATTTTTATTTCTGCCGATGACACGGAAGATTTTGATAATGGGGCTTTGGAATTTGCGCCACGCGGGGCTGAGATTTTACACTTTCCGGAAACGGATACCGGACGTATCCACACCTTATTTACGCTTTTAACTCCGGCCAAAGGACCCCGCTTGCTTAGCACCCATTATGAATCCTTACAGACGCCTCTCCCCTCCCCCAAACAATTAAAAGAAAAATTATTCAAGCTTCGCCGCACAGATACGATTCGTCGTAGTGAACTTCTTGAAAAATTGCACGCTAACGGCTATACCCGCGAAGATTATGCGGAAACACCCGGCCAATATGCTGCCCGCGGAAGCGTAGTGGATATTTTTTGTTTAAACCGTCAGGAACCTCTCCGATTATATTTTTCCGGCAATCGCATTGACAGCATCAGCGCGTTTGATTTGGATACGCAAAACACCAAAGAACATGTGGAAGAAGCCATTATTTTACCGCTTTCTTTTGATACAAAACCGGCCACCCTCAAAGATTATTTACAGGATTATAGTTACCTGTTTGAGGAGCCGGAAGCAACCTTTAACTTATCCTCTTTTGCTCCGGCAGCAATCCTTACTGCGTTTCCCAGCGCGCAGGGAACGGATTGCGGACTAAAAGCCAATTTATCCTTTGGCGCAAACCTGGATTTACTGACACGGGAAATTGCCCATTTAAAACAACAGGGAATGCATGTTACCATTTGTTGTTTAAACCGCGGGGAATTAGACCGTTTAACCGAACTATTATCCAACCGTCCGGAATTGGCACATGTAGAATTTAAAATTTCCCCGCTCACAAAAGGATTTATTTGCCCTCAAGCACATTTTGCCCTTATTACATCCAACGAAATTTTAAACCGCCGGTATACCACTTCCTCGGTTTTAAAACGCTTTGATATCGAACAAGCCAAACGGGTGCGTTTTAAAGAATTGCAGGTAGGAGATTACGTGGTGCATCAAGAGTACGGTATCGGCCGCTATTTGGGATTAGAAGTAATGAATCGCTCCGAAAAACCAACCGATTGTCTCATGATTGAATACCGTCGGGGAAGCCGCTTATATGTACCCATGTATGATTTCAAAAAGGTACAAAAATACATCGGGGCAGGCGGAAAGCGACCTACGCTTTCCGTGTTGGGCGGGATTACCTGGAAAGAAGTAAAAAAACGCGTCAAAGAAGAAGCCCAAAAGACCGCTAAAGAAATTTTAAAATTAGAAGCATTGCGTCAAGCAACCCCCGCCCCTGAGATAACGGGAGATGCCCGTATTGAACAGGAATTTGCCGATTCCTTCCCTTATATGCTTACCCCCGGTCAAGAACAGGCCATTGAAGATACGTTACATGATTTGGATTTACCCAAACCTATGGACCGCGTCTTGGTGGGAGATGTAGGATTTGGAAAAACAGAAGTGGCTTTGCGCGCCGCTTTAAAAGTAGTTTTATCCGGCAAGCAAGTGATGGTGGTGGTACCTACCACTATTTTGGCAGATCAACATCACAAAACTTTTTCCAAACGATTAGCCGGATTCCCCGTAAATGTGCGGATGCTATGCCGATTTCAAACGCCTAAAGAGCAAAAAGAAGTGATCCAAGAACTTAAAAACGGCGTGTGTGACATTATCATCGGTACACACCGGCTTATGAGCAAAGATATCGGATTTAAAAATTTAGGGCTCGTAATTATTGACGAGGAACATCGCTTTGGGGTAAAACAAAAAGAAAAAATACGTGCCGTAAGCAGCGGGGTACATTCGCTCATGTTAAGCGCCACCCCCATTCCGCGTACGCTTAATCAATCACTCTCTTCGCTGCGTGACATCTCTCTCATTGACACCCCCCCGCACGGACGTACCCCTATTAAGACGGTAGTAACCGCTTGGAATAATGATTTAGCCGCTGCCGCTATCAACCAAGAGTTAGGCCGCGGAGGACAAGTGTACTACGTGTACAACAGCGTGCAAAGTATGCAATCCCGTTTGCTCTTACTCAAGAAACTGGTACCTCAAGCAAAAATTTGCATGGCACATGGGCAGATGGACGAAAAGGAACTGGAGCAAACCCTTTGGGATTTTAACAGCGGGAAATATGACATTCTACTGGCTTCAACTATTATCGAATCCGGCATTGATATTACAAATGCCAATACACTGATTGTAGAAAACGCCCAAAATTTCGGATTGGCCCAACTTTATCAACTACGCGGACGAATCGGACGGGGCAGTACCAAGGCCTACTGCTATTTATTCCACCCGGATTGGTTGTTCAAAAAACCCGAACAAGATGATAACAATTATGCCGATTTAGCAGCTGTCTATCTCAAACCAACCGTAGAAAAAGACCCTACACAAGAAGCACGGGAACGGTTATCTGCCCTTATGGAGTTTAGTGACTTGGGAAGCGGGTTCCGCTTGGCACTACGCGATATGGAAATACGTGGAGCCGGTGAACTATTAGGTGTGAAACAACACGGCTATGTAAACGAAGTAGGACTGAGCTTGTATTGTGATCTGGTGGCAGCTGAAGTCAAAAAAATGAAAGGGCAAAGCTCCCCCCGTTCTCTGCAGGCCAAAATCAGCTTACCGTTGCCGGCTTTCGTTCCTCCCGATTATTTGCCCGATGATGCACAACGCTTAAAACTCTATAAAGAACTATTAAGCGCGGATCAAGAGCAAGCGCATCGCCTTTTAGCCCGCGTGCAGGATTGGTGTGGGCCGGCCCCGCAAGAATTGCTCAACTTGTTGGAAATTTTTTCTCTTTCTAAACGTGCCGGAGCTCTGGAAATTTATCACGTAGATTGGATGCAAGAACAATTGGAAATTTTATTTACAAGCCGTTTTAAATTACCGGAAAACGGACTAAACGAACTCATCAATCGATTCGGATTGGAACGGTTGGAATTTATAAAATCCAAAAATGGCGACGGAATGCGTATCCGTCCGCAAGGGACTATTTCTCCGTTGGCATTTACGAAACAAGTTCTGACTTTTTTAGAACAACTGTTTCGTGCGGAAAAATGATATAGTATACGTATGCGTTACTGGATAATAGGAATAGCAGCTCTCCTTTTATTAGCGGGCTGCCACAA
Organism: Elusimicrobiaceae bacterium; assembly: GCA_016283355.1. Lineage (GTDB taxonomy): Bacteria > Elusimicrobiota > Elusimicrobia > Elusimicrobiales > Elusimicrobiaceae > Avelusimicrobium. Next base: position 62,733 of record JAEEMS010000021.1, on the reverse strand, counting down.
AAAGGAAGAACTTCCTGCCGGGAAAAGAACCGACGAGGTGGCCGTTCGTATCGGAGATACACTGATCACACAGGAAGATATTGCCCAACGCTTACCGTTACTTTCCGAAAAAGACCGAGCTTTTGCACAAACTGATATCGGACGACAAAACCTGATACAAATCATCACGCGGGAAAAACTCATTGAAGCAGATGCCCGCCATAATCAATTAGACCAAGATCCCGAGTATAAAAAATTATTGGAAGAAAAACGGGAACAGTTGGAAAAAACATACGATGATTTTGCCCAGCAACTTCTCACTCAGTTTTGGTATGCCAAACAACAAACGGATGGCCCTATCAACGTAACTGAAAAAGAAATAAAAGATTACTATGCTAAATATCCTTACGAAATGACGCTGAAGCAAATTATCGTCAGCAACGCGCAAACCGCCGACCAGTTATTGCGTTCACTGAAAGGAAATCCTTCTTCCTGGAATTCACTTTCACGCCAGTATAACATTGCGCCGGATTCTCTTAAATCTTTTTCTTTTATGCCGGGGGAATATTTGCCTAATTTAGAAGTAGTGGCAGCTAACTCTCCTGTTGGAAAAGTAGAAGGGTTCTTTAAAACTCCACAAGGATTTCATATAATAATGAAAACAAATGAAAAACGGCTTTCCTGGGCTGAAGCACAACCGCGCATTCAGCAAGTACTGGAAAACCAAAAATTAGACGAGTTGTTGGACTCGTTAAAAACACAATACGAGGTTATCATTTATGACAAAAATGAATAAATTAGCGGCCGTAATACTCATTGCGGCTTTAGGGGTAAATGTAAACGGTAAAGTACTGGAATCTTCCGTGGCTACCGTGAACGGAAAGCCGATTCTCGCCTCCGAATATAACAATTATTTGCAAGGCGTCATCGACCAATACAAGGCCAATGCACCTCAAGCATTGGAACAACCTTACGCCCAAGATATTTTGGGTAAAGAAGTGTTAAAAGGACTTATTTCCAACGAACTCGTCTATCAAGCCGCCGAAGAAGCCAAAATCACGGTGAAAGATTCTGAATTGGACGAAACCATTAACAACATCAAAAATAGTTTTATCATTGATGAAAAAACAGGGAAAGAAGATCCCAAAGGGGCAGAAAAACGTTTCAATGCCGCTTTGAAAAAACAAGGTTTGTCACTTGCTACCTATAAGAAAAAAATCACAAAAGATATTCAAGCACGCAAATTGATGGAATTAAAAGTGCAAGAAATGGTGAAACCGGTAGAAGAAGCAGACGTGAAAGCCCTGTATGAAAACGTCAATGCGTACTTGCGCAACAATACTAAGAAAATAAAAGAAGTGGCGAAAGACCCGGCTAAAGCTGCCGAAGCCCAAGCCATTGCTGCCAAATTGAAACAATTGACGGCTGAACAGGTCCTTATCGGGCACATCTATTTAAACACCACCAAGGACATGCCCGCCGCTGATGTAAAGAAGAAAGAAGAATTGGCCAAAAAAATTAAAAAAGAAATTGACGGCGGAATGGATTTTTCCGCTGCCGTAAAAACATACAGTGAAGATCCTCAGGCCGTAACTACCGGCGGAGATATGATTTTAATCAAAGGGGTAGCCCCCAAAGAAATTGATGCAAAAGCATTTACTTTATCCGTTGGAAAAGTAAGTGATCCTATCAAAACAAATATGGGGTACCACATTATTAAAATTAAAGAAAAACATGCCGAAAAACAAGTAGGATACGATGACATCAAACGCGATTTGGGGCAATATATTGCTCAAACCCGTGTGCAAGGTGCCATTGCCGATTACTTGGGCGATTTGTATGATAAAGCCGATATCAAAGTAACAAAAGAATTTGAAATCGACAAAGCGGCCGCTAAAGCACAAGCAGAAGCAGCAGCCAAAGACGACAAAAAAACGGATGTGAAAGCTGATAAAAAAGCAGACACAAAAACTGGTACTAAAAAATAAAATTTCCGTTCTAACGCCCCTTGGAAAACAAGGGGCGTTTTTATATGAAAAAAACTCTCCTTATCACCGCCGGAGATCCTGCCGGTATCGGCCCGGAAATTACCGTAAAAGCATTGTGCCACCCGCAAGTGCAACGTGCTTGCCGCGCAATTGTAATCGGAGAAGAAGTATCCCTTAGAAAGGCCGGGTGGAACGAGCAACTAGGCCAATTATTGCCATTAAGTGCTCCTCATTTATCTTTCCGCCCTCAACCTTCTAAAGAGGGAGGGCTCGTTTCCTATCAGGCGGTGGAAATAGGAATAAAACTTGCATTAAAAACCGGTTCCCCGCTAGTGACCGCTCCTATTTCCAAACAGAGCTGGGCATTGGCCAAAATTCCTTTTACCGGGCATACGGAACTACTACGCAAACGAACTCAAAAAGACGGGCTTATGATGTTTACAAGCGGTTCTCTGCGTTGCGCGTTAGTAACGGAACATTTCCCGCTTTCTCATCTTCCTTTATCAAAAGAACGTATTGTAAACGCCGCGCTTTATTTCAAAAATGCTTTAAAAAATAGCGGAATTTTAAATCCTTTTGTTGGAATCTGTGCGGTCAATCCTCATGCCAGCGATAACGGACAATTCGGCTCTGAAGAAAACAACTTAATTCTTCCGTCCTTGCAAATTTTGAAAAGACACGGCAAATTCACAGGCCCCCTCCCTTCCGATACGGCTTGGCTGCAACACCGGCAAGGGAAATATGACGGGCTTTTGTGCATGTACCACGACCAAGCTCTTTTGGGGATCAAACTAGCTGCTACAAAACCGATTGTTCACTTAACGGCCGGCTTACCTTTCGTCCGCACTTCTCCCGCCCACGGAACAGCTTTTGACATTGCCAGGAAAAACAAAGCGGATGCTTGCGGCATGGTAGCCGCCATCTTATCTGCTGTTTCTTATTAATTTTCCGCCGTAGTTTCTCTAGATTTGGTACAATATGTATATATGGAAAGCCAAATACATTTTAAGGAAATAAACTCCACAAACACTTATCTGAAAGAAAATTTTTCAACCCTTGCAGACAAAACTGTTGTTACTGCGGATATTCAAACTGCCGGAAGAGGCCGTTTCTCCCGCCAGTGGATCAGCCAAAAAGGCGGCTTATATTTCTCTATTTTGCTTCGCCCCACTAAAACGGATTTTATTGCTAATTTAACTCAATTAATGGCACTTTCCGTTTGCCGCGCCGTTGAAGAATTGGGAGGAAAACCCACCATTAAGTGGCCCAATGATGTACAACTCAAAGGAAAAAAATTATGCGGCATTTTGAGTGAAGCCGTTGCTACCCAACAAGGCGTTTCTTGCGTCATCGTGGGGACCGGCATCAACGTAGCACAGTCCGATTTATCCCATGTAGGGCAACCGGCTATTTCTTTGCGCGAGGCCGGTATTTTTATTGATAAAAACATGTTGCTCCCTTCCGTATTAAATTATTTTTGGCAAGGGTATGAGGATGTTTTACAAAACGGTTTTGCTTCGCTACGTGAAGAATACAAAAAACGATTTCCCTATTTAGGAAAAACCATCTCCGTCAAGAACGGAGTAGCGGATGCCACCGGCACGGTAACTGATATCTCCCCTGCGGGAGCTCTTTTGCTAAACGCCGGGAACGGCCCCAAAGAAATTTTGATAGGAGATTTAATTGTATGAGTGCAGATAACTTATTTTTGCAATCTGTCAGTATTACCGTAATCGGTATGTCGGTAGTATTGTTGTTTCTGTGTTTATTGGTAGGAGCCATGAAGGTTTTGGCCAAAACCGTACAAATGCTGGAAATATATTTCCCGCAAACGGTCCCCGGGACCGATGACAGTTCACTCATTGCGGTTGCCATTGCAGCTGCCAAAAGATTTCAAGGAAAATAATAAGGGAGTCAATAAATTATGAAGAAAGTTAATTTTATGCTTACCGCGTTTCGCGATGGGTTTCAATCTGTTTACGGGGCGCGTGTCTTAACCAAAGATTTTATGCCTGCTGTAGAGGCCGCCCGTCACGCGGGTATCAACCACATGGAATTTGGCGGCGGCGCACGATTCCAAGCGCTTTATTTTTATTGCAATGAAGATGCATTTGACATGATGGACACCTTCCGCAAAACGGCCGGGCCGGATGCTAATTTGCAAACATTGGCCCGCGGGGTAAACGTAGTAGGGTTAGATAGCCAATCTTCGGATGTCATCAAAGCACACGCACAACTATTCAAAAAACACGGTACCACCACCATCCGTAACTTTGATGCATTAAATGACGTAAACAACTTAATCTATTCCGGTCAATGCATCAAAGACGCCGGTTTAAAACACGAAATTTGTATTACCATGATGTCCTTGGCTCCGGGTTGGGATACCACCGGTAAAATTCACAATGAAATTTTTTACGAACGGATTCTGCGCGAAATTTTAAAATCCGGCGTGCCGTTTGATTCTTTGTGCTTTAAAGATGCTTCCGGCACCTCTACCCCCACCACCGTGGGCCGCACGATTGCCATGGCACGCAAACTCTTGCCGGAAGGAACTAAAATTGTTTTCCATACGCACGAAACGGCCGGCAACTCTATTGCTTGCTGTTTGGAAGCTATTAAAGCCGGAGCTGACAGTTTAGATCTCTCCATGCAACCCGTTTCCGGCGGTACTTGCCAACCCGATATTTTAACCATGTGGCATGCGTTGCGCGGTAGCGACTATACGTTGGACATTGACCCCAAGAAAATTCAAGAAGCGGAAAATGTGTTTAAAGATTGTATGGCCAAATATTTCTTACCGCCCGAAGCTACCTCCGTCAACCCGATTATTCCATTCTCACCTTTGCCCGGCGGCGCATTGACCGCCAACACCCAAATGATGCGCGATAACGGCACGTTTGACAAATTCCCGGAAGTTGTTAAAGCCATGGGCGAATGTGTGAAGCTCGGCGGGTTCGGTACGTCCGTAACACCGGTTTCACAATTTTATTTCCAACAGGCCTATTCCAACGTCATGAACGGCGCGTGGAAGAAAATTACCCCCGGTTACGGCAAAATGGTGCTCGGCTATTTCGGTCGCACACCGGTTGAACCGGATCCGACGGTAGTAAAAGAAGCCAGTGCGCAACTGGGTTTACCGCCTACTACCAAAACTCCGCTTGAAATCAACGACGCTGACCCCAAGAAAGGGTTGAAAGTAGCCGAAGCCAAACTTAAAGAAGCAGGTCTCCCTGTAACGGATGAAAACAAATTTATCGTAGCCACCTGCGCAGATAAAGGCATTTTATTCTTGCAAGGAAAAGCCAAAGTAAACGGTATCCGCTGGGCCGCTGACCAAAAGAAAACAACTACCACCACGGGTGCAGTTAAAGTAACCGTCAACGGAAAACCTTATGAAGTTATCTTTGACGGAGATAATGCCGCCACCGTTAACGGCAAACGCTACAACATTTCTACCGCCGCTTCCGATGCCAAATCTCCGGCCCAGGCTGCTGCTTCCGGCAATGGGGCAACCGTAAAAGCCCCCGTACCGGGCATGGTGCTGCGCTTTAGCGTCAAGGACGGAGACCGCGTGAATGAAGGCCAAGAAATCTTGGTGCTTGAAGCGATGAAAATGGAAACTCCGGTTGCCGCGCCGGCCGCCGGTGTTATTCACTTTACCGTCCAACAAGGGGATCAGGTACAAACCGGTCACCCCGTGGCAGAAATTAAATAGGAGCCGATTATGGACTTTACACAAGCATTTATCCAAATTTGGCAAACCACCGGGATTTATTCCATGGTGTGGCAGCAAGGTGTAATGATAGCCGTATGCTGTTTTCTGCTATGGTTGGGAATTAAGAAACAATTTGAACCGTTGCTTTTAATTCCGATTGCCTTTGGCGGTCTTTTAGCTAACATCCCTATGCCGGCCGGGGAAGCTATCGCAGGGCCCAACGGTTTTTTGGGAATTGTGTTTAATTTTGGGATTAATTCCGGTTTGTTCCCGTTGTTTATCTTTATGGCCGTAGGTGCCATGACGGATTTTGGACCCCTAATTGCCAATCCTAAAATGGCTTTGTTGGGTGGAGCGGCACAATTCGGTATTTTTGCTACATTGATTGGTGCCATCGGTTTATCCTATATTTACATCGGGGATAAACAACTCTTTGCCTTTGGGCTTAAAGAGGCCGCTTCCATTGGCATTATCGGCGGGGCAGACGGGCCAACTTCTATTTATTTGACAACACGTCTTGCACCGCAACTGTTGGGCTCGATTGCCGTGGCGGCGTACTCTTATATGGCACTCGTTCCGGTTATCCAACCACCTATTATGAAGCTTTTGACAACGGATGCAGAACGTAAAATTCGCATGACACAACTTCGCACCGTTTCCAAGCGGGAAAAAATCTTGTTCCCGATTGTCATTTTACTTTTGTGTGCTTTGTTGTTGCCTTCCGCCGCACCGCTAATCGGTGCTTTGACATTCGGAAATTTAGTAAAAGAATCGGGCGTAGCGGAACGGTTATCCAAAACCTTGCAAAACGAATTCTGCAATATTGTAACGATTTTGCTTGGTTTATCGGTTGGTTCCAAATTGCAATATGACCATTTTCTAGTAACGGAAACGTTGGGTATTTTGGTACTGGGTATTATTGCCTTCTCCGTGGCAACCGCTTCGGGAGTGCTACTGGCAAAATTGATGAACCTGTTTGGCAAAGAAAAAATCAACCCGCTCATCGGTTCCGCCGGAGTTTCTGCCGTGCCGATGGCCGCACGTGTGTCTAATAAAGTGGGGCTTGAGTACGATAAACAAAATTACCTACTCATGCACGCGATGGGACCCAATGTGGCAGGGGTAATCGGCAGTGCCGTAGCAGCCGGTGTGCTTTTAGCCATTCTTGGAAAATAAATTTAATAAACACAAAAAAGGACGAAACAATAGTTTCGTCCTTTTTTATTGTTTGAATCGTTTTTCACTTTTACTTTACACCTTTTCGAAGGCACAAACCCGCCAACGTACAACGAGCACATCCCGGTTTGCGAGCGTTACACACTTGGCGGCCATGTAAGATAAGCGCAATGGCCACCCAACCCCAATATTTGTAGGGAATAATTTTTGTAAGATCTTTTTCAATCTTTACGGGGTCGGTTTCTTTCGTAAGTCCCAGGCGAAAAGATAAACGCTTTACATGGGTATCTACCACTATTCCGGCGGGTTTTTTGAAATAATCTCCCAACATCACATTGGCCGTTTTACGGGCCACCCCGCGCAAGGTAAGCAATTCCTCCATAGTTTGGGGGACTTTTCCTCCGTATACTTCGCAAATTCGCTTAGACATCTGTATCAAAGAAATAGCTTTGCTGTGATAGAACCCTGCGGAGTGAATAATTGTCTCTACATCCTTGAGATTGGCTTTAGCTAAATCCTGCACGGTGGGATACTTTTTAAAAAGATGCGGAGTAATTGTGTTGACGCGGGCATCTGTGCATTGGGCCGATAGAATCACCGCACATAAAAGTTCCCATGCATTTTTATGGTGCAGGGGAATTACGTGTTTGGGATACAACCGCTTCAATTCTTTTAAAAGAGAAAGAATGTTTGTTTTTTGCATTATTTGCCCATTATTTTATTGTACGTATAGCTACCCAACAAGAACAGTAAATTCATCAAAATCACACAAGCGCCCGAAGGAATATCCCATACGAATGAAATGTAAATTCCTCCCCACACACTGAGCACACCAAACACAACAGCCAAACATAAAACTTGCTTAAAAGTACGGGCTACCAACAAAGATGCTACCGGGGGAATAATGAGCAAAGCCGAAATCAGGAAAATACCCACCACCTTGAATGCCAAAACCACCGCTACGGAAGTAATCATCACCAAGACGGCATTGACCGTTCCCACTTTTATTCCGCGTGTTTTCGCAAACGGTTCATCAAAACAGGCTGAAGTAACCTCCCGATAAAAAAGGCAAATGCCCGTTAAAATAATTATAAACAGCAGGCCACATAATACAGTTTCGTCCGTTGTCACCGTCAAAATACTGCCAAACAAATAGCTTAACAAATCCGTGTTAAAACCGCCGGCCAACGAAGTAATAAGCAACCCAACAGATAGACCCGCCGCACTTACAATTCCGATAGCCGCATCTCCATAAATACGAAACTTTTGTGTAAGTTTCATAATCCCTAAAGAAGAAAGTAGAACAACGGGAATTGACATATAAACCGGGCTTGTAGCGGTAAAAAGGGCCAGTGCTACCCCCGTTAAACAAACGTGGCTCATGCCGTCCCCAATTAAAGACAATCGTTTAAGCACTAAAAACACACCCAACAGCGCACATGCTGCGGCCACCAAACTACCGGCAATTAATCCTTTTTGCACAAAACCGTAACTCAAAAACTCAGTGATCATGGGCGCACTCCTCGCAATCGGCCCCCAGCGGACAATGACCATGATGATTGTGCAAATGATCAATGGTATGTTGGGCAAACGCTCCCAATTTTTCAGCTACCGCTTTTGAGTGACAAAATTCCGGTTTCGTACCAAAAAATACGAGCGTTTTATCGATATACATAAATTTGGAAATATATTTCCCGACTTCCCCGGTGTCATGGGTAATCAGTAAAATGGTAACACCTTGCTTTTTATTCAAATTTCCTAATAAATTAAAGAATAATTCCCGCGATGAAGCATCCAATGCGGTAGAAGGTTCATCCAAAATTAACAGCTGCGGATGACTGACCAACGCGCGGGCCAGGAGTACACGTTGTTGCTGACCGATGGATAAATCGTTGAAAATGCGATCGGCATATTCCCGTGTATTGGTTTGCTGCATGGCTTCATACACTTGTTTGAGTTCACCTACCGAAATACGACTTCCGCGTCGACCCAGCAATCCCATTAACACCACTTCCTGCGCCGAAATGGGAAAACGAGATTGGGAAACGGGGCTTTTTTGCGCCAAATAACCGATCTTATGCCATTCTTGGAATTGGGGCAGAGGGGTTCCAAACAACTCGATGCTCCCCTTCCCTTTCTCCAATCCCAACATTACCTTCAGCAAAGTAGTTTTTCCACCGCCATTGGGCCCGATGATGCCAACGTAATCCCCCGGTTGTATCTCAAACGAAATATTTTCCAATACCGGAGTGCGGGTATAAGCAAAATTGACATTTTGCGCTTTTATTATGCCGGACATTGTAACCCCCGTTTTAAACTTTCTAAGTTACGGTGCATCAAATCAATATACGATACCTGATGGTCGAAATCCTGTTTTGAAACATACTCAATGGGATATAGTTTTACTATTTCTACACCCGTTTCATCCACCACAGATTGCGCCAAACGCGCGGAAAGTGTTTCTTCCGTAAAAATAGCCGGAATGTGATACGTTTGCACCAAGCCAATGATTTGTACCATCTTTTTAACCGAATGTTCTCCTTCGTGAGAAGTGCCCGAAAGAGAAATTAAATCAATGCCGTAAGGTGTGAGTAAATTTTTAAAAGCCAAATGCCCAATGTGTATCACTTTGTTATATTTACAAGTAGTAAGAGTATCCGCGAATTCTCGTTTCAACTGCTCAATTTGCTTGATAGATTTATCACGATTATGACGAATTTTTTCACAATCTTTAGGATAAATTTCGCATAAAAATTCTGCTGTTTGCGCAAAAAGTGTTTGCATTTTCCCCAAATCCATCCAAATATGCGGATCTTGAGAAGAAGAAGAAGAAACCAGTGCAGCTAATTGGAGTACCCGCGTACGGGAACCGGCTGCCTTAGCAAGATCTGCCGCCCACGGTTCCAGTTCATCCGATACGTAAACAAATGCGGTCGCATTTTTTAACTGCACCAAAGCCCCGGGGGTCGGCTCGAATGAATGCGGCTCTGTGCCCGGTGGAAGTAATTGCAAAATCGGCACCGATGCTCCAAGTAATTCACGCACAATAATATGGGGTACATAACCCGAAACTACCAGTTTTTCTTGTGCAGAAAGATAACTAGGCCGTCGGAAACGATAGGAATTCAGCAAAACCGCACACAGGAATATTCCTATCAATCCCCAAAAAATAATGAGACCCCACTTAACAATCTGTTTCATATTGTATATTATACGATTTTCGTACGTATCGTGAAATGTACAAAATTTACTATAATACATAAGAAGGAGAGAAAATATGGCTTATTTTTTGGCTTTTTGTTTGGCTTTATGTTGGGGAACGGCTTTTTTGGCCTCTAAAAATATTGTAGATGTACTACCGCCTTATTGGGGAACATTTTTCCGCGTACTGGCCGGATTTTTATTCTTGGCGATTTTCTTTGGTGCCCGACGTGCCAACTTAAAATGTGCTCCCAAAGAATTATGGCGGCCTTATACGATTGGATTTTTGCTTATCTTATTACCGTTTGCCGCTCTTTCTTGGGGGCAACGCTTTGTAGCTCCCACAATTGGCGGGATTTTTAACGGCACCGTGCCAATATGGAGCTTTATCTTCGGAGCTGTTTTACTCAAAGGAATAGACCGTTTTACTTGGCGTCGTGCCGTCGGAGTAACCATCGGGATGCTGGGGTTGCTCGTTATTATGTACCCGGTCCTCTCCGGTACCACCTTGGAAGGTGGGAAAATGGCCGTTTACGGGTGCTTGGCATTATTAGTTATGGCCTGGTCCTATGGTTTAGGCAATGTATTTACCAAAAAGATCATGGTAGATAGTAACGCCGTCGGCTTAGAAGCCAATACATTTCACCAGTATTTATTTTCAGCCGTTGTTCTGTTGCTACTTTCGCTGTGTATAGAACCCGTGCCCTCTTGGGAAGTATTCAACACGAAGTTGATACTTTCCATCTTAAGCGCCGGAATACTCTCTTCCGCCGTTGCATTTTTATTGATGGTCGAACTTATCAAACGTTGGGGGGCCACACGCATGGCCTCTGTTACCTATTTTTCTCCCATTATTGCCATGGGCAGTGATATGATTGCCCGCGGCCGCATGCCCAATCATTATGAAATTATAGGAATGGGCATCATTTTCATCAGTTTGTGGCTTATCCAAAAAAGAGTAGATGCATAAATTACGCTTTTTCTACTCTCTGTTTTTTGGGATTTTTTAGGCATTTTATATAAAATTTAGTTGTATTTACCCCGTTTGTTTTAAAAAAATGATAGAATGTAAGGGTATAAAAGTGATTGAATCAATAATAATGTAAACAGGGTGAGGTTTTTATATGGAAAAAAGTTTGTCATCTGCGACATTGGTTAAACCCATTGTCAAAGATCCGTTTGCCGAGCTAGACGTTCCTTTCGGCTATGGCCGGACGGAGAGTTATCTCTTGCCGAAAGATCCCGCTTGGATGTTTCTTTTCTGGGAAATTACACAAAGTACTTTTGATTACTTGAAAAGTCAATATGGGGACGAAACACTCAAAAACTCCCGCACGATTATCCGGTTACATGATGTAACCGGCGTGGAATCCTTTAACGGGACAAATTCCTTAGAATTTTATGATATGCCGGTTATTTTTGAAGCACGCAGTTGGTATATCAATGTACCCAAAACCGGCCGTATGTACGTTGCCGATTTGGGATATCTTACAACGGATGGCCGGTTTATCTTAGTATCCCGCAGCAATTCTTCCAGCGTACCTCCGGGCCGCGTATCGGACGTTATCGACGATAAGTGGATGATTGTAGAGGGTGATTTCCAAAAACTGTTGAAACTATCCGGCGCCGATTACATCGGTTTGGGTGCCAGCGAATTGATGCAAGTAGTCGGCCAACGCTGGAAATTGACCGAACTAACACCTTCGGGATCGCCCAGCTCCTGGTCTTCTTTTGCCTTACACTTGGAAAAAGTGGAAAAAGAAGACGAAGACATCTGGTTGGAAGCGGACTGCGAAATTATTATCTACGGATCTGCTTCTAAAAATGCCATCGTGTCCATTAACGGGAAAGATATTGAACTGAAAGATGGCAAGTTCTCTATCCGTCAACATCTACCTGCCGGCAGCGTGGTAGATTTGCCGATTCGTGCGCGTAACGCAAAGGGAGACAAAACGCGCCAACTCATGATCAAAGCTCTGCGCGAGCAAGGGAAATAATATGGGAAACGAAAAGGGTTATTTAGCACTCGTGCTTCATGCACATTTGCCGTTTATCAAACACCCGGAATACCCGGACTTCTTAGAAGAAGATTGGTTCTACGAAGCCATGGTGGAAACGTATATTCCCCTGCTTAACGTGTTTGAAAATTTAACGGAAGAGGGAATTGATTTCCGGCTGACCATGTCACTCACGCCTCCGTTGTGTAATATGATGTCGGACCCGCTCCTTATTGATCGTTTCTCCCACTATTTAAACCAACGGGTAGAATTGTCCGAAAAAGAATTGACCCGCACTTCCGGCACCGAATTTGAAGGGGTGGCCCGGATGTATTTCAACAAATTCCGCCGTTACAAAGAATTGTTTGAAAATCGCTATCACCGCCATGTATTGGAAGGATTTAAAAAATTCCAAGACATGGGAAAATTAGAAATTATTACCTGCTGCGCCACACATGGGTATTTGCCGCTCATGGTACATAAGGAAAGCGTCAATGCCCAAATTAAAATTGCCGCCCAGGATTATCGCAGCCGTTTCGGGAAAAATCCACGCGGTATTTGGCTGGCCGAATGTGCGTATAATCCCGGAGATGATAAATTTCTGCGTGACGAAGGAATCCGCTTTTTCTTTACGGAATCACACGGAATTTTACACGGAACTCCGCGACCTAAATACGGGATTTACGCCCCGGTGTACTGTCCGCAAACCGGCGTAGCCGCTTTTGCACGCGATATGGAATCGGCACAACAGGTTTGGAGTGCCGAATCCGGTTACCCGGGTGATGCCCGCTATCGCGAATTCTATCGTGATTTGGGATACGATTTGGATTATGATTACATCAAACCATACCTCCACTCCGACGGTGTCCGCCGCAATATCGGCATGAAATATCACAAAATTACCGGCAAAGTATCGCTCAACCAAAAACAGGCCTATAACCCTGCGGAAGCGCGTGAAGTGGCCGCACAACATGCCGGAAATTTTATGTTCAACCGCCAGAAACAAATTGAATATTTGAGCACCGTTATCGACCGCAAACCGTTGGTTGTGTCCATGTATGATGCCGAATTATACGGGCACTGGTGGTATGAAGGGATTGATTTCTTGGAATATTTGTTCAAGAAAATTTATTACGATCAGGACCAAATTAAATTGGTTACTCCCATGGAATATTTGGAGATGTATCCGGAAAATCAAATTGTGCAACCTTCCATGTCTTCCTGGGGAGATAAGGGATATCACGAAGTATGGCTCAATAGCGGTAATGATTGGATTTACCGCCACCTCATTAAATCTTCCGAACGGATGATGGACTTGGCCAATAAATTCCCCAACGCTACCGGTTTATTGCGCCGTGCTCTCAATCAGTTAGCGCGCGAACTGGTGCTGATGCAGGCCTCGGATTGGGCTTTCCTGATGACGACCGGGACAGCAAAAGAATATTCCACCAAACGTACAAAAGATCACGTAAAGCGGTTCAACGAGTTGTATGAACAAATACAAGGTAACCGCATTAACGAGGCCTATGTATATGAATTGGAATTAAAAGATTCCATCTTTCAACAGATGGACTACAGTGTTTATTCCAGCGCATCGAAAGAAGCCGTCTTGGCAAAATATTGAAAGTGTCTTTTATTCCCGCTCCTAAAGAGCGGGGATATTTTTTACCCAAAAGACCTATCTTTGAACTAGGTCTAAAGGCCGTTGCGTTTGGTAATAGAAAATTTCAAAATGTAGATATATAACGAATTGTCAAAAGGAAACGAAAGATACTTCTGCATCTAAAAGGATTAAAACATTATGTCTCGTATTTTATTTCATTCATTTAGAATTACCCTTGGGCTATGTCTGGTTACTGCGGCGCAGGCATTACCACCGAACCCCACACCCGCCGTCTCTGTGCGAGTAATTACCCGACAGATGTTGGAAGCACGTGGCCGTCTTCTCACGCAACACTCTTTCTTAAAAGATATCGCGCGCAACCACGCTGAACCATCCGTATATTTATCGCAATTTCAAAAAGCGCAAAAGATATACAGACAACTGACAGACCCCTCTTTAACAACCTTTAGTTCCCCCCAACGAAACCTGTTGAAACAGCAAATTGATCAACTTGTATTGGTGGATGAACAGACTCGCCAACTTTGGAAAGGAATTATTACCCACCGTTTGAGCCCCGAAGCGCGGGGAGATATGGCAACCTATTTTCAGGATTATTTTGGTTTTGATACGGAGAATGATGTTTCTTTGTTGCCAGAGAATGATTTGTCAAACAGTCCTTATCTACGGGAATTGCAAAACATCTACAGCGACTTTGCCAAACGTTTTAAACAATTTGTGGAAACGCACCATCGTCTCCCAATGCTGAGGGATACCAATGTGGATAGTGCGGAATCTCTCTTAAGCCAAGAATATCAATTATTTTGTTTTGTAAACCGTTATCATCAGTTTGAACCCTTGCAAAAATACATTAAACAAATTGAAGAAATTGCCAAATCTATAAAATAAAAAACCCCGGTTGAGCCGGGGTTTTAAAATCAAATACATCTATTTATATTCCAATTTTACCAGCTTGTATTTCTTGGGTCCACGGGGTAACACAGCTTCAAAGGTCTCCCCTTCTTTTTTCCCTAAAACTCCGTTGGCTAATGGCGATTTAACCGACAAAAGGCCCTTATCCGGATTAGATTCCATAGATCCTACTAAAGTATATGTAAATTCAATATCCGCATCCAAATCTTTAATCGTCACGGTGGCCCCTATGCGAGCTTCACTTTTATCCACTGCTAAATCGTCGGTAATTTCAGCGTTACGTAATTTGGTTTCCAATTCTTGAATACGAATCAATGTTTCCGCTTGTTTTTCTTTGGCCGCATGATATTCCGCGTTTTCTTTCAAATCCCCCTGCGCGGCGGCCTCCCCTATTTCGTTGGATAAAGAGGCCTTTAAATCCTTTAAATTTTTCAGCTCGTTCACAAGCGCTTCATATTTTTTACGGCTTACATAGTATACTTCTGACATATTTCACTCCTCTACAGCTCTTTTAAGTGTACAATTTTAACGCATAGATTTCAATGACCGATGTCTCTTTTATTGCTATAATACAAGGGTGAAAAGACAATGCCTTTTGCTGTGCCTTACCGTTGGATGTGTATTCCCCGCATGGGGGCAAAATGACCATGTCCGCATCGCTCGGGAAAATTCTCCGGCAGTGGTGGCGGTAAATGTGGCCAAAAAGGACGGGAGCACCTTCACAGGAACCGGATTTGTTGTAACCCCCGACGGGCTTATTGCTACTAACAAACATGTGGTACAGGATGCAATATTTACAAATATTACATTCAATACAGGAGTAACATCTGGGGAAGCCATTAAAATGGCCTCCGCAGATAAAGTAGATTTAACCTTGTTAAAAATAGAAGCCCGCAATCTGCCCTATGTTGTTTTGGGGGATTCCGATACGGTTTTACCCGGGCAAACCATTACCGTCATCGGAAATCCACGCCGACTGCAAAATACCGTTTCCTCTGGTTTAATCAGCCAGGTACGTCAAAAAGAGGACGGAACCCTTTGGCATCAAATCAGTGCGCCGATTTCGCCGAGCTCAAGCGGCAGCCCCGTCTTTAATGCGAAAGGAGAAGTGGTATGTGTGGCTTTTGCCAGTTACAGCGGAGAAGGGGACCAAAACTTAAATTTTGCAGTTCCCGTAAATTATCTCCGCCAATTAATAACAGAAGCGGGATTTTCGCTACCGCAAACAACAGTAAGCGATCCAGTTTCTATTAAAGAAAACCCGATTTTAGCCCATATTAAAAAAGCTTGGACCATTTTAATGCGACTTATAAAACGGAATTCTAACGAAAAATAAATCGAAATTTTCCTATTCGTTCCGCATTTTGGAGAACTTATGAAAAAAAACACGCTAAAAATTACCTTATTTATATTATGTGTAGCCCTAACTGTTTTTCTTCTTTTGCCCTTTTTGGACAATTCCAAATCCAATACGGCTTCTCTTAACGTGAAGGCCGAACCGCAAATTTTTACGTCCAACCCACTCACCGCTTTGATGAACCGGCTGGCCTCTCTTTTCGGTCGTCCTACCAAAGAAAAACCCACTACCGTTTTGACGGCCCAACAAGTGGATCAAATGTTCGGAACGCAGGTTCCCCTTGCACGAACAGCGGCCGCAACCGTTCCTTCCGTTGCGCAAGATACCAGGCAACCCTCCCAAGAAGGAACCTCGTGGGAACAACCTACCCGGGTTGATATGTCCGATGCGCTTGTTTTAAATGAGGAAGGAAACTGGGTTCTTGCCCGACAGGTATATCCGGAAAGTAGCCCTCAGGGAATGCATGAAATTAATATCAAAGATAATCCGTACGACACTTACATACGCCAACAGAAGGCCGCTACGTATAACCCGGCGTTGGGACAGCCGGAAATAGGAGTTCCTTCCACACAAAAAGAAAGTTACTGGCACAAATTAGTCAGCCCGATAAAACATTTTTTTGGATTTGACGAGGCACAAGCCATAACTCCCGGCCAATTCCAGCAAATGGCCGGCGGTTCCCAAGAGACAACAGCTGTATCAACCCAAGCAGTCAATAAAACCAACTGGAACCCAACCGAAATAACCTCCTCCACCGCCAAAGCGACCTCTCCTGACTTTTCTTTTGATATCCCTGAAGGGATTTCCGCTTCCGCAAAGAGAGGACAGCGAACGCGCGATTTGTACCGCATGCTCAATCCGGAGTCCTTACTTCAACATGCGGTAGAAACGCTGGCTAATTCAAAATTTCCGGAACCACTTGATGAGAAACAACGTGTACAAAAACAACAATTTTCCGAAGAAACTACACATCGTCTCGTAGAACAATTAAAAGAGTGGCAACGCGCACGCATGGAAAGGTATTTTACCGATCAATCTGCTTTGGAAAATTTCAGAGGTGCCTGTCAAAATGAATCGTTGCCGGTTACAAGCGGATGCCCCGCCGGAGAAGTTATTCCCGGTGCCTCGGAACAAGCGATACGAGAAACCCAAATACAAAATCAACAAATTTTCAGCAAAATTACTCGCATTCCCTTACCGAACATACCCCTTACGCCCGTACTGGGTATTGCCAATGGGCCGCTTAATTTAAAAGATGAAGACAATACTTTTACCGCTCCTCCCCAAAATGAACAAGGATTAGTCATTACCAATGAAATTTATGAATGGCAGTTTAAGCACCACGGTTGTGACAAAAAGGAAAATTCCTGTTTTTATGTGGCAAACAAAATCCAAAAAGATCCGGCTTTGGGGGATTCCATTCGCATGACTAACGGATCTTTCGTTGGGGACCCGGCCAACATCTACCCCAAAGACAAATCGGCTTTTATTAGTTACCGTGACAGTCAGCTTCCGAAGAACGCCTCTGAAGAATTGCGTGCAAAAACAGCCGCTAAAGCCGCCGAAGATTATGAAAAATTTGCTCCGCCTCATGTAATCTACACATCCGATGTCGGGGCCGAATATCAACAAAAAGTGGCCCGCGTGATGAGAAATCCCAATTCCGACGAAGAAGTCCCCCTTTTGCTGATGCTCAACGGCTCGCAAGCCCGTACCTTACAGGAAATGACAAACAGTACCGCTTTTCTCTATGACAGTCAAAGCGCAATACTGGAAGAAGACGGGGTACCTGCAGGGAAACTTAGCAATAGTGTAGTGGAAAGTTCCGCTGTTTTAATTAAAGAGACGAGGGACTATGTCGCCCAGATTGCACAAGAACTTAACCAAGAGGCAGTCAAAAACAACCTGGGGAATACAAAAGAATTTTTCAACCGTTCCGTTGCTGAAAGCGGGGGAAATGCACTACAAGCATTTGAGCAAGCGTTTTCTGTTCCCCCTCCTGATAAAAAATAGTTTTATTTCATCCGGAAAATGGGTATAATGGTAAATGGGGATTTCTACATCCTCATTTACCATTTTCAGGAGCTGTTATGAAAAATTTCGGAATTTTTGTTATCGTCGGAGTCCTTCTTTTGACCGCCGGCTGCCGCAGCCAACAGTCCGCTTATGACCGGGAAGATCCGCATCAATCTTACGAACGCTATATCAATTCCCACATTTTTGCGGCCTGTACCGATGTCGGTAAACCCTATGCCACCTATTCGCTGGCCAACCTCAAAAAACGGCCTACCGAAAATCATCCCTATTATAAAGTTACGTTTATTGACGGCCCTTGTAAAGGAAAAACCTATTGGACGAAAGATGTAATTTTAAAAACGGAACCCGTAGAAAGCGGATTTTTACAAATGGGTGCGGTAGTGTTGCGCAACTACGACAACCCCATAGAGCCGGATGATAAATCCCGTACCGCCCGTTGGCACAAAGGGGTCGTTTCCAACGTCAGCAGTATAGAGAAGGGCATTGTTACGCTCTCTTTCCCGCGGGATAGTAACGATTTTAATGCCGCCCGGGAACGAATTTATACACACAACGTACGTTATATCTTAGAACCTACCGTGAAGGACGTACGCACATTTTTATAAAGGAACTCGTATGAACGCAAAAACAATTTGGATGCTTTTATTATTTACCGTGTTTGCCCCGTTGGCTTTGAATGCGCAAGGGGCGGACCCTATCAACTCCGAGACGTTGGTACTGGATATCCCCACCTCGGAAACACTGGACCGTTACCAAGCTTCTTTCCTCACACGCGCTTATGATCACGGAACAGTCATGGAAACGATTGATTTCGGAATTTATCCGCGCATCAACCTGGGGGTAAGCGTAGCTGCACACGAACTGTTAGGTTCGTCCTCCTCTGTACGAGTTCTGGCCCCGGACTTTCAGGCCAAATGGAAAGTATATGATGGGAATCTTTATCTGCCCGCTATTTCCATCGGTTACGACGGACGCCGGTATGGTTATGGCTATGACAGAAACCGCCATTACACAAAAACAAAAAAATATCTCGACAACCGCCGCGGAGGTTATGTGGCCTTATCGCGTGAAGTAATTATTCCGGGGCTAAATATGTCCGGCGGGGTAAATTTCTCTGATTTCGAATGGGATGAATTCTACCTTTTTACCGGACTATATTACAAAATTGCCGATTATGCCGCCGTCTTAACCGAGTGGGATAATATCCGTAACGTACGTGATTCTCGTTTTAATGCCGGCATGCGTTTTTACTTACATCCTTCTTTGGCACTGGATGCGGCCGTACGCCGCATCGGTCGTGGCAGTGAAAGTGAACGAATTTTACAAATTCATTATGTGACTAATTTCTAGAGGAATTATGGACAAAACACCTCGCCAAACGCATCAACGCAGAACGATTTTTATCAAGAAGAATTTACAAGTACGCTATATGCTGCTCATCTGCTTGAGTGTCTTGTGCGGACTTACCATTATGACGTTGGAACTTACACTCACGTTTAATGAGTTGTTTGATAGTTATCCCGTCCTTATGCAACCGTTGTACGACGCATTTCTGCCCATTTTATCTTCTTTCTTCTACAAATTGGCTATTTATGTATTATTTGTGGTGCTGATTTCTGCGGTTCTCTCTCATAAAATGGCCGGCCCTATTTATCGTTTCGAACAAACTTGTAAAGCCATTGCCAAAGGGGATTTTTCACAACGGGTACATTTACGCAAAGGGGACCAGTTCATCGAATTACAAGATGAATTCAACAAAATGATGGACCGAATAGAACAAGAAGTAAATCAAAAGAAAAACGGACCGGAACAATGAAAAAAATCTTTTTCTTTCTTTTTTTGCTGGTGGTTGCCGCCGCTCCTGCAACGGCACAGAAAGAGTACGGGCTTAAATTTTCCAGTTTGATTAGTGATAATTTAACGTTGGAAAACGCCATTCGGCTGGGGTTGGAAAACAATTCTAATTTTCTAACCGCCCAGCAAGAAATCGTAATTGCGGAACAAAAGGTAAATGAGGCAAAATTCCGTTATTTACCGCAACTTTCCCTCCAAGGGACCGCTACTTGGTTTGATTTGGATTATCCTATGGTACTGCCGGATGCGGTAGCCAACCGGTTTCTTCCGGGCAAAATATTAAACGATGACAACCGTTTCTACGGAGTAGGAATTACCGCTACCCAATACTTGTATTCCGGAGGGCGAATTCACAGCACACTCAAGGCCGCACGTGCCAATTTAAAACAAGTACAAACACGCTATGAAACCGTTAAAAACCAAGTAGTATTGGATATCAAAAAATCTTTTACCCAATTACTTTTTGCACAAGAAAATTTACGTTTGACCGAAAATCTTTGCAAGCAAGTACAGGGATGGTATAAAAACACAGGGGATAGCTGGACACAAATTAAAATAAAATCTCTTTTGGCACAACTGCAAAATGAACGCGCTGCCGCGGAAAATACTTTAACGCAAGCACGTATGGCTATGTTAGTAAGTTTGAACAAGGAATTGAATTCGCCCCTATCGGTAACGGGGACGTTTGAACCGTTACAAGTAGCCGGAGATTTGGCTCTTTTTAACCTATGGGGAACGGAATTCCGACCGGAACTCAAATCCGCCATTTATGAACTCGAATTGGATAATATTTCTATTGATTTAGCCCTTTCCAAACGTTACCCGGATGTTATCTTAAACGCCTCTTACGAAAAATTAGGTACGCAAAATTTGGATGATGTAAACAAACAAGTTTCACTGGCGATACGTTTGCCGATTCCGTATAATTTTTCTTCCCAAATTACTCAAAAACGTGCCGAACAACGCAAAAGCGAATTGAAACGGGCCTTAATTGAAGACCAAATTCGCACCCAAATAGCCCGCAGTTTTTCAAATGTATTGTTTTGGCAGAAAGAGGCACTTACCCGTCAGCTGACTTTTCAGGAATTGACAACGCTGTTTGAAAAAGCTGCTAAAAACGGGAGCAAATCGGGCTCGGCTCCTTTAGAAGCGGCTTACGCTTATCTGCACACCGCACAAAACTATCTGCTTGCCGTAAAAGAAAACCATATCGCGAAGGCCGAATTGGAATGGGCGATCGGCAAGGACATAGAATGAAACGTTTGCGGTTACTCACATTATTCTTACTGTTTTTAACTATCAACGTACTGCCTGCTACCGCTTTAACGCCACAGACCGATGACGACTTATTGCGCGATTTTTTGTGGAATCGCTTTATCCGTTTACCAAAGGAGCAACGTCCGCAAATCGGACTAGCTCTTTCTGCCGGCGGGGTACGTGGGTTTGCACACGTGGGGGTATTGGAAGTTCTGAATAATGCCCAGCTGCCCATTGACATGATTTCCGGCACATCCATGGGTTCGGTAGTAGGCGGTTTGTATGCAGCCGGACTTCCTACAAAAAAATTGTGGAAAATCGGAGAACATATTACCCTCAAGAATATCACTTCCGATTTAAATGTGATGGGATTATTCCGTTTCTTGTTTGCAAAACGATTGCCCTCCTCCGAAAATTTGGTCAATTTCTTCCACGAACAACTGGGCGATATCCAATTTGAACAATTGCCTATTCCTTTTTCTTGCGCCGCCATGGATATTAAAACGGGAGAGCGCGTTCTTTTTAACTCCGGGCCGTTGGCTATCGCCGTACGGGCCAGCATGAACCTGCCGGGGGTCTTTGAACCGGTGCAATACCGCCACCGCGCGCTGGTAGACGGAGCAGTAGTGGATTATCTGCCCGTAGAAACCGTAAAACAAATGGGAGCCGATTATATTATTGCTTCCGTTACACCTCCCGATTTTTATTCCCAAACGCCGCAAACCGTCGCGGCGTATTTGTTGCGTGTTGCAGATGTACGCGGAGCCGCCATGATTGAAGAATCCGCACATAAAGCAAATTTTGTGATAACCAATCGTGTCCTTGATACCGGAACTTTAGAATTGGACCGTTTGTACGAAGCCGGAGAAGTAGGGGTAAAAGAAGCCCATCAACATTTAAAAGGAATGCAAGAAGATCTCTTGTTATTTTCGTTACCTTATGTCTTGGAAAAATAAATTTATTTTCTGTCTTCCGCTTTTGTTATGTATTGGGGGATGTGCCTCTTTCCAAAATGGTTTTTTGGGATTGGCTCCCGTAGGCGATAAAAAAGCATATGT
Source organism: Elusimicrobiaceae bacterium (assembly GCA_016283355.1). Lineage (GTDB taxonomy): Bacteria > Elusimicrobiota > Elusimicrobia > Elusimicrobiales > Elusimicrobiaceae > Avelusimicrobium. The sequence goes on along the minus strand of JAEEMS010000021.1, from coordinate 40,578 downwards.
CCGTGCCCGTGATGCTTATTCCGCCGGGAATTATCAAGAAGCCATTGAAGAATTGTCTACTTATATTTATAAAACAAAAAATGTACGCCGCCGGGAAGCGAGGGCTTATCGTTTGTTGGGCAAAAGTTACGAAGAGATAGACCAACTCAATGAAGCATTGGAAATATATTCTGAGGCCTTGGAATTCCACCCCAATAATGTGCCGTTGTTAATTGCCGCGGCGGAACTCTACCAACATACCGGGCTATGGGATCAATCACAGCAACTATTTAAACGGGCCCTGAAATTGGAACCTGAAAACTTACAGGCCCTCTCCGGGCTTGCACATAATTATTATTTAGTAGGATTTGATTCAAAAGCGCAAGAAATCTACAACCGTTTTTTTGAACTCAAGCCGACGGCAGATCCGCTCTACCGCGCGCGCTATGCTCAAACTTTTTTACACCAACATCAATACGAACAAGCTTTTATCCATAGCACAATGGCTTTGATGCAACAGCCCGATAACAGCGACTTTTGGCTCCTGCATGCCCGGGCAGCACATGGCTTAAACATTCCTCAAGAATCTTTGGAAAGTTTGGAAACAGCGTTAAACTTGTCTCCCGGCGCAAAGGAATTATTATCCACGAAAGCACTTTGGCTTTATCAAGAAAAGAATTTTGAAAAAGCGCTCCAAACCGCCCAACAAGTTTTAAACCAAGAACCTACTAATCAATTAGCCCGGTTGGTAATAGCGTTGTGCCGCTATCGACAAAAACGCGTAAATACGGCACGCAAAGAACTTCAAAAAATCGTCCAGTTGGACCCGGATACCTTTGTAGGAAAAGTAGCTCAGGGCGTGCTGGAACAACTTAATTAAATATAAAAAACCCTCGGTAAATCCCGAGGGTCCAAATACAAATCCCGTTACGGTTTTGGGACCAAAGGAGGACGTTCCGGTTTTTTATCCGTTGGAACCAGCTCCATTTCTTCCAACAATAACGCAGGGGTAACAATTGAAATATTTTGTTTTGTGTTTAACACAGAAGATTCATCCCCCGCTGCCCGGATATCCCGCAACAATCGGGGAGAAAACGTAGTTTCTATCTCCAATCCCATTACCGGTTCTTTATGTCCGTCGGAAGTATAAATCCGTTCCATCATATCACGTTCCAATATATCCTCACTCAAATCATGAATGATGTAACAGTATGCTAATTCTTGCGCACGGCACATCTCCAACAAACGAGATTCCAATGCTTCTTGTGACAAAGGATGATGAGGTACTACCACCATATTGGTAAGCGTTTCCCGCGGAAATTCTTGCAAAGAACGGCCATGACCGTTGCTTTGAATTCCCTTTTTAAACGGGCGGGAAGAAGTAGGAATTTCCCGCAAGTAACCGTCTTTGATAAGCGTCAGTTCTTTGGGAGTGACCCCTTCATCATCTCTAATTGTAAATCCTTTCAATCTCCACCCGTTGTATTCGCGCAGAAAGGGTTTATCATATACATCCACTTCCGCAGATACAACCCGCAAACCGATTTTATCTTTAAAACTTCCTCCCGACGTTTCCGTCCCGTCCGAAGCAACAAGAGGGCTAAACTCTATCATATTTTTCACAAAAGTACGTTCCCACATTTGTGCGGCGGCGGCCGGCATCAACAAAACAGGCCCTATATACGCTTCTGCCGTTTGGGCGGATTGCATCTTTTGCAAGTGTACTATAAATTCATCAATGGCTTTTTCTAAACGAGGCTGCCAATCACTTGATGCATCGAAAATCACTTGCCGCTCTAATTGTAAATTATAACCGGTCTGCGTACGGAAAAGGGCCTTCCAAGTTGCGGTAACTGCGGCCCAACCGTATCGCACTTGCCCTCCCAAATTATTCAGAAAATACCGTTCGGCTTGTTCCGGGGAAAGTTCCACATAAAAATCATATACGTCACGCAAATTTTTTCCCTTGGCAGATAAGGCCTTAGCAAAATCCTGCAATTGCTCCTTATCTAACGCAGGTAATTGGGGCGGTTCTTCCGTATATACCGATTGCTCCCCCGGAATAAAATCGACATTGGTTTTTCCCGCTGCTTTTCGACGACGATAGGCCTCTTTACGGGCATATAGGTCGCTGGCTGTCAAATAGGCCTCGTTGGTTAGTTCCCACAAGCTATGGCGCAAGGCCGCGTAACTTTGCCCGACGTCGCGTTTTGTAAACCAATGATTCCCCTCTACGCCAAAACTATCCTGTTTCTCATTGCCGGAAGATAATAATACCCCCGAATTTACAACCGGGCGAGAATTGGTTTCTGTCCGGTACAAAGATCCCATATTGGCTTTCACTACAAAAGGAGTGTGTATTATTTTAATTCTATATACGATATAATACGGATCGGGGTTGCCCGCCAAACGCAATTCTTTTTTGGAACGCGCCATTTCGTCTTTCATGGCACGTAAAAATTCATCCCCCGCAGAGGCCCTCCCCAAAGGGACAAAAACTAAAATAAATACAAACCAAAGAAATTTTTTCATGGGTTTACCTCCGATGAAGGTGGCGGTAAAATAGGAAGTTTCTGAGCCGTTTTTTGTGTTTTCTCCAACTCTAATGCCCGCAACAAAACACTGGGCGCGATTGCCGATACAGGCACCCAACCCGATTCTGCCCCACAAGATCCATTAAAAACAGCGTAGTCATCCGCTGCGGCCAACACTTCTTTAAAACTGACAAGCGGTGTACCTACAATGTCTGCCCCACGCACTACTTCTTTACGACCATCCGGATAGAGCCGGTACATGAACGTAGGTTCCAACTTAAATGATTGAGGAGCAAACGTTTCGGTAATTGTAAATCCGCCGGAAAGGTCTTCTATAATAATACCGTAGGGTTTCCCTTGCTCCTTTATTTGTTCCAGAAGTTGCTTTTCAAGGTCTTCGTAAGAAACTGTCTTTGAAGCAATCACGCGCGTATTCCCCATACGAGAAACAGGCCGCCGGCCGGGTTCTGCACGGCCATGTCCATTTGATTTAGCGAACCGATGAATCGGGCTGCTGCTCATTAAGAAATTTTTTAAGACACCGTTTTCCACCAACAGGGCCGGAGCCGCTTTGACCCCTTCGCTATCATATTCGTAAAATCCGCGCAACGGCTCTCCGTTAAAATAGGGTAATGTCGGATCATCTACAATGGTTAATAAGGAGGAAACAATCGGTTGCCCAACTTTATCCGTAAAGGTGCGGCCGAACGAATCTTCTTTTTGGCGATGACCTTCCGCACGATGCCCTAACACTTCGTGTACAAAAACGCCCATTGCTTTATTTTGCAAAATAGCCGGTACCGTGATAGGGTCGGCATCCGGGGCTTTAATTTGCTGCTCAAGCTCTAAAATGGAACGGTCCACCGCTGCCAAAAAGTCCTCTTCCGAAGGCAATTCTTCTTCCGTCAGCACATCGTACGATTTTCCACGCGACAACTCCGTTCCGTCTTCCGTTTGCCCTTCAATGCTATAGGTCAAGCGCACAAGTTGAGAAGGCGTTTTCAAACGTGTGCCTACACTGTCCACAAAATAACGGTAGCCATAATCATTGGAAAATTTAAAAGAACTGGACAATACAAATGATTTTCCGTTTACGCGTTTGGATGCTTTCAATAAAAGCTGCGTGATTCTTTCCAAATCAAACTGTGAAAAATTTTGTTCCCGGCAAAAAGTTTCCTTCGGAGGGAACATAAAATCCGGGGAGTCATCTAACCGTTCGGAAGAGATATGCGCATCCGCTTGTACCGCGCTGTAATCTTCCTGCGCCCATTCCACCGCTTGTTGAGTAAGCAACCATACCGCGTTGGTAAACGCTTTACCGTCTCCCTCTACACCCGGAACATCTTTCTTTATTAGTCCGTAAAAAGTTTGCCCTTTTTTAAGCGTGCGCGTATTATCCAGTTGGGAATTCCCCACCCGCGGAAAAACTGTCAATGCAAAATGGGCTTGGTCCCATATTTTTTCGATGCCGCCTTGCGTTACCCACACCCCTTGCGAAATTTCGTCCTGCAATGTGTAGGACAAGTAATAAATGGGTGGATTTTGCTTTTTAAGCACTTTAAATCCACGTTTTAACTCGGCCGTTAGTAATTGAATTGGTTTCTGCTTTTCAACGGAACAGTTCTGTTGGGCTTGAACTGTGAAGGGAAACAAAAGTAAAAAAAAGAAAAGAAATTTTTTCATACTTTTGATTATACCAAAATAATAAAATGGATTTACACGACAAAAAATGATAGAATAAATATATACTTTGAGTTATTTGCCGAGGTAGCTCAACTGGCAGAGCAACGGTTTTGTAAACCGTAGGTTGTGGGTTCGACTCCCATCCTCGGCTGGAATAAAAAGCCACCCAACGGGTGGATTTTATTTTAGTTGGAAACTTTTATTGCCTTTTGTATCCCAAATTTTACCCTCTAAAACAATCAACTATTGGAATATCCTCCGCCTATTTAGACCTGCAAAATTGGTATAATGAAATATAATAGGAGAAAAAAATGGAACCGGTTACAACAACTGTTTCAATCGCAATGTGGATTTCTTTTTGGATCATTGTAGCACTTGCCCTTTTTATCGATTTGGCTGTTTTAAATAAACATCATGGCAAAGTATCGATGAAAGAAGCCGGACTGATGGTGGGAGCATGGATTTCGTTAGCGCTTTTATTCGGCGGGGCGATTTGGTTATTTGAAGGACCGCGCCACGCACTGGAATTCTACACGGGCTACGTGTTGGAGTATTCTCTCTCCGTTGATAACATGTTCGTATTCATTATGATTTTCAGCTATTTTGCCATTGCGCACGAACTGCAACCCAAAGCACTTTTGTGGGGAATTTTAGGAGCGGTAATACTGCGGTTTATATTTATTTTTGCAGGGGTACAACTCATTTCTCTGTTCTCTTGGACTATTTATGTATTCGGTATCCTATTGCTTTTTACCGCTGCCAAGATGTTTTTCCAAAAAGAAGATGATAATTTCGACCCCGGCAATTCTTTTATTTTAAAAGTACTTAAAAAATTTATACCGCTTAAAACGGATTATCACGGAGAAAACTTTTTTATCCAAGAAAATGCTCGTTGGTTTGCCACTCCCCTCTTTGCGGCGGTGTTGGTCATTGAAATGAGCGACCTTATTTTTGCGGTAGATTCTATCCCGGCCGTTTTGTCCATCACCCAAGATACCTTTTTAGTTTATTCTTCCAATATTTTTGCGATTATCGGCCTGCGCTCTTTGTATTTCTTGTTATCGGGCATGGCCGGGAAATTCCCTTATTTAAAATACGGAATATCCGTTATCCTGTTCTTTGTGGGGATTAAAATGCTTTTGTCCCACACGGTCAGAATACCGATTGGGTTGTCATTGGGGATTATCGTGGGAATATTGGCCGTTTCGATTGGGATTGGCAAAATTTTCCCTCCCAGAAAAGCATAAAATGCTAGACAACCTCCACAAAATTTATTAGAATAAGGATAACCAAATTTATTTCATTATAAGGAAGGAAATTATGGCGTATAAATGTGCAGTGTGTGGCAAAGCTTCCGTCTCCGGCGGGTCTTACAGCCACTCCAACCTGAGAACCAAAAGATCGTTTAAACCGAACCTTCAAAAACAAAAAATCGTTTTGAAAGGCAAAACCCAGACCGCCTATGTGTGCACGGGTTGTATTAAAAGCGGTTTAGCAAAAAGACCGGCCAAATAAGTTTAATTTGGACAAATTAAGCCCGTGCTACCTTTAGTGCGGGCTTTTTTATTAAAGGAGAATGTTGTGAATAAATTGCGTTACTGGAGCACCGTTTTAACACTTTTAGTTTTTGTTTTTTCGTACGCGCGCGCGGAGGAGGCCACCGTACTAACAGAACCTGATAATGACGGCCCTTGGATGATTTGTGATATTGACGTCAGCGGCTTAAAAAACATACGGAAACGTTCGGTAACAAAAGTTGCTCATGCCAAAAAGGGAACACTTTACGAACGAACTTTCGTCGCCGACGATGCGGAAGCCATATCCGCTTTAGGGGCATTTAACGGAGTAGAGGTAGATATTTCCCCCATGGAAGGGGCTCGCAAAGACAAAGAGACGGATGAGCTCCACCCTTGTACCCGCCTTACTTACCTTGTGGAAGAAAAACCGATTTTTGACCGCCTGACATACGAAGGGAGAAAACACTTGGGCAAAGGCGCAATTACCCAAGCCATGACGCTTAAAATCAAAGACCCGTTTAATGAAACAAAATTGCAAGCCGATCTTCCCCGTATTCAAGCCAAATATGCCGAAAAAGGTTACGTAAACGCGAAGGTTTCTTATGAGCTGGAAAAGAACGAAGAACAGGGTGTTGTATACGTAAAATTGATTATCGACGAAGGAGAACGGGTCCGCGTACTCAATGTAACATTAAACAGTCAAGAAGAAACGGAACTGCCGAAAGAGAAAATCATCAAAAAAGCTTCCAACCGTACCGGGCGGGTTTATAAACCGCAAAATTTGCAAAAAGATTGGACCAAAATGATGCTTTACGGACGTAACAAAGGATACAGTGAATTCAATTTGTCCGTTCCGAAGGTTTCTTTCAACGAAGATAAAACATTGGCCGACATTTCTTACGATTTAACGGAAGGGCCGCAGGTAGATTTCGGAACGGTCTCTTTCGAGGGAAACAATGTGTTCACCAAGGAAGAATTAGACAAACAAATTTTCTTCCGCGAAGGGAGACTTTATAACCAAAAAGATTTTGACGATTCTATCATGGCGATTCAAGAGCAATATGCCGACAAAGGATATTTGCAAGCCCGCATTGATCCCATTAAAAAGATTGAAGACGGTAAATTGAATTTAACGTTTGATATTTCGGAAGGGCACATTTTCTACATTGATCACGTAGACGTAACCGGCTACAAAGATACCAAAAAGCACGTGTTTACCCGCGAACTGTCCGTTCATCCCGGGGATTTGTACGACAACAGCAAAATTAAACGCAGCCAAACCAAAATCATGAATTTGGGATTCATTAACGATGTGCAAATCGGCTTACAACCCACCGCCGATCCTACCAAAGTGGATTTAGATTTTAACGTCGTGGAAGGACGGCCCGGTATGTTTACTGCCGGGTTGGCAATGAGCTCCATGGACGGATTATATGGGGAACTTTCCGTAAACCACCTAAATCTTTTCGGCCGCGCACAGCGCTTATCGGCACGTACGTTGTTCGGGAAAGAGATTTTGGATTATACCGTCAGTTGGTCCACTCCCTGGATTTATGATCATCCTACATCCCTGGGGGTAGATTTATTTAACACACGCCGTTATCGTTCTTTCTATACGGACAATCAGGCCTATACCGAAAAACGCATCGGGGGACGCGTGAAGGTGGGACCGCGGTTCAATGATGATATTTACCAGCTATCTTTTGGTTATTCGTTTGAAAATATCCGCCTTTATGACATTGATGACGCTTATAAATGCCCGCCCGGTACCGACAGTGCGGAATGTATCGCCGAAGGCCGTACCAATTTGTCCACCGTCAGCGCTGATTTCGCAATTGACACGCGCGACAATATGTGGGACCCCACTTCCGGTTGGAGAAACTCTATTGGGCTAGCGTTGGCCGGCGGACCGATTGGCGGTGATTTAGATTTGTGGTACTTAAATGCCCGCTCTATTTTCAATTACACCGTGCTTAACGTAGGCGGAAATTATCCGATTGTATTTGTCCTTTCTAACAAAATTGGATCTGTGCGCGCTTACGGACGCACGAACTTTGTCCCGGCCTTTGAAAAATTTTATTTGGGTGGTGCCGACACCATCCGCGGTTATGAACGCGCCGGGGAAATCGGCCCGAAATACGGCGGAGACATGTATTACGTGATGAACGCGGAATTACGCTTCCCGTTGGCCCGTGAAGGCCGCCGCAATATGGCGCAATTTGCGTTCTTCTTTGACATGGGGAACTCCTGGAACCATTTTGATGATTTGGATTTCTCCCTTGGCCCAAATGAGAATCAATTCAAAGCCGGGGTTGGGGTAGGATTACGCTTTACTACACCGTCCTTGCCCATCCGCATTGATTGGGGGTATGGTCTCAACCATGCTGCAGGACAAGATCGGTCTCACTTCTACTTCAATATTTCAAATATGATGTAGAACAAATATGAAAAAAACGTGGCTGTTGAGTTGCATATTGGTAGGAACACTGGCAGCTTCCGCACAAGAGATGGATCCCTCCACTCTTTCCAAGGAAGAAGAAGCCGCCGTGGCTGCCATTTTGGCCAACGTCCGTGAGGAAGAAACACAAACAAAACGGGAAGAAGTTCCGCAGCCACAAGTAGGGAAAAAAGCTGATTTGCTCGCACAATCACAAGAAAAAAATAAAGAAGAAATTGCTACGAATAAAGAGGAGGAAACATCTTCCCCCTCTTCTTGTTTAACCGTAGCGTTTGTAGATATTGATGAGGCATTTAATGCACACCCACGCACCGTAGACGTAAAAGAACAAATTCGTTTAAAAATCTTGGCAAAAGAGGAAGAAGTGCAAGCGGCCAAACAACTCATCCAAGTATTACAAGCAGAAAACAGAAACTTATCAAGACAATTGCAGGAATTGACTCCTTTTTATGAACGAGTGGTCGTGGAAGCACAGGAACTACAACCGCGTCCCGCCGAACAACAAGATACTTTATCTTTTGATAATTTGCTTAACCGGTTGACTTTTGCCGGGGCAGACCCCGTTGCTACCAGTCCGCTTAACACAAACGCTCAAACCGAGGATTTAACTTCCAAAATTGCCGCCAATAAAAAAATTATCGCCGAACGGGAATTTTTTATTGATAATTACCGTTACCAAACGCGTGAAGAAATTTTAAAATTAGAGAAAAAAGAGGTAACAGAAATTCTGCAGGATATTTACAGCGAAATCAAAACCTTCGCCAAGAAGCGTAACATCGGTGCTATCGTACGAAAAGATGAAGTGCTCTATGGCGAAAAACCGGTCAATGTAACATTGGACTTTATCAACCGGCTCAAAAAATCAAAGAAATACCGCAAACGCGGTAATTAGAGGAGAATATGCTTCACTTAACTTTAACCGAAACCGCCCGTATTACAGGAACGGAACTACAAAATGATTCCTCTGCCGTTATTACCGGCTTGTGCTCATTGGAAAATGCCCACGAAGGAGGAATTTGTTACATTACCTCTTTAGAAAAAATGGATGTTTTGGAAAAATTACAAGCGTCCGCTGTTATCGTACCGGAACAGGCCAAAGGAAAAGTTCTCCCTTTTAACGGAGCCCTTCTCTATGCCAAAAATCCGGAATGGGCATTCATCTTACTTTTAAAATACGTAGACGGTTTGCAACAAAAACATACCCCGGGTATTCATCCTACCGCCGTTATCAGCCAAAGTGCAAAACTGGGGAACAACGTTTCCGTAGGGGCCTATACCGTTATTGAGGACAACGTAACCATCGGAGATAATACCGTTATTTTTCCGCAATGCTATATCGGTAAAAATGTTACCATTGGTAAAAATTGTTACATTTACCCGCAAGTAGTTATCCGGGAATATTGTATCTTAAAAGATTATGTTATTTTACAGGCCGGAGCCAAAATTGGGTCTGACGGATTTGGTTTTACTTTCCATGAAGGACGTCATCAGAAAATCCCCCAAATAGGAAATGTAATTTTAGGTAACGATGTAGAAATACAATCCAATTCTTGTATCGACCGTGCGAAAATTGCCAGCACCATTATCGGGGATAACACCAAAATCGACAATCTTGTTCAAGTAGGGCACAACGTTCGCACAGGTATGAGCGATATTTTCTGCGCTCAAGTCGGTATTGCGGGAACAACCGATGTTGGCAACGGTGTAATTTTGGCCGGGCAGGTAGGACTGGCCGGGCACATGACGATTGGAGACCGAGCCCAAATCGGCGCCCAATCCGGTGTCATTTCTTCCGTTCCGGCCGGAGCCGCTTATTTTGGATACCCGGCTATGCCACAACGGGAAGCATTTAAACAACAAGCTATTTTGCGAAAAATGCCTGAAATGTATAAGGAATTTCGCGCTTTTCAAAAGCAAGCACAGGTCATGAAAGAAATGTCTTTTTTCCAACGACTTAAAAAATTGCTAGGATTTTAATATGAGAAAAACACTTGCCACCACTACCACTGTAAAAGGAATCGGACTCCATACCGGGATTCCTTCCGTTATGACATTTAAACCGGCCGAGAACGGAATTACTTTTTTGCGCAAAGACCTCCCACAGTCCAAACCCATCACGGCACATGTTTCCAGTGTAGGGTCCACCCTGCGTGGCACTAATTTAAAAAACGAAACTGCGGAAGTATGGACCGTAGAGCACGTGTTGTCTGCTTTGCATGCGGCCGGATTGACCGACGTAGCAATTGAAATGGACGGCCCGGAACCTCCCGTTACGGATGGGGCAAGTGATGTGTATTTGGAAGCTTTTTTGGCAGCCGGGTTAAAAGAATTATCACAACCGCAACCTGTTTTGAATATCAAACAAAAAATCACCTACTCTTGCGGAAATATTTCTTACAGTGCTCAGCCGGCGGACCGTTTGACATTTACTTTTATCTATCGCCACAAAAATCCCGTGGTTGCCTACCAAGAGTATACATTGGAATTTAATTTGGAAAATTACCGACAACAAATTGCCCGGGCCCGCACCTTCGGGTTCGAAGAAGAATTGGAATTTTTAAAAGCACACGGACTCGCCAAAGGTGGAAATTTGGAAAATGCCGTTATTATCGGGAAAGACAAATTTATTAATGAATTGCGCTTTCCGGAGGAACCGGTTCGCCATAAACTATTGGATTTAATCGGAGACATCAGTTTGACCGGCAAAAAGTTGCCCCCTTTAAAAATCGTTTGTGAGGGCGGCGGACACAAGCACAACATCTTGTTTGCCACCCTGCTTTTGGCCAATACGGAGACAAAATGAAAGAGAAACACAATTTAAAAAATTTTTTAACTTTACCTGTTATAACTACGTACGGTACGGAAAAAATTAAAAAAAGCATTCCCCACCGCGACCCTTTTTTAATGGTGGATGAAATCCGGGTATTGGAAGAAAACAAAAAATACATCGGCGTTCACCAGGTACGTGCCGATGAATACTATTTTAAAGGGCATTTCCCGGGCAGTCCGGTTATGCCGGGGGTACTCGTAATTGAAAGTATGTCCCAAGCTTTTGGAGGAGCGGCTATGGCCGGCGTCAGCAAAGGCAAGGGGATCCCTTTGTTTTTAAGTATCGAAGAAGCAAAATTCCGCGGTATAGTCCACCCTAACGATCTACTTCTCATGCCGCTTGAGATTATTCGTTTGGGCAAAATTTCTAAAATCTATGCCGAGGCCTATGTAAACGGCAAACTGTGCGCACAAGCTACGCTCAATTTTATTCTAGGAGAAACTTCCCATGTCTAACATCCACCCTACTGCAGTGATTGATCCGTCGGCTAAAATTGACCCGTCTACCGTTGTCGGCCCGTTTACCGTTATCGGCGCCGACGTACAAATCGGCAAAAACAACCATATCGGCCCGCATTGTGTCATTGAAAATACCACCATGGGAGATAATAACGAGTTGATTGCCAGTTGTTTTATCGGCGTAAAACCACAAGATTTATCTTATAAAGACGAACACACCCGGGTAGTCATGGGGAACGGAAATAAAATACGCGAATGTGTTACGATCCACCGTTCCACTTTTGTAGACAAGCCCACTACTGTTGGAAATAACTGTTTGTTGATGGCGAACTCCCACTTAGCGCACGATGTGCAAATGGGCAATAATGTCATTGTAGCCAACAGCACCGGAATTGCCGGCCATGTGATTGTAGAAGATCGGGTAGTGATCTCCGGTTTAGTAGGCGTGCATCAATTCGCCCGCATCGGCACAATGGCCATGGTGTCCGGCGGAAGTATGGTACCGTTGGATATTCCCCCTTATTGTATTGCTCAAGGGGACCGGGCAAAAACCGTTGGGATAAACATTATCGGGATGCGCCGCGCCGGTCTGGACAGAAGTGTAATCAGCGAAGTGCGCCGCGCTTACAAATTAATTTTCCGCAGTAACAAACGTATTGAAGAAGCCGCCCAAGAATTGCTAGCAGGTAAACCCTGCAAAGAAGTACAGCACTTTATTGATTTTTGCCGTGCTTCTACCCGGGGACTAACCCCTGCCAAACGCAAAATGAGTGAATCGGATGACGAATAAACTGGGGATAATTGCAGGCGAAGGGAAAATGCCGGTTACCATCGCAAAAAAAGCGATGGAGAAGGGTTATTCCGTTTACGTACTGGGACTCAAATCAAATGCCCGCGAAGAGGATTATAAAGATGTTGCCCAATTTAAATGGATCCGAATAGGGCAACTGGGAGCCGGAATCGAATTTTTCAAATCCAACGGAGTACAACGATTTGTCATGGCCGGACGCGTGCAACACGTTTCCGTATTTACCAACATGATGCCGGACCTCCGCGGGGCCAAATTTTTGGCATCCTTAAAAAGCATGCAAACCAAACACATCCTTTCGCGTTTGATTGAAGAAATACAGAAAGAAGGATTCATTTGTGAAAATTCTGCTTTATTTTTAGAGGATTTTTTTCCAAAAAAAGGTGTGTTAACCCAACGTCAGCCCACCGAACCGGAACAACAAACCATCCAATACGGTTACCAAATCGCAAAAGAAATAGCTCGTTTGGATATTGGATTAACCTGCGTTGTCAGCCGGAAAGCTGTTATTGCCGTTGAAGGCATGGAAGGAACCGATCGCTGTATTTTGCGGGCGGGAGAATTGTATCAACATAACGAAGATAAAAATGCTCCGGCTGCCGTCGTAAAAGTGGCACGGCCCGATCAAGATAACCGGTTTGATCTTCCCGTCATCGGCACGGGAACGCTGCGTAACATGCGCAAAGCCGGGTTTAGCGTATTGGCTTTTGAAGCGGAAAAAACCCTTGTCATGGAACTGGAAGAAGTCATTGCCTTAGCCGATAAATATAAGATGTGCCTGATGGCAATATAGAATTTTATAACCTCCTTTTTACGTTAAATTTTCACCTGAAAAAGTGCTTTTCATTTTTCTCTCTTTATGGTAACATTGTAGTAGGGAGTTTTTCGCCGATTGGCGAAATACTATCACTTTATATAATAAAGAGGATTTTACTATGACCCACCGAACACCTATTATTGCCGGAAACTGGAAAATGCATAACACAATTGCCGAGGCAGCTGCTCTCGTAACCGCGTTGGCAAAAGCCGGAAACAAAAATAATGCGGAAATCATTATTGCTCCGTCTTACACGTCGTTGAATATTGCCACTCGCTTAGCCAAAGATACTGCTATTCAAGTTGCCGCCCAAGATATTCACTGGGAAGACAAAGGGGCCTTCACCAGTGCTATTTCTCCGCTACAAGCCAAAGATGCCGGCGCAACACTTACCATTATCGGTCACAGCGAACGCAGAAGCGTATTCGGGGACAGCGATGAAATTTTGAATAAAAAAGTAGCCGCCGCCTTACGTCACGGATTAAAAGTAATTTTCTGCGTGGGTGAAACATTACAAGAACGCGAAGCCAACAAAACATTGGCTGTTATCGAAGGACAACTCAAAAACGGTTTGGCCGGATTTTCCGCCGAACAATTAAACGGAATTATCATTGCTTACGAACCTGTATGGGCCATCGGCACCGGTAAAACGGCTACCCCGGAACAAGCACAAGAAGTCCACGCCGCCATTCGCGCTTATTTGGCTAAAACCTATGGGGCTGATTTTGCAAATGCCACCCGCATTCTTTACGGCGGGAGCGTAAAAGACACGAACGTGGACGAAATTATGGCGAAAGAAGATGTCGACGGGGCACTTGTCGGAGGGCAATCCCTTATCGCTGAAAAATTCGCCCGTATCATTAATTTCAACAAATAGGAGTTTTTATGCAAAGAGCGAAACTCATTGACCATACACTTTTAAAACCTATCGCCACTAAAAACGATATAGCCCGCTTGTGTGAAGAAGCACGGCAATACCATTTTTGCAGCGTGTGCGTAAATCCGTTTTGGGTGTCTTTTGCCAAAGAACAACTCAAAGGATCGGAGGTAAAAGTTTGTACGGTTATTGGGTTTCCGCTCGGCGCAAACACCACTACGGTAAAAGCATTTGAAACAACACAAGCCATCAAAGACGGTGCGGATGAAATTGATATGGTAATTAACAACGGTGCCTTAAAAGCCAAGGACTACGATACCGTATTGGAAGATATCCGCGCGGTACGCCAAGCTTGTTTGGGACACGTACTAAAAGTAATTATCGAAACTTCTCAGTTAACGAATGAAGAAAAAGTCAAAGCGTGTGAGCTCTGCGCCAAAGCGGATGCCGATTTCGTGAAAACTTCAACAGGGTTTATCGGCGGTGGAGCAACAACAGAGGATGTAGAACTGATGCGCAAATCTATTCCGGTCCACATGGAAGTAAAAGCTTCCGGGGGAGTACGATCTCGAGAAGATTTCGATAAAATGGTAGCTGCGGGAGCAACGCGTGTGGGGGCTAGCAGCGGGGTAAAAATTGTAGAAGGGTAATTTGTAATGATTAATAACTGGGATTTAGTTTCTCGCGTAGACCCCGAGACGGGGCGTCACTCTTTTTCTCTAATGATTGACGGGACGGAACAAGAGGCACGACTGATTGCAAAAAAATTGGCAGGGTTTGTTAAAAAATCAATCCCCGCCGATCCTCCTTTTGTTTATGCCTTTGAATTACCCCAAGATTTGGATGAAACCACTCAAGACAAAATCCGCACCGCTACACGTGAAGGGGTGGAACAAGCCAACAAAATCAATCAATTTGTGCCTGGCGGCGTGTTGGGAGATCCCCTTTTCAACAATAACACTCCTTCCCAAGAGGAAAATGAACCTTTTGCCATCGATTTGGATGAAGGAGATTCGTTGGCTCTTAAAACGCAGCATGTGGCCTCCAGCGAAGTTCCGGCTGATTTAACTACTACTTACAAGCCCCAACCGCCCGAATTAATTTTGCCTGCCCACGAGGAAGGAGAACCGACTTTTACTTCTTTTATTCCCGCCACTCAAGTGGGAGATGAACTGGCGGCTTGGGCAAAGAGCGATTTAATGCCTGCCGGACAATCGGAGTCCGCCGAACCAACCGAAAATCCTGCCCTGGATTTCCCGTTGGACGAGAAAGATATGCTCATTAAAGATATGGAAGGAACAGTATTGGACCGGATGCCGTTAGAAGATATTTTTGCGGCCGAAACCAAATACGATATGTTTGTGGATGTAGAAAACAAAGAAAAAATGCAGCATGCCCAATCTCAACGTGAAGATAAGCTCAACCGGGCCACAACACCTGCCCCGCAACAGGAAGAGAATGGGGATGTTTTTGCCCAAGACATCAAAGAACAAACCAATGTCATTGACCTAAAAACATCGGCCTTATCCAAACCATTTACAAGGGAACAGCTTTCTGCTGCCAAAGAATCGGGAGAGTCCACTTTCCGACAGGATCCTTCTTTACACACTGTACGTGCGGCCCAACCTATCAATGATGCATTACCGGAAATTACGTTACGGCAAGCTCCTTTTACCATTGATTTGGATACGCCGGAGCCAGCTGAAAACCAACAAAAAGCTGCGCCCGTTAATAAACGGAGTGCTCGTACCGTAGCGTCCACAACTCCCGAACAAAACAAAAACAAGGTAGCTACACCGCGATCCGCCAATTTGCAAAGGGTTAAACGAGAATCCACCCCTAAAGTGGATTCCGCAAACAAGGGTAACAAAACCATATTGAGGACAAAATCTATGGATGATAAACAGAAACAGACATTTTTTAAACTAAAGCCGAAAGGGCCTTCCGCGCCGATGCCGCCGGTGCCCGGAAAACCGCAGGCACCCAAACCGTTTAATGCGATACCCCCGCGGCCACGGATTGCGGAAACTCAACAACAGGAAACACCCCAACCGACTAAAACTCCGTTGGAACGCACCCGCACGATTGATCATTCCATACAAGTGTCCTTGTCTGAACTTAAAAAACACAATTGGCCCTTAGAGATCCCCTGGGTACCCACCTATACGTTGAGCAACATGATTATGTCCGTCAACCGTTTTGCCCATGCTACCGCCATGTCCGTCATTGCATCTCCCGGGAAGATGTATAATCCTCTTGTATTGCACGGAGCAACCGGTACCGGTAAAAGCCATTTCTTAAATGCGATGGCTTACGCATTTAGTCAAAATTTCGGTCAAGCCAATGTGTTTATGACCAACGGGGTACGTTTATCCCGCGGTATTCAGCGCTACATCATGGAAGGAAACATTGATAAATTTGATCAATTCATTTCCACAGTTAAAGTACTACTCATCGATGACATACATTTGCTGGCTATCAACGAGCAAAACAGGGCTTATATTTCCAAATTGCTCAACACGTTTTTGAAAGAACAAAAACAAATTGTCATTACCTCCAAATATCCGCCCGAAAGTTTGGAAAAATTGGAAGAATTAATCAAGTTCCGTTTGGATTCCGGGTATATCAGCGAACTGAAAGCCCCTACGGGCAACGTGCAGTTCAAAATTACCAAAAAGATGTTGATGGATAATCACATTGATTTAACGGATTCTCAAATTACCAGTTTCTTCCGGGCAGACCATATGACGCTGGGGACGGTTCAACGCAGTATCCGCCGTCTGAAAGTGCTGGAGAGTTTACTCCCCCACAACGTGGATGCACAGCAACGTTCCGCCGCTGCTCTTTTGGAAAAATTGCTGGCCTCAAAGGGAGAAGACCAAACCAGCCGCATCATCACCACCTCACCGGATAAAATCACTTCTATCGTTACGATGGGAAACGGCGAGTGGGGCAGAATTGGGTTCTTCTACCCGGCTAATTGCGCCGATAAAATGAACTGGATGGTATTTTCACTTCAACAGCGAGCACGGGAATTAGGTATTGAAGGCGGACCGGAAATTGTAGTGCGTTCTTCTTATGCAACGGAAAATATCATTTCTTCCGCTTTCAAGATTGCCAACTTGTGCGATAACAAGAAATTAAAAGGAGCTATCATCTTAGGACCTCGTCCCGGGGATTGCGATCCCTCTGTACGGGAGAATTTTTACGACATTCTAACGCACATGTTGGAAGTGATGTTAATCCGCTGCGGCATTATCAATTTTGAAAGTGTCCGTCAGCCCAGTATGTATGTAAAAGTGTTGGCAGAACTGATGAGATAACTATGAAAAAAATTCTTGCATTGTGTAGTGTTGTATTACTGCTGGGCGCATGCACCCATTCTTTAAAGAGTGCCGTAAAAGACGGGAAAATTGCTCCCGCTTTCAATGATACATTGCTAACCGGAGATTATTTGTGGGTACGCGGAATGGGGGCTGCAAATCCAGCCCACTCCTCGGATTCCCAACGCCGTATTATGAGCCGTGAGGCAGCCATTGCACACGCTTACCAACGCGCAAGTGAGGTGCTTTTTGGTGCAAATGTTCAAAGCCATGTTCAAGTAGTGGATGCCGTTTCTTCCGCCAGCACGTTGGATTCCACATCGCAAGGAATCATCCAACGAATGGAGCTGGTATCTACCGAATACCTAAATGACGGCGGTTGCACAGTTATCATGCGCTTGGACCGCGCTTATCTGAAACAAGCAGGAATTGACCCGGAGGCCCACAAATGAAAAAACTTTTGCTTACTTTTTTGACAGCCAGTATTCTCCTTAGTGCGTGTAGCAGTTTACGTATCGGCCCCAAAGGGGAAGGGGAATATGTGGAAGCCGAATCTTTGGTTCCTTACGACGAAAATAACATACGCCAAATGCGCAAAGACGGCATTTTGGCCGCTCAAAAAAATGCAGTAGAAAAAGTGGCCGGTGTATTTATTTCTTCCGCAACTACGGTGGATCAGGCGCAATTGGTAGAAGATAAAATTACCTCCAAAACAGCCGGTTTCATCCGCAAATCACATGTAATGAAAAGTTACCGCAAAGGGGATGATTTCTATACCAAAATTAAAGCCATGGTACTCGTGAAAGATATTGGCGAAATTATCAAACAAACCGATGAAGATGCTTTTGCCAAAAAAACAACTATCGTGGTGGCTTCTCGTGAACAAGTAGGAGAAAATCTATCCCTTTCGCAAGATTGCAAGCAAGCTATTTACCGCGTATTGAAAAACCAACCGTATGCTTTGGTAAATGGGGATAATTTAAGTAAAAACAATTTGGAAAATCCCAACTCCACCATTGATAAAGCCCGCGCCGAAGGGGCCCGTTTTATCATCATGGCAGACGTGGATGCCAATCCATTGACGGCACTCCCGGGTGGGATACCCTCTCCTTTCACCTCGTATCGTGCACGTGCAAATGTACGTACATATTCCACTAACAATTATGCAATTGTAGCGGAAGGGGCCGCCCAACAAAGCGGACTCGATCCGTTGAGTGAAATTGCCGCTCAAAAATCTATTTCCGCCGCTTGTGAAAGTGCCGCCAAACAACTTGTAGAACCTATTAACGACACCATTAATTCTGCGAAGATTTTTTCCGTTACGATAAAAAATGTCAACACCATTGAACGGCTCAAACAATTGCAAGAGGTTCTGCGTAATTTACGGGAAATCGAAGATTTTAACCTCGTGCGCTACGCTAACTCTGCCGCGCAATTTGATGTGTCCGCTAATATTTCCACACCGGAAGAGTTAACAGCAAAAATTATCCGCAAATACAATATTTATTTTACGGTAATGTCCATTACCCCTTCTTCGATTGTGTTGAACTTTAACTAATATGCTAGCCAACGTTTGTACGGGAGCCATCAGGGGAATTGAAGGATTTACGGTGTCGGTGGAAGTCGACATCGCTCCCGGGATGCCTACGCTTGCCGTGGTAGGATTGCCGGACGCGGAAGTGCGTGAAAGCAAAGATCGCGTCGTAGCGGCTATTCGCAATAGCGGCTTTGACTTCCCGCTGAAACGGATTACCGTAAACCTGAGCCCTGCCGAATTGCGCAAAAGCGGAACACACTTTGATTTGCCTATTGCGTTGGGCATCTTGGCAGCCAGCGAACAACTCTCTCCAAAAGCGGTTGCTAAAATAAAGGATTTACTGGTACTGGGAGAAGTAGCTTTGGACGGATCCTTACGTTCGTGTGCAGGGGTACTCCCCATGCTGATTTCTTGCAAGAAATTGGAAAAAACGGCCGTTATTCCCCCCGCCAACGCACTGGAAGGAAAAGTATCTGCAACCTCTTTTATTACCCCACACACACTTAAAGAATTAACCGAATATTTGGAAGAAAAAATTCCGTTGGGAAATGTTCAAATTTCTTATTTGCCGGAAGCGGAAGAAGAGACAACCAGCGATCTTGATTTTTCCGATGTCAAGGGGCAAGCTCTTGCTAAACGTGCACTGGAAATAGCGGCAGCCGGCGGACACAATGTACTGATGATCGGACTGCCCGGCACAGGGAAAAGTATGTTAGCAAAGCGGTTCGCGGGGATTTTACCTCCTTTAACCCAAGAAGAATCTTTGGAAATTACTAAAATCTATTCCATTTGTAATTTAATGGGCAAAAGCAAACTGCTTACCAAACGTCCGTTTCGGGATCCGCATCATACCATATCCGATGTGGCATTAATCGGGGGAGGATCTACCCCTAAACCCGGAGAAGTTTCTTTGGCTCATAACGGGGTATTGTTTTTAGATGAATTTGCAGAATTTTCCCGCTCCTCTTTGGAAGTTTTGCGCGAACCGTTGGAAAACGGACAGGTAACTATTTCCCGCGCCAAAGAGACGGTCGCTTATCCGGCCCGGTTTACGTTGGTAGCTGCCATGAACCCTTGTCCTTGCGGCAACCTAGGCAATCCGCTTAAACCGTGTACATGTACTCCCATGCAAATTAACCGTTATAAATCTCGTATTTCGGGGCCACTATTGGACCGCATTGACTTGACAGTCACGCTAAATCCCGTCAAATACACTGATTGGAACAAACAAAGCGAAGGCGAAACTTCCGCCCAAATCCGGGAACGAGTGCTCAAGGCACGGGATATACAAAAAAGGCGTTTCAGTGGCTCTACCACTACGGCTAATGCTTTTATGACGCCCAAAGAAATTAAACAATTTTGTATCCTTCCCGCAGGAGCGGATACCGTATTAGAAGCGGCCATGCGTAAGTTTGGCTTAAGTGCCCGCAGCTTGGATAAAATTTTGAAAACAGCTCGAACCATCGCAGATTTGGAAGGAAAAGAAAATATTGAAACAAAACATTTAATCGAGGTAATGCAATATCGTCCGTTAGACCGTAAAGGAGTAGCCGATTTATGAATACCGCTATTTCCAACGAAGAACGCTTGGCACGCATCCGGCTCAATGCATTTTTGTATTTCCGCGCCGATTGGCTACAGCGTTTGATTGAAATTTTTGGTTCAGCACAAAATATTTTAAAACAAGATGCCGCCACCCTAGCAAAGGAGGCAAATCTAAACCCACAAACGGCGGCCCATCTGTTAGAAGAAGCTTTTTCCATTCATCCGCAGGAAGAGTGGGATAAAACCGAAAAATTAGGCGGACACATTTATATTCCGGAAGATGAAGAATACCCCCAATCTTTACGCAATTGTAAAGAAGCCCCTATAGCGTTGTATGTGTTAGGGAAATTACCCGCCGAAAATACAGCTTGCGTGGCTATGGTGGGTACACGGAAAATTACCCCCTACGGACGGCGAGCCGCACACCAATTAGCCGCCCAACTTACCCAATGTGGCGTAACGGTAATAAGCGGTTTGGCACGTGGAATAGACAGTGTATGTCACACAGCAGCGGTAGAACTCAAAAAACCGACTATAGCTGTCATCGGTACCGGGATCGGGCGTTGTTATCCGGCCGAAAATCGTTCACTTGAAAAAGCTATTTTAGAACACGGCGGGGCCGTACTATCGGAATTACCGTTTAACAGGCCACCCAATGCTTTCCATTTTCCGCGGCGAAACCGCATCATTGCGGCTTTGGCCCAACCGGTTGTAATCGTAGAAGGAGAAGTTAAGTCCGGCGCTTTGATTACAGCCAAGCTGGCCTTAGAGATGGGAAAAGATGTTTTAGCTGTTCCCGGCCCGATAGACAGCCCCACATCCGGAGGTCCAAACTCTCTTATAAAAGATGGGGCGGGGGTTGTAACTTCCGTCGCAGATATACTAGACTATATACCACAGCAGTATCGTTTTGGGCTTGACCCTCGTTTTTTCGCACATCCGGCCGATATTCCCGCTAAACCGGAAGAGCAGTTGCCGCCGCGCGAACAACAAGTGATGCAGCTGGTGGCCTCTGAACAATTAAGTTTGGACCAAATTGCCGAAGGGTTACAAGCAGATGTGCCGGAAACCGCACAGTTACTTTTTGAATTGGAAGTAAAAGGATTTTTATCCTGTGAAAACGGGTTATACAGCAAAAGTAAATTTTAAATTTAGAAGGAAGTGAGTTATGGCAGCAACAAATGTAAAAGGAAAAAAATTGGTCATCGTGGAATCTCCCACCAAACAAAAAACCATCAGCAAAATTTTAGGAAACGAGTTCATCGTCCGCAGCTCGTTCGGGCATGTACGTGATTTGCCTACAAAAGATATCGGTGTAGATATTGATAATGCTTTTACGCCCACCTACGTTCCGGTAGAACGAGCCAAGCGTATTATCTCCGAGTTAACGACTATTGCAAAATCTGCAAGTCAAATCTACTTGGCTACAGACCCTGACCGCGAAGGAGAGGCCATCGCATGGCATTTGGTGGAACTTTTAAAACTCCCCAAAGACCGTTATCAACGCATTTTTTTCCACGAAATTACCCCAACTGCCATCAAAGAATCGTTTGAACATGCGCGCAAAATTGATGACAATTTGGTCAACGCACAACAGGCCCGCCGTATCCTTGACCGCATTGTGGGATATAAACTTTCTCCCCTTTTGTGGAAGAAAATTACTTCCGGTCTTTCCGCCGGCCGTGTGCAATCCGTAGCGGTACGCCTACTGGCCGAACGCGCCAAAGAAATTGCTGATTTTAAAGAACAGGAATACTGGTCTATCGGTGCT
This sequence comes from Elusimicrobiaceae bacterium, assembly GCA_016283355.1. Lineage (GTDB taxonomy): Bacteria > Elusimicrobiota > Elusimicrobia > Elusimicrobiales > Elusimicrobiaceae > Avelusimicrobium. The sequence goes on along the minus strand of JAEEMS010000021.1, from coordinate 18,441 downwards.
CAATTTGAAAAACCGAAAACGGCCCCCCAATTTTGGGCACGTGTTACCAAATACAAAGGGAAAAACGTCGAGCAGACAAAAACGTACAAACTTTTTGCGGAAGATTATAAAGTAAAAAATACAGTATTCGATAAACCGGAAAAACTGGCGCCGCTTTCCGACCTGTTGCGCAAAGGCCCCAACAAAGTAATCAAAGTAGAAAAGAAGGAAGTAAAACAGAAACCGAAACCTCCTTTTATTACAAGCACGCTACAACAAGATGCCTACAATAAACTCGGGTTTTCTTCTCAAAAAACCATGCAAACGGCCCAACACCTTTACGAAGGTATCTCCGTGGAAGGGCAGACGTTCGGGTTGATTACTTATATGCGTACGGACTCGTTTAACGTGTCTAAACTCTTACAAGAACAAACCAAAAAATTTATCGGGGAAAAATACGGGGCGCAATTTGTCCCTGCCAAACAACCCATCTATAAAAGCAAAGTGATGGGAGCCCAAGAAGCACACGAGGCCATCCACCCTACGGATGTGCGCCGTACTCCCCAAAACATGAAACCGTTCTTAACGGATGATCAATACAAACTGTATGAACTTATTTGGTTGCGGTTTGTCGCTTCCCAAATGGCAGATGCCGTATTTAACACGGTTTCTATCGATATTGCCGCCAAAGATGAAAAAGAATGTCTATTGCGCGCCACGGGGAGAACTATTAAGTTCCCCGGGTACTTATCGGTGTACAAAGATTCGGAAGAGGAGGAGCACAACGAAGAAAACGAATCTTCGGCCTTGTTGCCGATTCTGACGGAAGGGGATGAATTGAAACTGGTGGATATCAAAACCAAATCTCACAAAACTACACCGCCCCCCTACTACAATGAAGCTAGTTTGATTAAAACGTTGGAAAAACACGGTATTGGGCGTCCGTCCACATATGCACCAACTATAAAAAATATTTTGGATCGCAAATATATTGCCCGACAATCCAAATCCAATAAACTGGTGGCAACCGACTTGGGAATTACCGTAACGGACAGTTTGAAAGATTTCTTCAAAGAAATTATGGATCTTTCCTACACCGCCGGGGTAGAAGAGCAACTCGATAAAGTAGCTGAAGGCGGTGAAAAATGGGTAGATTTACTCAATGAATTCTATAAAAACTTTAAGAAGGAATTGACCGAAGCCGAACAAGGAATGAAACGCCCCGCCGCAAAAGAAACAGATGAAAAATGCCCAATTTGCGGAAAAATGATGCTCAAGAAAAGAAGCCGCTTTGGGGAATACCTCGTTTGCAGCGACACTACCTGCAAAGGAAAAATTAATCTTTCCAGCTCCGGCGAAAAAATTGAGAAAGTGGCCCCCCAACAAACCAACGAAAAATGCGACAAATGCGGCGCTCCGATGGTAATTCGCATGGGAAAACGGGGGAAGTTTTTGGCCTGTTCCGCTTACCCAAAATGCAAAAACACCTATTCCATCGATGCCGAGGGAAATAAAGTTGCCTCTTCCGGTCCAATTATAACGGACCGTCTGTGTGAAAAATGTGGTAAACCTATGGTGCTACGCACCTCTAAGCGTGGCGAATTCTTGGGTTGTTCCGGTTACCCCAAATGCAAAACGATTGTAACGGTAACTCCCGAAGAAATTACACAAATTAAAGAGGAACATGCTAAAAAGCAAGCAAAATAGGCCCGTATGGATGAACTGGTAAAAGCGTTTTTACTGCATCTGGAAAATAAAAATTTCTCCCCGCTAACCGTAAAAAGTTATCGGGAAGATTTGGATCAGTTTCTTTCTTTTTGCAAAGCACGACACCAGAACAAATTATCCTATTTTGTACCGTCTACTATCCGTTCTTTTTTGGCAACCTTGCAAACCAAAGATCGTCCCGCTCGTAATACTATTTTACGCAAAATTGCCTCCTTGCGCAGTTTTGCTTCTTATTTGTTACGACAAGGAGAAATTGAACAAAACCCTTTCAAATTGCTCCCTTCTCCTAAAAAAGAACGCATTTTGCCAAAATTTCTCTCCGTTGACGAAACGAACCGTCTGTTAGCGACCACCCAAAACAGCCCGCATTTTGCCGCACGCGATAAAGCCCTCTTTGAGCTCATTTACTCCAGCGGCTTGCGACGCAGCGAGGTTACCCGCCTCAATATAGCCGATATTGATTTTTTCAACGGGATTGTGAAAGTGTTTGGAAAGGGAGCCAAGGAACGCCTGGTACCCGTAACGGATGCCGCACTACATGCCATTAAAACTTATTTGGCCTGCCGTAAAAATCCGCGGCCCCAAGATCCTTTATTTCTAAATAAAAACAATACCCGTCTTTCCGGAGACGGGCTGGCCTATATTTTTAAAAATACGGCCATTGCCTCACACCTGGCGCGCAAAGTAACTCCTCACAGTTTGCGCCATTCGTTTGCAACCCACTTACTCAACAACGGTTGCGATTTGCGCAGTTTGCAAGAAATGCTAGGCCATAAAAGTCTGGCCGCGACACAGGTTTATACCCATGTGTCGCTTGAAAAATTAAAAAGTGTCTACAATCAGGCACACCCCAAAAGCGAGGAATCCAAATGATTGGTATCGGCGTAGACGTAGGTGGTACCTTTGTTAAATTTTTTGTGATGAATGAACGCGGAGAAGTTGTCCGCAAAGAGAAAATTGAAACAGATTATACCAGCGGTTCAGTCGGTTTTGTTTCCACCGTAGGCGATTTTATTAAAAATATTCAACAGGAATTCCCCGATCAGGAAATTGCAGTAGCCGTCGGAGCTCCGGGGGATGTGGACAACGAAAAAGGAATTTTACGCTACAATCCCAACTTAAAATTTACAGACGTAGCGGACTGGCCGTTGGCGGATCAATTGGAAAAATATACCAATATCCGCCCTGTAGTTGCAAACGATGCCACCCTGGCTGCCTGGGGTGTGTACGAAACCGATTTAAAACGCCAAGGGAAAAATGTACTGGTAGTTACGTTGGGAACCGGTGTGGGCGGAGGAATGATTTTAAACGGAGAATTATACCAAGGTTCCCACGGAACAGCCGGAGAAATCGGTCATACAAAAATTGCCGATATCGCTTCCGGCCCCGTTTGCGGATGCGGTGCACACGGATGTTTGGAAGCATTCGTGGGAACCATCGGAATCAAACGGCGCATTTTGGCATCTGTGGAGAAAAATCCTTCTTCTATTCTGGCCCAATTGGTGCAACAAACGCCCAATTTTAAAATAGAAGTGGCTTTCCGTGCTGCGGAACAAAAATGCCCGGAAGCGCTGAAAATCTGGGAAGATACCGGCCACTATTTGGGAATCGGCATTGCAAACTTTGCTTTGATTTTGGATATGGATACCGTCATCCTTACAGGCGGAGTTTCCGGAGCGGCTTGTTATTTTATGCCCGCACTTAAACAAGTGCTTAGCAATCAACAAATTAAAACGCCTTTTAACCATTTAACGGTTATCACTTCTAAAAATCCCGATATTGGAGGAGTGGGCGCGGCTATGTATGCAATTAACCGGGCCTTACGCAAACAAATACAATGAAACGTTTTTGGGGAATTATACTCGGATGTATGATGAGCGCGCTGCCGTTACAGGCAACGGACCGGGTATTGCCTGCCCCTGATAATGACGGTTTTATCTATTTTACCGCGGATAAAGCCACGTTCGTTCCCTCCGCAAAAACCCTTCAATTATTGGGGAATGTTTTATTCATTCAAAAATCTCCGGATGGGTCTTTTCGTACGCTCACCGGTGAAAACCTGCTCATCGATCAGCTCAATACGCAAGTTTCTTCCGTGGGACCTATTTTCCTAAAGGATGCGGCCGGCAATAATCTGACAGGGGAAAATATTTTGTTTAACTATGCCAGTAAAGATTTTACGGCAGAAAGTATTTCCACCCAATACCCCCCGCTGCGAGTATTGTCCGCTAAAAAGATTTCCTCTAAAAACGGAAAAAAATTGCTTAAAAAAGCGACTGTTACTTGTTGCGGGAGCTCCAAACCGCATTATACCGTATCCGTAGGACGTTTATCTATATCCGAACACCAGAAAATTTTTGGAACAAATGCCCTCTTGCGTTTGAATAATATACCCGTTTTATGGTTGCCGGTATTTTGGCGTTCTTTTGATTCCCAAAAACCCTGGACCACCTATGTGGATTTTACCCAAAGCAACCGCACTGGATTGGGCGTGCTCACCACAACCGCCTTCCCGGCTATATTTCAGTTGCGTCCTAAACTGATTGTGGATTATTACACAAAATCCGGTTTAGGATTAGGGGGCGAATTAACCGCCACCGATTCCCCCTCCTTACACGGAAGCGGAGAATTCTATTACATTAACGACCAAGCAGATTACAACGATATTGTACTGGCACATAAAAAACGTTGGGGCGTACAAGGCGGCTACTGGTGGGAGATGTACGATTCTTCCGACCATTTTAATAATCCCTCGGGAGCTTTGTACCAACTTCAAACTCAATTCCGCATGGTATCGGACCCCTACTTTTATGATTCTTTCCTTCGCAACAACCCTTATGTATTTATGCCGGACCAAGAAACAAACGTATCCCTTTCCCGCCAAACACGTCGTTCTACGCTGCGAGTAAGTTACCAACAAAAAGATATTTTTGCCTGGGATAAGCAAGAGTTTATGGCAGAAAAACGCTCCTTACCGGAGATTAAATACTCCTTGCTGCCGTTTAATGATCCCTGGTTGCACACTTCCAACCGATTGGAAGTTGATTTTAGTAATACGTCCGTTTTGGAATATAACAATGGAATGCCCAACGAAGAGGGGCCCTATCAACGGCAAGCCCATGCCAAGTGGTTTACGGAGAAATCCTTCCGTCTTAACAAACATCTTACATTGTTGCCGCAAGCGTTTTACGACCAAACTATTACCTTTGCAGACAAAAACAATAATGATAAAGATGCTTGGGTAGCCCGGGTGGGAACAGATGTAAACCTGAGAGCACGTTCTTTTTTAGGTAATACAGATATCGGTTACCAGTTTACCAAGCGTCTATCTACCGGAACCTGGACATCCGATCAGATCTCTTTGGACCAGGGTATCGAAAAAAGCCATCTTTATCTTAAAAATTACTACCGTCCATCCATGAATACATATGTGCGCTTTGAAACCGGGTTCAATTTATCCGATACCACCACCGATTTGAAAACGGGCTACCTGCAGAAACTCGGTTGGGACCACCTTAAAACACGCATTGAACCGCTTACATTGGAATGGGGATACAATGCCCCTTCTGGGAAACTCAATTTATTTATGCAGGAAATGTACGATATCTCCGATAAAAATATTCATTTTATTGCACAGTCCAATTTTGTTATTAAAAACCAAACTATCGGACTGGGAGTAAACAATTTTGCCAATCACATAGACCCGGGCTCCTTATACCAAACACAAGCCGATCGTTATACTTTTTCTACCTTATGGGGAATTCGTCCTCCTTCCGCTAAGTGGAATTTGGATTTAGGAATTGATCTTTCACTTTTCCGCGGGTCGTGGTCCGGATTTAACAAATTAGCCCGTTTAACATATAATTTCCATGATGCACGGACCGAATTTACCGTGCGGGACCGTAATAAGAATTTATCTTTTGCGTTCCGTATCAATATTCTATGCGGCGGCGACAAGCGTGCCAATCAGCAGCAACTTTCCCAGGACCAATATTGGTACCCCTGGCGTCAGCCCAACGATTTAAGAGATTAATTTAAAAAGGAGAGAAATATGGTTAGTCCGTTAATTTATCACAAACAAGGATGGATTGAAGTAATTTGCGGGTGTATGTTTTCCGGTAAAACAGAAGAGCTCATCCGCCGTGTACGTACCGCTCTTATTGCCAAACAAAAAGTACAATTGTTTAATTCAAAAATTGACACCCGCTACGGAATAGACAGTATTACCAGCCACAACCAAAATAAAGTAGCCGCTACTTGTGTCCATAAATCTTCCGAAATTTTGGAACATATTGATAAAGATACCCAAGTCATTGCTATTGATGAAGTAAATTTTTTTGATAAAGGAATTATCGAGGTATGTGAAAAACTGGCAAACATGGGCAAACGGGTAATCGTAGCCGGCTTGGATACCGATTACCGCGCCGAACCCTTTGAAGTAACCGCGGCCTTAATGGCCAAAGCCGAATACGTGACCAAAAACTTAGCGGTCTGCACGAAATGCGGTAATCCGGCCAGTTTTACCCAACGTACCAGCAAAGATACAAAGCGCATTGTAGTAGGCACAACCGATGCTTATCAGGCACGTTGCCGCCGTTGTTATAAAAAACCAAAAGTGAAATAAAAAAGCTAAATAAAGAGAAAATGAATATACAACCTTACGCGGGATTTTGGAAAAGAACTGCCTCCTATCTCATTGATGCATTAATCTTATTAGTGCCAACCCTTTGGATAGCCAGTTTTGCTATGCCCGGTTTAGGCCTGACCGCGGCCGATCCTCGACCTAATGCCTTCTTACCGGTTATAATTATAAATAATATTATCGTATGGCTTTATTTTGCCGGAATGGAAAGTAGTAAGCATCAAGCCACCGTTGGGAAAATGGCACTGGGTATTAAAGTGGTGGATAAAAACGGGGCGCGTATTAGCTTTTGGCGAGCTACCGGAAGAAATTTTGCAAAAATACTTTCGGTAATTACCTTTAATTTTGGGTATTTTATGGCAGGATTCACAGCGTATCGCCAAGCATTACATGATATCATTTGCTCTACTTTTGTGGTTTCCAAAAACGTCCAACCGGGTGAAACGCTACCGAAATATCCGTTTCATACGCTTTATTGCGTACTCAGTGCGCTAACGTATCTGATTCCAATAGTCCTACCTTTTATTTTTACCATTTTTATAATTTTGGGAGCATTACTACTGTCCGCTATCCCCGTTGCCCAATAGATACTAAAATACCCCGGACTGTATCTGTCCGGGGTATTTGTTTTATAGAATCTTTCTATTCGTCTTACATGCTCCAATGCGGGGTAAACGAATCGCCTTTGATATCTGCTAAGAGATGCGGGGCACTCCCGTCCATATCCATCATGTAGAGCTGACGTTTACCATTACGGTTTGTTGTAAAAGCAATAAAACGGCCATCCGGCGACCAAGTGGGGTCTTCATTCGAGCCCGAATCGGTGGTCAAACGACGAATTTGCGTGCCCGTTAAGTCCACCAGAAAAATATCCATCGGGTGATACGGAGATTCACGCCCCGAAAACACAATCCATTCCCCGGTGGGAGACCATTGCGGGCTGTCTGCCCAGTTAAACTTCGTCGTTAATGCACGGGATTTCCCTGTGCTCAAATCAAGCACGTAGATTTGCGGATTACCGGCACGGTTTGAAACAAAGGTAATATATTTTCCGTCCGGTGAATAGGAAGGAGAACCTTCCACCGCTGAATTTTTATTGGAAATTTGTGTTTTTTGATGCGTTTCCAAATTGTAAATAAAAATACTGGGGTTATTACCACCGGTACTGGTAAAAGCCAGTGCTTTCCCGTCAGGGGATACCCCGCCGATTAAACTCAACCCCCCCTTGAGAATGATCGGAGCGATTTTTCCGGCTTTTAAATCAATGGCAAAAATGTCTGGATTACGATTGCGGTAGGTGGTGTAAAAAATACGTCCGTCCTTTGACCAACGCGGTAACAGAGCAATGCTGTTGTCATTGGTCAGTTTTTTAAGGTTTTCTCCGTCGTAATCCACCACATAGATTTCTTTGTGACGCGTAGAGTTATTGGCAAAAGCAATACGTGTATCGGCAATACCGCGTTTACCGGTTAAAGCCAAAACAATTTGGTCCGAAGCGATATGCCCCAAACGACGCAAACTTTGTTGGGTTCCTTTAAAAGCTTTGGCAAATACGGAGGTACGGGTGGAAATGTCGTACACATAAATTTTTATGGTGTAGTACGGTTCCGTGTATGAAATATCTCCCGTCAGTACATAGCTGGCACGGGCTTTGCCCCACTGGGAAAGTGCTTGTGTTAAATTTTTAGCTGTAACCTCCGGGCCGTCTTCCGATACATCAAAATAGCGCGCAAATAATAAATCTCCGCGAATGACATCATGCACCTGCTGCGCTTGGTCCTCCAGTTCGGGGGCGCTAACGGAGAAAGCCGGCATACCGATAGTAGGAACCCGCTTGTCCCCGTGTGAAGTAATACCGATATAAACATCGGTTTGCGTAGCCCCAAAAAGCCAAGGCCCCGCTATAAAAACAACTAAAAATAAGAGTGATTTTTTCATACAATAAAACACGTTCGGCACGTATTTATTTCAATTTAGAAAGTTCCGTTTTGGCCAAAGAAGCTTCCGCCGAAGATGGAAAATCTTTGACAATGGAATTCAAATACCGTTTTGCTTCATCCTGTTTGCCAAGCGGCACAATACTCTGAGCATATTTCAGGCGGGCCGTCGGTATCAAACTGCTCTGCGGATATTTTTGTAATAACGTAGCATAGGCAATAGCGGCCTGCTTGGTAAGGCCTTGTGCAACGTAACAATCCCCCAAGTAAATATGTGCTTGTTCGGCTTGCACCGTATCGGGATATTTTGTGATGTAGATTTTAAAACCGTTGGCCGCCTGATCAAACACCCCTTTGTCCATCAAGTTTCTAGCTTCGTTAAATAAATCTGACGGCAGAATCGTTTGAGCGTGGACCGTTTCTCGCTCTTGGCTAGCGGCTGTTTGGCGAACCACGGTAGAAATGTCATCTAATTTAGCGGATAAATTAGAAAATTTATCATCCAATTGGGAAAAGTTTTCGTTAGAAACCGATAAATTCCGGTTCAATTCGTCCATTTTTCCGGCCAATTCGGCCTGATTTGCTTGCATTTGCGTAATGGTGGCGTTCAACTCTTGTAACTGCAGTTTAAGCGTCCCCATATCGCGTTCACTGGCTAAACATCCGGACAACAAGAAGCCCGAACTCACCACAGAGATTAGTAACAAACATTTCTTCATAGCGGTTCGGGCCCCCTGTTATACAAATTAGTTAGCGCTTACTAATGTGTCAGCGCGGCGGTTTTTTGCCCAGCATTCTTGGGTAGATTCGTAGCAAACCGGTTTTTCTTCCCCGTAAGAGACGGTAGCAATTCTGTTGGCCGGGATACCCAAGCGAACATAATATGCTTTTACTTCATCGGCACGTTTTTGACCCAATGCGATGTTGTAAGAAGTGGTTCCGCGATCATCACAGTTACCTTCGATGGTTACTTGATAGTTGGAAACAGCGTTGGCAGCCGCTTTGATGGCCTTTACGTTCGTTTCCACAATTTTGCGGGCATCGTCGGACAAGGTGTATTGATCCAAAGCAAAATTGACCACACCCAAGGTAACTTCCTGCGTCGGGATAGAAGCTACGGCAGATTCAATTTCGGATTCCGTCAATACCATTTCGGTATCGCCGTTCAAATCGCCATTGGCGCTATCTTTCACGTTTTTGTGGCAGGCGGTCAAGCCGGCAGCAAACGTGAGCACGAGTACTGCTTTAAGTAAGTTTTTCATCTCTCTCTCCGTAATTTTATAGTTTTTGGCTATGTTTACATCATAGCAACTTTTCTAGCAAAGGGTCAACGAATTTTATGAATTACTTTCCGCTTTGTCTATACGGTGCGGGCCTTATTATTGTTCCAATAATTTGGCAAAAATTTGGCTCATCACTTTGGGATTGGCTTTGCCTTTACTCAGTTTCATTACACCGCCGATCAACGCACCGACAGCCGCCTTGTTCCCTTTTTTGTAATCAGCCACCGCTTTGGGGTTCGCATCAATCGCGGCTTTGGCCCATTCCTCCAGTTGGCCTTCATCGCTTACTTGTACCATACCGCGTTTTGACACTACGTCGGCCGGAGCTTCGCCCGTTTTCCAAATTTCTTCAAAAACTTCCCGTCCTTGCTTGCGGGTAATCTTTCCGCCTTCTACCATTTCCAACAACTGAGCCAAGCGAGCTGCCGGGATTGGAGAATCTTCTATTTCCTTTTTTTCCGCATGCAATAACCCCAACAAGTCCGTTTGGATCCAGTTGGAAGCCGTCTTCAAAGAAACTTTCCCGGAACGGGTTACTTCTTCAAAATAATCGGAAATTTCACGTGAGGAGGTTAATACCCCGGCATCGTAGGCAGAAAGCCCCGCAGCCATAAAACGCGCTTCTTTGCTGGCAGGTAATTCCGGCATGGACGCTTTTACTTCATTTAACCAATCATCTTTCAACACCAACGGAGGAAGATCCGGCTCCGGGAAATAACGGTAATCCAACGCATCCTCCTTCGAGCGCATCGGACGGGTAACTAGCGCCTCTTTATCCCATAAACGCGTTTCCTGTTTTACCGTGCCGCCCTCGTTTAAGATTTTGGTTTGGCGGTCTATTTCGTAAACAAGCGCCTCGCGCACCCCTTTAAAAGAGTTTAAATTTTTAATTTCCGCACGAGTACCGAATTTCTCTTGTCCTTTGGGCCGTAGTGAGATATTAACATCCACCCGCAGCTCCCCTTTTTCCATATCGCAATTAGAGGCCCCTACCCAACGCATCAAACGTTTGATTTCCGTCAAATAGGCGTAAGCTTCGTCAGGGGAACGTAAATCCGGCAAAGAAACGATTTCCAATAGTGGTGATCCCGAACGGTTATAATCTACCAAAGAATATGTGCTTTCGTGCGAAGATTTGGCAGCATCTTCTTCTAAATGAGCATGATGGATGCCGATTTTTTTCTTCTGCAAATTATCTTTGGGGCCATACGTAATTTCAATAAATCCAGCTCCGTTGATGGGCTCGTCATATTGCGTAATCTGATATCCTTTCGGCAGATCCGGATAAAAGTAGTGTTTACGGGAAAAGGATGAAAATTTGTTGGGAGTGCAATTCATCGCTAACCCGGCACGAACCGCCAAACGAACGGCTCCTTCCGTCATTACCGGTAATACACCGGGATGCCCCATACATACCGGGCAGACCGATGTGTTGGGTTGAGTTTCCTCCCCTACGCCGTTGGGGCAGGTACAAAACAATTTGGTTTTACTGGCAAGCTGGACGTGTATCTCCAGTCCGATAACAGGTTCAAATTCAGTCATAATAGCTCCTAAATTATTATAATATCAAATATGAAAGCACTTTTTAAACCGACTTCCTATCATAGAGGAGCCCAATGGGCTATTGCCGCAACGTTGACTTGGAAACTTATTTCGTTTGCCAATGCCCTTTTAATCGCCGCTTTCTTTGGGGCTACTTTCCGTACAGACATCTATTTTTACCTTATTATGTTGATGGGATTCGGGTTCACGTTTCTGCAGCGTTTGAACAATACGGTACTTATCCCTGAGGCCATGTTCTTGCAAGCGGAAAATCCCCAACAATCTCAACAATTTTTAACCATGTGGCTCTACATTTACGCGGGAATCGGGGTTATTCTGTGCACTATCGGCTTTTTATTCCCCGTTAGATTATGGCTGTTGTTTTCCGGCTTTGATGTTACTTATTTAACAGCCCAACGAAATTTGCTTTGTGCCGGTTTTGTATTGTTTTCTCTCTACCTTTTAACCTATTATTTACAAGCTGTTGTTGAAATGTTTAAATTTTTCGGAACTGCGTGGTTGGGAATTTTAAATGCTTTGTGTCCTTTTATCTTTCTGCTTTGTTTCGGAAGAAAAATAGGATTAATCAGCATGGTTTATGGGTTCCTTGTCAGTAATTTACTGCAAATTATTATATTGCTTGTTCTACTGAGAACCCAACTTCATTGGACATTTACCCCCGCTTGGATACGCCTTGAAAAACGTGCGCAACAAAATGCGGCGGCCGGGCAACTATTGGCGGCATTGGAAATTGCAAACAGTTGGCTACCTATATATTTAATCAGTGCCATAGGCACAGGTTTCATAAGTGCTCTTAATTATTGCCGTCAATTAACGGATTCTCCAACCGAAATTTTAACCAATCGTTTAATAAATGTTTCTAAAATCGCATTAACCGAGCAAGCCGCCCAGGACCATAAGGAAGCGTTTGATCGTGCTTTTTTGCAAACCAATTTCATCCTGATCTTCTTATTAACACCCTTAACTGTATTCACTATATATTTTGCGCCAGACATTGTTGATTTGTTTTTTAAGCGGGGCAAATTTACAACACTGGCGGCCCAACATACCGTACAATTTCTACGTCCGTTTATTGTAACCGTATTATTGTTAGCTCCCAGTATGGTGCAAAGTGCCGCTATTGCAGCCCAACGCAAAGTAAAAGAAAATTTCCCGTATGCACTTTGTGCTTCTACTATATTTTTTATAGCTATTCTTTGTTTAATACCACGTTACGGGGCCTTTATGTATGCGTACTTATCCATTGGAGGACTCGTCTTGGGCGGATATTTAAACTATTTATTTTTCCGCAAACATCTTCCCTTCGTTTCATTTAAGGAAATGTATCTGGATTTGGCAAAACTGACAATTTTGAACTTTGGTGCCCTGTTATGTGCCACTATTGTAAAAGGAATTCTTCCTTCTTTGGGAACATTGCTCAGTATTTTAATTTGCGGAATTTTTTATATGACAGGGCTTTTTCTGCTGACAAGCCAAACCGGCCTTCTGAAAAGATTTTTACAATCCGTGCGAGGATAATTTTTCGGCAACCGCCTGAAGAACTTGCGCAACACTAATAGCTTCCATATTTTTACAAGCTGGGTATCCCAACGCACAATCGAAATACCAATTACGCGAAAGCCACATACAAGGTCGGCATAAATTGGTTGTTAAATTACAGTTTTTAGAAAGACCGAAACTGGAGCATAATGTAGGCCCAAAAAATACAACCGCCTGCGTGTGTATCCAACGCGTCAGTTGCACCAGTCCACTCTCTCCGTCCACATGCAAGAGCGCATGCTCCATCAAGGAAGGTATTTGTTTCAAAGAGGTTTTATCTACGAGGCATACATCCACAAAATCAAATTTGGGGCTGTTTTTGCCGCCGATTTGCACCACTTTTATATGCGGAAACTTTGTTTTGAAAAGTTTAACAAATGCATGCCACTTTTCTTCGGACCAGCATTTGAGCGGCGTACATCCCTTCGGACTAATGAGCGTGTTGATACCGCTGTGGATCGTAATATATGTTTTAGGCGCTAAATGATACGAAGCCAAAACGGTTGGATCCAACAGTTCTGCCGGAAGCAGACCCGTCGTATTGACATCATAATCCAACCCGCTTAAATAGCTCTGCGCCGCTAATTGAATCTCGTCGTGGGCCGCCAAGAAACGCCCCAGTGCTTCATCCATTAAATAATTATCTTCTACTAAAAAATCAAGTTGTTTTTGACGTTGTAATCCTTTTTCCAAAAAAGGCAATAATTGTGGTGCCAGTTGTGTGATGCGTTTACGGTTGATATGTACCGTTTTAAAAGAAAGACAGATTTCAAATGCCAAATCGTAACGATACCAAAGCGGAATTTTTCCGTCTAAAAAAACGTGTTTGTCATCCGACACAAAAAGCGGATCAGCAGCATGAGGTGTATCTGTAAAAAAATAGAAAACAGCTTGCGGTAACAATTCTCGCAGTTTATTGATTGCAATACGATTGGCGGCACAATCCCCCACGCCTCCGCGCAAATGAAAATACACATGGAGACGATTATCTTTGGGCGGTGCCCAGCGGAGATAAGACAGCAATCTCCGCCGGTAATCCCACCAAATTTTATTGCGTAATTTACGATAGGTTCGTGCCAAACGCACCACGCGACTATCTTTGCCGTACATCTCAAGCGTGGCTTTCAGTTCAAGTAACTCTACACGCGTTTGGTTACTGGTCCAATCAATCATTATCTTCGAATAGGGCCACGAACTCTTTAACCGGATAGCGGTCTTTGAGGTGTTCTGCTTCTACAGCCATATCCACACGTTTACCCCAGTTTACCATGAGCTCATCCAAAGCGTTAGTCAACGGTTCTTCTTCCCCGGGGTTGACTACCAGTCCGTTTACCCCGTTGGAAATCAATTTGTTGGCGCCTTTGATGTCCGTGGTTAAAACGGGCAATTTGCTGGCCATAGCATCCAACACAGTATCTAATCCTTCGGATTTGCGAGCCGGGTTTACATAAATATCGGCAGTACGCAACAACGGATAGAGATCGGTATTATTATCCACGAGTTCTGTGCTGGATTGCAGATTGTATTTTTTAATGAATTTGTTTAACGTTTCTTTTTGTGTTCCATTTCCCACAATGGTTAAGTGCCAAGTGGAGTGTGCCGGAGCCAAGCGGGCCCAGGTTTCTAACAACACATCAAAACCGCCGTCTTTTGTAAAATTACCGGCAGCTACAATGTTGTTTTCTTTTTTGAAACAAGAAGGTTTATTTTTGCTGTAATGTTCTACACCCACGGCCGGGTTCGCTGCGCGAACGGCGTTGGAAGCATACATACGCGGATTTAATTTTTTGTCGCTGTTGCCGATGACAACAATGCGTTCCGCTTTTTTCAAAAGAGATTTTTTATTCCGGAAAGGTTTGGGATCTTTGTAATTTTCCGGTTCCGCATAAGTGAAGGGAATGTTCAACGCATTGGCCGCTTCACAAATCGGCAGGTTCATAAACGAAATTACTTTTGTAGCGCCCGCTTTTTCCAACGCAATAGACATCGTATGCGCCGTTGCAACGGGGGACACAACTATCGTTTTAAAAGAAGAGTAGCTGGGCAAGATGCTTTTTTTACCCATCAAAAAAACTTTCTCACCTTTTGTAGACAAGTGTTGTGCCAAATAACCTCCCAAACGAACACTTTCGGGAGTACCTAAAAAAATAACTGTTTTCATTTTCATGATCCTCTTTTAAAAATCTCGTTTTATAAATTGTACATAATTTTCAGGCAATTTGTGTTTATTAAAATAGTTTGCTATAATAAATATGCGGGGTAGAGAAGCCTGGTATCTCGCAAGGCCCATAACCTTGAGATCACTGGTTCAAATCCAGTCCCCGCAAGTTTTCAAATAATTACCGCTCTCATCAGAGAGCGGATTTTTTATGCAACACTATTTTAATACCTTCTGAGCTTCTTCAATCAGCTCGTGTAAATGTTTCTCACTTTCGTACGTTTCCGCGTAAATTTTTAAAATATTTTCCGTACCAGAAGGACGTACTAAAAACCATGATGAAGGTAAATAAACTTTGATACCGTCTGTATCACGCACGCGGAGCACCTTCTCTCCTGCAACTTCTTTTACCTCTTTAAAATCAGCTGCCTTCATTGCTTTAACTTTTTTCTTTGTTGTTTCATCCGTCGGAACATCTACCCGCGTGTAATACGGCACACCGTTTTGCTTTGCTAATTTATCATAAAGATCGGCAATATCTCCTTCCTTGGCGCAAATTTCCATTAACAGACAAACCGCAAAAATACCATCTTTTTCCGTTGTCCATCCACTCACGCTCATACCGGCACTTTCTTCTCCGGCCAATACATAGGTATGCTTCACAAGCCCCGGCACAAAATACTTAAATCCTACATTTACTTCATCTAATTGCAAATGATGTGCCGTAGCGATTTTGTCCAGTAATGAGGTTGTCCCCAACGTGCGGCCAATGGTGCTGGCTCCTTCTATTTTGTGGTGACGCACCAAATAATCCGCCATCACACAAAGCGCGTGGTTGGGAGAAATAAGCCCTCCCTTGGGGGTTGCACAACCGAATCGGTCCGAATCCGGATCCGATGCACCGGCAAAATTATATTCTCCGCTTTCCACAAAATCAATCAGCGGAGACATGGGATATTTGGAAGAAGGATCCATGCGTATCTTCCCATCGTGATCAATGGGAATAAAATAGAAGGTCGGGTCAATCTCTGTGCTTACAATATCCAAATTGGTTAATTGATATTTTGCTTTAATGGCTTTATAAAACGACAAGCTGGCACCCCCCAGCGGATGAACGGCAAATTTTAAACCCGAATCCCGAATGGCTTTAAAATCAATCAGCTTGGCAAGTGCCGTAATATAAGGAGTAATAATATCACTATTTTCCACCAAGCCCTTGGTGGTGGCTTCCTCTAAAGAAATTTCTTTAATAGCGGAGGGATTAGCCATATATTCGTTGGCGTATTTTTCGATAAGAGATGTCAATGTTGCATCTGCCGGGCCGCCGTTGGAAGGGTTATATTTGAGTCCCATGTCTTGTGGCGGATTATGGCTGGCGGTTCCGTTCAGACAGGCCACCGCACGACCGGATAAAATTTCAAATGAAAAAACGGGTGTCGGAACTGGACAATCGGGCAAGATTACTTTTAACCCGTTGGCTGTCAACACTTGGGCACACATATCGGCCACCGCACGTGACATCAGGCGCGTATCTCCCCCCACCAAAATTTTGCCTTCGATTTTTTTCTCCGAGTGAATCCGCGCTACGGCTTGAGCAATGGCTTTTGCATGCAATGCACAAAAACCGGCCCCCAACTGACCGCGATGACCGGAGGTTCCGAATTTAACAGGAGCCGGAGTTGAACTGGGATGATAAAATTCTTGTTCTAATTTTTTGATATCGATTTTTTCTTTGGTAAGTGTTCCGGCTAACTTGCTGACCATAACAACGCCTCCTAAAACGGTTAAAAGATTGCCAATTTCTTCATCTTTTTCTATGATATTATATATTTAAAACTTTATCAATCGGAGCGCATATGAAAAAACTGGTAAGCATTGTTGTTTTGTGTGTTTGTGCTGCAGTAGCCCATGCCACTAACTTGGCAGATGATTTTAGAGATCACTATACACCCTCTTCCAATTTAGCGGCTTATAACCGCGACTTAAACTCGCTGATTGGGGTGGTTGATTTCCATACCGGACGTGCCACCAATTTTCCATCCATCAGTATCGGTGGAACGGTAGGCGTTTTTAAACCTTCCAGTGACAATGACATTTCTTCCGATAGCTACATAATTCTGCCTTTTTTGGTAGCGGAAACAAAAATTCCGGTACTCAATGTCGGCGTGGCGGTACGCGGTACAAGCATGTACGGATACCGTTCTATCGGTGGCGGGCTTACCTATCAAATGAATGTGTTGGAAATGGTTAACTTATCGTTTGGCGCATTTTATGACAATGGCCGCACCGATTACTATACATCCGAGCACTATTCTGCTTCCGCCATTGCTTCGATGACTTTCTTGGCTTTGACCCCTTACGCGGGGGTAGGTTACGATTACGGGACATTGGAAACGCGCGGATTTGGAGCCAACGACCGCGATACTTCCAACGGACAAGGCCGCGCTATGGTAGGAATTAAAATTCATCCTTTTCCATTATTTTCCGGCTTTGTGGCGTACACCGTCACCAAAAACAGCCACGGTTTTACCGGCGGGCTAGGCCTTAGCTTTTAATCATGAGTTACAAAGAAACCCTTAAAGAATTTTTTGGTGAAAAATGTTTGTTTGGGGAGCCAATGTCCTCGCACACGACGTATCGAGCAGGAGGGCCGGCAGAGGTTTACCTTTATCCACAAACGAAAGAAGAATGGGGCTTTGTCTTAAAGTTAGCCCGCACCGAAAATATCCCTTTACGCATTATTGGGTTTGGGTCAAACATCTTAGTTAGTCAAAACGGCATCGGAGGAATTACATGTTCCACCAAAAAAATGAATCAGATTTCCATCAACGGAGATGCCATTAAAGCCCAAGCAGGGGCGGCCTTGGACAAAGTATGTGAAATGGCTTGTAAAGCGGGTTTGGCCGGCATGGAAAAATTGTCCGGCATCCCCGGCAGTGTGGGTGGGGCTGTTTTTATGAACGCCGGAGCTTTTGGGCAAGAAACGTTTGATTGTTTGGAATACTTTGACGTAATTGATTGGGAAGGACGGCCGGCTACCCTTTTGAAAAAAGATTTGAAATATGGGTACCGCCACGTAGAAGGTATTGAAAACTGTATTATTTTGTCCGCCGGATTTGCATTACAAAAAGGGGAGTACACCCAACTCATTGCAGCACGCAATACCGTTCAACATAACCGCATTGAAAAACAACCTTTAGAATTTCCTTCCGCAGGCAGCGTGTTTAAACGCCCGGCCAACGACTACGCTTCCCGCCTGATTGATGCAGCAGGATTGCGTGGGTTGTCTATCGGCGGGGCGAAGGTATCGGAGAAACACGCCGGGTTTATTGTAAATTTTAACCACGCTTCCTCGTTGGATATCAAACAACTCATTGAGCGCGTGCGGGAAGAAGTAAAAGCAAAATTTGGTGTGGAATTAGAGTTGGAACAAATCCTGTGGGGAAACTTTGAAGAAGCACACTAATTCCCCGTCGACAAATTTTGAAAAAGTTTGACGCAGCCCAAAAATTAAGATACAATATATATAGTCAAGGAGTCGTGGTGTAGCCTGGTTAACACGCTGCCCTGTCAAGGCAGAGACCGCGAGTTCGAATCTCGTCGACTCCGTAT
>JAEEMS010000020.1 GCA_016283355.1 Elusimicrobiaceae bacterium | reverse complement strand
GCTACTTCAAAGACACGATGTTGTCCTTGTATGCGGATCAAAAACTCTCCAACCGTTTAACGGCGCATGCTACCTTGATTTGGGACCAAATGCACTACGATACCGAAGTATCCGGTGCCAAACGCACGGATGACTTGGTCTTGGTCCGCCCCGGTATTGACTATCAATTCAAAGAATGGTTAACGGCCGGTGTGTGGTATCAATTCCGCGTCCGCCACTCCAACGTGAGTGCAGCCCATTACGAAAATAACAGAGCCGGTGTATTTGTACGCGCTTTGTTCTAATCGTAGCTGAAACGTATTTTAAACCCCTCGCAAAAGCGGGGGGTTTTTATTTTTTTACACACGACCCGTCTCACAAGCTATCCAAGGACCCAAAAGACCTATTTCTTGTTTAGGCCCAAAGACCCTTGTGGGCTCCTCCTGGGATTACCTACAATTTAGGTATCTTATTATTTTGAAGAGGAACCCATGAAGAAAATAATTTTAGTCGTCTTGGCTACCTGTTTGCCCCTTTCGTTAACGGCTGGCAAACCGAAATTTATCCCCGCTTCTGCCGTCCGTGCGGCTATTCAAAAGGCAGGAGGATTATCGGCTCTTGAAAAGAGTGTACAAGCAGATTTAGCCGCTGCAGGTAATCTCAAACCGTACCAACTTAATTTGGATAGATTCCCTAACCTACTGCACAATCTTTCCATATTGGGATATACATCCGCGGATTATCTTCCCCTAATTGAACAAACTTACAAATTATTTGAGAAAGAATCTGACTCTGCGGGCGCTCGTTTGGAAGTATTGGCACTCCGTACCGCACTGCGCCACGGCGAATTTGACTTTTTGAACCGGTTTCAGGCAGAATATGAAATCAGTGATGAGGCCATACGCCTCGCAAACCATGTTGCAAGAGAGTATGGTGCTTTCACGACATCGCACTTCCCGATTTTTATTCCGGGTCAAAATTCCAGCGTGCAAAATCATCTCAACGAATGGAAAGACGATCTCACCAATCAAGCCCCTGACTGGATGCTGGGCACCACATCCAACCATTTCGGGCATAAATATACGCGGGCCTGGTTGCCGCAAAAAGGAACTCCGGAAGAGCAAGCATTGATACGCCGGGCCAAAAAGCAACACGATAATCCGCGTTACTATATTGACCGGACACAAAAATTAATCTCCCAACTGGAAAAAACGGATAATTTGCTAACATCCACCACCTTGGAGGACCCTTTAAAATATTTTATTTACCGTG
The DNA here is from genome assembly GCA_016283355.1 of Elusimicrobiaceae bacterium. GTDB lineage: Bacteria > Elusimicrobiota > Elusimicrobia > Elusimicrobiales > Elusimicrobiaceae > Avelusimicrobium. The sequence goes on along the minus strand of JAEEMS010000020.1, from coordinate 32,916 downwards.
ATACAGATTTACCTCCTGCCCACAGGCAAGCCGTTGTCAAATCGTTTTTGCACAGGTATGAACTATTAAACGACGAATTTTCTTCCCAATTAACCTTCCACAGAGATAATTTGCAAAAATATGTAGACAATCCAAAAATATTTTCTACGGAAGAAATAGATGCACAAGCACAACAATGGCGGGCAGAGGCACTGGCCGAAAGAGCCAAGTTGGTGGCTTTCATGCAGTACAATATGAAGGGCGGCACTCACTTGCAACGTGAAGTGTATGATGCTTTTTCCCAATTATCCGATTATTACCGTTTCTTGCAAAGTGCACAAATAGATGTCCCAAAGGATTTTAGAGACGAATATGGCCTTTCCGGCGTTTTTGTACCCGAGACTTTTGGTAAAGGTTTCGAAGAAAATAAAAGAAACTGGGCCTATGGTTTTCTGCACGACAACAATTCAGTCGCATTTACGATTGAAGGCCTTAGCGACCAGCCCGAAAGAAATGTACGCACCAAAGCCAAAGAGCTACGCAATAAACTAAACAAAGAATTACCGGGAGTCTTCGAAAAAGCAAACAACCTTATGCGCTTGGATGAGTGGGAGAACATTGCGCTAGCGCCGCAAGACCCTTCCAAATTTTTTATTGCGATGCACCCTTTATCCTGGCAAGAAAAAGAAATCATAAAAGAACAACGCTATATCATGTATTTCTATACAACAGCCTACGCACGCGAGGTACTTCTTCAGGAACTACCGTTCATTGAGTTGGATGCCCTGGGTACTCACCCGCTGCCCAACTCCGCATTTGCGCGTCAACGCTGCAATAGCGTACAGGTAGCAATAGAATGGATTCGTGACATGGAACACATGGTGCATCCCCTTAGAGGAACCGACTTACCCGCCTTATATGACTTGTTAAGAAATGTAGAGCAATATTGGAAAACGGTATACTCCTATAACAGAGCTATCGAACGCGCTAAATCCAATGGGAATTCTACCGAATTATAATAAAAGGGCCCCAACCGGGGCCCTTTTTTACATGTTACTTTTATTTTCCATTGGGTAAAATCAAAAATATAACCCCTCGGTTAAATCCGAGGGGTTTATTCATTCGAGATCTTCTTTTCGGCACTATTTCTTTTCTTCGTCCGAATAATAGTGATAACTCTTGTAATAGCCATATTTCCCGTAGGAAAGGCCTTGCGGCTGATAAGCACCTATAACACCGCCTAACACCTTCACACCGGCCTTTTGCAGCTTATCTAGCGCAATTTTAGCCAATTTAACATTGGTTTTGCCGTATTTAATCACAAAAATAGCCCGTGGAATATGACGGCCCCACAACATAGTATCCGATACCGGCAAAATAGCAGGGCAATCCACCACTACTTGGTCATAATGTTTCTGGGCCCATGCAATAAAATCAGCCAACTTCGGGGTACCAAGTAATTCGGCCGGATTGGGGGGACGTGTACCGGAAGTCATTACAAATAAATTCTTTACATCCGCCACGGGCTGCACATTGGCCGCATAATCGGCTTTTTTGGGGTCTTTGTCCCATATATTACTTAGCCCTTTATCAAGTGAGAGTTTAAACGTCTTATGCAAACGGCTGCGGCGTAAATCTCCGTCAATAAGCAATATTTTTTTACCGGCTTGCGCCAAAGCCACCATTAAATTGCTTGATAAATAACTCTTTCCTTCCCCTTGCAAAGAACTGGTAATTAAAAACGGAGCGTTGGTATCCCCTGCCAAGGCAAATTCCAGCATCGTACGAATATTACGCACATTCTCGGCTTTCAAAAAGTTCCCTTCTTTAAGCATGGTGGCATACTCGGATTCTTTCTTTTTGGTTTTCTCATAAGGAACAAAACCCAAGAAAGGCAACCCGAGTTTCTCATCCATTTCCTCGGAATTTTTAACGCTCTGATCTAAAAATTCCAATACAAATGCAACCAATACGCCTATCACCGCGCCACCTAACAACCCTATCAACAAATTGAGCAGCTTGCGGGGGAAAACAGGAGAAGTGGGAACGATAGCCGGGTCTACAATGCGGATATTGTTACCGGAAAATTGACCGGAAAGTTCAATTTTAATACTTTGCACCAAACGGCGTGTTTCCGTACTGATTTCTTCTCGAATAGAGGATAACTGGCGGTTAACAGATACTATTTCCGGGTGTTTATCCGTATATTTAGCGGAAAGCTCCGCTCTTTTACCTTCTAATTGCGCCGCTTGTTGTTTAAGCGACTTGATAAAATCGCTGTTTACCACTTGCGGCATGGAATTAAGCAATTCTTGTTCGGCACTACTCTTTTCCGTGCTTTCAAGCGCGCGAATAACATCTTGCCCCATCGAGATACGATTTTCTACGTTTTCTGCCACGAAAGAACTACTCAACGTGTTGGATATCTCCGCAGCTAATTGCGAATCATACGAACGTGCCTTTACGTTCACCAAACGGCTGCGCGTTACCGGGTCCACCTTTATGGCTCTTTTGAGTTTGCCGATTCCTCCCGGGTTTGCAAATTCGTTATATTGATTCAAATCCAATTGATTGTACACATTTTCAAGCAAAGAGCGACTTTCCAACAGTTGGTACTGCGTGCGGTAATAATCTTCCTCTGCCGAAAAAGAACCATACGTATCTACATCCAATTTTCCGGCATTTTCTTTATTAATCATCATCAGTGTCGTAGCTTCGTAGACGGGGCGCATCAACACATTTACCAAAACGGCCGCCACCAGTCCCAACAACATCAGTGCCGCTATTACCCAAATATGCTTAAACAACACTTGTATAATTTCACTTAAATCAAATTCTTCGTTCGTTGTATTTTCCATAATCTACTCACTAAAACATACTTTGCGGCACAAATACCACGTCACCGGGCATTAACGCTATATCCAACAATTTGTTACCTTGCTTGGTAATTTGCGCAACATCTACATCCAACGATTCTTGTTTACCGTCTTTCGTACGCAAAACGCGCACTTTCGAAGTGTTGGCAATGTCCGTAAACCCGCCAACCGAACTGATGGCCTCTAATACGGTCAAGGATTTTTCCGGTGGGATTTCGATAGAAGAAGGTTTTTTCACTTGCCCCAATACGTACACGGTTTTGTTACCGTATTCTTTGACCAACATAGATACTTGCGGATTACGTAAATATGCCATAAGCTGCCCGGCTAATTTTTGTTCCGCCTCTTCTAAAGTTAACCCCGACAAATGGATATTCCCCACGAGCGGGAAGGTAACGCTCCCGTTGCCGTTTAAACGCAATGTGCGTTGCATATCGTCCTCTTTAAACACTTGAATTTCAACCAAATCTCCCGGTTGGAGCGTATAGGATGCGGAAGAACGGATCGTTTCTATTCCATTCAAAACATTTTGTTGTTCCAGTTGTTTTTGAATAGAAGCTTTGTCTTGAATCTTAGCAGAAGAACAGGCCCCCAGCCCGCAAACGGCACAAAGAGCCAAAAATACAAAATAATAGTTTTTCATATACTCAAATTATACTAAATGTGAGGGGAATTTCCAATTGAACGGTAGGGACGGGTAAGCATATAAATACGGGATAATTCCTTCTCTTTGGGATACTTTTGCAGGTAAACAGTTGCAACACGATTCGCCTGCTGCAAAAAATCCAAACGTTGCTGGGGCTGTTTGCTATGTACGGCCGCATTGTAGTAAGAAGCCGCCAACTGCAAACCGTAACGCGGGTCCGGGTAGTACGCAGCGGCTTTTTCATACGCGGCAATTTTAGATTCCGGTTTGAGTCCTTTGCCAAAGTAAGCCGTTCTCCAAGCCAACGTCTTACGCAGTGGTACCCAAAGGGCCAACACACACACCGTTATCAGTACAGCTCGTTTCTTCCACTCCATAAGCGTTGTGTGGGTACGTCCCTTATAAAAAGAAGGAGAAGACGCAAGCCCTGCGATAAGAAAGAACAAAAAGGCATTCGCCGGTATAAAGAAATCAAAATCCACTGCGCTTCCAATACACATTACCACCAAAATACTAAGTAATCCGCTGTAAAGTATCTGTTTTTTGGTTTCCAACTCTTTCAACCGCTTCAAAAATACAATCCCCAACCCCACAAGCAATATAAGTACAGGGAGGATTCCCACATATCCCACTCCCAACAACAGTTCCAGCCAATCACAATGTAGATAATTCACATATTTTTTTACGGGCCATTCAAAATAGTTCGGGATAACTAACGGTGTTGTCGAAATACCCACGCCAAAGTAAGGATATTCTTTTAGCACACGAAATGTGGAGCGATAAAGCATCTTTCGTGTCATCTCCGATGTGCCCGTTGCACGATGCGCAAATGCATTAATCTGAGGAATGTGCGTGGCCACCCAACAGGAAACTAACCCCAAAGCGATTAAGGTAAAAAATACCCCTTTTAGTTTCTTTTTAAGTTGGGGGGGAATCACCCAGCAACATAAAAAAGCATATGTAAAAATTCCTACCGTGAGTGCCAACATCCCACCGCGTGAACGTGTAAAAATCACTCCGGCACAAAGGCATAGAAAAACTACGGCCAAGCAACATTGACGGATGTAAAAGGATGGTAGTTGATTTGTCATCACTTTTTTAGCATATTGGATGTGGGACGTAAAAAAGTAGGCCAACATTCCCACCGCACACATAGCCAGGAAAATACTGGCGTGGTTGCGGTTCATAAACGGACCGAAACCACCACGCACCCCAGCCAAGTGGAACAAATAAGCCCCTTTTGGCAAAGAAGCCGCACATAAAGCCACCGCACTACCACATAAAGCCACCAACAGTAACGTTCGTTTGGCATCTGCAAAAGAGGGGAACACCTGTACAGTTAGCCACACTAAAGCCAAATACGTCAAAAATAAAGAAGCCGTATGCAACGTATATAAGCGTACCAATGTAATGGGATGCCAGGAAACTTTTTCTAATAAGGTAGAAGGGAAACAACTTTGCAGCAGGGCAAACCCCAACAAAAACAACAAAATCGCCGTAATCCATTTAAGCGGGCGGGTTATATACCAATGACGGGAAGTATAAGCAGCCAAAACACACAATCCCATTACCCCACATTGTAAAACGGAAAAGGCCCATGCGGTGGTACAAGCAAAAGCAAAAGGAGCAAAAAACAGGAAAAAAATTACTCCGGATTTGAGCAATAAATTCATAAAGATATTTTATAAAATTTGCTATAGTATGTAGTGTGAAAATATTATTTATTTGCCATGCAAATATTTGCCGCAGTTTTATGGCGCAAGAAATTTGTAAAAATTTACTTCCTCAAGCGTCGGTATTTTCCCGTGGTTTGTATGCCAATAAAGAGTATGCGATCCCCACAAAAGTGTTGGACTTTTTATCTTCTCTAAATATCACGCCAACACCGCATATTTCTACGCAATTAACTGTTGACGATTTACGAGAGGCAGATTATATTTTTTGTATGGAAAAAGCACATTTGGAAAATTTGTTAGACCGCTACGCACAGTATAGCGATAAAATGTGGTTACTGAACGATTTTTCCTTTTCCAAAGACACGAATTTACAAGATCCCATTTTATTATCCGGAAGGAGTTTTATTAAACAAGCTACTTTACTGCAAGAAGCAGTTGAAACTGCCGTTAAAAGAATTAAACAAACTCAAGGAGTCATCCCATGAAAGGAATTATTTTAGCTGCCGGAGCCGGTACGCGTCTTTATCCTGCGTCTCTGCCTATTTCAAAAATTCTCCTACCCGTTTATAATAAACCCATGATTTATTATCCGTTGTCTGTACTCATGCAGGCAAGAATTCGAGACATTCTTATCATTACAAACCCGGAAGACAATGAAAATTTTAAACGCGTCTTGGGAGATGGACATCAATGGGGATTAAACCTTTCCTATGCTGTGCAACACGTTAAACGCGGGATTGCGGATGCCTTTATTATTGGAAAAGATTTTATCGGCAAAGAACGCTGCGCCCTCATCTTAGGTGACAATATTTTCTACGGTAACGGTTTTGAGAATATATTAAAAAAATCGTTACAAAACAAAACAGGGGCAACTGTTTTTGCCTACGAAGTAAGCGATCCGGAACGTTTCGGGGTAGTTGCTTTTGATAAAAAAGGAAAAGCGATTTCTTTGGATGAAAAACCAAGAAATCCAAAAAGCAATTTTGCGGTGACCGGCCTTTATTTCTATGACAACCAAGTGGTAAAATTAGCCCAAAGATTACAGCCCTCGTACCGGGGGGAATTGGAAATTACCGATTTGAACCGTCTTTATTTGCAAAAAGGACAATTGCATGTAAGCCGCCTAGACCGTGGATTTGCCTGGCTGGATACCGGTACGCACGAAACGGTATTGCAAGCATCCAATTTTGTCCATACGATGCAAATCAACCAAGGCGTGGAAATTGCCTGTTTAGAAGAAATTGCATTAGAAAAAGGATTTATCAGCCGTTCCCAATTACTAACACGCCTTAAAAAATCCCCTAAAAACAATTACTACGATTATTTAAAAGAACAACTTCAAAGGAAAAAATAATCTAACCCAAAAAAATTCAAACAAATGTTTGAATTTTTTCTTTTTGTTTTGTATAATTCTAGTAGGGTTATCATTATGCAAAACACGCGTCTTAAACTTCTCCGCACCGCCGCACGCTTATTTGCAAAGAATGGCTACACTTCTACCTCGGTACGAGATATCGTACAGGCAGCCGGGGAGAATGTATCTTCTATTTCGTACCATTTTGGCAACAAACGTAACCTTTATTTGGAAACACTCAAGTATTTGCTCTCTAAAAACAAAGATTATATTTTTGGCGGGAACCGACCCTTACCCACGCCCCAAGATATTGACAAGCTATCCCTTGCCCAAACGTGGAAGGCCCTGCACCGCATCGTCGACAAAGTGCTGGACATGAAATTTAATCGCATCAATGTACCGTTGGAACGTATCTTTACGTTTGCCGAATTAGAAGGATCCGCGGAAATGCTTACATCACTCAAAGCATTCTCTTCTCCTATCAATCTACTTGTACGACATACGTTGGCAAAGCTAACCGGGATAAAGGAAAACTCTTCGGAAATGGTACTATTGGCCCATTTAATTTTTTTGCAAATCAATCTGTCAGAATGCGACCGCTTTATGATTTTACGTGCCTTGGGAGAAAACCCCTCTCAACATACACCACCCGCCAAATTAAAACAAGCTATTTGGCAGTCAATTGAAACGATTTTGAGATCATATAAAAAGGGAAAAAAGAATGAAAAAATATCTGTTGCTTGTAATACTTTCTAGTATCACAATCGGAACCTGGGCTTTGGACCCACTGTTTGTCCATTCTTCCGCCCAACAACTGGAAAAATGTGCGGACAAAGATGTTTCCAATCAAGAACTGTCTCTCTTGGACTTAGTTCAAATTGGTGTTTGTAACAATCCTGCTTTAAAAGCGCAATACATGGGGGTCAAATCAGCCGAGGCAAATGTTGGGATTTCACGTGCGGAATATTTGCCTTCCGTCATATTATCTGGACAAGGAAACATTACGGGGGAACGTATCGAAGATCAAAATTACGTCCAAAACGAACCTTATTCCGGTACGGCAGCTGCTTCGTGGTTGTTATTTGACTGGGGAGGACGCACCTCTCGCGCCAAATTATCTCGGGCTCAAGCTGACATGGTGCGTTTCATGTATGATGCGCAACTACAGGATTTTATGCTGTCCGTTCAGACGGCCTACTTAAATGTATTGGCCGCAAAGGAATCTTTGGTCAGTGCTCAAGCCAGCTTGGATACCTATAACCAATCTTATAATGAAGCACAAAAGCGTTACAAATTGGGAATGGTATCGCTAAGCGATCAGCTACAAACAAAAACAAAATATGAACAAGCTTTGTTGGCTGTTGTACTGACAGAGAATTCATTAAACCAGGCGCAAGGTAATTTAGCCGTATTACTAAATTTATCACCCAATACCCCCTTGCAAATTGCAACGCCCGTTTTTAACGATGATTTCACAAAAATTGAAAACGACAATATTGAACAACTTATGCAAGAGGCCGTGAAAAACCGTCCGGAAATGCAAGCTCAAGAAAGTGCACAACAAGTAGCAAAATTCAATCTTTACAATACTCGGACACAATTTTTACCGTCCATTTATGCCAATGCTTCCGCTACGTACGGTGATAATTGGAAACACGCTTCTCCGTACAAAACGGATACAGCTGCGGGGCTGAGTGTGTCCATGCCTCTGTTTACCGGCTTCGCCAATACGTATGCCACGCAGAGTGCTTCTTATGCGTACAAACAAGCACAAGCTAATACACAAAGCACCCGTTTACAAATTCAAAACGATGTGTGGAACAAATATCAAAATTACAAAACGGCCGTTAAAGCGTACGAAATCAGCAAGACCGTTTTAGAAAGTGCGGAAGAAAACGAACGGGTCGCTTTCCGTTACTATAAAGTAGGGAAGAGTGACACCCTCAACTTACTTACCGCCGTGGCACAACTAGCCGATGCACGACAAAACAAAATTACGGCTTTTTACGATTTGTTATTAAGTAAGGCAAGTTTACAAAAAAGTATAGGAAAACAATTATGACAAAAAGAAAACTATTCCATTATCTGAAATACGTTACCCTATTCTTCATCGGGGTAATCATTGGGCTTTTCGCCAAAGGTAAGTTTGGTTCCAACGGGGCTATGCCAGGGATGGGGGGACAAACTACTGTGTTGGTCCAGACACTAAAAAAGGCACCCATGCTCCAAGGCAAAAAATTTATTGCCCGGGTAGAAGCTATTAACGCGGCCGATGTTGTCCCTCAAGTATCAGGGTACGTTGACAAAGTAATGTTTAAAGATGGCTCCTTAGTAAAGGAAGGGGATGTCTTATTTGTCATCGACCAAAAACGCTATAAAGCTGCGGTGTCTTCCGCACAAGCTGCGGTGGATAAAGCAAAAGCCAATTTAACGCAAGTGGAAAATGATTTTCACCGCGAACAAGAACTATACCGCGATCAGATGCTTTCCAAGGCGGATATGGAATTGGCCGAAAGCAACCTTGCCAATGCCAAAGCGAATGTAAAATCCGCCCAAGCCGCACTTGATTTGGCCAAACTGGATTTAAACTATACGGAAGTACGCTCGCCTATTACCGGATATGTGGGTAAAGCCCTCATTACCAAAGGGAATTTGGCGACGGCCGGAGCCAGTAAATTGGCGCGTGTTATCCAAATGGACCCGATTCGCGTTGTGTTCTCTATTACGGATAAAGAACGATTGTCCGGGATGGACCAATTAACCATCCAACACCCAGATTTACAAATTGCGCTCCCGAACGGAGACACTATCAACATGCCCTCTGCTACTGTATTTTCGGACAATGAAATTAATGCCCAAACTGCTACAATGGCCGTATACGCGAAAACAGACAATCCCGATAACCGTTTAGTTCCCGGCAATTATGTAAATGTTACGGTCAGCTTAGATAAATTACAACCGGTACTTTCTGTTCCGCAAACAGCCGTTTCACAGGATGCTACCGGACAGTATGTAATGACCGTAACACCGGATAATACCGTTGTACAAAAATACATTACTACCGGAGACATGGTCAACGGAAAATATATCGTTGCATCCGGTTTGGAAGAAGGAGATCGTGTTGTTACCATGGGACAACAACGTCTGCAAAACGGTATGAAAGTCAACGTAAGCGAAATTATCACGCCGGGCAACAAAACACCTCAAGATAACACACAAAAGGAAACGGAGGAAAGCAAGTAATGTTTTCTAAATTTTTCATTAACCGACCTCGTTTTGCTATCGTTATCTCTCTTGTTTTATGTTTAGCGGGTGCGATTGCGCTTAAAACGCTACCCATTGCGCTCTATCCAGAAATTACTCCGCCGGAAATCATTGTCCGCGCAATTTATCCGGGTGCTAGTGCGGATGTTATTGCTAAAACAATTGGGATTCCGCTCGAGGCCAATGTCAACGGGGTGGAAGACATGCTTTATATGTCCTCCGATTCTGCCGACGGTTCTTACATGCTTACCGTTACCTTCAAAACGGGGGTAGACCCGGATATTGCACAAGTAAAGGTACAGAACCGTGTTTCTCAAGCATCTCCTTTGTTACCGGCAGCTGTCACGCAACAAGGAATCAGTGTTTTTCGCCGTTCGTCTAATATTTTAGGATTACTTGCATTTAGTGATCCAACCGGAAAGATGAACACTATTGAGATCAGTGATTATCTCAACAATAATTTGCAAAAAAATTTAAGCCGTGTGAATGGGGTAGGGGAAGCCCGCGTATTCGGTGCCGCTAAAAGTATGCGCGTATGGCTCGATTCGGATAAAATGGCTGCTATGGATATTTCTGTGGCGGATGTTAAAAGTGCCATCGCTACCCAAAACTACCAACCTTCTTTAGGAAAAATCGGGGCGCGCCCCAGTGATGGATCCGTCCTGACCGTTTACCCGCTGCAAACACAAGGGCGTTTAAACAGTGCGGAGGAATTTGAAAAGATTATTATTCGCACAGACAGCAAAGGGGGTGAAGTACGGCTTTCCGAAATTGCCCGAGTAGAGGAAGGCCAAGAAACCTACAGTTTTGCCGGTTCATTCGACGGTCATCCTACAGTCCCCTTAATGATTAACCTTTCTTCCGGCGCTAACGCTTTGGAAACAATGAAAGGAGTCAAGGCCGAATTAAAACGTATGGAACAATTCTTCCCGGCAGGACTTACTTATGAATTTGCCATAGATACAACAAATTTTATTAATGCCTCTATTGAAGAAGTTATCTTCACGTTGCTTATCACTTTCATTTTGGTAGTTATCGTATGTTATGTTTTTTTGCAGGACTGGCGTGCCACGCTCGTTCCGGCAGCTACCATTCCGGTATCATTACTGGGCACATTTGCCATCATGTTGGCCTTGGGGTACTCTATTAACTTATTCACCCTTTTTGCCCTTGTACTGGCCATCGGGTTAGTAGTAGATGATGCTATCTGTGTCGTAGAACGTGTAATTGTGCTGATGAACCGAGAGAAACAAACAGCCAAGCACGCAGCTGAGCAAGCCATGGGGGAACTCTCTAGTGCGCTTATTGCCACAACGCTTGTGTTACTAGCCATCTTCGTACCGATTACGTTCATGGGTGGGATTACCGGGGAAATTTACAAACAGTTCGCAGTTACTATTTCCGTAGCGGTTTGTTTCTCCACCTTAAACGCACTATCCCTTTCACCGGCTATCTGCGCCACCTTGCTTAAACCTATTCCGGAAACAAGCATTTTTGCACTACGTTGGTTCAATTTAGCTGTTTTGCGTGGGGCAAAAGGGTACCGTACCATGGTACGTAAGTTAGCACGTAAATTTATCATCGTGCTTTTGTTTGTGGGTTTTGTATTTTTAGATTTTGTATTTCTCAAAACCATTCACACTTCTTTCATTCCGGTGGAAGACCAAGGGATTGTAATGATGAACATTGCCCTACCCGAAGGAGCTTCTTTTGCACGCACCCAGGAAGTACTTAATAAAATCACACCGGAAGTATTAAACACACCCGGCGTCAAACATTTTACATCCGTTATCGGTTTTAGTTTGATGTCCGGTTCCGGAGAAAACGTTGCAGTAGGGTTTGTAGCGTTGCAACCGTGGGATAAACGCAAAAAGAAAACCCTTAAACAGAGTTATATTGCGCAACTATTTAGCCAGAAATTTGCTGCGATAGATGATGCCACTATCCGCACCTTAGAAATGCCTTCTATTCCAGGATTAGGAACTTCGGGTGGGCTAGATTTACGTTTACAAACACTCAACGATTTTGACTATACCAAATTGGCTAATACATCAGCTGGTTTCGGTTATCAAATGATGAGTGATCCTTCCATGGCATTTGCCTATTCCACATTCAGGGCCGATACACCTAACATTTTTTTGGATGTCAACCGTGCCAAAGCCGAAGCTATGAAAGTTCCCGTTTCCAGTATTTTCTCTATTTTGGAAAATTACTTAGGTTCTTCCTACGTGGGAGATGTGAACTTTGGCACACAAATTAACAAAGTAATCATGCAGTCCGATAGTAAATACCGCATGACACCGGAAGACATTAACAAAATGTACGTCACCAGTGCCACCGGTGAACTTGTACCGTTAATGGCCTTGGTAGATTTAAAATACATTCTATCGCCGCGCCAAATCACGCGCTATAACCAGTATCCGGCGGCAACGATTATGGCTACTCCTAATGCAAATTCAAGCACCGGTGAGGCCATGGAAGTAACGGAAAAAATTATGCAAAACTTACCGCCCGGATACGCGTATGAATGGACCGGTATGAGTTATCAGGAAAAACAAAATAAGGGCCAAATCAATACGCTTATTTTCCTAGCCGTCTTGTTTGCGTACCTGTTCCTCGTCGCGCAATACGAAAGTTGGACAATCCCCGTACCGGTATTGATGTCCGTAGTAGCAGCTGTGTTTGGAGGATTATTTGGATTATGGATTACACATCTTCCCATGAGTATTTATGCACAGTTGGGTCTTGTATTGCTCGTTGGATTAGCGGCAAAGAACGCCATTTTAATTGTAGAATTCGCCAAAGGTGAGCAAGAACGCGGCACGAGTATTTATAATGCCGCCATGGACGGACTTACCCAACGCTTCCGTCCTGTACTCATGACAGCTTTTACCTTCATTTTGGGTATGGTACCTATGGTTGTTGCTACCGGGGCCGGAGCAGCTAGCCGCCGCGCGATTGGTACCCCTGTCTTCTGGGGGATGCTCATTGGTACGTTAGCCGGTCTTGTACTGATTCCTCTATTCTACATGCTTGTCCAAAACTATGTAGACAAATGGCAACGAAAACGTGCCCAGCCACGTCCGCTCCCACAGGAAGGAGAAATCCGCATTCGTTAATTTAAACCCCGCTATTGCGGGGTTTTTTATGCCTATATTTTGCTACAATGGAGAAGAGGGTCTCCTATGAAAAAAACTATTTTACTTACCGGCGGGAACGGATTTATCGGTAAAAACATTCAAGCAAGTTTTCTGGCCGAAAAATACGAAATTACGGCACCGCGCAGTGTCGAATTGGACCTTACGGATACCGCACAAGTAGATACTTTTTTTCGTACACATTCTTTCGATGTTGTCTTACATGCGGCGGCCAAACCCGGCCACCGCAACGCAAAAGATCCTACCCAGCTCTTTTATACCAATGTCCGTATATTTGAAAATTTGGTCCGTCACACGGATAAATTTGGGAAACTAATCAATTTGGGTAGCGGAGCCATCTACGACATAGCAGCCGATAACCGCCTTGTTAGCGAAGACCAAATCGGTCTACGCTGTGGCAAGGATGAGCATAGCTTTTGTAAATACGTAGTACACAAACGTATTGAGAATTTACCAAATGCAACAGACCTCAATATTTTTGGTATTTTTGGCCCGCACGAGGATTGGGAAATCCGCTTCATTTCCAATGCTATTTGTAAAACGTTATTTGATTTGCCCATTACGTTGCGGCAAAACCGCCGGTTCAGTTATCTGTATATCGATGATTTAATGCCTATTTTGGATTTTTTTATCACGCACAATACAAAATATAAAACATACAACATTACCCCAGATACAGAAACCGAATTATTAACGGCCGCTCAAACGGTGCAAAAAATAGGGGGGAGAAATAATCCCATTCGCGTAGCCAAAGAAGGATACGGGCTGAATTATTCCGGCAGTAACGCACGCTTAAAGGCGGAAATGCCCTCCGTTGTGTTTACCCCGCTTGAAACTGCGGTAGAAAAACTTTTTAATTATTATAGAACACGTCAAGACCAACTGGATAAGCAACTCCTCTTGACGGATAAATAAATCAAAGGAAAAACTCATGAAAAACAAAATATTTGAAGATTTATTCGTCTTAGAATTAGCCAATAATCACTGGGGCAAGCGGGAACGTGGCATTCGGATTATTGAAGATTTTGCAAAAATAGTCCGTTTTAACAATGTGCGTGCGGCTATCAAATTGCAATTTCGCAATGTTCCCACGTTTATTCACAAAGATTTTAAAGACCGACAAGATATCCGCTATATCAAAAAAACCGTTGCGACCCAAATGGATATTAAGGATTACCAAATCCTCGTAGATGCAATTCGGCAAAACGGCTGTATTCCCATGGCTACGCCGTTCGATGAGGTTTCTGTGGACAATTGTGTCAAACTGGGAATCGATATCATTAAAATTGCCAGTTCGGACTTAAACGATTGGATTCTCATCGAAAAAATCGCTACCACCCGTAAGCCGGTCATTGTCTCTACCGGTGGAAGTTCCCTCAAAGATATTGATGACCTCGTCACTTTCTTCGAGCACCGCAATATTCCGTTGGCCATCAACCATTGTGTCAGTATTTATCCTTCCGAAAAATGCGAATTAGAACTCAACCAAATTGATTTCTTAAAGAATCGTTACCCCGGACACATTATCGGGTTTTCCACCCATGAGTTCAATGATGATTTTGAATCTTCTATGCTTATTGCCTATGGCAAAGGGGCTCGCACTTTCGAGCGGCATATTGATATTGAGGCAGATGATATTCCGGTATCGGACTATTGTTCTCTGCCCGAAGACATTGATCGTTGGATCAAGGCGTATCAAAAAGCCGTTGTCCTTTGCGGACATAGCGCTACTTCTAAAAATATCGCGCCACGTAAAGAAATCACTTACTTGGATGCTTTGGTACGTGGGGTATATGCCCGTTGGGACCTACCCAAAGGACACCGATTGACCGATGAAGACGTTTACCTGGCCATTCCCTTACAAAAAGGACAAATTTCTTGCCGGGAACTTATGAGGGGAGAAGTGCTTTTGGAAGATATCAAAAAAGATGCCCCCATTAAAATATCACAGATTGATTGCCCCTACGCACATAACAAAGTGCTAAAAAAGCTAATTGAAGAACGTGGGTTATAAATGATGATTAAACTATCGGATTATGTAGTAAAAAAATTGGAATCTTACGGGGTGCGCCACGTATTTATGGTAACGGGCGGTGGGGCCATGCACCTCAACGATAGTTTTGGTCAAAGCAAAAAAATTACAAAAATTTTCCCGCACAATGAACAGGCCCTTTCAATCACTGCGGAAGGATATGCCCGGCACCACAATCAGTTGTCCGTTGCCTGCGTAACCACAGGGCCCGGCGGACTTAACTGTCTTAACGGTGTATTCGGTGCCTGGACGGACAGTGTCCCTGTTTTATTCATTTCCGGGCAAGTGAAAACCTCTACCACCCTATCCTATTGCCCGCAACTTCCCTTGCGCCAATTGGGAGATCAAGAAGCCCCTATTACCCGTGTGGTAGCCCCTCTTACCAAATATGCAAAAATGATCACAAATCCCGATGAGATAAGAGCCGTCTTGGAAGAAGCTATTTATCACGCCACTACCGGCCGTCCGGGACCTGTGTGGATTGATATTCCAATCAATGTACAAGCTGCCCTGATAAATCCTAAGAAACTCAAAAAATTTGCACCTAAAAAATCAAAAAAAGCGAATCTATCTGTTTCTCTTAAAAAGGGTGCCAAGTGGCTACAAAACGCGAAAAAACCACTCATTGTGGCGGGCCACGGTGTACGTTTAAGTCACACACAGAAATATTTAGAAAATTTACTTTCTCAAACCCACATTCCCGTTGTTACCACTTTTAACGGTATCGATTTGATAGATAATCAAAATCCACATTTTGTTGGACGTATCGGCACGGTGGGCCAGCGGGCGGGGAATTTTGCTCTTCAAAATGCCGACGTAATTTTATTTTTGGGCACCCGCAACAACATCCGCCAAATCAGCTACAATTGGGACCATTTTGCTAACAACGCAAAAAAAATCGTTGTGGATATTGATCCTGCCGAACTTAAAAAGCCGACCCTTCATCCTGATTTGTCAATTTGCGGGGATTTAAAAGAGGTTTTACCAGAACTGGTTCGTTTGTTACCCAAACCGTTGGGGACAAAAGGATGGTTACAACATTGCCAACATTTACGACGTCAATTTCCGCCTTTGCGGGAATTTAATATAAAAACAGGCGACAAGGTACACCCTTATTTCTTCATGCAAAAATTAGGGGAGATATTGCCCACCCCAGCTGTCCTTGTTACCTCAAACGGTACTTCCTGTGTGGCTTTTTTGCAAACTTTCCCTATCAAAAAGGGACAACGCACTTTCTCTAATTCCGGTAACGCTTCCATGGGCTATGGCTTACCTGCTGCCATCGGTGCCTGTTTGGCAAACAATAAAAAAGAAACCGTTTGTTTGGAAGGGGATGGAAGCATTATGATGAACATTCAGGAACTCCAAACACTTAAAACGCTCCAACTCCCTATTAAAGTTTTTATCATTAAAAACGGGGAATATATTTCCATTATTCAAACTCAACGCAACTTCTTTAACGGTCGTTTAACCGGATGCAATGCACGCAGCGGCGTGGAAGTACCCGATTTTGTAAAAGTAGCAAAAGCTTTTGGATTACCGGCAGTACGTATCCAAAAAAACAAAGATGTAGAAAAAGGCATTAAGAAAGTGCTATCAACAAAGGGCCCCATGGTGTGTGAACTTGACTGTACTTCCGATTACATCTTTTCTCCAAAGCTTTCTTCGCGTAAATTGCCAAACGGCACTTTAGCCAGTCCCAGTTTGGAAGATATGTTCCCGTTTTTAGACCGTAATGAATTTCGAAAAACCCAGTTTCATCCCTCAAAGGAAAAGGAGCCCAAATGAAGAAAAAAATATCCGTTGTTTCCAGTGCTTTCAATGAGCAGGACAATGTACGTGAACTTTACGAACGTGTCAAGGCAGAGATGTCCAAACATGCCGATAAATATGATTACGAACAGATCGTACTTGATAACGGTTCCACGGATCATACCCTTGAGGAACTGCGTAAGATTACCGGTGAAGATAAAAATTTTAAAGTAATTGTCAACGCACGCAATTTCGGCCATATCCGATCCCCTTATTACGGCATGATGCAATGCACGGGAGATGCAGTAATCTATTTGGCCTCTGATTTACAAGATCCGCCGGAATTAATTGGGCAATTCTTACAAAAATGGGAAGAAGGATTTAAAGTAGTTCTCGCTCAAAAAGAAAAAACGGAAGAGGGTTTTGTTTTTGCTACTGCACGCAAACTTTATTACAAACTTTTAGGATGGCTAAATGACTCCGGGGCAGAATTAACCAATAATTGTACGGGATTTGGATTATTTGACAAAGACGTAATCGATGAAATCCGCCGTTTAAACGACCCGTATCCCTACATTCGCGGACTGGTATGTGAATTGGGCTATTCCAAAGCCCTTATTCCGTTTGCGCAGCATTCCCGCAAGCACGGCATTACCAAAAACAATTTTTATACGCTCTATGATAATGCTATGATTGGTTTTACCAACCATACGAAAGTCCCACTGCGGGTGGCGGCAATGGGCGGATTCATCTTGGGCATTTTTAGTTTTATGCTCGCTCTTGTTTATTTAATTTTGAAATTATGCTACTGGGAACGTTTCCCTATGGGAACAGCGCCTTTGTTATTAGCCGTTTTATTTTTCGGATCCGTACAATTATTTTTCCTAGGTATTTTAGGTGAATATATCGGCGCAATTTTTACCCAGGTATTAAAACGTCCGGCCGTTATAGAAAAGGAACGTATTAATTTTTAAGTTTCCAGAGTGGCTGTATTTAGTAGAATAAGTTAAAGCTTATCGAAAGGAGAGAATGTCGATGAAAGTATTGATTTTAGCCGGAGGGCTGGGCTCGCGCTTAAGTGAAGAAACTATTTTAAAACCCAAACCCATGATAGAAATCGGTAACCGTCCAATTTTGTGGCATATCATGAAAGGGTATTCCCATTACGGATTCAACGATTTTATCATTCTTACAGGTTATAAATCGCACCTCATCAAAAACTATTTTGTAAATTATTATCAAGAATATTCCGATTTGACGGTAGATCTTTCTACCAACACGGTTACCATTCATAAAACACGTCAGGAACCGTGGAAAGTGACACTTCTTTATACCGGACAAACTACCATGACCGGCTCGCGCATCAAAAAAGCCAAAGATTATATCGGTAACGAACGTTTTCTCCTTACGTACGGGGACGGTGTAAGCGATGTCAATATTTTAGATTTAGTTCATTCTCATGAATCGGCCGGAAAACTTGCCACTGTAACCGTGGTAAAACCATCCGGTCGTTTCGGTGCCGTTACCGTAGATAAAAATGGGATTGTTTCCGCTTTCATGGAAAAACCCAAAGGGGACGGCGGATGGATTAATGGCGGATTCTTCGTTTGTGAACCTCAAGTATTGGACTATATCGGGGAAGGGGAAAATATTATTTTTGAGCAAGGCCCCCTTGAGAATTTAGCCAAAAACGGCCAGCTTCATGCCTTTAAACACGAAGGATTTTGGCAACCGATGGATACGTTGCGTGATAAAAACCAATTAACCAAACTGTGGCTGGAAGAAAAAGCTCCGTGGAAAAAATGGGATTAGCTATGTGGCAAGATACATACCAGGGGAAACGTGTTCTAGTGACTGGGCACACCGGTTTTAAGGGCAGTTGGTTAACGTTATGGCTCAAAAGCATGGGGGCAACCGTATGCGGTTATTCGTTAGCACCCAATACAACGCCTGCCCTCTTTGAAGTAGCCCGCGTAAAAGAAAACATCACTCACCACGAAGGGAACATCCTCGATACCAAGCGTCTTAATCAAGTTTTTACGGATTTTCAACCGGAAATTGTATTTCATTTAGCCGCACAACCGTTGGTACGTCTTTCCTACACGGAACCTTTACTTACATACGAAACAAATGTCATCGGCACCCTCAACGTGCTTGAGGCCGCCCGTCATTGCCCGAGTGTCAAAGCTTTTGTAAACGTTACTACCGATAAATGTTATGAAAATAAAGAAGTAACCCGCGGTTATACGGAAAATGACCCCATGGGCGGATATGATATGTATTCTTCCTCCAAAGGGTGTGTAGAAATTTTATCTTCTTCCTACCGTCGTTCTTTTTTACAAGAAGAAGGAACCTTTGCTTTAGCCACCGTACGTGCCGGTAACGTAATGGGTGGGGGGGACTGGGCAACTGATCGGCTAATTCCCGATTGTGTGCGTAGTATTGAAGCCGGAGAGGATATTGTCATTCGCTATCCGCAAGCTACTCGTCCATGGCAACATGTACTGGAACCTCTTTCGGGTTATTTACTGTTAGGCCACTTGCTCTGTGTCCAAGGGAAAAAATACGCGCAGAGTTTTAATTTAGGCCCACAACAAAGCAGTGTGCTGACGGTAGAAGATGTTACCCGCCTTGTCATTGCAGAATACGGCAAAGGAAACTTAAAAATTTTCCGCAAAGACAACCTACACGAAGCCAACTTGTTAATGTTAGACATCACCAAAGCGGAAAAAGTTTTAGGATGGGTCCCTACTTACACAGCCAAGGAAGCCATTGTAAAAACCGTTCTGTGGTACAAAAAATTCTATGAAGAAAAAACGGATATGGCATCTTTCTCTTTGCAACAAATTAAAGAATATACTGCGAGTTTAAAATGGAAAAAGAATTAAGAGAAACCGTCAAGCAGGCAGCCCGTAATTACTACAAAGAAATTTATGGTAAGAAACGGGAATTTAACTATATTCCACCCTCCGGCAAGCTGTTGGATGAAGAAGATTTGGTAAATATGATAGAAGCCAGCTTGGATATGTGGCTTACTGCAGGGCAATTTAACGCACAATTTGAAGAAAATTTATCGCGCTTTCTCGGTGTAAAATTTGCTTTATCTACAAACTCGGGTTCTTCGGCAAATTTACTGGCACTTGCTGCCTTAACATCCCCCAAGTTAGGGGAAAAACGTTTAAAAAAGGGGGATGAAGTAATTACGGTTGCCGCCGGATTTCCTACTACCGTCAATCCCATCCTACAACAAGGGCTCATCCCCGTGTTTGTAGATTGCGAAGTCGGCACCTACAACATCAATGCCTTCCAAATTGAAAAAGCCATCAGCCCTAAAACGAAAGCCATTTTTCTTGCCCACACGCTGGGTAATATGTTTGACGTAGCACAAATTTTAGACATTTGCCAAAAACATCATTTATGGCTCATTGAAGATTCTTGCGATGCATTGGGGGCCGAGTGGAACGGTAAAAAAGCCGGTACTATCGGGCATATAGGGACGTATAGTTTCTATCCGGCTCATCACATAACGATGGGGGAAGGAGGGGCCGTAGTAACCAATGATCCTCAACTTTATCGCATTCTTTTATCTTTCCGGGATTGGGGACGTGATTGCTGGTGCAAACCGGGCACGGACAACACCTGTAAAAACCGTTTTAATATGCAACTGGGTCACCTACCTTTCGGCTATGACCATAAATATACTTATTCCCATATCGGGTACAATTTAAAAATTACCGATTGGCAAGCTGCGCTCGGCGTGAGCCAATTGAAAAAGCTCCCACAGTTTTTAGAAAAACGTACGCAAAATGCGGCTTATTTAACGAAACATCTTTCTGATTTACAAGATTACCTTATTCTCCCGAAAATTGAAAAAGGCGTTACTCCGTCATGGTTTGGCTACTTGATTTCCGTGAAAGAGGAGGCGCCCTTTACCAAACAACAACTCGTGGAATATTTGGAAGAACACGGTATTGGCACCCGCCAACTTTTTGCCGGTAATCTGCTGCGGCAACCTGCATTTGTGGAGGATGATATTGCACTGCGTATAGGGGATTCGCCTATTTTCAATTCGCGTAATTTAACGGAAAAGGAATATGCTCTTTTGCCGCAAACGGATTTTATAATGGACCACACTTTTTGGGTGGGAACTTTCCCAGCACTTGGCGAAGAGGAATTATCCAAAACGGTTCAAACCATCCGCCAATTTATTGATAAAAACGGTAAAAAATCTGCAAAAAAATAGAGGAGGAAATCATGAAACTATCCAAGACAGTTTTAGAGAAACTTTTTCAAAAGGCCGGGCAGACAATGCAAAATTCCTACTCACCCTATTCCAAATTTAAAGTAGGCGCTGCCGTGCTTACCAAAAACGGTCATATTTACGGGGGCACTAATATTGAAAATGCCTCCTACGGTGTAACACTGTGTGCCGAACGCAACGCTATTTTTGCCGCCGTTTGTAACGGAGAAAGAGAATTTGAAGCCCTTGTTATTGTGTTTCAGCAAAAAGATCTTGGCCCGTTAAGCACTCCTTGTGGCGCGTGCCGCCAAGTAATGACGGAATTTTGCAAACCCGATATGCCCATCTATACTGCGGATTTATCCACGGGTAAGCCACAACGCATCGTAAAGAAAAAGCTAAAAGATTATATGCCCTACCCCTTCAGTCCGGATGCACTCATCAAAAAACCGGTCAAAAAGAAATAATATTTTTCAATAGCTCCCGACGGATTCGGGGGCTATTTTTTATGTATTCCCGCCATGCCCAAAAAATTGTAAAATATAGAGGTAAGTAAAAATATCCATGGAGGACGTACTGTATGATTAAAGTAGGTATTAACGGTTTTGGCCGCATTGGTCGTTTTGTATTCCGCGCGGCGCAAGAACGCAAAGATATTGAAATCGTTGGTATTAACGATTTGTGTCCGGTTGACTATTTGGCTTATATGCTCAAATACGACACGATGCACGGCCAATTTGAAGGAACGGTAGAAGCCGATGTAGAACACAGCCAGCTGATTGTAAACGGCAAAAAAATTCGCGTAACTGCTGAAAAAGATCCGGCCAACTTGGCGTGGGACAAAGTAGGGGCCGAATATGTAGTAGAATCTACCGGTTTATTTTTAACACAAGAAAAAGCAGAAGCACACATCAAAGCGGGTGCCAAATATGTAGTTATGTCTGCCCCGTCCAAAGATGCTACCCCGATGTTCGTGGTAGGCGTAAACGAAAAAACCTATGTAAAAGGAACCAAATTCGTTTCCAACGCTTCCTGCACCACCAACTGCTTGGCTCCTATCGCCAAAGTATTAAATGATAATTTCGGTATCGTGAACGGTTTGATGACCACTGTACACTCCACCACCGCCACCCAAAAAACGGTTGACGGACCTTCCATGAAGGACTGGAGAGGTGGCCGCGCCGCTTCCGGTAACATTATTCCTTCTTCCACCGGTGCTGCTAAAGCCGTGGGCAAGGTAATTCCGGAACTCAATGGGAAACTCACGGGTATTTCTATGCGCGTACCCACCTTGGACGTTTCCGTGGTAGATTTGACTGTCAACTTGGCAAAACCGGCCACCAAAGACGCCATCTGCGCTGCTATGAAGAAAGCTGCTGAAGGCGAACTCAAAGGTATTTTGGGTTACACCGAAGATGCCGTTGTATCTTCCGACTTCTTGGGCGATAAACGCACCTCTATCTTTGATGCCAATGCCGGCGTGTACTTGACCGATACTTTCGTAAAAGTCGTGTCTTGGTACGATAACGAAATCGGCTACTC
Organism: Elusimicrobiaceae bacterium; assembly: GCA_016283355.1. Taxonomy (GTDB): domain Bacteria; phylum Elusimicrobiota; class Elusimicrobia; order Elusimicrobiales; family Elusimicrobiaceae; genus Avelusimicrobium. Next base: position 10,397 of record JAEEMS010000020.1, on the reverse strand, counting down.
CAACAAAGTACTCGATTTAATCGCCCACATGGCCAAAGTAAACAAATAAGTTTTCTAGACCCAAAAAAGCCCCAGGAAAAACCTGGGGCTTTTTTACTTATGTTTTAATCCAATATGCTTTTAATCTTCTGTATCTTCCTTGGCCTCTTCTTCGGTAGCTTCTGCCATTATTTCCTCAAAAAAATCAAAAATTTCAAGACCTCTTTCAGCATCTTCCGCGCTCATCCATTTTTTATCAATATACACGTTCATCAGTTGATTAAGTATATTCCTTCTCACGGTGAATTTGAGGTCTTCCTTCTTAAAAGAGCTTCGTTCTAATGCCCATAATCTTTGTTGACAAGTAAGTTCTGATATTTTACCATTGCGAAATTGAGTTTCAATCTCTTGTCTTCGAACGGTTTTGATAAACTGATCAGAATCTTCATCCGTGACTTCATTTTTTTTAAATTGTTGTTTGAGAAGATCTTCAGCCATTTCATCAAGTACTTTTGTTAAATCCGCGTGATACAAGAGTGCTTCTTTCGGGGTTGGTACACTTACCATAGAACGTACCGTGGTAAGGATATTTGAATCCCGCTCACTTGTGAAAACCTGTCCTTTATCATCTGGCGAAACAGCCGGTATAGCAAAAACGATACTGTTTAGAACTACTGCCACAAGCGAAACAAAACATTTTTTTAGTTTCATATTTTTTCTCTTTAGGGATATACCTACCATTAGTATAAGTTAATATCAGTACGCAGACCAGGGCCTTTGGGCCTAATTTTTTTTAAAAAAAGACCTATTTTGTTATAGGCCCTTTTTCTTTTTTTGGCTGGGCCTTTTAGCCCTGGTGCACCACAACTTTAATATGCATTAATAATAAGAGAAACACAAAAGATGAAACATAAAATGCCTGTACCGTTAGCCCACGGAGTCAAAACGCTGTACAACGGTATAACAGGCGTAAGGAGAAAGACATGCATTACTCAAAAAAAATATGTGCAATTGGCCTTGCTATAATCCTAGGCCCGCTTGCGTTTGGATATAACCCTGTCTACTTACCCAATCACCCGGGGTCTCGAAAAGCGCACAAACAACTAACTGCCAAGGTTTTTGAAATGTTACGCACTAAACAGTACACGGCAGCTAAAAAATTCCTTGACTCTATTCCTCCGTGCCCGAAAGGAATAATTAGAAAGGTCCAAATCCCCGCTTATTGTGCTGGCCAGAGCGATTATGGATTGGAGGAAGCAGATCTACAAGAGCCGAATTATATATACCGTAACTATAAGCTAAATACAGTATATCCTCCGAATATTCTAATCGATGCATTAGCTAAGCATTATCATTACCTCTATGGAAATAATCCTTACGATGCTGGTAAATTCGACAAAGAGAAATCGGTAAACTTCTATGATACTTATAAGTACAACACTTGGTTAGAACCCATTGTCAGAGAAAATTTGTTCAAGTGGCCACACGTCCTGAATATTGAGAACAAGCCGTGGAAGTATGAGTTCGGAGCTGAACTATATGACCGAATTACTCTTGCCAAAGCATTAGGACTTCCTTTAGCCACAGGATACACTCAGTGTTATGACCCAGATTTCGAAGAGGTGAAATTAATACTAGACGGAGCTTGGTCCAGAGCGGTAAAAATGGGTGACAAGAACCCCTTCCATTTCATTAAATATAGGATGTCAGAATATATCTTAGACCCTGCGAGACATGCAAGAAGCCGCGCAACATTTAGTCATGGTGCATTATACTTAGGACGACTTGGTTACTTGGTAAACTTGGTAAGCGCGTTAGGGGCAGAGGATGCCAATCAAGCAAAAAAAGCTTGGGATATTGTCCTTATCAAACCTTTTACAAAAAAAATGAAGGATAATGCCCAAAAACTATCTGACGTCTGTTTTAAACATCAAGGCAGCGCTTATGTAAAATCGATTTGGTGTATTAACTTTAAAAAACGCGCACAAGATTATGGCTTAATTGCGCCGGACATTAAAACAGTTAGGCAAGAGATTCGCGACCGCGTTAATACTCCCGGCATACCTTTTATCTTCCCCAAGTAAGATCCTACATAAAAAGGGGACTGCAACAACGGTCCCCTTCTCATTCCTCAACTAATTCTTATTTTGCTTCTCTAAAAATATGGCTAAACGACAAGGAAACACCTACATACACATTTTCCCCGCGTGCGCCAAATGCCTCTGCCTGGGCCGTATAATAGCTGATAAACGGCGCTACAAACAGGTTTTTATAGAGTTGCACATCTAAACGCGCATCAGCTTCAAATTCCCAATCAATGTTGGTATTGGGGGTAGGAGTGGCGGAATGGTCCAGATAATCACGGAATAACGCCCCGGCTTTAAAAGTAACGCCTTCGCGTACCGGGATCTCCGTTTTCACGCCGGCTTCCCACGCCAAATTAGTGGAATAGGGATGATACGTAAAATCGCGCTCATCCACTACTGCGGCATATAATTCTTTAAGGTATTTTCCTTCAAATAGTTTCCACCCGGCTTTTCCACGCAATACGCGGCGGCGGGGGGAACCGTTGGCTTTGGTAAATTCCGTTTCATAGCCGATGTTGGCAAACGGGCCCATTTCAAATCCTCCTAAGGTATCCTCTACTTTCCATAACCGTTGGGTATAGCCCGTAGTAAAAAGGATTTTATCGGCATTTTCGTTGGTCAGCGTATCGCCGTCCACCGGGCGGACTTTGGTGCGCCCATAATCCATGGTCAGTTCGTTATTCCACAAAAAATGCTCAGCATAATAGTCGGCAATAGAATCCCAACTGCCACGCACAGAGGTTTGAGAATCCGAGGTTAAACGCGCATCCGCAAATCCCTGGTAATCTTGTGCATTTTTTACTTCGGTAGAAGTCAAATCAAATGCAAGTTTTTTTAGTTCCACCTGCCATCCCAATTTATTATCTTGGGCAAAAGCAGGAGCCAATATGGCCAGCAACAGTGCTGTTACAATTATTTTTTTCATGAATACTCCTTAACAAGCAAAAAACAAGAAGCGGGAAATTTCCCGACGTTCTCTTTTATATTGTAGCGGATTTATGAAATCTTTTTCAAGGATAGCACATTGTCCCTTGATCCCCAACCCAACTAGGCAGTATCCTTCAAAAATAATAAAATATGTATAATAAGCTTAATAAAAAAGGATTTGAATATGACGTCACACACTACTTCTTGCAAAATTATTGCCACCATCGGGCCGGATACTTCGAATGCAAAAGCCATTGAACAACTGGTGCTGGCCGGGGTTTCTGTTTTCCGCTGCAACTGCAGTCACGGCTCGTTAGCCGAGTACCAGGAAAGGGTTAAAAACATCCGTAAAATGGAACAAAAATACAATGTCTCTTTGGGAATTTTGTTCGATTTGCAGGGTCCTAAACTTCGCATTGGGCCTTTTCAAGATAAAAAGGTTTTACTCAAAGAGGGGGATTCTTTTCAGCTGGACATGACCCCAACGCCCGGTGATAAAACTCGCGTTTGTTTACCTCATCCGGAAATTTTCAGTGCCCTGAAACCGGGCTCCACCCTTTTATTAAATGACGGCATTGTACATCTGCGGGTAGAGAAGTGTACACCCACCTCGGCCCAATGTACCGTAATTGCGGGGGGGGAACTTTCCAGTAAAAAAGGTGTCAACGTACCCGGTGTAAAATTACCCATATCCGCATTGACGGCCAAAGACAAAAAAGATTTAAAAATTGCGGAACAACTGGGGGCTGATTTTATCGGCTTATCTTTCGTGCAATCTCCCGACGATATTTCCGAACTTCGCCGTTTGATGAAATCAAAGGCCCATATTATCGCGAAAATCGAAAAACCTTCTGCCGTCAAACATTTACGAGAAATTATTGAACTTTCCGATGCGGTAATGGTGGCCCGCGGAGATTTGGGAGTAGAAACCAGCCCGGAATTGGTGCCTGTTTTACAAAAACAAATTGTATCGGGTTGCCGCCGCGCCGGGAAACCGGTAATTGTGGCCACGCAGATGTTGGAATCCATGGTCCACAACATTATGCCCACCCGCGCCGAAGCGTCCGACGTAGCCACCGCCGTTTATGACGGGGTAGATGCCGTCATGCTCTCCGCGGAAACGGCCCAAGGCCAATACCCGGTACAAGCCGTTGCTACTATGCGCCGCATTATTGAAACCGTGGAAAACGACCCTCGTTATCACAAAGGTCTGAGCGTTTTCGACCATACCGTAGCCACCACCAAGGAACGCGCCCTTACCATCGGGGCGGGCGTTGTAGCCGCCAATATTGATACGGCAAACCTCATCGTCACTTTTACCGAATCCGGCTCCACTACATTGCGTATGTCACAGCAACGCACGGGGGGAATTCCGATTTTGGCTTTAACCCCCAATATTACCACCGCACGCCACCTATCTCTTGCGTGGGGGGTAACACCTCTTGTTGTCGAAAATTTGGGGGACTTTGATGATATGTCCAACGAAACGCGCAAAGTCGTTTTGGCTCAGAAATTAGCGAAGAAAGGCGATTGCGTAGTCATTACGGCCGGGATTCCCTTTGGGCAACCCGGTAGCACTAACTTGTTGTATGTATTGACGGTTTAAGTATACCAACCTGCTTGTATCCCATAAAAAACCCCGCTACTTGAGCGGGGTTTTTAACGTTGTTTTTAAACTATTTTGCTTTGATATCTTGGTTTTCTTTCTTCCAAACCGTTAATACCAACAAGACCCCTACCACACACGCAACGATACAGGAGTTAAACACACCGGCCCATCCCCAAGTATCTTTGATGTAGGAAGCCCCGCTACCGGCCAAGAATCCGCCAATATAGCCGAAAAGCCCGCAGAAACCGCAAGCGGCCGCCACAGATTCTTTTGTGGTAAGCAAAGAAATTTGCACGTTAAGTAAGTTTTGCGGTCCGTCCACAAAGAAACCCAACGCCGCAATAAAGAAGCACGTAAGCGCCACATGGCTCGGCCCGGCAAACAGGTAGAAACAATAGGCGGAAATACCCAACAGCACAAAGTAAATAATGTTAGAAGGTGTGCAGCGCCCTTTGAATACTTTATCCGTTAAGATACCGGCCGTGATACCGCCCAAGGCACCCACCAACGGGTTAAGCGTAAAGATTAGCGGAATGCTGGCTTTGGAAAGTTCGCGCGAATCCAAGAAAATGGCCGCCCAAGACAAGGTAACGTAACGTACAAAGTACACACACAAAAACGCAACGGACAAAATCCAAATGTATTTGTTCGTCAATACATATTTGCGCAAGAGCGTCATGTAGCTGTCCCCTTCTTCTTTTTTCTTTTTGACAACCAATTGTTGAACGTTCATATATTCTTCTACGGAAGGCAATCCTACACATTCTGGCGTATCGGTAACGTTCTTCAAAATAAAAAAAGAGGTCGCAATTCCCAAGATACCGGAAAACACAAACACAAACTGCCATTGCATCCACGGCAATACATCCGTTAATTTGAGCACTACGGCTGCCACAATAGCGGCAATCGAGATACCGACGGTGTGCGCAGAAGCCCACAACGTCCATTTACTGGCTCTTTCTTTGGGGGAAAACCAATACGCAAAAATACGCGCAATCGGCGGGAATCCCATAGATTGAAACGCTTGGTTAAGTGTCCAAAACAAAACAAGCAGGAAAAACGAATGCAGATATCCAAAGAACAAATTGATTACGGAAGAGGCCAACAACCCGAAGGCCAAAAAAACGCGGATGTTGCTTTTGTCTGCCAACATACCGCTAATAAATTTACCTACCCCGTATGCAATCAAAGAAATGGACACCATCAACCCAAACTGGTGATCCGTCATACCAACGGCCGGTTTAAACACGTGGGCAATCGGATTTAAATTTTGGCGCGTTACGTAGTACATTGCATACCCGATATAAGCACTGATAAATAGTTTCCAACGCCAACGTTTATATTGTTTGTCAATTTCTGCAGGATCGGTTATTTTTTCCGCTGCCGGAGGAAGCGGCTTAAACCAATCTAAAAACTTTTGTAGCATAAGTCATCTCCTATTAAAATTATACGTATATACCTTCATTATAACACATTTTTTGATTATTTTTCCTTCAAAAGAATGTATTTCATTGACAACATTTTGCGAACCTATTTCACTTCACTTACTGACAAATATCCCCCGGCAAGTCCGGGGGATAAAATTTTTCCTTTTGCCTAGTTGACGGGTGCTGCATCTTGTAGGTTACCGGTTGCTCCGTTGTCAGGAGGAAGCTGTTCAACACCAGTACTTGCTCCGGCAACAGAGCCATCATTTCCGTTGGGACCTTCGGCAGGGCCGCCTTCATTGGTTCCTGTTTTCTTTCCAAGACCTATCCAACGTTTAAAGGTCGGCCACAACTCTTTGGTAATATTTTTATAGTTGATACCAAGCGATATGGTTCCCGCTAACAACGGCATGCTCAACGCATACAAAGCGGCCGTGGCGGGGGTTAATCCCAGAGAGGACTGTAACAAGTCCCCAAATCCACCCATTACACCGGTCAACATACCTGATGTACGCGCCAAGATGTACATGGTGGACACCACCTCTTTTCTGTCTGCATTTTCGGGGCGGTTAAGCTCAATGGATTGTAATACGTTTGCCCAGTTAGCAAACCCAAGCCCGGCGGCCGCAAAGAGGACACAACGAGTTGTAAAATCTAACCCCGGCAATATCGAAAGGCCTCCCATGGTTACACCGATTAAGGAAGATAACCCTGCCATGCCTTTATCCCCGATAAGACCCTTCTTTATGGCTTTGGCACCTAACTTCCGCCCTGCAAATACGGTCAGGTAGATAGCAGCAAAAGCGACCAGTTGGGCTAAACCGGGGTTAGCAATATTTTCTTTGATAAAGTTACCCGGTCCGCTGTTAAAACCTAAGCCCATAAAGTGGGCACCAGCTGTAGCAACAAGCAGACCAACCATGGAGAGTGTCTTAAAACCAATTCCCAGGTTGGTGCCGACGGTCTTAAGAACACTTGCATTGGCATCCTTATTGGGATTATTTTGAATACGCGATTTGGCTAACAGTAACTTAGCCACCAAAGGTGCGGCTGCAGCCACGCCAAACATACTCGCTATGATACCCAAAGAAGATGCTTCATTCCCACCCAAAAAGATCTTACTTACAAGCCATCCTACCACCGGCAAGAATAAGTAGCAGAACATTCCTCCTACGGATGCCCACGCATTTAAATCCGTAATAGTGGCGGTAGCGGAAATAGGATCAGGAGAGCGTTGTTTAGCAAGCAACGGGTTATCTTGTTTCAGGAAGGCACCCGCTACCCCGTTGATGGTAATACCGGCTACCATCGCGGCGAAAGCTGCCATCGGAGGCAAGATTCCTAATGCACCCAACCCTACACCGATTGCAGCCGTTGAGTGACCAATAGCCCCCGTCGTCAACCCCTTCTGTAATACTTTTAAAGTACCAAAGATTTTCGTCCACGCACCAATAAACGGTGCCCATGCAGGGCCAAACTGCCCGGCGGACGTAGGTAAATTACTCATCCACCCTTTCACAATGCCAAACGCTTTCAAAGCTGCCGTCATGGCCTGCCCCATGGTTCCAAGTGTTCCTTCAATAAATCCGATAAGAAGTTGTGCAATATGACCTATATCGTCTTTAAATACTGAAATGGGAGTGGCCAACACGCCGTTTAAATCAGCAACGATATCTTGCGCCAGTTCCATCGCCGGAACACTTTCCATGAGTGTACTTATCTCTTTTGTCACATCTTCTTTTTCCGTGTTTAAGTACTCTTTTAATGCCGGATACCTTTCAAGGAAATCGGACGACAGAACTTCTTTCAAAATTTTTCTATGCTGAGAGAGTAACGCCTGCACTTCTACTTCATTCGAAGCCGCTGCAAATAGAGGTGCCAGAATTGAGGCCTTATGTAATTTCACAGGCATCGCTTCCGCACCTTCAAAGAAGATTCTGTCAAATCCGCGATCTTGCGCTTTAACGCCTTCGGCTTTTTGCCCTTCTGTCAAACGTTTGCGAATAACAATGGCACCCGTACCGGGTTGGAAGATGAAATATTCGTCTTGCGCCAAATCCACACGTTTAAAAAACGCCTGTTTTGCCGCCTCGTTTTCAAACTTAAAAGTTACGGGGACCGTCCTACCGGCAACCTCATCCATAACGTCAGCAGTATATAATAACCCTTTAGAGGCAAGTCCTTCATCCCGGAATTTATGACGATCGGGTGAGGTGTCTTTGGCCGCTGCTCTTCTCGCGGCTGCTTTACGCAGTAAATAGGAGATTCCCCCAAAGGTAAAATCCATAGCGGCAATTCCGCTGGTTTGTTGGCTTAACGTAATCGGAGTAGCAACATTGCCTGCAGTTGCTTGCGTAGCAGTACCATGTGTGGCAACAACAACCGGTTCCTCTTCAGTAGTTGATTGAGTAGCATCTGCGCTCACAACAACTGTCATGGGGGCAGCTTGCGTCGCCGATTGTTGTAACCGGGCGCGCAACTGAGCCGTTACATGATCTTCTTCCTTGCGCATCCATTGTTGATATGCATTATCAATATTTACCTGTAAGGGGGTTTGTTGTTCATTTTCCGGTGCCCACCACGGCGATACTGCAAATACAGCCGGGGCTACCGTTTTCATTCCGGCATTTAACGCAGCTTTTAATATATTGAATAAAGAACGATTGGCTATTGGAACGGTTGTAGCTGTAGTTGCCGTAGCCGCGGCAGCTGATGTTTCTCCTACTGCAGAGGCAGCCACTTCGCTCACTTGCACAGCACTACGTGTAGCTTGTGCTTCCGCCATAATAGCAGTACTATTGTTGATGGCAGCAGTACCCGCATACATGGGGGATACACCGGAACCTATGGCTCCAACACCATATCGGCTTGTTCCCAATTGCCCCACACCTTTTAAGAAACCCGGTACCTGGATACGCAACCAATAATTTAACGAATCCCAACTTTGACGGGCAAAACTGGGGGTTGCACTATTTATGGGCCGCCAGTGAATGACGGTTTCATCTAACCATTTCCAGAAACTTTTCCCTTGTTTGGCAACTTGTGCCCCTTGATTGGCAGCCGTTGCAGCTGTGCTGGCACCTTCAGTAGCTTCTGCTGCGGCAGGAACAGGCATCGATTTTAACCCTTCTCCGCCCACTCTGGCACCTACGCCAACTGATACAGTTCCTTCATTTACACCTGCAGCACCGGCCGTATAACTCAAACCGGATTTAGTGCTTTGTGCAGTTAATTCTTCTAACAATTTTGCCGCTCTTCCTACGGCCTTTCCGTTTACTACACGGATGTCAACAACAGCGTCAAACACTACAGAAAATTGTTTAGCAATTTCGGCCCGTGTTAACCCCTCTTTTACTATTTGAACACTCCATCGTCCGTCAATATTCACCAACACATTGCGGAAACCTTTGGGTACAAAATAACTGATTCCATTGTGTGTAAATAAATTCTTCCCGACAGATTTTTTAACTTCCGCTTGTACGGCCTCTCTCAAAACTTGTCCAGCCGTTGTTTCTTCAGTCCTCATTATCTGCAAAGGAATGAAAAGTTGTCCATTGCGCACTTCAATATTTATCAATCTACCCACTTTTTCAGCGTTAAGAATACCTTTTCCCGTACGCGCCATGAGTGTACCCAACCGAATAGACCCAAGGAAAGAAGCTCCCAAGCGCACCAATCGCCCAAGCATTAAAAGCCCTACTTCCGGGGCAAACCAGCATAGGACGAGTTCTGCCACAAACTTTATAGCCTCATCCAGTATCGCAGCTTCTTTAATCCATTTATCCCATTTTTCGTAATTTTCTATATCTCCAGGACCCGGCCTATCCAAAGATTTCATCCCCAACCGCTCTGCCTTTTCCGGAGATGTTATTGCCGCATACAACATATTGCGTATATAACGCGCTGTGTTAGGTTCTATGTCCGAATACCCTTGATGGTACAACACAAAGGCCAAATATTCACTCTGCGTTAGCCCCATCGCATTTATTTCTTTTATAGCATGGATATTTCCTTCTACGCTCGGTGTAATGACTTGGCCTTGTTGTGTAAAAATATCTCTTGGATGAGTGTTCAACTTCACTTGAAATTTTGATGATAACAACCCCGTTAAGAATAAATTATTCCACGTTATTAATTGTGGATTTTCATCTCCTCTGCGAGGCGTTCGCACCGTTACCAACTCATTGACCACCTGGTTCAACATTCCTTGTAACGCAGGATCGTCTTTGGCGGCTTCGCCCAATTCTACCCCCAGATCAATCCATGCACTGCGGCTATTGGCGCAACGGCGTTCATGGCCCTTTTCTCCACACATGGCATCCGGATACTTATATATACTGTTGATGTAATTCTTTGTGGCAAATTCTC
>JAEEMS010000019.1 GCA_016283355.1 Elusimicrobiaceae bacterium | reverse complement strand
GTCAAATCAGCCACTTTACCGGCGATTAATGTGAAGGTTTTGAAATCGTCGCTATAGCGAACGGTTACGGCGTCTAAAGCAGACGCTAAACCCATGCCTTCAGCATTGTAGTGGTTCGGCCCAAAGTAAATGATCGGGCTGTTGTCTTCACCGTAGAATTGGCGACCGATGGTCGCTTCTAAGCAGCAGAATAAATTGGATAATACCAAGTTAGCATTGACCAAGCGCATACCTTCGGCGCTGTCGAAACCATTGTTGGTGTAGTTGTGGTCGCCCCAATTGTAAGCATATTGGAACAACAAGTTGGCTTTAACGTCTTCTACAACGTCAAAGGAAAAACCTGCTAATGCACGGGTTTTGGCACCGCGATTGTAAAAAGCATCCCCGCCGGGCCCCCCCAAGCCATATTTTACATCAGAAGCTATGGTTTGCACTTCGCCTTTGAGTTCAACATTCTTAATTACTGCAGCGCTGGCCGGAAAGGCAACAACGGCTGCGAGTAACAAGCCGAGAATTTTCTTCATGGAGTTCTCCTTAATGAGTTAAATAAACTACCTTATTATCATACTACTACAAAAGAAATAAGTCAATATTTTATCAACGGATCTTTATATTTGAGTACCATAGATTCATCGATTCCGCTTGACTAAAAACAAAATTCCAATTATTTTTTAAGCGGTTTATTCAAAAAAAGGTATGCCCCGGGAATCTTTTTAAGTGCGCGTTTAAAGCTGTCATATGCGTTGCGTACATGACGTCGGCGTAATACTTTTTTGTATATATTGGGGTTTAAACCACTTTGTTTGGCGTACGATTTAACAAAAAATATCAACTCTTTTTCTTCAGGAAAAGGTTTCATGAGGTTTGTTAGGATGGCGTGCATCGGGATCGGACGGTTGTAAAACCGAAACCGGTTAATATCTACCAAAGAAAAAGCATAGTTGCCGTCATTTTGTGTAAACAAAATATTGTTAGGAGTATAATCAATATGCAAAAGTCCTTTTTTATGTAGCTCTGCGGTAAATTTTGCCAAAGCATCTATGAGTTCTTCCGAATGTTCTCCGTAACCAACGGGTTGTACCCCTTGTAGCTGCTCACTGATGAAATAGGAAAAAGTAAGAATTTTATTGTTTCGTTCGATAATATATCCATACGGTTGTGGAGTTTGGAATCCCTTTTCCAAAATTTTCTGTGCATTTTTGCAAGCCGTTATGGCTTTGGGAGTACGCCAACCGATGGAATAAAGAAGGCGGTTTACAATGGGCGGAATACAATATTTTTTGATATTGATTTTTTGTCCGTTTACATCAAATACACGGATTTGATTGCGTGCGTTATGAATCAATGTTCCGCCGTTATCAAAGTTGGTCGGAACCATTGCGATAAAATCTTTTGGTAGAGGGTTGTTGGGTATTTCAAAGATTGTTCGATATGTTTTTGTCATAAATATATTGTAGCAAACAGCGCGCTATTTGGAACGAGTGTCCAAGCGTTTTGTTTGAAACAAATGCGCTCCGGGTAATTTTTTAAGTAGTTTTTTAAGACGGGAGTAGGCCGTTCGTCCGCTACGCAGTTGCATGGCTGTGCGGTAACAATATTTAGGGTCTGCCTTCCGACAATAAGCATAAGCGGTAATAAAATGAAGCAAATTTTTGCGTTCCGGAAAAAGCTGTATCATATAAGGCAGAACCTGGATAGGAAGGAGCGGCTTTTTTTGAAAATAAAATTGATTTACATCCACCAATGAAAACAAAAAATTCTCTCCCTCTTGTCTGTATAAGATGTTGTTGGGTGTTAAGTCCAGATGGATCATTCCTTTTTCATGTAACTGCGATAAATACTGGGCTGTACGGCGAATTAAAGTTTTCGGAATATCTTTGCTGCGTAAGGTTTGATAGCCGTCTAATTGTTGCGTAACCAAATAGGAGTGTCCCAGCAATCCGTTTTCTTTTTCCAAAATATATCCGTAAGGTAACGGAGTATAAAATCCACGTTCCCTAATTTTTAGTGCATTAGCATAAGCGGTTTTGGCTTTAGGGGTACGTACCCCGATAGAATATAAAATACGGTTAAAAATAGGGGGAATACAAAATTTTTTGATATTGAGTTCAATCCCTTGATACGTTGCCACACGGATTTGGTTTCGCGCATTGTAAATAAGGGTACCTTGTTCAAAAAGTGCCGGAATTTTCTCCAAAAAATTCGTGTGAGGAACAGCGGGATCAGAGGGAAAAATATAGATTTTTTTGGACATATTTTCCTCTTTTGCGCAGCATGTGTGTAACAATAACCTTCAAAAGTGTAACATTTTTTAAAGAGGGATTTCAACGACAAACGGAAATTGTAAAAGAATATTTAAAATCTAATTTAAAAAATAAGCAAAAAATGCTTGCACTCTTTTGGGTTTTATGATACAATTATTTTATAGTTCGCGGATAGAACGTTTGCAAAATTGTTTGCATTTGGCGAACTAAATTGATAAAATACTAAAGAAGTATTGATCGATTTTTAACGGGAACCATAACTTCCCCTCCGACTGAAAATGAAGGGGGCGGGAGTTTGTGGCTGTCGTTTTCTCTGCTTTTTTTGAGGGAACAACAAGCTGCGGTTTTCGTTTTAAAACAGGCAAGTAAAATGAACCTGACAAAAGACCAAAAGAAACAAAAGTCTCAAAACTTGGCAACTGAAATTACGTCTGCCGGCACCCTGTTCTTCACATCCTATCAAGGATTGAAGTTCGTGGATATGGCCGAGCTCCGCGCGCAGTTGGTTCCTACCGGTGCTAAATTCCGTGTAGAACGCAACGCGATTGTAGAGCACGCCATCAGCCAGGCAAAAATTGAAGGGGCCGATGCAAAGCTCTTCCAAGGGCCGACCGCTATTGCGGTAGGTGGCGATATTGCCGCCGTTGCAAAAACCCTCGTGGACTTTCAGAAAAAGTTTGAGGCTTTGAAGCTTCGTGCTTGCTATTCCGAAGGTGTCTGGTACAATGAGGCACAAGTTAAACAACTCGCTACCATTGGTACGAAAGAAGAAAACTTGTCCAAGTTGGCCGGTGCGCTTTACAGCGCAGTTGCACAATCGGCGCAAGTATTGCAAGCTCCGATACGGGATTTTGCCTACGTTATCAAAGCTTTGGAAGACAAGCAAAAATAATGTGGTTCACAACTACTGCTTAGTGCAGTAGTTGTGGTGCAAAATCTAAACCCGCCAAGAGCGGTAGTAGTCCGAAAGGATAAAGGTACGGGCTTAACAAGGTTAAGCAGAAGGCCGCTACTCAATATAATAAGGAAAAACAAAAATGGCTAAAATGACCAAAGATGAATTAGTAAATGCAATTGCTGAACTCACCGTTTTGGAACTCTCCGAACTCGTGAAAGCTATTGAAGAAAAATTCGGCGTAAAAGCTGCTGCTCCGGCCGTAGCTGTTGCCGCTGCTCCCGCTGCTGCTGGTGCCGCTGCCGCTGAAGAAAAAGATGAATTCAACGTCGTACTCACCGCTGTTGATGCTGCCAAAAAAATCGGCGTAATCAAAGTAGTGCGCGAAATCACCGGTTTGGGTTTGAAAGAAGCCAAAGACCTAGTTGAAGGCGCTCCCAAAGCCGTGAAAGAAAACGTTGCCAAAGCCGAAGCTGAAGAACTCAAAAAGAAAATCACCGAAGCCGGCGGTACCGTAGAACTCAAATAAGTTCGTACGACAGTTATTAATCCCATCCCCTTCGGGGGGTGGGATTACGTGCCCGAGGGGCATTAGGCGGATTATCCGTTGTGCGTTGCGATCTTTCCGCCCGAATCGCAGGAAGAAAAGAAATGATTGAAAAACAAACAAATTTCGGCAAGATTTCCACTAAACTTCCGTTACCAGATTTGCTCGATATGCAAAAACAATCCTTCGTGGATTTTTTGCAATTAAATGTAGCCCCGTCCAAACGGGAATTGAAAGGTTTGCAAGCTGCGTTTGAAGATGTGTTTCCGATTGAAGCACCCGATGGCAGCATGCGGCTCGAATTTATTAAATATGATTTAGGGGCTCCCCGTTATGCTACCCCGGCCGAAGCGACCGTGCGCGATAGCACTTATGATGCTCCGTTAAAAGCTACCTTATTATTATATGTAAAACAAAAAAACGGAAACATGAAAAACGCTTCCGAACAGGAAGTAACTCTTTGTAATTTACCTTTGATGACCGATGCCGGCTGTTTTGTATTCAACGGCGCCGAACGTGTAGTAGTCAGTCAGATGCACCGTTCTCCTGGTATCATTTTTGAAGAAGACGAAGAAAAGAAACAGTCCACCTTCGGTAAACGCCTCTACGTAGCGCGTATTATTCCTTACCGCGGGGCCTGGGTTGAATTCTCGTTCGACGTCAACAACGTTTTGTGGGTACGTATTGATCGCAAGAAAAAAGTGCCTGCTTCCACATTCCTTCGCGCTTGTGGTTTGGAAACCAACGCACAAATTATCCAAACTTTCTACAAATGCGAAGATATTACCGTTAAACCCACCAACGTAGACAGTGTTGTGGGCCGGTATGCGGCGGATGATATTTACGATCCGGCCACTGGTGAAGTTTTGTGGAACCTGGATGAAAAAGCCGCTTTACCGATTGATGATAAATTATTTAAAACCTTAATTGAAAAGAAAGTTAAAACAATCAAGGTAATCTGTGGCAAACCCCGTCAGGAAGATCCCGGTATCTTGATGACGTTGGAACACCGCAAAGATTCTATCCGCACCGCTAAAGAAGCGCAAGCTGATATTTACAAAAAGATGCGCGGACAAGATTTTATCGTCCAAGCACAAGCGGAATCCTTCTTGGATAACTTGATTTTTAATAACATTCGCCGTTACGATTTAAGCTTTGTCGGCCGTTATAAAATCAACAAGAAATTCGCCAAGATGTTTGATTTAATTAGTGGGTATAAGTTTAAAAAATTCTCTATGCCTAAAGAGAACCGCCGCACGTTAACGGCCGAAGATGTGATTGTAACCGTTAAATATCTTTTGGCTTTAAACGCTGGCGAAGATGCACAAAAAATGTACGGCGATGATTTCTCTTTTAAAGTGGATGATATCGACCACTTGGGTAATCGCCGTGTGCGCGGAATCGGGGAACTTTTG
Source organism: Elusimicrobiaceae bacterium (assembly GCA_016283355.1). Lineage (GTDB taxonomy): Bacteria > Elusimicrobiota > Elusimicrobia > Elusimicrobiales > Elusimicrobiaceae > Avelusimicrobium. Next base: position 13,058 of record JAEEMS010000019.1, on the reverse strand, counting down.
GAAAACCAAATCCGTGTGGGTTTGAGCCAAATGGCAAAAACCGCTCGGGATCGTATGAACCGCGATTTAACAACGCCCACCCCGCGCGCGCTTGTAAATGCACAACCGGTGCAAGCAATTATTCGCAAATTCTTCGGTACTTCTCAACTTTCCCAATTTATGGACCAAATCAATCCGTTGGGTGAATTGACACACAAACGTCGTTTATCCGCATTAGGCCCCGGAGGACTCAACAGAAAACGTGCCGGTTTCGAAGTGCGCGACGTTCACTACACACACTACGGCCGTGTTTGTCCGATTGAAACTCCGGAAGGTCCGAACATCGGGTTAATTACTTCTTTAGCTTGTTATTCAAAAGTAAACAAATACGGTTTGATTGAAACTCCGTACCGTAAAGTAGAAAACGGAAAAGTAACCGATAAAGTAGAAACGTTGACGGCTGATGCGGAAGACGATAAGTTTGTCGCCCAAGCCAATACGCCTACCACCAAAGATGGCAAAATCGATACGGACTTGGTTGCCTGCCGTGTTCGTGCCGATTATCCGTTAATCTCTCCTAAAAATGTAGATTACATGGATGTGTCACCGCTGCAAGTAATCAGTGTATCTGCGGCGTTGATTCCGTTCTTGGAACACGATGACGCCAACCGTGCTTTGATGGGTTGTAACATGCAACGCCAGGGCGTGCCGCTTTTGATGCCGGAAGCTCCGTATGTGGGAACCGGTATTGAACACGAAGTAGCGCGCGACTCTGGAACTTCCGTAGTTGCCAAACGTTCCGGTCGTGTTCAATTTGCGGATGCATCCAAGATTGTAGTTGAAACAAAAGACGGTTCTTGCGATGTGTACGAATTATTGAAATATAAACGTTCTAACGCAGACACATGTATTAACCAACACCCGGTTGTGAAAACGGGAGATGATGTAAAAGCCCGCCAAGTAATTGCGGACGGTCCGGCGATGGACAACGGTTATTTGGCCCTAGGCCGTAACATGCTAGTTGGTTTTATGTGTTGGGAAGGATATAACTACGAAGACGCTATCTTGGTATCGAGCCGTTTGGTAAAAGATGACGTATTCACTTCTATCCACCTACATGAATTTACAGTAGATGCCCGCAATACAAAATTAGGGGCAGAAGAAATTACCCGCGATATTCCTAACATCGGTGCGGAAGCGTTATCTCACTTGGATAACGACGGAATTGTTTTCCCCGCTACGGTGGTAGAACCGGGAGATATTTTGGTAGGTAAAGTGACACCTAAAGGTGAACAACAACTCACACCGGAAGAAAGATTATTGAAAGTAATTTTCGGTAAAAAAGCGGACGATGTTGTGGACGCTTCTTTGCGCGTGCCTCCGGGAACCAGCGGAAAAATTTTGGGAACCCGTGTTTTTGTGCGCAAAGAAAAACTTACCAAAGACGAAGAACGCAAACGTGCCGCTGCTTTGAACGAAGAACGTGACAGTACAATGGCTTTGCTCAAAGAGCAAAAGAAACGCGCCATTGCCAACGCACGTGAAACGATCAAAGGCGCAGCAGCTTTAAAGAAAGAAGAAGAACGCTTGAACGCGCTCTACAAACTTTTAGAGAAAAAAGCTCAAGAACATTATGACCGCGAAAGCGAATTTTCCAAACAAGGGGATGAGCTGGCGGTAACGGTTAACAAATCCGTAAAAGTATATATTGCTTCCAAACGCAAATTGCACGTGGGGGATAAAATGTCCGGTCGCCACGGTAACAAAGGTGTGGTTGCCCGCATTTTGCCGGAAGAAGATATGCCGTTCTTGCCGGATGGCACTCCGTTAGATATTGTGCTTTCTCCTTTGGGTATTCCTTCTCGTATGAACGTAGGCCAGCTCTTGGAAACGATGTTGGGTTGGGCTGCGCATTATCTGCACTACAATGCTGCCACTCCTGTATTTGATGGACCGAGCGAAGCGGAAGTAGTTGCGCAAGTACGCAAAGCCAAAGAAAAAATTTTAGATGATAAAGGTTTGAAAGGAAAAGCGCGCGAAGAATATGCCGCTAAATACCTGCCCGATGATTATTGCCGCATTACTCTTTATGATGGCCGCACCGGCGAACCTTTTGAAGAAAAAGTAACCGTGGGTTATATGTACATGATGAAACTAATCCACTTAGTAGAAGACAAGGTACACTCCCGCTCTACCGGGCCTTACAGCTTGATTACACGTCAGCCGTTAGGTGGTAAAGCGCAGTTCGGTGGACAGCGCTTCGGGGAAATGGAAGTGTGGGCCATGGAAGGATATGGTGCCACCTATACCTTGCAAGAATTCTTGACGGTCAAATCCGACGACTTTGACGGCCGTACAAAAATGTATGAATCTATCGTCAAAGGAAAAGCTCCTACGTCGCCCGGTGTGCCGGAATCCTTTAAAGTTTTGATTAAAGAATTGCAGGCACTGGGTCTTAGCGTAGATTTGTTGCAGAAACGGGATAACGGAGAAGCTGTTGTTGTTTCTGCCGAAGAGAAAAAGGAAGATTCTAAAGAGGCCGCGAAATAGTCGGGGATAATAACATGCAAACGAAAAAAGTGAAAAAAACAAACGAACTTAACTTTTTTGACTTTGATGCCATCCGTTTAGGCATTGCCAGCCCGGAACAAATCATGGCTTGGTCTTTCGGCGAAGTAAAAAAACCGGAAACCATTAACTATCGCACTCTGAAACCGGAGCGAGACGGTTTGTTCTGCGAACGCATTTTCGGTCCGACGAAAGATTACGAATGTGCGTGCGGAAAATATCGCTGGCCCAAATACAAAGGCATTAAATGCGACCGCTGCGGTGTGGAAGTAACCGAAGCGAAAGTGCGCCGCGAACGTATGGGGCACATTGAATTGGCTGTGCCGGTTGCTCATGTGTGGTTCTTGCGCAAAAATCCGTCCAGAATTGGTATTTTGCTTGATAAACGCACCAGTGATTTGGAACGCGTGGTTTATTATGCTGCTTATGTAGTGTTAGAAGATTGCGTAGACAGTGTAACAGGCCGTGTGGATTTCAAAAAAGGTACGCTTTTAACGGATACCCAAGTACGTGAAGCTCGCAAAAAACATGGGACTCGTTTGAAAGTAGATATTGGTGCCCCGGCTATTAAAACCCTTTTGGAAGGAATCGATTTTGATAAAGAAATTCCTGCCTTGCATAAACAATTAAAAGAAACACAAAGTGAAGTGGAACGCACCAAACTCGTCCGCCGCATCAAAACGATGGAAGAGTTTAAAGAAAGCGGAAACCGTCCGGAATGGATGATTTTAAGTGTCTTACCGGTCATTCCACCGGATTTGCGTCCGTTGGTACCGCTCGATGGCGGACGCTTTGCTGCTTCCGATTTGAACGACTTGTACCGCCGCATTATCAACCGCAACAACCGTTTGAAACATATTGAATCGTTGCGCGCGCCGGAAGTCATGATTTACAACGAAAAACGCCTCTTGCAAGAAGCGGTGGATGCCCTCATTGAAAACGGGGCCCGCGGTAAAGTATTTATCGGGCCCGGCGGCAGACCCTTGAAATCTCTTTCCGATAGTATCAAAGGGAAACACGGTCGTTTCCGCCAAAACTTGCTCGGTAAACGTGTGGACTATTCCGGTCGTTCCGTTATTGTGGTCGGTCCGAACTTGAAAATTCATCAATGCGGATTGCCTAAATTAATGGCATTGGAACTTTTCAAACCGTTTATCATTGGCGAACTGATGAAAAAAGAAGGGACAACCTTAAAGTCCGCCAAAAAGATGTTGGAAAAAGTCCGTCCGGAAATTTGGGATATTTTGGAAAAAGTAACCCAAGCACATCCGGTCATGCTCAACCGTGCTCCTACTTTGCACCGCTTGGGTATTCAGGCCTTTGAACCTGTTTTAATCGAAGGGAAAGCTATCCAACTCCATCCGCTCACTTGTGCGGCGTTCAACGCTGACTTCGACGGTGACCAGATGGCCGTACACGTACCGCTTTCGTTGGAAGCGCAAATGGAAGCACGTACGTTGATGTTGGCTTCCAACAATATTTTATCACCGGCTTCCGGTAAACCGATTGCAGCGCCGTCTCATGATATGGTGTTGGGTGTAAACTGGATTACCAGCATTAAGGACGGAGATATCGGGGAAGGATCTATCTTTGGCAGCAAAGAAGAAGCCCTGGTAGCGTTGGAATACGGAAAGCTTTCTTATCACGCAAAAATTAAGGTGCGTGGTTTAAATGCCATCCCGGAAGCGGGGTTAAACAACAAAGAAGAAAAAGATGCTTCCAAATGGAAGGATTATACTTCTGTAGGTCGTATTATTTTCAACCAAGCCCTGCCCAAAGGATGGGAATATATTAATAAAACCGTCGGTAAAAAGGAACTCGGCGCGTTAGTGGACGAATGCTATAAGAGCAAAAAATACGGCCGCTACGAAGCCGTACAACTCTTGGATAAAATAATGAAGATGGGGTACCATTATGCTACCTTGTCCGGTTTGTCCATTTCCATCGCGGATATGACAATCCCTTCCAAGAAACAAACCATGATTGATAAAGCCAAGGCCGAAGTAAAGAAAATTCAAGCCCAAGCCGAGGCCGGTATTATTACCGAAGGTGAACGTTATAATAAAGTAATCGATATTTGGACCCGTGTCACGGATGATGTGGCCAACGAACTTTTCAGCGAAATGAAAAAATTCGCGCAATCCAAATATGATCCCACCAACAAAGAGCACAGCGGCCAACGCTTTAACTCTGTTTATTTGATGGCCGATTCCGGTGCTCGCGGATCCCGACAGCAGGTTCGCCAGCTGGCCGGTATGCGCGGTTTGATGGCAAAACCGCAGAAGAAACTGACCGGTGGACAAGGTGAAATTATCGAATCCCCGATTACAGCCAACTTCCGCGAAGGTTTGTCCGTACTCGAATACTTTATTTCCACACACGGTGGACGTAAAGGTTTGTCAGATACCGCTTTGAAAACAGCCGACGCCGGTTATTTAACCCGCCGTTTGGTAGATGTCGCTCACAATGTAGTCATTACGGAAGAAGATTGCGGCACCCATAACGGAATTGTAGTTAAATCTTTGATGAGCGGGGAAGAACTCGTTGAATCTATTGACGAACGTATTTTGGGCCGCACCAGCTTGGAAGATGTGGTGGTCAAAGTACAAAAGGCCAATGGAAAAGAAGAAGAAAAAACCATCATCAAAGAAGGCGATTTAATTACGTTGGAACAAGCCAAAGAAGTAAAGAAATATGGTGTAGAATCCGTTCGTATTCGCTCCGTACTTACTTGTGAAGCTGCGTACGGTGTTTGTTCCAAATGTTACGGTTTGTCTTTGGCAACCGCTTCCAAGAGCAACCCGGGGGACTCCGTGGGTATTATTGCAGCCCAGTCCATCGGGGAACCGGGTACTCAGCTCACGCTGCGTACGTTCCACATCGGTGGTACGGCCAGCCGTGTGCTTTCCCGTAGCCAAGCGGTGGCCGACATGGACGGAAAGGTAACGTTTAAAGATATTAAACTCATTACCAACCGCTATGATAACAAAGTTTGTATTTCCAGAAACGGCTCTATTTTTGTAACTGCCGGGAACGGAACAGTAAAAGAATACAAAGTGCAATACGGGGCTTCCGTGTATGTAGCGGATAAAGCTACCGTTAAAAAAGGTTCCCTCCTTGCCGAGTGGGACCCGCACTCTATCCCGGTACTGGCCGAAACGACCGGTACGGTAAAATTGACGGATGTTATCGAAGGTATTACCTTGCAAGAAGAACGTAACAAGGTGACCGGCGTTATTGAACGCAAAATTACCGCAAGCCGCGGCGGGAAAAACAACCCGCGTATCAGCATCAGTGGCAAAGGGAAAGGCATTAATTTGCCGTTGCCGATTGACACGATTTTGATGGTGGAAGACGGCGAAGAAGTAGAACCCGGAGATATCTTAGCCAAGATCGGTCGTGAAGCCGGCGGTACAAAAGATATTACCGGTGGTCTACCTCGTATTGCGGAATTGTTCGAAGCGCGGCGCCCGCACAACCCGGCTATTATTTCCGAGTTTGAAGGGGTCGTCAGCTTAGAAACATCCCCCAGAGGTTTGATTGAGGTGGTTGTACGTAACGAAGAAACCAACCAGGTAAAACAGTACAGCATCCCGCAAGGGAAACACCTTGTAGTATACGAAGGCGATCACGTAGGGGTGGGTGAAGCCCTTACCGACGGCGCCATTGACCCGCACGACGTGCTGCGCGTGAAGGGTGAAAAAGAAGCACAAGAGTTCCTGTTAAACGCCATCCAAGAAGTGTACCGCTTGCAGGGCGTAACCATTAACGACAGACATATCGAGGTTATTGTCCGTCAAATGTTAGGGAACGTAAAAATTCTGGATGCAGGAGACACTGCTTTCCTTAAAGGGGAAGTCGTCAGCCGCTCTCGCTGGTTGCGTGAAAATGCAAAAATGAAACAAGCCGGCAAACGTTTGGCGGATGCTGAAACCATTCTTTTGGGTATCAGCAAAGCGTCTTTAGCGTCTGAATCGTTTATTTCCGCGGCTTCGTTCCAAGAAACCACCAAGGTTTTGACGGATGCCGCCATTATGGGCCAGAAGGACGAATTGCAAGGCCTGAAAGAAAATGTAATCGTAGGCCATTTGATACCGGCGGGAACTGGTATTTCTGCCCGTCAGATAGCCAAAGACTTTGAACAAAAACGCAAAGAAAATAAATAGGAGAGATGTAATGCCAACAGTAAACCAATTAGTAAAATACGGTCGGGCGAAAGAACAAAATCGTACCAAATCGCCTGCATTGCAATCCTGCCCTCAACGGCGCGGTGTTTGCACCCGTGTTTACACCACAACCCCTAAAAAACCGAACTCTGCTTTACGCAAAGTTGCCCGTGTAAAACTAACTTCTAAAATGGAAGTTACCGCTTATATTCCGGGCGTGGGACACAACTTGCAAGAACACTCTATCGTGTTAGTACGCGGTGGCCGTGTGAAGGACTTGCCGGGTGTGCGTTACCACATCATCCGCGGCGCATTAGACGCTTCGGGCGTAGAAAACAGAAAACAAGGCCGTTCTCTTTACGGTGTAAAGAGACCGAAAGCCGGTAAATAATTTTATTAGGAGTTGATTCGTATATGCCAAGAAAAGGTTTAAGACCCAGAGACAGAAGACCGTTGCCGAATCCGGATTATAAATATAATTCCGTGCTCGTGTCCCGGTTTATTAACAAATTGAATTTCCAAGGCAAAACCTCTACCGCGGAACGCATTTTGGACGACGCGTTAGAAATTGTTGCCGAAAAAACGAAAGAAAATGCAATGGATGTTTTCAATAAATGTATTGAAAATGTTCGTCCGCTCGTGGAAGTAAAAGCCCGCCGTGTAGGTGGTGCCAACTACCAAGTACCGACGGAAGTAAAACCCCTTCGCAGCACCTCTTTGGCGATGCGCTGGCTGATTGATGCCGCTCAAAGCCGCAAAGGTCGCCCGATGGCGGAAAAATTGGCCGAAGAAATTATCTTGGGCTCCAAGAAAGAAGGTTCTGCCTTCAAAAAACGTGAAGATGTGCACCGCATGGCCGAGGCCAACCGCGCTTTTGCACACTTTAAATTTTAATTGGGGTCGATATGGCTGAATTTAAAACTTATCCGTTAGAGAAAATTCGTAACATTGGTATTATCGCTCACATCGATGCCGGTAAGACCACTACATCCGAACGTATCTTGTACTACACGGGGAAAGTGCACAAAATCGGCGAAACGCACGATGGTGCTTCCGTAACCGACTGGATGGAACAAGAACGTGAAAGAGGTATTACGATTACCTCTGCCGCTATTTACTGCGTGTGGAAAGATTGCCAATTAAACATCATTGACACTCCCGGCCACGTGGACTTTACCGCCGAAGTAGAACGTTCTTTGCGCGTTCTGGACGGCGCTGTATGCTGCTTTGACGGTGTGCAAGGGGTAGAACCTCAATCCGAAACCGTTTGGCGCCAAGCGGATAAATATCACGTTCCGCGAATTGCCTATATTAACAAAATGGACCGTATCGGTGCTGATTTCATTCGCTCCGCGAACTCCATTAAAGAAAAACTCGGTGGAAACGCCTGTCCTATTCAATTGCCGATTGGCGCCGAAGATAAATTTGTCGGCGTGATTGACCTCGTAAAAATGAAAGGCATTATTTGGGATGGCGATCATAACGGTGCCACTTTCAATGAAGTGGATATTCCTGCCGATCAAGTGGAACTTGCCAACCAATACCGCAACGAAATGTTGGAAAAATTGGCTGATTTCGATGAAGCCATTATGGAACGCTACTTGAATGGCGAAACCAACTTCACTGTTGAAGAAATCAAAAAAGCCATTCGCCGCGGTACTTTAACGGGTAAATTCTTCCCGGTTATTTGTGGTTCTTCTTACAAGAATAAAGGTGTGCAACCTCTCTTGGACTGCGTGAACGATTATCTACCCTCTCCTGTAGATGTTCCCGCCGTCAAAGGAACCAACCCTAACACAGGCGAAGAAGAAACCCGCAAACCGTCGAACAGCGAACCGTTCTGCGGACTTATTTTCAAAGTACAAACCGATCCTTTCGTCGGTAAATTAAGCTTCTTCCGTATTTATTCCGGTACGATTAAGGCCGGGGATGCGGTTTACTTCCCTGGTAAAAATGCCACCGAACGCTTTGGTCGTATGATGCGCATGATGGCTGATAAACGCGAAGAAGTAAAAGAACTTTCCGCCGGTGAAATTGCCGCCACGGTAGCTATTAAAAACTCCCGCGTCGGTCAAACCATTTGCTCTCCGGAACACCCGATTGTGTTGGAAAGCATTACGTTCCCGGAACCGGTAATCTCCATTGCCGTGGAACCGAAATCCAAAGCCGACGAAGAAAAAATGTCCAATGCGTTGGCACGCCTCGCTGAAGAAGATCAAACCTTCCGTGTGCGTACCGATGAAGAAACAGGTCAAACCGTTATTAGCGGTATGGGTGAGCTTCACTTGGATATTATTGTGGACCGCATGAAACGTGAATTTAACGTACAAGCCAACGTGGGTGCCCCGCAAGTGGCGTACCGCGAAACGATTACCAAAACGGTGGAACAAGAAACCAAATTCGTCCGCCAGTCCGGGGGTCGTGGTCAATACGGTCACGTATTCTTGCGTTTGGAACCGCAAGAGAAAGGTAAAGGATTTGAATTCCTTAACGAAATTACTCAGGGCCGTATTCCGAAAGAATATATCCCTGCTATTGAAAAAGGTTGTCGGGAGGCACTTGATTCCGGTGCATTAGCCGGTTATCCGCTCGTGGACCTCAAAGTAGCCGTGTTTGACGGTTCTTTCCACGAAGTTGACTCCTCCGAAATGGCCTTTAAAATTGCCGCTTCTATGGCACTTAAAGACGGGGCTAAAAAAGCAAACCCTGTCATCCTGGAACCGATTATGAAAGTAGAAGTAGTCGCTCCGGAAGCCAACCTCGGTGATATCATCGGGGACTTGAGCTCCCGCCGCGGTCAAATCGGCGAAATGGGTGTACGCGGTAACGTGCGTTACGTACGTGCCGAAGTGCCGCTGGCTGAAATGTTCGGTTACGCTACTAACGTGCGCTCCTTGTCTCAAGGCCGTGCTTCGTTCACAATGGAACCGAGCCACTACGCAGAAGTGCCTGCCAACGTTGCTAAAGCAATCGTTGAAAAACGCACCGCTGCCAAAACAGCCGCATAAGCAGTTTCTTTGCAACAAAAACCCCCGCATTAAAGCGGGGGTTTTTTATTGTACACTTACAAAATTATTGCCCAACGGGTCTTCCTGTTTCATCAATCCCGTTAGCACGTTGGGCAGATACCTGTTCTAAATTTTTAACAGCAGAACGGACATTTTGTAACGTTTGTTCATTCTTTTTAGGGGTTTCAATTGTTTTTTTGTATTGAGGCAACATGATTGTTGCTAAAATACCAATGATGAGAGCTGCGAGTAATAATCCTAAAAAAGACATTCCTTTTTTGTTTGATAAAAACATAAATTCTCCTTATTATATAGTTATTTTTATGATTTCAGTACTACTTTTATAGTCAAATCTTTCAGTTGTGCGTTGTCATCGCGCAACGATTTTAACGCAGGGACATCAGCTACATGCAAAGAAAGTACCATTTCTTTCCCTTTGTTTTTCAATGCTTGGCGTACAGAGGCGAGTGTTTGTCCTGTAGCCAATATATCATCAATATAAATGAATTTGTCGTATTTTTCCAGCAAATCCCCATCTATTTCCATGTCATAACTGGTATACTCATTGGTAATATGAAACGAATAAGGGTTATTGGGAATTTTTCCTTTTTTTCGAATTAAAAGCAACGGCAAACCCAATTTATAAGCCACGGGTGCTCCGAAGATAAATCCACGAGCTTCCGGTACGATAATTGCCGTCTTGGATATATCTGTTTTTGTCTGTTGTGCCCATCGGGCCAATTCATCAATAACGTAAGCGAATTGTTTTGGTTCCTGCAACAAGGGGTTAATGTCAAGGAAATTAACTCCCGGTTTTGGATAATCTTTAATAATTTTAAGTGTAATATTCATAAAAGTATTCATCCCATTTTAAAATAGGTTGTTTTAGTGTGTTACTCTTTTGCTATTTACAAAAATCCTTTTTTATTATATAATATTTTTGAGAGAATTTAAGTGCGTTTTATTTTAATGCGCAAGGGTGAAACCGCTAAAAAATAATTCGCACAAATGCTTAGCAATTTGATATAATATTAAACGTATTAAATTGCAGTGACGGCAAAAATTCCAACTGGTTCCGACGGAAAAGGGACTAGCGTGGGGTTTTGTGCCGATAATTCTTTTTTAAAAAACACGTAAGGAAAAAAATAAAAATGGCAGAAAAAACAGCAAAAAAAGCCAACGTAATTGGCCAAGAAAGAATCCGCATTAAATTGCGTTCTTATGACCATCGCATGTTAGATGCTTCCGTTTCGCGCATTGTAGAAACCGCGCAAAAAACGGGTGCTATTGTAGCGGGTCCTGTTTTGCTTCCGGTTCGGATTAAAAAGTATACATTACTTCGCTCTCCTCATACCGATAAGAAAAGCAGAGAACAGTTTGAAATGCGTATTCACAAAAGATTAATTGATCTGAAAAGCCCCACCTCTAAAACCGTGGACGAACTCATGAAATTGGATTTGCCCGCCGGTGTAGATGTGGCCATTAAAAGCAACTAATAAGGAAACTGACATAGTATGACAGAAGAAAATAAAAATGCTGCTGGTGCGCAAGAGGCAACTCCGGTTGCTGATGCTGCCAAAGCAGAAACTGTCAAAGAGGCCCCGGCTACGTTTCGTTTTGTAATCGGTGAAAAAGTAGGGATGACCCAACTCTTTGATGAAAAAGGCAACTTGCACGGTGTGTCCGTTGTAAAAGCGGGTAACTGCAAAGTTGTGCGTGTCAGAACCCAAGAAAAAGACGGCTACAATGCCGTTTGTGTGGGTTTTGGCGAAGTGAAAGAAAACAAACTTAACAAACCTGAACTTGGATACTTCAAAAAAGCCAATGTCGCTCCGGTCAAACACATGAAAGAATGCCGTGTGGACGACGTAAACGGCTTTGAAATTGGTCAAGTCATTTCACTCGATAAAATTTTTAAACCTGGCGATTATGTAGACGTGCAAGGAAAAATCAAAGGGCACGGTTTTGCCGGTGGTATGAAACGCCACGGCTTTGCCGGTCAACCTGATTCCCACGGCCAATCGGATCGCAGCCGCGCTCCGGGGTCTTTGGGTTCCCGCCGCTCTTTGGGTAAGGTAATTTCCGGTCAACGCATGGCCGGCCACTATGGTACCACCACCCATACAGTAGCCAAAATTGAAGTAATTAAGGTAGACAACGAAAACGGCCTTTTATTCTTAAAAGGGTCCGTTCCCGGAGCCCGTGGTTCCATCGTGTCTGTCTTAGAAACTTCCAAATACAAAAAACACTATGTTGCGCCTCAACAAGCGAAGATTTCCGCTTCTAAACAGGCCAACAAGAAGTAAGGACTTTGACCTATGGAAACGAAAGTTTTAGACATTAAAGGAAAAGAAAAAGGGACCATTACTTTGCCGGATTCTTTATTCGGTGTAAAAGCGAATCCCACTTTCTTACACGAAGTCGTCACCGCTTTCTTGGCCAACCAAAGAAGCGGTACCGCTGACGTTAAAACCCGTGCGGAAGTTTCCGGAACCGGTAAAAAACCGTGGAAACAAAAAGGCACCGGACGCGCCCGTCAAGGGTCTTTGCGTGCTGTGCAATTCCGTCATGGTGGTGTGGCTTGGGGTCCTACCCCGCACTCTTACCGCCAAGATTTGCCGGCCACGAAACGCAGAACTGCGCTTGCGATGGCTCTTTCCACCAAATTGGAAGAAGGCAATATTGTGGTATTAGATAGCCTTAAATTCAAAGAAGCCAAAACCAAAGCTTTTGCTGAAATGCTCGAAACGTTGTCCGCCGGCCGCAAACCGCTGGTATTGGATAACTTTGCAGATGCTAATGCCGCTTTGGCTTGCCGCAACGTAGCGGGACTGACGCATATGCAAACGCAAGATATTAACGCTTACGTCGTGCTCAACAGCAGCAAAGTGATTTTCACGAAAGATGCTGTTACGAAACTGAGCGAAACCTTCGCCAAGGAGGCCAAATAATGGCTGGTGCGTACGAAACATTGAAAAAACCGCTCTTGACTGAAAAGAGTTTAGTTGAACGCGATACCCACAACCGTTATGGCTTCGTGGTGGCAAAAAATGCGTCCAAAGGTGAAATTAAAACCGCGGTGGAGAAAATTTTCAACGTAACCGTTGTAAAAATTAACACAATTTCCGTCACGGGTAAGACCCATCGTATGGGTCGCTTTGAAGGCAAACGCCCTGACTACAAGAAAGCGTTTGTGACCCTCAAAGAAGGCGATAAAATCGAAGTGGTAGAAGCCACTGCGAAGTAGAAAGGAGAAACTACTAACTATGCCTATTAAGTCATTTAGACCTTATACACCGTCCCGCAGAACGATCACGGTTTCGGATTATTCCGATAT
>JAEEMS010000018.1 GCA_016283355.1 Elusimicrobiaceae bacterium | reverse complement strand
CAACGTTCTTAATTACTGCAGCGCTGGCCGGGAAGGCGATAGCAGCCACGAGTAACAAGCCCAGAAGTTTCTTCATGGAGTTCTCCTTTATAATGAGTTAAATAAACTACTTTGTTATTTTATAAATACATGTTGTAAAAAGTCAAATAAAAAACCCCCACTCTTACGAGCGGGGGTTTTGTATCTGTTGTTTCTAACTAAAATTAGAAGCGAACGAGCATGCCGATTTGGCCTTTGTAGTTTTCGGTACCAATGGCATCCTTGTAAGGAAGTCCCGTGAGGAGTTGTTCGGCATTGCCATATTTAGCATAACCTAAACCGGCAAACAATTGTACATAATCGTTGTAGTCATATTTGGCGGTTAAGTCAGCTTCGTAGGTGGCATGATGGCCATCGCGGCTTTGGAAGGAGAAACCATCCAAAGAAACGGTCCATTGATCAGCCGGTTTGTAATCAAAACCAATGTTGAACATGCGGATACCGTTTACGTCATACGTGAAAATGCTTTGGGTTACACCCTGGCTCAAGCGGTGACCAACGAGCAAGCCCGGAGCATAATTACCGAGTTGGAAGAAAGGCATACCCCAATCGGTTTTGTTCTTGGCATACAAGAAAGTACCGCGCAATGTTACAGCTTCAATGTCGGTAGCGATATCAGCTTTTACCATATACGGCACATCTTTCGGTTCTTTTACCAAGCGGTGACCGGAGAAGTTGCGGGCATATTCCGCGCTCATGCGGAAAGCATCAGTCGTCCAACCGAGTTTGGCGCCATATACACCAATATTCTTGTGGGCTTCGACACCCCACGGGCTGTCATATTCATCATATTCATACAAAGCATTATTGTTGTAGTCATAACCGTATACATTGGCAGTTAAGGCATCAGTAATGTTGAATTTTACATCTGCGCCAAAAAGATTTCCGCGCAAACCACTTTCCGGGTTGCCGTAAAAATCAAAGTATCCGGCAGATACATCGGCCACTTTACCGGCAATAAAGGTGGCGGTCAAGTTGTCGTTGCTATAAACAGCTTTAGCAGCATCTAAAGAAGACGCATAACCCAAGCCTTCGGCGTTGTAGTGGTTGGCGCCAAAATAGATAATGGTGCTGCCATCTTCGCCATAGAATTGGCGGCCGATGGTTACTTCTAACGCATCAAACAAATTGGAAAATACCAAGTTGGCATTGGCCAATTTCATCCCTTTAGCATTGTCAAAACCGTTGTTGGTATAGTTGTGGTCACCCCACGCATACACATATTGGAACAACAAGTTGGCTTTAACGTCTTCTACGACGTCAAAGGACAAACCGGCAATGGCGCGGGTCTTGGCGCCGCGATTGTAAAATGCTGCGCCTGTTGGCATTTCCACGTTTGCTTTCGTATCGGAAGCAATCGTTTGTACTTCGCCTTTGAGTTCTACATTCTTAATTACTGCAGCGCTCGCCGGGAAGGCGATAGCAGCCACAAGTAACAAGCCCAGAAGTTTCTTCATGGAGTTCTCCTTTATAATGAGTTAAATAAACTACTTTATTATTAAAACTTATTGCAAAAACATTTGCAAGTACCTTTAAAAATTTCGCTTGACACGCGGACAAGCAAATTGTTATTTTAGTGGGTTTGAAATGTGAAAGGGAAGAAAGGGCCTAGTCGCGCAAAAGGAAAATTTTGGCCGGACTTGTAGCCCCTTTTACGAGGGAGAGTTTGTTTTCCGCCACCCCCAGCTGCTGCGCCAGTACCGCACGCACGGCCTCATTGGCGCGACCTTCTTGCGCAGGTGCTTTTACCCAAATTTCGTACGCGTCTTGTGATTTTTGGACGATTTTATTTTTCTTTTCGTCCGCGTGTACTTTTACTTTGATGTAGTGCATAAAGTGCTATTATGAGAAATACAAAATTAAAATAGAGGCCTTGCAAGTTAAACGGCACACAAAATTCCATGCAAGGCCCCATCTTATTTATAATTTCTATCTTTGTTTGATCAAACTTCTGGCGGTCATGTCCGCAGGTTTTTCAATTCCCATTTCGTCGAGCACCGTAGCAGCCACGTCGCCCAAGTTGCCCGTTTCTTGCATCACGGCTTTGGGATGCTCTTTGGATACGTAGATAAAGTCCACCAAATTTGTGGTATGAGCGGTTTTGGGCATATTGATTTTTTCATCCCACATTTCTTCGGCGTTACCATGGTCGGCCGTAATAAACACGGTGTAATTGTGTTTAAGGGCTTCTTCGGTTACGGCGCCCGTACACTCGTCCACCACTTCTACGGCTTTGATGACGGATTTCAAATTCCCCGTATGACCCACCATATCGCAGTTGGCAAAATTGATGACAATAAAATCATATTTTTCGCTTGCAATTTGCGAGAGCGCCTCATCCTTAACAATGTAAGCTTCCATTTCCGGATGTTCGGCAAACGTGGCGGGGTCAAAGCGGCCCTTTTTCTCGATGCGGTCTTCGCCCGGATAGGGTTTAATGAGTTTACCGTTAAAGAAAGAGGTAACGTGCTTGAATTTTTGCGTTTCCGCTAAGCGCAATTGCTTGAGCCCGGCTTTGGAAATGACTTCGCCAAGCAGATTATTCATTCCACCGCCGTCCGTCATAGAAGGGAGCGCATTATAAGGGAAAGCGTCATAGTATTTGGTCAGCCCGCAATACACGCACGGCACGCGCGGGCCGCGGTCCTTGCCCGGATAATCATCATCAATAAAAGCGCGAGTTAACTGAATAGCGCGGTCTTGGCGGAAGTTAAAGAAAATCACGGAAGAACCTTCTTCCATTCCTTTATAATCGCCCAATACCGTTGGCGGGATATATTCATCCACCATAGGGCCGCCGTCGGGCGTTTTCATGGTTTTGTAATCGGTCTCTACCACTTCTTCAGCGGTGTTTCCGTGCAAACCTTGCGCGCGGACAATTAAATTGTACGCCTTATCGGTCAAACTCCAATCTTCGCCACGGTCCATGGCGTAGTAGCGGCCTTGGATGGTAGCAATTTTTCCCACACCGTACATTTTCATTTTTTCTTCTAACGTACGGATAAAACCGATAGAACTTTGCGGCGGTGTATCGCGACCGTCGGCAAAAAAGTGGACGTATACATCTTTAATGCCTTGTTCCGCGGCAAATTTGATAATGGCATGTAAATGGTCGTGATGGGCGTGGACCCCTTCGTCTTGTACAAGCCCCATTACGTGCAACGGTTTTTTGTTTTTCAAACAATTATCAATGCACGCGGCAAACGGTTTTGAGGCAAAAAGCGAACCGTCTTCAATGGTGTCTTTGAGGCGTTTTAATTCTTGAATAACAATGCGCCCGGCCCCCATGTTAAGGTGCCCCACTTCACTGGACCCCATATACCCGGCCGGTAATCCTACCTGTTCGCCGGAAGCTTCAATCTGGGTGTGCGGATAATTGGCTAAGTAACGGGTAATATTGGGAATCTTGGCATTTGAAACCGCATTATACGGGCCCGGTTTGGCATTGCCCCAACCGTCGCGAATAATTAAAACTACTTTTTTCATACTTTCATCTCCTTACAATTAATTCCTAAATCTTTCCACTTTTTGAATTGGCAGTCGGTCAGTTGCGCAAGCGTTGTAACGCCACGCGCGCATAAAATATTTAAAAAATGATACAGCACTTCTTCCCCCATTTTGGTATCAGCCATGGCGCGGTGCCAACCGGTATTGGGCAACCCCAACTGCTCCACAATATGCCCCAAGCGGTTGCGTTCAAAAAGCCCGCTCTTGCGTGCCAGTTTGAGGGTATCAATAATCGGATAATCCGGGAACCTTTCCCCGCATTGTTCAAATTCACTTTTGAGAAATCCGATATCAAAATCCGCATTATGCGCCACCAACACACACCCTTCAAACAATTCCTTGAGCCGCGGAAGTACGTCTTTGAAAAGCGGAGCACCTTTTACCATTTCGTTGGTAATACCGTGAATAGCAATAACGTCGGGATGCATGGGCATATCCGGGTTAATGAGCGTGGAAAATTCTTCCAACACACGCCCCCCGCACGAAACAGAAACGGCAATTTCACACACTTTTCCTCCGCCGTCCGGAGAAAGACCGGTCGTTTCCGTATCCAAGCAAGCAAATTTTATATCCGAAAGTTCCATATTAAATCATCCAATAAAACCGTAAACGCACCAACAACCCGACGATAGCCGCGCCCGTAATACCCAAGTAAAAAGCCAAATGGGTAACATCCATCAAGCGAATCCTGCGCGCATAAATACACGTACCCAACCAAATGATAAAGAAAATCAACCACCGTACACCTGGTAACAACATAATTAAAAAGAAAATCAACCGTACCGTCATCAACATCCATTGTTCATCAAATGTGGGAAGTGTATCTTCGTACAAATCGCGCTCCAACGCGGTAATCAATTCATCCAACAACCGTGTGACCACTACTACTCCCACACAAAAAATTGTCCACGGCTCTGCAAAGAAATTGCCGGTATGATAAAGCACCAAAAACGGCGTGCATAAAAATAAGAATAACCACAAAAACGTATTTTTTATAACAAACGTCAGCACATGGCCCAACCGTATTTGTCCGCCGAAGTTAAACCACTGGCGCACGCAAGCAAAGAAGATTCCAAACAACAAAATACACAACCAACCGGGCAAATCAATTACACCCAAAAACGGCCATTCCAGCAACAAATAACGCCGGCACAACAAAAAGCCAAAAAGCAAAAAGATGCCGGTGCGGACAGCGGTAGCCCGCGTACGGTTTTGTGCCTCGAGTGCAGGCAATTTATGAAAAAGCAAAAAATCGGCCATATACAACGATAAAAACAACCGCCAAAATACAATCATACGTTCTCCTTGGGTAGACAAATCGTAAAGGTGCTACCCTCACCGAGCGCGGACACCACTTCTAACGTACCGCCATGCGCCTGCACCATTTGGCGGCTGATAAACAGACCTAACCCGTAACCGGGTTTTTCATCATGTACTTGGTGATACTTTTGAAAAAGTCCTTTGATTTGCTCTTGCGAAAGTCCAATTCCGCTGTCTTGCACTTCTATCCAACTGTGCGCCTCATCTTGGCGGGCCCGCAAAACAACAGCTCCTTTTTCCGTAAATTTGATGGCGTTGGAAACCAAATTCATAATCACGCGGCGCAAAAGTTTCGGGTCCGCTTGCACCGTAAAGTCCGCTTCCTGTACTTGCAAGGATAAGCCCTTTTCCGCCGCAGCGGGGGTTAATGTATCGGTTACGTTTTTAAATAGCAAGGCCAGCGATACTTTTTCTTTCTTAGGCGTAAGCATACCGGCTTCCACGCGCGACACATCTAATACATCTTCGAGTAAAGAGGATAAATTTTCGGCGGCCTGGCTCATGAGCGTAAGGTATTGTTTCTCTTCTTTTTTGGAGGCCTTGCCGCTTTGCAAAATGTACAAATATCCCTGTAACCCGAGTAGCGGCGCACGTAAATCGTGGGCAACGGAACGGAATACATTTTCTTTCATTTCACTTACTTGTGCTTGCAGTTGCAAATGTTGGTAATCTTTTAAATCAACCGTCATTTTATTAAAATCCCGGATGAGCTGTTTAAATTCCCCCCAACCGATTTCTTCATCAACGTGCACATCCAAATTTCCATGGCTCACTTCATTGGCCGCGTGCGACAATGCCGCAATCGGTTCCCCTAATTGCTCCGCAAACGTTAACGCACCAAAATAAGCAAGCGTGGCAATTGTGAGTAAAAACAGTAAAAGTAAAATGTTGGTATGATAGATGCTGCGCAAGGCCTCTTTCTTTAATTGAAGCACCGTTACGTACGCATCCAACCCCGGTGTAGGCGCAAAAGCCCCGGAATATGTTTCCTGTGCGCTTTTCAAACGATAAATCAAAGGTTTGCCGGATGCAAACGCTTTTTGCAACGCTTCCTTGTCAAATGCGGGCGTATATTGATATTCATTGGCATAAACAGATCCGTCCGGTGCTATTAAATAAATGCGCCCGGTGTTGCCGATACGTTGCTCTTGTACACGCGCCAAAAAACCGAAAAAACTAACCAACCCATACAAATATTCTCCGTTTTTGAGCGGATAAATAATTTCGCTAATGGGACGTCCGTCCACCACATCAAAATTACTGATATACAACCGTTCCTCTTGTGCCAGCAACGGTAATTGTGGATCATCCGCTACATCTACCGGCGGAATATTCTTCAGTAGCGGGGCCGGGCCAACGCGCAACTGTTCTTTCCCTTCTTTGGAAAGCACGGCCAGCATCAAAAAATCGGGGTTAGCAGCTAACGCATTCTGCAAAAGCGGGCGGGGATCTTGCCGTTTAGATAGCAATTGGGATAAATCCTGATGGAAAGCAAGACGCCATTGTAAATCTTCGATATGCTGGTTAAGCGAAGACGCAACAATTTGTGCCAAATGGGCGTGCGTTTCCAGGATGTTATCTTTCAAATGTACCTGGTAGTACGATAAAAGCAACACCAATGGCACCAGCGGCAAAAACACCACCAGCAAAAATAATTTAAATAATTTTGAAAAAGAAGACATAATCCCATTTATCATTATACTAATTAGGGAGAAAAAAGGAATAATGCCTTAAAAATATCCCCGAACAAAAGTTCGGGGATAAATTTAACAAAAGCCCAAAAACAAACTACTTTTTGAGTTGTTCCAAAATACGCGGTAGGATTTGTTTGGCATCTCCCACCAAGCCGTATTTGCATACGTTAAAAATAGGCGCGTTGGCATCTTTATTAATACCCACAATCACATCGCAATGTTCCATCCCTACTATATGCTGCACCGCACCGGAAATGCCGCACGCCACATAGAGTTTGGAAGATACCGTCACACCCGATTGTCCGATTTGTTTCTCTTTGTCTTTGAGCCCCAAATCAATCGCCGCGCGGGAAGCCCCCACCGCGCCGCCTAAGCGTGCGGCCAAAGCGTCCAGCAAATCAAATCCGGCCTTGTCTTTCATTCCGCGACCGCCGGCAATGACTACAGGGGCCTCATCGAGTTTTTCCTGTGTGGAAACGGGGTCCATATGTGTTTCCAACACGCGCACCTTTCCGGCCTCCACGGGAACGGGAATGGTTTCTTTCACGATAATTGCCATCCGGCCCGGGGTGGTAACCGCTTTCTTAAATACATTAGGACGTACCGTGGCCATTTGCGGGCGGTAATCCGGGCATTTGATATCGGCCATAATGTTGCCGCCAAATGCCGGACGGGTTTGAATCAAATTACCTTCTTTAATCGACAACCCCGTACAATCGGCCGTAAGTCCCACAAACAATTCCGAAGAAATCCGCGGGGACAAATCCCTCCCCACATAAGTAGAAGGAAACAGCACTATGCTGGGATTATACTTTTTAATAAGCGTGACCAATGCGTTGGCATACGCCAGCGTATTATACTGTTGATATGACGGGGAACTGACCGCATAAATTTTATCGGTACCATAGGTGGATAATTCCGGGAAATACGCTTCCACTTGATTGCCGATTAACACCGCACAAAGTTCTTCGCCCAATTGATTGGCGAGTTCGCGTCCTTTGGATAAAAGTTCATATCCCACCGGGCGGATAAATTGCGTACGGCCGTTATCACCGACTTCCACAAACACCCACACCCCTTTGTAGGCAGATAAATCTTTTTTTGCGGCGCCTGTGACCGGTAAAGAAAGCGCACCCATCGGGCACACGCTCACACACGAACCGCACATGGTACATGCATTGGAAACTACCGCTTTGCGGTTAGCCAAGGAGAGAGCCCCGAACGGACACGCGGCCACACATTTGCCGCAACCGACACATTTTTCCGAAATTTGAATCATTTGACGATACTCTCCTTTTTCAAAATCTCAACAAACTTGTTGGCCAGTTCTACAGCCGAACCGCTGTACATCTCTCCTTTCGGGCGAGCCGGCGGCGGGAAAATACGGTCTACCCGCGTGGGAGACCCTTCCAACCCCAACTTGTGCACATCGGCTTGAATATCCGCAGCCGTCCAGGTGAAAACTTGTTTATCCTGTGCTTTGTGCGCTGCCATAAAAGAAGGATATTTAGGCATATAATCAGCAGGCATCGTCATAGTGACCAACACGGGCATTTCGGCCTGTATAATCTGGTGACCACCTTCAATGAGTTTTTTGACAAGAACTTGGTTCCCGTCCGCATCCACCGTTTCGCAGAAAGTAAGCTGCGGAATGTTTAAGTGACGGGCAATCCCGGGGCCGGTTTGGGCCGTATCCCCGTCAATAGCCATCTGCCCGCAAAGAATCAAATCGTACTTGCCGATTTTGCGCACCGCCGTAGCAAGCGCATAAGAGGTAGCCCATGTGTCAGACCCGGCAAAAGCTCGGTCACTAAGTAAAATACCTTCGTCCGCCCCCAAGGCCAAGGCCAAACGCAACACGGCCACCGCTTGGTTGGGCCCCATGGAAAGCACTGTTACTTTGGCCCCCGTTTTGGCTTTAATCGCCAGGGCTTTTTCTAAAGCGTAATGGTCGTACGGATTTAAAATGCTGGGCACGCCTGCGCGAATGAGGGTGCCGGTTTTGGGATCTACTTTTACTTGGGTAGAATCGGGTACTTGTTTAATGCAAACGATAATATTCATACGCTACCTATTTCTTAAAAATTTCTCTGAGTTTGGCGGACACCACATCCATATCTTCGATGAGTCCGCGCATTTTGTCTTCAATAGCCACCAAATTGACCGCTTGGGAAAGTTCGGCCGTATTGATAGCGGGACATGTACCCAAGATAAGGCGCATTCCTTCGCTGGCTACTTTGAAAGCACTTTGGCGCGCGTTGACGCGGGCCATCGTGCATAGAGAAGACAAGTCAAAGCGGCTTCCTTCCGTGATGCGTTTGTTCGCACATTCCCGCGTGAAGACCGCGGCCACTTCCATTTCGCTGATGAGGTCACCCAATTGGAATGTAACGTACTGGTGGCGCGTAAGTTTATTGACACGGCAATCTTCCAACACGCGTGCTAACGCCCGCAGTCCCAGGGCTACGCTGTCCGCACCCACTTCGGGGTTTTGGGTATGCAATGCGTCAAATTCTTCGGCCTGTTTCAGGTAGTATTGGCCACGCGATTTTAAATGTTCCTGCCAGCGACCGCGGAAAATGGTCATTTCCAACACTTCGCTCGTACCTTCATAAATACAGGTAATTTTTACATCGCGTTTGATTTTTTCTACGGAAAATTCTTTTGTGTATCCAAATCCACCCATGGCCTGGATAGCATCTTCGGCCGCTTTGTTGCCTGATTCGGTGGCATATAATTTGGCAATGGCACCTTCCGTGGCTAACCCGTGGTTGTTGACTTCCAATTGTTTGGCGGTCCAATCGATATAGGCGCGCGCCGCTTCAAAACGAATGTAGTGCGGGGTAATGAGTTTTAACATGAACCCTTGTTTCTGCGACAACGGCCCACCGGCTTGGATACGTTGATTGGCATATTCAAGCGCGGTTTCCACGGCTTCTTCACCGCCGCCTAATCCAAACGCCGCTACCATTAAACGTGTATAACCGAAAACGGCCTGCGCTTGCAGAAAACCTTGCCCTTCTTTGAGCCCGATTAAATTTTCGGCCGGCACGTACACATCATCAAACGCCAGACCCGCCGTGTTGGATAAGCGAATTCCGTGTTTGTCCTCGTGCGCGTCTTGTGTAAATCCCGGTGTACCTTTCTCCACAATAAACCACGAAGGACCGCCCGGCGCTAAAGCGAGTACCGTATAAATATCGGCTACGCCGCCGTTGGAAATCCACATTTTGCTGCCGGTAATTTTGTACCCCACTACTTTGCCGTCTTTCACTACATGCTCGGCACGGGTACGCAAGGAAACCAGGTCTGACCCGGCATCCGCTTCCGTGGCGCCGTAGGCCACCAATTTATTTTCTTGGGCAATTTTCTTAAACCATTTGGCTTTTTGTTCGGGCGTACCGCCTACGTTAAGCGGGTCACTGCCCAAAAAAGTGGCAAATACGCCGGTGGCAATACCCAAATCGATACGAGCCAATTGTTCGCAGACCCGGTAGATTTCGGTTGTTTGACCGCCCAACCCGCCGTATTCTTCGGGGATGAGCAACAAATGTACGCCCAATATGTCATGGTCGTACATTTCTTTTAAGATATCTAAAGGGATTTGATTTTTCGCGTCGTGTTCCCGGATGAGGTTGAAGGAAATCCGGTTTTTTGCATATTGCCGCAAGCTGTCTAACATCAGGTTGCGGGTCATTAGGTCATTTTTTGCCATAATTCAAACGCTCCAAAATAGAGTATAGAGGATATTATACCAAAATAAAACTCTCACAAAAAACCGGCCCGGGAATCAACCGGGCCGGTTCCTGTAAATACATTTATAACTTTATTTTTTCTTTTTAGAGGATTTTCTTCCCGCGTTTACTTGCTTGCCTACTTCTTTTTTAGCGGTTTCTACCTTGCGGTTTTTTGCTTCTTCAGCAGCTAGTAATGCTTCTCCTTCTTTTAATACGCTTTCCGGCACCCTTTCTCGAAGAGCTCTACCTCTTCCGTTTTCTAACCTTAAGAAAAAATGAACGCAGCTCATTTTCTTAAGTTTAACGGCCTTTTCGACATAATCAGCTATAACAACTTCTTCCTGTTTGCCATCCGGATATGTAATTGTGTAATCTTTCCAATAGTACTTTCCATGATCATGCAGTGCCCTCAAAACATTTGAGCGATCCATTTCAATGGCCAAATCAATGAGCCGGCCCACGTGATGTGCTTCCCATTTCCCACCCGTTACTTCATTCACGTAGGAAAACGCAATGGCCCTCGGGGAATTCATATTCACCATCATCCTTCGTGGTAGATTCGCTTTTTCCCAATAAACGTTACGTTTTTTGCCAAACTCGTTTTCGTAAAAATTTTTATAAAATTTATGTGTGTCCCGATCCCTTATGTCTTTATACATTTCTTTATACATACGAACCAGGGGGGAAGTTGCCCCGTTTTTATATGCCTCCACATAACCCGGACTCACTATTGTTTGCGCCCAAGCCATTGCCGCACATAACATCAAAATTACTATTCCCATTTGTTTTTTCATACATTCTCCTTTTTCCGTTTCCTACTATTATTAGTGTAAGTTCCTTATTGGGAAAAACCAGGGTCTTTGGACCTATATCTCTGGGTAAAAAGGGCCTAGACCGTTTCTAGGCCCCAGCGGCCACGCGCAAGTATGATATAATAATGCTATGAACTGTATATTTTGCAGCATTGCCGACGGCTCCGTAAAAAGCCAACTCGTTTACGAAGATGACCAAGTGGTAGCGTTTAAGGATCTAAATCCGCAAGCGCCCACCCATTTGCTCATCATCCCGCGCAAACACATTGCGCGCTTATCGGAAGCGGATGAAAAAGACGCATCCCTTTTGGGGCACATTTTGCTTGTAGCCAAGAAACTTTCGGAGCAATTTAACCTCAAAGATTTCCGTTTGATTACCAATAACGGCAAAGGCGCCGGGCAAAGTGTAGACCATTTGCACTTTCACTTAATGGCCGGACGCCGTTTTTTGTGGCCGGCCGGGTAATTGCCAAATAATTTAAAATAATCTATAATATATAGGTATTCATTTTGAACTATTGACCATAGAAGGTGGTGAAAAAGTAAATGGTTTTTGTAAAAGTAAGAGACGCTGAACACTTGGAAGAAGCCCTCAAACGCTTTAAACGCGAGTGTGAAAAGAACGGTATTTTGCGCGAAATCAAACGCCGCGAAACCTACACGCCGCCAAGCGTAAAACGGAAAATCAAATCCGAAGAAGCTCAGCGCCGTGCACGCCGCACCAAACGCAGACGCTTTTAAGCTCAAATTCATCAGGCAATAGTCCTTGCAAAAGGGCTATTGCCTTCTTTGCCCTTTAGCAGATACAAGGCGGAACGGGTGTGAACAATAACATTGTAGAAGAAATCAAAGAAAAAATTGATATTGTGGAACTCATCCGCCAGTATGTACCCGATTTAAAACGCACGGGACGCAATTACAAGGCGTGTTGTCCGTTTCACAAAGAGAAGACCCCTTCTTTTATGTGTAACAGTGAAAAAGGGCTGTTCTACTGCTTTGGCTGTCAGGAAGGGGGCGATTTGTTTGCGTTCCTGATGAAAATGGAACACCTTTCTTTCAACGAAGCGTTGCAAAAATTGGCTGAAATGGCCGGGGTGGAATACCGCCCCGCACGACCCGAAACCGCCGAAGAACTCCGCCGCGCCGGCGTACGCAAGGTATTGGACTTTGCCAAAGAATATTATCATAAGAATTTACTCGCACGGGCGGGCGAGCACGCGCGCGCGTACGTAAAAAAGCGCGGGCTGAGTAAAGAGACCTGTTTAAAATTTGAATTGGGGCTTTCCAAACCCGGCGGAACGGACTTGGCACAGCAAGCACGCAAAACCGGTTACACGGATGAAGATTTGAAAGCAGCCGGGCTTTGCGCCGCCACCCAATACGGATTACGCGATTATTTTAGAAACCGCTTGATGTTCCCCATTATCAACCAACGCGGAGATACTGTCGGATTCGGGGGACGGATTTTAGATGAAGGTGAACCCAAATATCTAAACTCACCGGAAACGGTTTTGTTCACTAAGTCCCACGTGCTTTATGGCCTTAACTTTGCCGGGCCGGAAATCCGCAAGGCAGGACGGGCAGTACTGTTGGAAGGGTACATGGATGTTATCGGTTGCCACCAAGCGGGCGTAGGTTATACGGTGGCTCCGCTGGGGACCAGCTTAACCGAAGATCACGCGCGACTTTTAAAACGTTATACGGATAACGTCGTTGTTTTGTTTGACCCGGATAACGCCGGTATTAAAGCGGCTTTACGCGGCGCGCTCATTTTGATTGAACGGGGACTTTTTGTAAGAGTGGCCTCTTTGCCGGACGGTTTGGATCCGGATGAATATATCCTCAAATATGGCAAAGAAAGTTTTGAAAAGATTTTAGATCGTGCACAGGAGCTTATTGAGTTTCACACGCAACTGCAATTGCAGTCGTTCCCCAAACCGCTCAGTGCACAACAAAAAACAACGATTGTTTCCACGTTGGCACAAACACTCGACAAACAACCGGACGAAATTGTCCGGCGCGAGTGGGCCAAATATGTGGCGGAACAAGTAGGAGTAGAGGAACAACTGGTGTTGGGGCGGCTCAAACAAATCCGCCAAAGCACGTCCTTCGCTCCGCGTGGTGCAAAACCGGTGGTGGCCAACGTCAATCCGACCGGTACACACGATGCGCAAGAAGATTTGTTGGCGTGGGTAATGAAAAACCCGCAGTACACCGTACTGTGCGCGGAATTAACCGAACAGGATTTTTCTTCCCCGTCGTTATGGCAATTGCTCGGTACGCTGGTAACAGCCCATACCCAGCATCCGGATGCGGAAGATTTAACCGCGTTGGCGCAAACATACGCCCCGGAACAAAAACAGGAAATTATTAAGCTGGCACTTTTACCGGTACCGGCAGATTTCGAACCCGCGCGCGATATTGCCGCCTGTGTGGCCAAGTTATCCGCAACGGGTTTACAGAAACAGTTAAAACAAATTAAGCAGCAAATGAAAACGTACGGCACCGGCAATGTGCCGCCGGAAGTTTTTCAGCAGTATGCAACAATTCAAAACAAATTAAAAAAATATCGCAATTAGAGGTTACAATGGCATCGGCAAATAAATCGCTTAAAGAATTAGTGCAAGAAGGAAAAGAAAGCGGCTACCTGCAACTGGAAGATTTGAACCGCTCTATCGCCGCTTCGGATATGTCCGCCGAAGACATCGACAATGTGATGGGTACGCTCGATGAAATGGGGATCCAGGTAGTGGACCAAAAAAAGTACAAAGAGGCGGAAAAAGAAACCGTATCGGAAGATTGGGCTGCCGCAGGGTTGGATATTTCCAACTCTATCCGGATGTACTTGTCCGAAATGGGAAAAGTACCGCTCTTGTCACGCGACGAAGAAGTAACGCTGGCGCGCAACATCCGCGAACGGGAAAAAGAATTGCGCAAGCTGGTACTCGAATCTCCTATAACCATGCGTGAAATTTGCAACTGGGAAGAACTTGTAGACCAGGAAGAAATGACCACCAAAGAATTGATGCCTCGCGGAAAACGTACCACGCGCGAACTTAACAACATGCGCAAAAAACTTAAAGAAGCCGCACAATTTATCGGCAAACGCGAGCAAGAAATTACTAAGCTGATGAAAACGTTGCAAGATGCACACCTCTCCGATAAAAAACGCAACCATTGCATTGAAAAATTGGAAGCCAAACAAAAAGAAGTGGTGGCACGCATCAACAAATTGAATTTAAACCAAAACAAAATCAAACGTTTAACCAATAAAATCAAAACCTTGGCGGACCGTTTGCAAGAAACCACCAACGACATGAAGCGTTTTGACGAATTTTTCGGCCCGTACGAATTTGTTAAAAAATTGGTGCGAGATTACAAAGCCAAAAAACTGACGGAAAAAGCATTCAAGAAAGCCACTAAATTCACGTTGCCGGAATTGGAACGTGCCTTGGCTAACATCGAGGATGTCCGCCGCCGCCACAATCAAATGGTGGAAACGCTGCCCATGACGGAACGGGAATTTATTGCGTTCAACAACCGAATTATCTTCTTTGAAGATATGATTTTGCAGGATAAATTAAAACTCATCAAAGCCAACTTGCGTTTGGTGGTATCTATTGCAAAAAAACACGTCAATTCCAATTTGGAACTCTCAGACCTCATTCAAGAAGGCGGTTTGGGGCTCATGAAAGCTGTGGAAAAATTCGAATACAAACGCGGATTCAAATTCTCCACGTATGCTACTTGGTGGATCCGGCAAAGCATCAACCGTGCCATTGCCGACCAAGCCAACACCATCCGTATTCCGGTGCACATGAAGGAACTTGTTTCCAAACTTACCAAAGTTACCAACAAATTCCGCCAGGAACACGGCTGCGAACCAACGTTGGAAGATTATTCCAAATCATTGCATTTATCGGTAGAAAAAGTGAAAAGTGTGCTCAAAATTATGCAAGACCCCATTTCGCTTTCCACTCCTATCGGAGAAGATGAAGATTCCAACTTGGAAGATTTTATCGAAGATAAAAGCGGGCCAAACCCCACCATGGCCGCTGTGGACTTCTTGCGCAAACAAGAAGTGGCCGACGTGTTAGCCACACTCTCCGAACGTGAAGCAAAAATCATTAGTTTGCGTTTTGGAATCGATTCGGGCTATCCGCGTACACTGGAAGAAGTGGGCAAAATGTTTAACGTTACACGCGAGCGTGTGCGCCAAATTGAGGCCAAGGCCATCCGCAAATTGCGCCACCCCAGCCGAACCAAGATGCTTAAAGATTATCAAGAGTAATCAAAAAGCCCCGCATTGTGCGGGGCTTTTCATTTCACGTTAAATTCAATTTTATTTAAATGAGTACAACTGCCTTCACAAGAAAATACGCATAGGCACGAGCAAATGCATAGTCATCATAATTACATATTCCTTATCATTCTGCCACCCCAAATGCTTTCTTGACACGATTGCGTACTCTAGCTGCGCTAGCTGCTTCCACCAGAGCACGTTCTGTTTCGTCCAGTTCTTGCTGTTGTAATGCTTTCAAAGAACTACCTAACACATAGAACTCTTTCTCATTTTGCTCATTGGAACAATATCCCTCCCATCCCTCTACAATGCGGGCGGGCAGATGTTCCGGCCAGTTTTCAGGATGGTAATATTTTTCCTCATGTACCCGCCATGCATCAAATAGATTGACCAATCCTTCCGTATCCAAACAAGTGATTTTATTCTTTCCGTCCCCCATGGCGCTTTTTTCGGGCTGGACAAAAGAACGATATTTTACCGATTCCCTCGAATTTTCCTCCCATCCGTATTCATCTTTAAAACCCAAACTGTGCCCAATTTCATGCAACCATACTTCTTCACCGCTGTCCTCAGCCACTCTTATTTCCATCGGGTCAGTGGTGATTGCTCGCATATAATGGCCTAATAACGCATTATCCTTTTTTTCTTCCATCTCTTTCGCCACGTTTCGGCGCATTGCGTTCAAATTGGGAAAAATGAGAAAACGTATATCAGTCGTCCGCTCCCATTCTTCTTCATTTTCATATGTAAATTCCAATTTTATGCCTCGCTCTAAAACAGGCAAAATGTCTGCAAAATCTTCTTCACGCCCGGCCTGCCTTATAGCATGGGTCGCCGTTTGGAACCATTGTTGATACAACCATTTCACATACTCAAACACCTGCTCACGGTGCGCCCCTTTAGCATCTTTGTATGCGGAGTTATCAATACTAACCCGCACCACCTCATCATGTAGCACAAAGGGAACCAAACTGTATATTTCTTTATCTCTTTCTTCGACAGGTTGATTATGCAAATCCTCCCCGGTCCACGGTTTACTCGAACCCGGAAGTGACATGCCCAATAACACCATTAAAAAGAAAACAGCAAAAATTCTTTTCATAATTGTCTCCCTACCACGGCAAAGGGCTCCTTTTTTAAAACATTCTCTCCACCTTTTTCAAAAGACCCAACGGTTTTGATAAAAGGAATCGCGTATATTTAAAAACATCTTATATTTCAAGTATAAGGGTTTCCTTCTAAAAAACAAGGGGAAAATTTCCCCCTTGTAGATTTGGATACTTTTAGTGCTCACATCGTTGTGTTCGTGGCAGTTTGGATAAATTCTCCACGGACGTTCCCATGGCATAACGATCCGCCGGTTCATCATTTGAGAAACGGGTTAAGCTATCCCACCCATTACGCACCCGCTCGGGTACGTATCTGCACCAATCCTGTGGATATTTCTTCCGCAGAAAGTAAATATTCCAGGCATCCATCATATTAATAAGTCCGTCCGCATCATCTTCGCTCAATAAGGTGTCCTCTTTTTTATCCATTACTGTTTGTGCAATCCGCTTTTTAGAACCATACACATCGGATGCAAATTTTTCGTATGCCTCATCGTAAGCATCGGCCAATCCCAACGTGTGACCAATCTCGTGCAGCAATGTACTATAGGTTCCCCTCTCCATTACTGTAATTTGCATGGGGACTCCTTTCCCGCCCAGCAACTGACATCCTGTACATCTGCATTTGCATATTTCCGATACGTCTTCCAACGTTCTTTCCATATTCACCCATAGGTCTTCCGGTCCCTCATCGGAGGCAAATGCAACAAATTGGATGGGAATCCCCCACTCTAAAGTAGGTAGTATATCTTCAAATTCTGCCGTGCGATTTTGCCTTTTGATGATTTCGACAGCATTGGTAAACCAATCGTTATAGGCGCGACGCACTTTTTTTTGGGCCGCCCACAGCTTCTCTTCCTCGACATCATCGGGCGGATACACACTTATTTTAAGCGTCTGCCCTTTTAAAATAAGTGGCAAGAGGTTTATTTTCTCAGGATGGGAAAGACGATACATGCCTTTGACTTTTTCCCTGGGCTCTAACTCTTTTTCTTTATCTATCCGATGATTTAGCGGCATCTCACCGTTGCGCACCGAGACGGAATCTCTCTCTTCGGCCCAAGGGCTTTCCGCCTGCAGTGCAAGCGCTACTCCTCGAGAGGATGTTGCGGTACCATAAAGTCCCGCGCATATCATCAGTAATACACTCACCGTTTTGCGTAACATAACCACCACCATTTGCAATTAATTACATCCTAAAATATTCTTGGATGGATGAATCTCGTAATCTCCCCCGGTCCACAGCTTACTTAAACCCGGAAGAAATACTCCCAATTATCCCCAAATACACGCTCCGCCTTTCTCAAAAGACCCAACGGTTTTGACAAAAGGAAGCGCGCATATTTAAAAACATCTTATATTTCAAGTATAAGGGTTTCTTTCTAAAAAACAAGGACCATTTGCTACAATAATACTATGACGCAAATCCAATACTTAAAAGGGATCGGCCCGGCTAAGGCCAAATTATTTGACCGGTTAGAAATAAATACGGTGGAAGATTTGCTCCATTATTATCCGCGCACCTATCAAGACCGCCGTTTAGGCGTCCCCCCCAACCTATATAACGCCGATGACCGCGTTGTATTCAAAGGGCGTGTACTGCGCACCCAAACCATCCCCGCACGCAGCGTATTAATTTTTAAGGCGTTTTTACAAAGCGAAAAGGGCGAAGAAATGGAATGCACGTGGTTTAAAAAACGGATGTACCGCGGTTTCCGGTTTGACCCTTTCGGCACGCTTAAAAAAGATTTTACGTTAAATAGTGAGGTATGGGTGATCGGGAAGCGGGAACATAAAAACAATTTTTTTGATAACAAAATTACAGTAGAAGAGCATTACGTAGCGAATGATGCTCTCACGCAGTTGCACGCCGGGCGATTAACCCCTATTTACGCCTTAACCGAAGGACTTACCAATAAACAATTCAGGCAATTTGTTTACGAGGCACTGCAAACGTCTTCCCTGGCAAACGAACCGGAAATTTTACCTCCCTCCCTATTAAAAAAAAGAGGGCTGTTAAGTGCGCCGCAAGCCCTACGGGCTGTGCATTTCCCGGGATCTCTGAGCGAATTGGAAACGGCCCGTGCCCGTTTGGCCTATGAAGAATTTCTGCTTTTAGCTACTGCATGGGGCATCAAACGGACCCAAACAAAAGTTCTATCGAAAGATTATTCATACGAAATCAAAAAAAATTTATTAACTCCTTTTCGCCAACAGTTGGGGTTTGAATTTACCAACAGCCAAAAAAAAGTAATTAACGAAATTTTCAACGACCTCACCTCCCCCCGTCCTATGAATCGACTTTTACAAGGGGACGTGGGTTCCGGTAAAACGGTGGTGGCGTTGTGCGCTATGTTGTTGGCTGTAGAGAACGATTATCAGGCCGCTTTGATGGCGCCAACGGAAATTTTAGCCGAACAACATTTTTTAACATTTAAAAAGATGCTCCGGGGTTTACCTGTTAAAGTGGCGGTTCTCACTTCCAGCACCAAAGCTGCCGCTAAAAAGAAAATTTTAAAAGAATTGGCGGAGGGCACTTTACAAATTTTAATAGGAACGCATGCCGTTATTCAAGACACGGTGCAATTTCATAATTTGCGTCTGGCCGTCATTGACGAGCAACACCGTTTCGGCGTTAAACAACGCAGTAAACTCAAGGAAAAAACCTCTAAACTTGATTTGCTGACCATGACCGCGACTCCCATCCCCCGCACCCTGGCACTGGCATTCTACGGCGATTTGGACGTTTCTACGTTAAGTGAACTTCCCCCCGGCCGTCAACCCATTCAAACGGAAACGGCCACTTCACGCTTGGCGTATGACCGCGTGCGGATGGAAGTAGAAAAAGGACGGCAGGCCTATATCGTGTTTCCGCTTATTGAAGAGAGTGAAAAAATCTCTGCAAAAGCCGTTACGGAAGAATTTGAAAAACTTAAAAAAATATTTCCGCAGTTCAAACTGGCCGTACTGCACGGGCAGATGACTCCTACCGAAAAAGAAAGCGTTATGAACGATTTTGCCGCGCACAAAACCGATATTTTGGTGGCCACCCCCGTGATAGAAGTAGGGATTGATGTTAAGAATGCTACGGTAATGGTAATTGAAAACGCAGAACGTTTTGGGTTGGCCAGCTTACACCAATTGCGCGGACGTATCGGGCGCGGCGAGCACGAAAGTTATTGTATTTTGGTACCTCAACATGCTACCAGTGTAGCCAAAGAACGGGTAGACATCATTTGCGCCACGCGCGACGGATTTAAAATCGGCGAGCGCGACATGCAGTTGCGCGGACCGGGCGAAATTTTAGGCACGCGCCAAAGCGGAGAATTTGAATTTAAAGCCGGGGATATTTTCCAAGACAGAGATATTTTGTACAGGGCGATTGAAGACCGCGATGAATTACTCACACAAGATCCTACCCTTCAAAAACCGGAGCATTTTTTGTTCCGCCAAAAATTACAAGAACTTTACCAGAAAAATTGGCACTTAATTGATTTAAGCTAAATTTATTCCAATAAAAAGGCCCGCCGAAGCGGGCCTATATTATAATTATCGGTATTTATTTTTCCAAGCGCGGGAATAACGGTGCGTATTTTTCGATTTTCCCCGCCGATAAACGCTTTTGCATTTCTTTGGCAACCGTAGGCATAAACGGCTCCAACCACTGCGCCACTTTGCGTTGGCATGCAATGAGTTCCAACAAAATTTGTTTGGCACCTTCGGGATCGGTCTTTGCCATTTCCCACGGTTTTTTGTCGTTGACTTGTTTGTTTAGCTCGCTGGCGTACCCATAAATTTGTTCCAACACTTTATCAAATGCCAACTGCTCATACGCTGTGGCAATCGTTTTTTCCACCTCGGCCGCTTGTACCAAGAGCGGATAGTTCCCTTCGATTCTTTCCGGCAACTCACCGATATTTTTGGCTGCCATGTTAAGCGTACGGGATAAAAGATTGCCGATGTTGTTGGCTAAATCCGAATTATACCGGTTAAGAAAACTGGCCATGGAAAAATCCCCATCCTGCCCGAACGGAACTTCGCGGAACAAAAACACACGTACCGGGTCCACGCCGTACTTAGCGGCTAATTCGGCCGGATTTACCACGTTTCCCAACGTTTTTGACATTTTTTCCCCTTCCACAGTCCACCAACCGTGTGCAAATACTTTTTGAGGCAGCGGCAACCCAAGCGCCATCAACACCGCCGGCCAAATGACCGAGTGAAAACGGAAAATTTCCTTTCCCACCATGTGGATGTCTGCCGGCCACAAATCTTCAAATTTTTCGGTGCGGATATCTTTGAGTTGTGCTTCGTGTTCTTCTTTATCGTCACACAAAATCATCCCTACACCGGCGGCGGTAATATAGTTAATGAGCGCATCAAACCACACGTAAATTGTATGCGCCGGATTGGATTTTACCGGGATGCCCCATTTTACTTTTGTACGCGTAACAGACAAATCCTGTAGTCCGCTCTTCACAAAATTAATGATTTCGTTTGCACGGAATTTGGGGCTTAAAAATTCCGGATGTTCCTCGTAGTATTTTAAAAGCGGTTTTTCATAGCGAGAAAGTTTAAAGAAATACGTTTCTTCATTTACTTCGGTCAGCGGTTTTTTATGCACGGGGCAGAGACCCCCTTCTAAAATTTCGCTCTCGTTATAATATTGTTCGCAAGAAGTACAATATTGGCCGGAATAAGACCCTAAATAGATATCTCCGTTTTTGAGCAATTTTTCAAATACGGCTTGCACTACATGCTCGTGGTTTTTATCCGTCGTGCGGATAAAATCATCGTAAGAGATATTTAAAATTTTCCACAATTCTTTGTATTGGGCCGATACTCTGTCCGTCCATTCTTTGGGGCTGACTCCCTGGGTCGCGGCCGATTTTTCGATATTGGCCCCGTGTTCGTCCGTACCGGTTAAAAAACGCGTATCAACGCCCTGTTGACGTTTGTAGCGGGCCAAAATATCACATGCAATCGTCGTATAAGCGTGGCCTAAATGTGGCACGGAGTTAACATAATAAATAGGAGTGGTAATATAGAATTTTTTTGTCATAAGTTCCTCTTGTTAAATAGTTAAATCGATTCCGTCTAATCCCATTAACGCGGTCTCTAACACCAACGCGGGGGATACATTGCGCGAAATACTGCGTTTGTAATTTTCCAGCCGTTTTAAAAGCTGTTGGGTACGGCGTGCTTTCGGCCCGTCGGGTTGCTGTTTCCATTGGCGGTGAAGTGCCTGCGTCAGCACATCCAGCACGCTTTGTGCTTCCTGCCGTGCCGTTACCAACGTACGAGATAAATTACCCGCCACTTCTATCGGGCCGGCCGGAGTACCAAAGTTGCCGTTTTGCAACAAAGTAAGAGCCCCCGCCGCCGACAACGCAGCCGAAACGGACCCGCCGCTATAACGCGCCGCCAAAGAAGCATTGTCCACTTCCGGCTCGATAATCTTAGCAACGATATCTTCCGCAAGCGGCGCAAAAGCCAACGGCTGACAACGGGATAAAATCGTTTTCAGCATCCCGGACCGTTTACTCGTAATTAAAATCCAAACAGTTTGAAAGGGAGGTTCTTCAATAAATTTTAAAAGGGCATTCGCCGCCGCCCCTTGCATGGTTTGGGCCTGATCCACAATTAGCACTTTCCAACCGCCGCTACCGATCGCTTTTTGTTGGGAACGTATCGCCGCATTCCGAACGGTGGATACGCTTAGATGCTGTTGTTTGGCTATTTCTTTTTCCAGTTCTTCTTCATACCCTTTGCTGGAAGGTTCTTTTTTAATTTCCAAGCGGGCCTGGTATTCAAAATCTATTACCGTTACATCCGGATAGGTACCCTTGTCAATTGCCACGCAGTTAGCACACACGTTGCAAGCATGTCCTTCCTGCGGGTGTAAACAATTCAGTGCCTTGGCAAAAGAAAGAGAGGCCAATTTTTTACCCACACCATCCGGTCCGTAAAATAAAAAAGCACCGGGTACCCGATGAGAACGGGCCAGCAACGCTAAATAAGAAAGGGCTTTTTCTTGTCCGAGGATTTCAGTCATGTTAAATAATTTTTCGGGCCTGTAACAGGGCTAACACTTGTTTTTGTATTTCTTCCACACTTTGGTCCGCGTTAATCAAATGGGCATTGGGGGTTTGTTCCAACAATTCCAAATATCCTTTGCGCATCTTCTGGCGGAAGGAAATATCTTCTTTTTCCAAGCGGTCCGAAAACAAATATTCTCCGCGCTGCACAAAATATTTATCCGACATCAAAAATACAAGTGTTAAATCCGGCGTAAGCCCCAGCGTAGCAATCTGATTGAGGGTATGAATTTGATTCAAATCAATTCCGCGACCGTATCCCTGGTACGCACAGGTAGACAAGGTGTAACGCTCGCAAATAACAATTTTCCCTTCTTGCAAGGCAGGCAGAATTTTCTCTTGTGTATGCTGCGCACGGGATGCCTCATAAAGCAATAATTCGGCCATCGGGCGAACATCCAATTTGGGGTCCAATACCACTTTGCGGATTTCTTCCGCCGTCGGTGTCCCTCCCGGTTCGCGCGTCAACAGCACCGGTTTCCCTTGTTCCTGTAACCACTTAGATAACAGCTTGGCCTGTGTTGACTTGCCGCACCGGTCCGGCCCTTCCAAAACAATAAATTTTCCCTTCATTAATTCAGCCCTTCCTGCGAGGTAACAATTTCCAATTCCGGCTTAGGGCTTTTCGTCCAGCGGGCGGGATCATGTACCAGCGTTTCCCACTTGCCTTGGGCCTTAAGAATAAAATCGATAATTTCGCGCCAAGCACCGTCTCCCCCTACACGTTGGGTAATGTAGTGGCAATGTTCTTTTACCACATCAACTGCACCCGGCACGGTCGCTGCAAAACCTACCTGTTTAAGTAGCGGTAAATCTGTGATATCATCCCCGATATAGGCCACTTCCTGCGGGGTCACGCTTTCCCGTTTTAAAATATCCTCCAGCGGCCCTAACTTGGTTAAAAAACCCTGGTACATATATTTGAACCCCAGATTGCGGGCACGGGCTACGGTTGTTTCGTGACGGCGCCCCGTAATAATGCCGCAAATAAGCCCTGCGCTACGGCAGAGCATCACCCCCACACCGTCTTGAGTGTGGAACGATTTAATTTCCTCAATGCGGCCGTCAGGTGCAACGTAAAAATTTACTCTTCCGTCCGTTAAAATACCGTCTACGTCGGTCAAAATTATTTTTATTTTTTTGGCGCGGTTCACTGCGTTTTCCATATATAAGGTATTATACTAAATAACAAGCCCGCGTAGCCCGGTCAAAAAAGGAAACCCGAACCCTACGAATTTTATATAATAATAACAATTACAATTTTCACGAGGTTTTAAACATGGCAAAACGTTTTACGGAAAATGCGCAAAAAATTATTTTGATTGCGCAAGAAGAAGCCAAACGGCTTAACCACGATTACGTAGGGACCGAACATATTTTACTAGGGTTGTGTGCAATAGAAGGGACGTTATCCAATAAAATTTTGGCCAGTGTGGGTATTTCTTTTCGCAAGGTGCGTCAAGAAATTGAAAAAATGGTGGGCATCGGCGACACGATTATGTTGTTGGGGGAAATTCCGTTTACCCCGCGTGCCAAAAAAGTGTTGGAATTCTCCGTAGAAGAATCACAACTGCTCAATTCCGACCATATCGGCACCGAACATATTTTGTTGGGGCTCATCCGAGAAGAAGAAGGCATGGCCAGCCGTATTTTAAATAATTTAGGCACCAATTTACTTCTCATTCGAGAAGCTGCCATGGGATTGGTCAATACCGACGAAGAAACGGAAAAAGAAGAAAATTCTACCTCTCGCATGGCGGATATTAACCTGCCGGAAGAATCCCAAACACAAACTAAAAAAGACCGCAAAACAACAAAAACTCCAACCCTCGACGAATATACACGCGATTTAACCGCTTTGGCCGCCAAACACCAGCTTGATCCGGTCATCGGCCGTGAAGATGAAATCGAACGGTTGGTACAAATTTTAGCCCGCCGCACTAAAAACAATCCGGTGTTAATCGGAGAACCCGGCGTAGGGAAGACCGCTATCGTGGAAGGATTGGCACAAAAAATGGCCGCCGGAGAAATTTCGGATGTGCTCAGCGGTAAACGTTTGTTGGCATTGGATTTGGCATCGGTGGTAGCCGGAACAAAATACCGCGGAGAATTTGAACAACGCCTTAAAAATATTATTGATGAACTTTCTACCGCTCAAAATGCCATTATATTTATCGACGAATTACATACCATTATCGGCGCGGGAGCCGCGGAAGGATCCATCGATGCTTCCAACATGTTAAAACCGGCTTTGGCCCGCGGAGAAGTACAATGTATCGGAGCCACTACTTTCGACGAATTCCGTAAATACATTGAGGCCGACACCGCTTTGGAAAGACGTTTTCAGCCCGTCGTGGCAGACCCGCCGGATGTAGAACAAACGATTACTATTTTGAAAGGGGTACGTGCCAAATACGAAGCGCACCATAAGGTAACTTACACCGAAGACGCAATCCGTGCCGCGGCCACCATTGCCGACCGTTATATCAACGACCGCGCCATGCCCGACAAAGCATTAGATTTATTCGATGAAGCCGGCGCACGTGCCCGTTTAGCCAACGCCGTACTGCCACCGGAAATCAAACAAAAACAGGCCCAATATCGCGAAGCTGTGGAAGAAAAAGAAAAATTCATGGCGGCCAAACAGTTTGAGAAAGCAGCCGAAGCCAAAGCGACGGAAACGCGCTTGAAAGAATACATCGACCACATGAAACAGGAGTTCGAACAACAGCGTAGCAAAGATTTGCCGAAAGTAACAGAGGAAGATATTGCGCTGGTGGCCTCCAAGTGGACGGGAATTCCCGTTACACGCTTGACACAAAGCGAAACCGACAAAATTTTACACATGGAAGAACACCTCCATGAGCGTATCATCGGCCAAGAAGATGCCGTGAAAGTCGTTTCACAAGCCATTCGCCGCAACCGTACCGGGCTTGGCAATCCCCACCGTCCGATTGGTGGTTTCTTATTCTTAGGGCCCACCGGCGTCGGAAAAACCGAGTTGGCTAAGAGTTTAGCAACGTTCTTATTCGGAGATGAAGAAGCCATGATTCGTATGGACATGTCCGAATACATGGAAAAGTTTGCGGTTTCGCGCTTGATTGGGGCGCCGCCCGGCTATGTAGGGTACGAGGAAGGTGGCCAATTGACCGAAGCGGTGCGCCGCCGCCCTTACAGCGTGGTGGTGTTGGATGAATTGGAAAAAGCACACCCCGACATTTACAACATTTTATTACAGGTCCTCGACGAAGGAGCTCTGTCTGACAACTTGGGCCATAAAGTAAGTTTTAAAAACTGCGTGATAATCATGACTTCCAACGTGGGAGCACGTGAAATTACCAACAAGGGCAATTCGTTGGGTTTTACCGCCGCACAATCCGCAGAGGAAGAATACAAAGACATGCGTCAAAATGTGATGGACGAAGTGAAAAAAACATTCAACCCGGAATTTATCAACCGTATTGATGAGATCGTAGTATTCCATGCGTTGTCCAAAGAAAACATTGGAAAAATTTTGGACCTTTCACTCAAACGTGTTAACGATAAATTGACCGACCGTGACCTTTCCATCACGTTGACCAAGGCCGCCAAAGAATTTTTAGTGGAAAAGGGATTCGATGCGAAATTCGGCGCGCGTCCCCTTTTGCGTACAATTCAGCGGGAACTGGAAGACCCGTTGGCTGAAAACATTTTAGTCAGCCGTTACCCGGCCCACACTAAAATAAAAGTAGATTTAGACAAAAACTCCGGAAAACTCACGTTCTCCGGTGTGGCGACAGGAAAAAAAGAAACCATAACCCGTTAAGTAGGAGGATTGAAATGGACGCAAACAAACAAAAAGCACTCGATTTGGCCTTGGGACAAATTGAAAAAGCTTTCGGCAAAGAAGCCATTTGCCGCTTAGGGGCAGGCAGCGTGAAAAACGTGGAAGCCATCCCCACCGGAGCCCTGTCTTTGGATTTGGCGCTGGGCGTGGGTGGATTACCGCGCGGGCGCGTAATTGAAATTTACGGACCGGAAGCGGGCGGTAAAACAACGCTTTCGTTACATGTAGCAGCGCAAACTCAAAAATTGGGCGGAACCGTTGCTTTCATTGATGCGGAACACGCGTTGGATCCGGTTTACGCCGCCCATATCGGTGTAAATGTGGACGAATTGTTGGTTTCCCAACCCGATTCCGGTGAACAAGCCCTGGAAATTGCCGAGAAACTCGTTCGCTCCGGCGCGATCGACTTGATTATCATTGACTCGGTAGCCGCTTTGGTACCGCAAGCGGAAATCGAAGGTGAAATGGGTGATGCACACGTCGGTTTACAAGCGCGCTTAATGAGCCAGGCCTTGCGTAAGTTGACCAGCATTTTGAATAAAACCAAAACAAGCATTATTTTCATCAACCAATTACGCCAAAAAATCGGTATTATGTTCGGTAATCCGGAAACGACCCCCGGCGGGTTGGCACTCAAATTTTATGCCTCCGTACGTATTGATGTACGCCGTATTGAAAATTTGAAAAAAGGCGACGAAGTTATCGGTACCCGTGTGCGGGCCAAAGTAACCAAAAATAAAGTGGCTCCGCCCTACCGCCAAGCCGAATTTACGATGATTTTGGGCCAAGGGATTTCTCGTGAGTCCTGCATCATTGACAAAGGCGTAGAAGCCGGCATTATCGAAAAAAGCGGAAGTTGGTTCCTCTATGGGGAAGAAAAACTGGGTCAAGGCGCCGATAACGCCCGCCAGTATTTAAAAGACAACCCCGAATTAGCCGCCGAAATAGAAGATAAACTCTACGTCAAGTATTTAGGCCATCACTACAACGGACAACCGGCACAAGCCGAACCTGTAAAAGTGAAGGCAGGAAAGAAATAAAAATCTAACCAAACAAAAAATCCCCCGGCAAAACCGGGGGATTTTTTATTTTCGAAGCAGTAAAACTATAACCACACATCTGCTACACACGCCGGCATGCCGAAAGTGGAGTCCTCTCCCGTCGGCAGATCAAGAAGTCTTGCATAATCTACGCTGGCGGGTGTTGTAATATTGGTAATAGGTCCATTATAATCTTGTGTTATAAATAACTTCATTTTGGAGTAATCCCTACTGAGAAAGCTACTGTCGTCATAGTAACATAAACAAACATCTTCTTTCAAATAGCAGGCCTGTGGCCCCTGTACTCCATACCGATTAGACAAACCATAAAGAAAATCATTTGTACGAATAAAATTATTGGAAGAAATAAAATTATTCATATCGATAGCCAGATTATCCCAGCCCCTACATTCGTCCGAATTTCCGTATTCCATTGCACAAACTTCTTGTGCTTTTTTAATGGAATTTAAAACGGTAATCGCTTCGGAAAAACGCGCTTTAAGCACCGCTTTGCGGTACTGGGGCAACGCAACGGCTGCCAAAATACCGATAATAAGCACCACAACCAATAATTCTAATAATGTAAATCCTTTCACACTTTCTCCTATAGTTGCTTAGATAGAATCAGTATAGCAAAATTACCCGTGCGGATGAAATTTTTTATGTTTTTCTTTTAAATCGCTTACATCCAGGTGCGTGTAAATTTGGGTAGTAGTCAGGTTTGCGTGGCCAAGCATTTCTTGCAAACTTCGCAAATCGGCCCCCCCTTGCAAAAGGTGGCTGGCAAATGTATGACGGAACAAATGCGGGTGCAACGGTTGCGAGATATTGGCTTTACGACCTAAAGCGGCTAAATCTTTCCAAACGGACACGCGGCTGATTTTTCGTCCATTTTTATTTAAAAACAATTCGGAATCTACCTGCGTCTTGGAGGCAAACTTTGCTTCACGCGCACTTAAATATTGCTCCAACCGGCGGCAGACCTCTTTGTGAATCGGCACAAAGCGTTGCTTTCCGCCCTTTCCGTAGGCCAGTACCCACCTTTCTTGGATATTAACATGTTCCAACCGCAGGCGGATTAATTCACTTACCCGCAGTCCGGCCGCATAGAGCAAATCAACAATTGTTACCGTACGTAATTCTTCAAATGTCTGCGCCGGATATGACAACAGCCGCTCCATTTCCTCTCTGGAAAGTTGGTGCGGAATCGTCTGCGGCAACCGGGGTGATTTTAGAAAACGCGTGGGATCTTCCTTAATACGTTGCTCGATAAGTAAAAATTTATAAAAACTTTTTACGGCTTCCATTTTGCGGAACACACTGGAAGTTTCCAACCGTTGCACTACACGCAGCTGATAGTTGTATTGGTCCAAAAAAGCCGGTTGAGCATGTTCAGGTGCGATTTGGTTGGCTTCACAATATTCCAAATACGCGGCAACATCTGCCCCATACGATGCTACCGTATTGGGCGAAAGTTGCCGTTCAAAAGAAAGATGATTTTTAAAATCCTCTAACAATGCGTTCATTCTTCAGGTTCTTGCAAAATACACGTTTGCCCAAACGCAACCACCGGTTCGGGTATTTTAAAATGAGAACCGTTGGATAGGTCTAGCAACCGCTGTAATGCACACAGCGGAACAACGACCGGCAAACGTTCCGGTGCCTGCATCAATTTTAAGGTTTCGTTATTAAACGGAATCAGTTCTATATTGGAAGCAGGATTGATAAAATAGCGCACAAAAGGTTCCTGCGAGGCCTTGGGGTATGAAATGGGTGCCATAAAAAAGAGAACTTTTTTAGAGGGACTTACTTTTTCCACATACGCAAAGGAATCCGTCAATCCGGTATATTCATTCGGGCGCGGAAGGGCATGATTATGAAAATATGCAAAATTTGCATACAAAAATACCGGCAGAAGTATTGCAAAACCCATCCAACGTTTACAAAGGTGCACAAATAATCCCGTCAACAAAATAAAAACATTCGGCAGGACCATCAAAAAATAACGCTCCATAAACAAGTTGTAACGCTTCGACACAACCAGCACTACTAACACCAACATGACTAATTGAAACAACGGCAACATTACTTCCGGTACTTTTTTAAAAACAGGCCGCTCGTGAAATCCGACGGAAACAAATCCGATTACCACCAACCCCAGTAAACCCGCTAACATTGGTTCCGACCCTAAGTTATACGTAAGGATTTTCCATGAAGCCAACATCTTGGGTGTGCTATACCACCAATCCGCCGAAAAATGACCCATCGTCTGGTACGTGTTAAGCAACCACGGAATCCATAAGAAAAAGGACAGACCCGTAGCACAAAACACCAACAAACGGTCACGCTTATAAGCACAAGCATAGCAAAACAAAAATAATCCCGTTATAAAAAACAACCCGGAAGCAAAAAAATGCGTATAGGCCCCCAATAATCCTGTTATAAAGAATCCGGCCCATAATTTTTTAGAAACATTCTGTTTTGTAATAAATGCTTCCAAAATCCGCAAGGCAAGCAAGGTAAACACGGCCGTAAACAACATCCCCATGGAATAGCTTCGTATGATATGGGCAAACAACGTCATAATAAAAGAGCAGGCAAACAAGCTGCATAGCACCCCTTTTGCAAACTTTGTCCAACTTTTCGGAGCGCAAAACCATACGGCTGGCAAAGTAGCCAACGACAGCAAAATCGAGAATAACCGCATCCAAGGCAGCGTATTGGGCACTATCCAGGCCCAAGCACGCAGTGCCAAATTAAATAACGGCAAATTAACATCCTGCAATAGGATATTAAACCAAACCGTAGAAAGCGGAATAGACGGATCGGCCGTTACCAAAGAATAAACCTCGTCATAAAGAGGCGTTTCCGTTAGCGCAATAAAGCGCAGTAATATCATTCCCACCACCAAAACCGACGTAGCGGCGATACATGTACCTTTAAAAATATTTTGCAATGATTTTTTCATAGTTATATTGTAACTTATTTTCCGCGGAGGAAAAATGTGCCGCTCTCTGCTTAAATCCGTTGTCTAAGGCAACGCCAATCCCAAATGCAAAACGTTACCGGTACGAATATGGTAAAATGTATGGTATATGAAAACTTTTCCGCAAATAGATAAAGAACAACAAGCCCGCTGGGAAAAAGAGCATCTTTTCGCCAGCCCTAAAATGCCCCGTGCTAAAAAATTTTATTGTTTGGACATGTTTCCTTACCCGTCAGGAGCCGGTTTGCATGTAGGACATCCGGAAGGATACACCGCCTCTGATATTTTAACACGTTACAAACGGATGAACGGGTATGATGTACTGCACCCGATGGGTTGGGATGCGTTTGGTTTACCTGCGGAAAACTATGCCATTGCCACCGGCGTGCATCCCAAAATCACA
The DNA here is from genome assembly GCA_016283355.1 of Elusimicrobiaceae bacterium. Classification (GTDB taxonomy): domain Bacteria; phylum Elusimicrobiota; class Elusimicrobia; order Elusimicrobiales; family Elusimicrobiaceae; genus Avelusimicrobium. The sequence continues at coordinate 37,256 of JAEEMS010000018.1, read as the reverse complement.
ACTCAAAAAAATATCGACAATTTCCGACGACAAATTAAATCCATCGGCCTTTGCTACGATTGGGACCGCGAGATTGATACCACGGACCCCAATTATTACAAGTGGACACAATGGATCTTCCTGCAACTCTTCAAAAAGGGGCTTGCCTACGAATCAACCGTACCGATTAACTGGTGCCCGTCCTGCAAAACAGGATTGGCCAACGAGGAAGTTTTCAACGGGAAATGCGAACGCTGCGGGCATGAAATCGAGCGTAAAGCACTGCGCCAATGGATTTTAAAAATCACGGACTATGCCGAACAATTGCTAGAAGGGTTGGACGAACTGGATTGGCCCGAAAGCACCCTTACCATGCAGAAGAACTGGATTGGCAAATCCAACGGGGCCAATGTGCTTTTTAAGGTAGAAGGGCACGATGAAACGTTAACCGTTTTCACCACCCGGCCAGACACTCTTTTCGGGGCTACCTATATGGTGGTTTCTCCCGAACATCCCATTTTAAACAAAATTGTTACTCCCGAGCAAAAAGAAGCCGTAGCTGCTTATCAAAAAGAAGCTGCTAAGAAAAGCGACTTGGAACGCGGGGAAATCAATAAAGAAAAAACTGGCGTTTTTACAGGGGCCTACGCTATTAATCCCGTCAACAATACAAAAATTCCTGTTTGGACAAGCGACTATGTGTTAATGGGTTACGGTACAGGGGCCATTATGGCCGTTCCTGCACACGACGAGCGCGACTACGCATTTGCCAAAAAATTCGATTTACCTATCATTGAAGTCATTAAAAGTGAACAAGGAGTTGAAAAAGAAGCTTTTACCGGAGACGGGGAACTGATCAATTCCGGTTTTTTAAACGGAATGCATGTTCAAGAAAGCAAAGCCGCCATGATTAAATGGTTGGAAGAACATCAAGCGGGTAACGCCAAAACGACCTACAAACTGCGCGATTGGGTATTTGCCCGTCAACGTTATTGGGGGGAACCTATCCCGATTGTGCATTGTGAAAAATGCGGGGTGGTGGCTTTACCGGAAAGTGAATTGCCGTTACGTTTGCCGGAAGTAGAGAAATTTGAACCCTCCGGTACCGGCGAATCCCCTCTTGCCACTGTGGAAAGTTGGGTTCGCACCACTTGTCCGAAATGTGGCGGCCCGGCCAAACGCGAAACCAACACCATGCCTCAATGGGCCGGTTCATGCTGGTATTATTTACGCTACATGGACCCTCACAACGATACTGCTTTGGTAGATCCGGCCATCGAAAAGGCCTACGACCCCGTAGATTGTTATATCGGTGGGGCAGAGCATGCCGTGTTGCACTTGCTGTACGCGCGGTTTTGGCATCGGGTACTTTTTGATTTGGGCATTGTATCACACAAGGAACCGTTCAAAAAATTACGCCACCAGGGAATGATTTTGGCCTTCTCTTACCGGGATAAAATGGGCAACTACCACGCCTATGACGAAATCGATTTTAAGGACGGAAAGGCATTTTTGAAGACCACAGGAGAAGAACTTTCTTCTATGGTAGAAAAGATGAGCAAATCCAAAAAAAATGTCATCAACCCCGACGATATTTTAAAGGATTATGGCGCAGATGCGTTCCGTATGTACGAAATGTTCATGGGGCCTTTTGATGCGCAAAAACCGTGGGATATGAAAGGAATTGAAGGAATCAACCGTTTCCTCAAGCGTGTCTACGGTTGGAGCGAAACCGTACAGTTCTCCAAGGAACTCCTCCCCAAAAAATCAGCTATTTTATTAAACCAAACTATTGCCAAAGTAGGTGAAGATATTGAAAATTTCCGTTTCAATACCGCTATTTCGGCACTGATGGTATTGTTCAACGATTTAAGCAAACTGCCTACTCTCAGCGAAGATACTTTCAAACTATTTTTGCAACTTTTACATCCCTTTGCCCCCCACCTCACAGAGGAAATTTGGCAAACCAAGGGATATACCGGGTTTGTTGTACAAACCGCTTGGCCCGTGGCGGATAAAAATTTACTGCAAGATGATACGTTGGATATCGGTGTACAAATCAACGGTAAAGTACGTGACCGGATTACGGTATCGCGCACCGATAGCAAAGAAGCCATCGAAAAAGCAGCTCTGGCCAGCGAAAAAGTACAATATCATCTAAAGAATGCAGAAATCAAAAAAATAATTGTGGTACCCGGCCGGATGGTTAGCATTGTGGCCGTACCTCAAAAATAGGAGTCGATATGAAAAAGTGTTTACTTGCGCTGTGCGCATGCGGCGCGTTGGTGGCCTGTGCCTCCGAAGGGGCCATTTACACCCCGCAAGCCCAAATTATGCCCCAACACATCAAGAAAATAGCTGTACGCCCGATTTTGAATCGCACGGAAGTTTTTGCGTTGGAAGATAAATTTTACAACGAGCTTTACGATGAATTTTTACGAAACGGCTCCTATCAAATGGTAGCTGAAAATAACGGCGCACAAGGGGTAGTAGTTACTACCATTTCCCGCTATTTAAATGTACCGATTCAATACGATAGTCAACTCATCCCAACGGTATACCGTATGGATATTTGGTTGGACGTGGTATTAATGGATAAAACCACCGATGAACCCGTTTGGCGCGAACCGGCTTTTCTGGGTACGCAAATCTATGCGGCTTCTACTTTGCCCGGCGGTATGACCGAAGTACAAGCACGGGACGTTGTATTTGAAAAATTATCCAAAGATATCGTTAAACGCACCGTAGAAGGATTTGGCTCCGTTATGAGCGAAAACAAACGCAAGGTGCAAAACAACCCGCAGTATACCACTATCACGGATTAGTATGCCTAAAATCACGGCAGAAAAATTAAATGCAGAGCTGGAAAAAGGTACTTTTTCCCCCGTTTACTTGTTAACGGGAGAAGATACTTATCGCAAAAATTTAGTAATTGAAAAAATCAAAGCAGCCCTGCATCCCGATGATTTTAATTTTTATAAAAGCGAGGCCGACAAGGCCGACCTTTCCGACGTACTTGCGCAAGCCAACACAGCCCCTGTATTTTCCGAAGTGCGTGTGCTCATCTTAACCGGTATTGAAAAATTACGCAAAGAACCCAAAGAAGCGCTTATTGCCTATTTGGACCATCCTCTTCCCACCACCACCCTGATTTTAACCCACAACGACAGTAAAAAAATGAAAACGGAAAAAGCACTGGCCGAGGTCTGTGCCGATAACGGGCGCGTGGTTAATTTTGAAGAACTCAAGGCGGATGCTTTGGCGATATGGGTACGTCAGAAATTAACGGAAAAAGGACTCCGCCCCGATTTTGAAAGCGTGGATTTGTTGTGTGAGAGTGTCGGCAGCGAACTGGCCGCCCTGGAAAATGAAATTGAAAAAATTTATCTCTATACCTTGGACCGCACCGATAAAACAATCACCCGCCAAGATGTACTGGATTGCATCGGTTTTAATAAAGAACAAAACCCTTATGAATTAGCTAACTTGATTACGGCATGCAACAAAACCGGTGCTTTGGCTTTGTTGGATAAACTGGTGGACGACGGAGAAGAGCCCATCGGTATTTTGAGCAAAATGACATACCCTATTTTAAAAATGGCACGCATCAAACGTTTAAGTGAAGCCGGTGTTTCTCCTGCCGAAATCTTGCATACAGCGGGACTAATGCCCTGGGAAAGCCGTTTGGTCAGCGCAGCGCGTCGCTTCCCTCCCGCCAAAAATTTTGAGCAAGCCCTCAACCGTATCATCGACGCTGACGGGGCTTTTAAATCTTCTTCCTCGGCAGATCCTAAAATTACACTCAAAGGAATTTTATTAACGCTTTTTAAATAACTATGGAATTACTGGGACAAGCACTTGATATTTTTTTGCACTTGGACGTCCACCTTACCTCGTGGGCCGGCATAATGGGTGCCTGGCTTTACGTTGTGCTTTTTGTGATTATTTTTTGCGAAACAGGGTTGGTAGTTACCCCATTTTTACCGGGAGATTCTCTCTTGTTTGCCTGTGGCGCACTGGCAGCAGTAGAAGGTAGCCCCATTTGTTTACTCGTTTTAATTCCGGTGGTGTTTGCAGCGGCTGTGTTGGGTGATTTTTGTAATTATGAAATCGGCAAGTGGATGGGGCCTAAGGTATTTACCGCACAAGATAGCCGGTTTCTCAACAAAGATCACTTAAATAAAGCCCATGCTTTTTATGAGAAACACGGCGGAAAAACAATTATTTTAGCACGTTTCATTCCCATTATCCGCACCTTCGCACCGTTTGTGGCCGGTATTGGGAAAATGACATATCTGCATTTTGCTTCCTACAACTTTATAGGAGCAGCCCTGTGGGTGTTGTTGTTCACGTTGGGCGGCTACTATTTTGCCGATTTGCCCGTCGTCAAACAACACTTTCATTATGTAATTGTGGTAATTATCGTAATTTCGGCTTTGCCCGCCGTGTACGAATTTTTTACTTCTCGGAAGCGCTCTCAGTAACTCCCGGTATCACAACCGGTATTTTTCCTTGCGGTTTGATTTCCCCTAAAATAATCCGCGCCGTGGTTTGCAATACATACTTGTTTACCCCGTATGTAGCCAATACCGTAGGGGCTTGCGGATAATAGGTAATATCGTACGGGCTCATCGTGGAAACCAATACGGAGGGAACCTCTTTTTGGAGCAATGCATCAATAACACTTTTCTGACTGGAGTTAATCTTATCCGCCCATTGTAAACTGGTAACAACGAGCAAATCGGCTCCCTTGGCACATTGGGAAGCACGATCCAAATCCCGTTTTTTCGGAGTAAGTGCCGCGTTGTAAGAGCGTACTTTCCACCCTTTTTCTAAGAAGGGCCGACTCAAACTCATTAATTGATCCGCAAAACGTGCCGGCGCAAAGAAAACAGCACATACCGTCGGTTTTTTCTTCGGGTCCTCCCACGTGAATGGCAAAAGGCCGGCCCTGTTCCGCACCAATGTAACCGCTTTGTCCCCGATACTGGACAAAGCCGCTTGATAGGCCTGGGAAGAAGGCGCTTCCCGAAACGGATTCTCTACGGAAAAAAGCCCTAACTTCTTTTTAAACTCAAACACACGGCGGGCAGATTCTTCTACGCGGGGGGTAAGATGTTGCTGTGTTACTCCGGCAAAAATTTCATTGAATACACGCGCCGGCTTAATGTAACGTCCCAATAAAACTATATCGGCCCCCGCTCCCAACGCACGCAAGGCACAACCGGAAATCGTGCAATAAGAAGTAGCCCCTTTCATATCTAAGCTGTCCGTTACAATCAGCCCCTTAAATTTCATTTTGTTACGTAACAAATCGTGTAAAATCGGTTTTGAAAAAGTGGCAATATCTTTGTTGTCCAAAGCCGGATACATCACGTGGCCTGTCATAATTCCTTCCACCTGATTATCAATTGCATCTTGGAAAGGTTTAAGATTTTCCTTTTCCAACTGTTTTAAATCGGCCTGTACAACCGGTACCGCATAATGGGAATCTACGGCCGTATCCCCGTGTCCCGGAAAATGTTTCACCATCGGCACAATACCGGCGGCCTTAAAGCCATGCACAAGCGCCATCCCCATCTTGCTTACATCCTCCGCCCGCGAACCGAACGAACGTACCCCGATGATCGGGTTATGAGGATTGCTATTAATATCCAGCACCGGAGAAAAATTGATATGCACACCGGCCCGTTTTAATTCTTTCCCGGCCAAATAAGCAATTGTAGCCGCTTTTCCTTCATCTTGCGCAGCGGCAAACATCATATTCGTAGGCAAGTAATCAAACCCCAACGTAATGGGAGTATACACCGTACCGCCTTCATAATCAATCGAAATTAACAAAGGTACTTTATGGGGGCTGTTTTTTGCCCAACCTTGCAATTTACTAACCAATCGCTGTGTCTCTTCCAAAGAATAATTTCCCCATTGGATAAGCACCCCACCGATTTTTCCCTGTTCGATAACCGGACGCACACTTTCGGCACTATCTATGTCCACAAACACAACCAGCGTTTGCCCCAATTTTTCTTCCGGTGTGAGTTCCTCAAATGTTACCGCTCCCAACGGCAAGCTACACAACCCTAACAGCAAAAGTAAAATTTTTCGCATTAATTTACCTCAATTATCGGGATTTCGGCCGATGTCAAAAACCGCAGAGGAATTCCCCAATAAAACATCCCCGATGTTATGTAAAATTTCATATTGTCTACGTCAAACAAACCATACACACGCGGAAATTGCAAACGCACCAAATACTTAAACGGCCATATCTGCCCGTTGTGCGTGTGCCCGCTGAACATTAAATCTGCGCCGTTTGCGGCGGCCACTTCGGCATATTTGGGTGTATGTGAAAGCAAAATGGTCGGCTTCTCTTTGGGCAACGGTGCCAACACCTCCGTCACTTCTTTTTCCGTAACGCCGGCCGTCACAATGTCCTTCAAACCGACCACTTGTACTCCGTTCGCCAAAACAGTGGAAGCATTTTCCAACAAAGTAATTCCCGATTCTTGAAAAAAGGATTTACTGTCACCATAACCAACGTAGTACTCGTGGTTCCCTAACACGCCGTATACTCCCAGCGGAGGTTGTACTTGCCGGATGCGCGCAGCATATTGCGCACGGTCTGGACCGTACTCAAAAATATCTCCTATCGCAAAAAGCACGTCGGGCTTTTCCTGTTCCAATCGTGTCATGGCTTTATCAAAACGTTGCAACGATACACCCATCCCCAAGTGAGAATCCGCCAACAAAGCAATTTTCATTTTAGGCATATTGGGGATTTGTAACGAAATGCGTTTTACCTTTGGGGAAGAGAATCCTCCCCACACGGACATTCCCCACACCACTAACAAAACCCCCATGCTAACAGTTCCCATCCAGTTGCGCGGGAGGTGCAACCCACCACACACGTAATACAAAATTACAAAAAAAGTGCAAATACAAAAACCTAAAAACACAAACCCAAACCAGGTATACGCCAAATAATATCCGATGCGTGCCAACACATGGTAATGCATGTTACTATATCCTATCATGCTCAGTGTTAACACCGTCAATAAAAAAGGCCCATATATTACCATCCAACGACCGCTGAGTGAAGGCCAAACCGTAGCGAACCAAATTCCCATCAGTGCCTGCATTCCCCACAAAACCAAAAATAGTAAACTGTAAAAAATCCACATACTCCGCTCCGGGTGAAAATTTCTTTTAGTATATTGTAAAAAATTTATTGCAAAATAAGTATAATATTTATATATATACTTATAAAGAGGATGATATCACATGACAGTACGTGTTCGTTTTGCTCCGTCACCAACCGGTTTTTTGCATATCGGCGGGGTGCGTACGGCGCTTTTTAATTATCTTTTTGCTAAAAAAAATAAAGGAACGTTTTTACTTCGTATCGAAGATACGGATGAGGAACGCTCCACCCAAGCTTCTACAGATGCCATTTTTGAAGGGATGCAGTGGATGAATTTGTTGTGGGACGAAGGCCCCATGCCCGACGGCACCAACAAAGGCCCGGATGCTCCCTATTACCAAGCCATCCGCGCAGATCAAGGAATTTATAAAAAATATATTGACCAATTAATCGCCGAAGGCAAAGCATACAAATGTTATTGTACCGAAGAAGAATTGGAAGAAAATCGCCAAAAATGTTTGGCTGAACATCGTCCGCCCAAATATTCCGGCAAATGTGCGCATTTAACCAAAGAACAACAAGATGCGTTGGAGGCACAGGGGCGCAAATACGTCATTCGTTTCCGCATGCCGCAAGAAGGAGACGTGGAATGGGATGACCTTATCCGCGGACACGTAAAATTTGCCAGCAAAGATTTATACGATTTAGTCATCCAAAAAACCAGCGGTTATCCGACGTATAATTTTGCCGTAGTAGTGGATGATCACCTCATGCGCATGACCCACGTCATCCGCGGGGATGACCATATTTCCAACACGCCGGCCCAGATTCAAATTTATCGTGCTTTGGGTTGGAAGGAACCTATATTTGCCCACTTATCTATGATTCATGGGCCGGACGGAAAAAAACTTTCCAAACGTCACGGAGCCACCAACGTAGTGGAATTTCGTAACATGGGATATCTGCCCGAAGCACTCAAGAATTACTTGGCATTGTTAGGATGGGCTACCAGTGATTCGCAACAAATTTTTGCACCGGGGGAACTGGAAGAAAAATTTGATATCTCCGGTTGCCAACCCAGCCCGGCTGTCATGGACCCGGAAAAACTCAACTGGATGAACGGAGAATACATTCGTCAGACGCCTATTGCACGCCTGACTGATTTGGCATTGCCGTTTATTGAAAAAGCCGGTATCAACCTGCAAGGGGTAGACCGTGCCAAATTGGAAAAGATCATCGGCCTCGAGCAAGAAAAATATAAATTGCTTACCGAAATCCCGGATTTAATCCGTTTCTTCTTTGAAGAACCGGTATTTGAACAAGAAGCACTGGATAAAGTTTTTGCCAAGCCGGAAGCTAAACAAGTGTTGGAAGGTATCGCCGCTGTATACGCTGCTTTGCCGCAATTTACCGACACGGAATTGGAAACCGCTGCTCGTGCTTACGCGAAAGAAAACGGCTTAAAAGCCGGACAAATTTTTCACCCGTTACGTGTGGCTGTATCCGGCCGCACGCATGGGCCAACGTTGTTTAAAATGTTAGAAGCCATGGGCCGCGAAACGGTTCTGGCGCGTATTAAAAAAGCGCAAACGTATTGCAAATAAACCGCCATGAGATACTGGCTTTTTGACGGCAATGATGTAATCGGACCGCTTACCCCACAGTGCATCGCACAGCGGGTGGGGTTTTCGCCGTCTTTTCTAGTCTGTCCGGAACAAGAAAGCGAAAATGAGCGCGCTTGGCGACCTGCTGCCTCGTTTGAGGATTTTAACCGCAAGGCGGACTCCGTTGTTTCCGACAAGCCGGTTACCTCAAATACGGTCCGCACTTCTTCTAACCGCCAAGCAACTTCTTCTGCCAATGCAACGAACACGCACGCAGCGCGACGAATTCAACCTATTTTGACATTGTCCGCAGAACAAACAACATCGCTCCACACCGTTACAAGACATGCCGTATCGAAGCAAGAACCGTTTGCTTTTTCGGCTATTCCGATTTCTCAAGTAGAGAAAGATGAAATAATTTTGCCGTTGCGTTCTTCCCTCCAAGAAACAATAACTGCGGAAAAAACGCAATCCAATAACGAAGCAAAAACAAATGTTGCCGTCGCACAAAAGCAAACAACGGTTACGTCTGCTCAAAAACGGGTACCTACCCAACGGACAGATGAAACTCAAATTTCGTTGCGTTCTCCCCACTCGTTGCCCATATTGGGGGTATCGGAAAGCCGATTACCGCTACTCCCCGAAGAAGATTTCCACTCTGCCTGGGAGAATCAACCGCAGGAAAAACCTTCGTATTCTACACCTTCCTCCATTGCCGTGCAACGACAAGAAAAACGATTTAAACAATGGAAGGTTTCTTCCGTAGCTTTATCCGCAGCAACGGGATCTATCCCGTTGCCAAATTCCGTTTTAACTCCACTGACAGGGTTTTCCGATACAGTGGAAGAATTGGTACCGACGCCGCGTCCTGTTCCCGTAAAGCAAGCGACTCCCCGTGTAACAGTTCCCGTTAAACAAGCGACGCCCCGTGTAGCGGCTCCCGTCCGACAAACGGTTGTGCCAGTTACTACTCCCAAAATGACGATTGCCTCCGCCCAGCGACAGGTGCGCGCCGCGCAAGATCCGGAAGAAGAATTGCCTGCTTCATTAAAAAAATCTTCCACCCGTTCTACGCGAAATGTTTTATTTGGAATTTTCTGTACCTTTCTAGCACTGGTTTGTTTAGGAGTGGGATATCAAATTTTTCCTTATTTCAAATGGAAAGGAACTCCTCATGCGGTAGCGGCTACCACGTCTCAAAGGGTAACATCTCCTACCAAGAAAACCTCCGCAAAAATGCAATCTATTCCTACACCGCCTCCGCCACAGGCCATTACCGTACCGCTAGCGCAAGAAGAAGCGGTGCGTATCGTAAAAGAATATGCGCTTCCCAACGGACGCGGGACAGTGGAAAACTATCTAAACCGTTTGTATAGCACCCATTTGACGCAAGGATATCAAGCCAATTGGTCTGCCGAACCTTTGTATAAGAGTACATATGTTGTAAAATACAGATTAGCGAAAACCCGTACAGAGCCAATCATATACGTGTTCCAAGCCGACACGGTTACCGGACAATTGACGGGGGCTTTAAATAATATTACACTTGATTTAGTTGGTAAAGTATAAAAAGAGGGTTAACTATGATATTAATGGACGACTTGTTTGCATTGATGAAAGCAAAAAATGCCTCGGATATTCACTTGGCAGTAGGAGTACCGCCGGTGCTTCGTATTCAGGGCCGCCTGTATGCCACCCAATTTGAAGTATTGACAAAAGAAAGTGCGCAGACACTGATTTATTCCATTATGACTGACGAACAGCGCCAACAGTTCGAAGAACATTTGGAATTGGACTTCTCCTTCGGTCTGAAAGCGTTGGGCCGTTTACGTGTAAACGTATACAAAGAGAAAGGATGCGTGGCGGCTGCTTTACGTGCCATTCCCAATGAGTTCAAAACATTTGAAGAATTAAACTTGCCTTCCGTTGTTCACAACATTGTGAAATTAAACAAAGGGCTTGTACTGGTAACGGGGGCCACCGGTTCCGGTAAATCCACTTCGTTGGCCAGTATGATTAACTACCTCAACATGAACGAAAGTAACCATATTATGACGGTAGAAGACCCTATCGAATTCGTCCATCCGCATAAACGCAGTATCGTTAACCAGCGCGAGGTAGGTATGGATACCCGCTCTTTCGCGGCAGCCCTAAAGCACTTCCTTCGTCAGGACCCGGATATCATCCTGGTAGGGGAGTTGCGCGATATTGAAACCATGGAAGCATGCTTGACACTGGCCGAAACAGGGCACTTGGTATTTGCTACCTTGCACACCAACGACGCGGTACAGTCCATCAACCGTATTATCGACGTGTTCCCCCCCAGCCAACAACCGCAGATCCGCACACAGCTTTCCTTCGTGTTAGAGGCCATTTTGTCCCAACAGCTCATCCAAGCATTGGACGGCACCCGCGCCATGGCGTGCGAAGTGTTAATGGCCAACTCTGCTGTGCGCAGCCTTATCCGCGACGGGAAAGTGGAACAGATTATATCCACCATGCAAACCAACGCCCAAATGGGTATGATTACCATGAACCAAGCGTTGGCCGACCTGTACTTGCAGAAACGTATTTCCTTTCAAGAGGCCTATTCGCACTCTGGAGATCCGACCGGTCTTAAAGCATACCTGCAAGAAAAAACAGGCCGTACGAACTTTAATTAAGGATACTCTTATAAAAAGCCCGGGGAATTCCCCGGGCTTTTTTATTGCAGTCCTTACTTGCGGAAAATTTCTTTATCCCGTAGCTTACGGTGATAGGTTACCGCGAAACGGTGCACTTCATCGCGAATTTCCCTGAGTAAATTTAAAGCAGGATCCGCAAGCGGGAGTTTAATGCTTTTGGCGGCTCCAGGCAAATAAATCCCCTCGTGGGTTTCCGCTAAAGCAATAAAAGGAATGTAAATACCGGCGCGGTCAAAAGCATTGAGCGCAGCGTGAATTTGACTTTTTCCCCCATCCAATAAAATCAAATCGGGGGTTTGTGAAGGATCTCGCTTAATCTGACGCAAACGCCTAAAAACACTTTCTTCCATCATGGCAAAATCACTGCCGCCTTTTGCGGGCATTTTGGTTTTAATCTTAAAACGGCGATAATGTTCGTGGTTTTTCTCACCGTTGATAAAGCACACCATACACCCCACGGCTTCGCGCCCGAACAGGTGCGAATTATCAAACGCCTCAATATGCGCCGGTAATTTTTTCAGCCCGATCACTTCCGCCAAGCGTTTGAGTTTATCCGTATTTTCCATGGCGGCGGTAATTTGCTCATCCTTGAATTGGCCTACCAACACCCGCTCGCGCATATGGGATAATGCATGAAGAAAATTGCGGTATACCGCCGCTTGTTCGTATTCCAACCGGGTGGCATGCTTTTGCATCTGTGCCGTCAATCTTTTCTCTAATGCACTGAAATTTCCATCTAAAAAATCTGCCATGCGCTGGGCAATTTGGCGATAGGCCGTATAAGAAATTTTTCCGGTACACGGGGCCGGGCATTGGCCGGTATGATAATAAATACACGTATTTATTTTGCGTGTGTCCAACGGTTTTTCTCGCGAAAAGTTCCATTTGCACGGCCGCAACGGGGCATATTTACTTTTCCACAAAAAACGCATCAAGCTTTTAATAGGGTGCGTTTTGGGATAGGGCCCATAATACAGGTCTTTATTTTTTTTATGCGTGGCCGCATAACTGCGCACCAACTGCAAACGCGGGAAATCTTCCGACAGGGTTAACCGCAAATAAGGGTAACTTTTACCATCTTTCCCCAGCGAATTAAAAAACGGTTGATATTTTTTAATTAACTTTTCTTCCAAAACAAGGGCATCCCGCTCGCTCAAACACGTAACATAGTCAATCTTGGCAATAAGCGGTAATAAAGACGGAAGTTTCCACCCCCGTGAATACAAATTGGACTCTTGAAAATATTGTTTCACGCGGTCTGATAATTTTTTGGCTTTCCCGACGTACAAAATCGTGCCTTCTTTGGCACGCATAATATAAACGCCGGGTTCATTGGGTAAAATATCAATACGGGGGTCCATACGGGTATTGTACCAATTTCGCAAGGATTAAAAACGTCTTGACCCATTTTCCCCAATAAGATACAATATAGGTAACCGATTTTTGATACAAAGGAATTAGTTAAAAATGGCAAAATTAAAAACTGGACGTCACACCAGCGCTTTGAAAGCGCAACGCCAAGCAGAAAAAAGAACTTCTGCAAACAAAGGTTTAACCAAAAAAATCCGCTTGGCCACTAAAACTGTAAAAGCTTCCGCCAAAACGAAAGCCGCTACGTTGAAAGATGATTTAAAAAAAGCTGAATCTTGCATTGATAAAGCCGCTAAAAAGAAAGTAATTCACTGGAAAACGGCTGCCCGCAAGAAATCGCGCTTGGCAAAAGCTGCCAACAAAGCTGCAAAATAAGATATTGAGTCGTAAAAAATCCCCGGTGCAAAAACCGGGGATTTTTATGGGAAAATCATTCTTAGCAACAGCCACACACACTATAATCCACTTCCATAATATTCAGTAAATCGGCATAATCAAAAGACGGTTCTTTATCTACACAACCGCCCTCTTCATACTCGTTTACAAGCACCGTTTCCCCCGTCCGCAAGTGGCATACACAAATATCTTCTTTTTTATACAGGGCACTTGCCCATACATCTTTGGATCCACCCGGGTTATTAAGCATATAAATGAAGTGTTCTGTTTCCCGCGGGCCATTCCCTTCCTGGGAACCAATAGAAACATCCAAATCATCCCACGTACAATCATCTTTACTCATCGCACAGAGTTGATGGGACTTTGCTATTGTGCTAAGCGTACTGACTGCTTCGGAAAAATGAGAACTGGCCACCGCCTTACGATATTCCGGCAAAGCAACTGCAACCAAAATACCAACTACCAGCACTACTACCAACATCTCAATCAGGGTAAACCCTTTGTGTCGCATAGGCACACACTCCTTTTCGGTTTTTTTCATTATACAAAAACAAGCCCTCCTTTTGGGAGGGCTTAAAACAAATACACGGCAACCTTATGCCTGCGGGACGTGTTTGTATTTAAACAGAATGGCAAATAACACCGCCACCACCAACCCAAACCCGGAGAAGATGAACCAGGAATTGGCCCACCCGCTCATGATTTGTTGAGAAATGGCCGGCGGATAAACACCGTCTATCATCAAGTCCGGATTTAAATGAGAATTAACCAATACGTTAATCACTTTCCCGGCGGCCAACGAACCGATTGCCGCACCGAACCCGTTGGTCATCAACATAAACACACCCTGGGCACTGGAACGGATGGAGGGATCTGTTTCCTGGTCTACATACAACGAACCGGACACGTTAAAGAAATCAAAAGCAACCCCGTATACAATCATGGAGATTACCAACAAGGTAATTCCTACTCCGGTAGACGGATTGCCCAATCCCAGGAACCCAAACCGCAATACCCACGCAATCATACTGATGAGCATTACTTTCTTGATACCAAAGCGTTTTAAGGCAAACGGAATAAGCAAAATACAAAGCGTTTCGGACATTTGCGAAAGGGAAATCAGCGCGTTTGCGTTATTGGCCCCCCACGAACCCGTGTATCCCGCCAAGGAGTTAAACCCTGTGATAAACGGATTGGCAAACCCGTTAGTAATTTGCAACATCATACCCAAAAGCATGGAGAAAATAAAGAAAATTGCCATCTTTTTCTCTTTAAACAAAGCAAACGCTTTGAGCCCCATGGCTTCGGACAACGTTCTGGCTTCCCCGCTGCTGGTGGGGCAGTGGGGCAAAGTAAAACAATACACGCCCAAAATAAAGCCCAACACTGCGGAAAAATACCACTGCGTATAGCTGGTTTGGAATCCGGCAAAGTTGGTAGTCAACATGGCACAAATAAAACCGACCGTTCCAAACACACGGATAGGCGGAAAAACTTTTACCGTATCAAAATTATTCTGGCGCAACACGGTATAAGCTACCGAGTTAGATAGCGCAATCGTAGGCATATAGAAGGCCACGCTGATGGTGTAGCATGTGAACATAGCCGCAAAATTGATAACCGGCTGTGCTCCGCAATAAGCCGCCCCGGCCATAAAAACAGCCGCCAACAAATGGCATAAACCCAATAATTTTTGAGCCGGAACCCAACGATCTGCAATAATACCGATAACCGCCGGCATAAAAAGAGACACAAAACCTTGTGTCGCATAAAACCAACCAATCTGACCTGCAAACCCAGCTCCGGCCAAGAAAGCGCCCATGGATGTTAAATAAGCACCCCATAAACCGAACTGGAGGAAATTCATTACTGTTAAACGAATTTTAATGTTCATACGATTATTCCCGCGTCTGCGGGCCGGCCCAAAAGAAGCCACCTCCCTAGATTTGGCAACCGCCAGGTTGCCTTAAAATCATTGTACAAAAAAAAGTATAATATAGGAAATTCAATCCCCCAGGAGATTTTGTATGGCAGATTACAGTTTTGACGTCGTATCCAAAGTCGATTTAAACGTCATCAGCGAGGCCGTTAACGCCGCCAATAAAGAAATTACCAACCGCTATGATTTTAAGGATACCCACTCCAATATTGAACTCAATCAAAAAGATAACGAGCTTAAATTATCTTCCAGTGATGAATATAAAGTAAATACCTTGCGCGATATCATTTTTACCCGTATGGCTAAACGCGGAATTGCTCTTAAAAATTTACAACCGCAAAAAATTGAGGCCGCATTGGGCGGAAATGCCAAACAGACGGTAAAAATTCAACAAGGTATCCCGGCCGATAAAGCCAAAGAAATTACCAAAACCATTAAAGATGCCAAATTGAAGGTATCCGCCTCTATCCAAGGGGATCAATTACGTGTATCTTCCAAATCCAAGGATGAATTACAAGCGGTCATTGCACTGCTCAGAGGGCATGACTTCGGTGTAGAACTTCAATTTACGAATTACCGCTAACGATGAAAAAAACCGGATTTATTTTTGCTGTTTGCTGTGTCGCGCTGGTCGCGTCCGCTCAAAATGAAATGACCCCGTTGGCTTTTTACAAACAACAAGCTGATGGGTTGACTGCGGCCACCAACCGCAACCAACGCGCTTATGCCAAAACACTGGCAGACAACCTGGGCACCTGGGCCGCGCAACATCTTGCGGACGAAAATACTCCGCAGGTGCTCCTTACCCAAGCCCGTCTTTACACGCTGGCCCAGGAAAAAGCCAATGCGTTGATTGCTTTGCTTAAAGTAAGCAAACTCTATCCGCAAGTCAGCTTGGCTAATCAAAAAAACACAATTCAAGATTTATTGCAAATAGTGGATGAACCGGCCCGTTCTGCCGACGGAATGCGTGCTTTTAGTTTATCCGCCGGGTTGGAGACCTCTTGGGTTGAGCGTGAAGCGGCCGTCTTATTTGCGCTTTCCAAATTGCCGGGCAGCACACTCTATGCTCCGGCTGCCGCCGCTTTTGAAAATTTTTTTCTACGCTACCCTTCCTACGGGCAAAATGATCAAGTTGAATTATGGTACGGGGATTTACACCGCGAAAACGGCAACTACTTAGCTGCCCTTTCCCAGTATCAAAAGGTAGCGGCTCTTTATCCCCTCACGCCTTACCGTGCAGCCAGCTTGCGCCTGACCGGGGATATTTATGCAGACCATTTAAATGACACTAACCGCGCTCGCGCTTTGTATAATCAAGTATTACAAACTTATCCGGATTCCAACGAAACGGGCATTGTATACAAACACCTGGCTATCTTAGAGGAGAATGAAAGGAACTACGACGCGGCCCTTGCTTATTATGACAAAGCCATCCGCGCGTTGGGATCTTCCCCCGCCGCATTCGAAGCTTATACCGGGAAAGCGGATGTGTATAAGAAAAGAAAAGATTTTGATAGTGCTTATCGCGAATTGCAACAAGCCAGCATGGCATTTGCCGAGGATGAGCAACGCCGCACCCAAGCCCTGCTGGAAGCGGCGCAAGTCGCCCGCAGGAATTTACGCGATGACATCAAATATACGCAATCGTTGGAAAAAATACTGGTAACCACCCTCAATAATCCCCGCAACGACGAAATTATGTACGAGCTGGGGCAAGCGTATGAACGTCAAAACCGCACCGCACAAGCGATGGAAATGTATAGAAAGCTGGTACTTCGCCATCCGGACGGCAAATATGCTGCCAGAGCTCAAGGCCGCATCAATAAATTGGGGAAATAGTTATATTTCGTCGCCGCATATAGGATATTCATACCAGTGGCGCAAATAATGAACGGCACTCCAAATTGCCAATACGAATACCACGACTGAAGAGAACAGCAAGCATTTTCCTATTATCGTGGGCCAACCGCGAAATTGCAAAAAATCGCCTGCCGTCGTAGCTATACCTGAGCATAGCCACCATAGTAAGAAAGGTAATACATATCGCCCCCCTTGCAAACGTAAGGCAGTCACTATTCCGCTCATTGGAAGAACTAATGGGAATAGTAACCAACATATCAGTCCCCAAAAATACCGTAAGAGCAAAAAGCAAAACAAAAATCGCAATCTTTCGTTATATAACATTGCAAGTGGGTTGTAGATTAAAAAGAACAAATATACATTTTTTAAATTTAGAAACAATATAATAGAAATAATGAAAACAAAGGCCCAATCTGTCCAATCCATATCAAAATAAAAAATACTTTGTTTGTATGGATCTATCCAGTGCCAAATGACTTTTAATTTTTCTTTAATTCTTTTTTTAGTATCTTTAATATTCATCGGTATAAATACTGAAAAAAGGCCTTCACCGTTTCAGTGGCAAAGGCCTTTAATAGTGTTACTTATCTGCGCCGCAACATTTTTTATATTTTTTTCCGCTGCCGCACGGGCACGGATCGTTGCGCCCGATACGCGGCCCTTCATGCACTACTGTTTCCACTTTGGGCTGTGCGTCCGCATTTTCGGCACGCAATTCTTTCTCGTGATCTTTCATCCACTTTTTCATTTGGCGGATGCTTTTAAAATTTACGCCGTCGGCTTCCATACGCTTGGCAATGTCCAACAGTCGCTTTTTAACAGCCGGGTCTTTCAATTTGCTTTTAAGCATTGCCGGGAGGGACTCCATCTCCCGTTCCAAGCGTTCTTCAATTGTCTCATTTTTGGACGGCTCTTTTTTGCCCGCAACATCCGGGGCGGGATCCCCTTTCTTTTTAAATGGATTCCACATCGATAACTCCTGTTATTTGGTCAATAAATTTTCTACGAAATTTTTGATAATTTCCGCTTTTTCAAAATAATGCTTTTCCCGCGGAACCACTAAACGGTTGGGGTGTTTTTCCCAAATTTTCAAAATTTTATCGTCGATTTCAAAGGCCTGTTGCAAGTTTTCCGTGCGCACGTTGGTGGCCTGGTAATAATCTTTCTCCGGCGGTGGGGAAAGATGGATAACCGCATCGTAACGCGCCAATTCCGCTTCGAGTGAAGTATGCATGGCCTTAAAGAAATCTTCCGGACCATAAGGCCAGTAAACGGCTCCGTCAATCGATCCGCGATCACACACCATTAACGTAGCGTCCGATGTTTTTTGCGCCAATTCCTCCAATTGATGCACGGTGTAGAAAATAATGTTCTGCGCGTGTACAATGTGAATAGGGCTATTGTCCGTACGCGGGAAACCGCCGCTGTAAATCAACGTGGCCGCTTCTTGCACCAGGGCAATTTTTTTGCCGAACGTCTCTTTCAAAATAGAAAGGGCCGTTGTTTTGCCCCCGCTGGGGCCACCGGTTAAAACGATTTTTTTCATAGATTATCCTTGAATAATTTTTCTACAAAATCTTTGATAATTTCCGCTTTCTCGAAATAATGCTCTTTACCCGGTACAATCAAACGATTCGGATGTCCATCCCAAATTTTTAAAATTTTTTCATCAATTTCAAAGGCCTGGTGCAAATTCTCCGTCCGCACATGCGTAGATTGATAAAATGCCGGATTGGTGGGCGGGGATAAATGGAGTACCGCATCGTAACGGGCCATTTCTTTTTGTAACGAGGTACCCATTACAGCAAAAAAATCATCTACACCGCCGGGCCAGTATACAGCCGCATCTACCGTTCCACGATCACACACAATAAGCGGAGCTTGTGAATATTCTTCGGCCAATGCTTCCATTTCGCGTGTGGCCACAAAAATGATTTTTTGAGCAGCTTCGATGTGATACCGGCTATTATCTTGCCGTGGAAAACCGCCGCTAAAAATCATAGTAGCGGCTTCGCGTACCAGTTCAACCTGCGGGCCAAAGGTTTCTTTTAAAACGGACAAAGCAGTTGTTTTTCCACTGTTTGGGCCACCGGTTAGAGCAATTTTCTTATGCTTCATGCGTTTCCTCCGTAGCATCCGGGAGCGTCCTGCCCCCTTGCTGTTTGGCTGCCTCCAACTCCTTTAAGTATAGCACTTTTAATTCATCAAATTCTTTGCGTTTGTCCCCCGTCAAATCACGCACAGCAGCACTACGGTTGCGCATCCGCAGGAAATCTAAAAATTTGTTTCCCTCTTTAATACGGAAATCCAAATGCGGCCCCGTGGCTAATCCCGTGGCCCCCACATAACCCACCGTTTGGCCTTGTTTCACATGCACCCCGGCTTTGATTCCTTTCCCGTATTTGCTCAGGTGTCCGTACATCGTGGTAAAATTATTGGCATGCTTAATTTCCACAAAATTGCCAAACCCGCCTTTGCGCCCCGCAAATACCACTCGACCGTCCGCTACGGATTGCACCGGTGTCCCGGCCGGAGCAGCATAATCAATTCCCAAGTGAGGACGACGAATTTTCAAAATAGGATGTAATCGCCCGTAAGAGAAATGCGAGGAAATGCGGTAATTACGGAAACTGATTGGCGATTTTAGGAACATTTTCCTACTGATTTTTCCGTTTTGGTCGTAAAATTCCCCTTCAAAATAAAACGAGTACGTGGTACTGTTGGCAAAATTGCTGGTATAGGAAGCTGCCAACAAATCCTGGCTGACAATTTCCCCCGATGGGGTATAATTTTCTTCCCACAATGCCGTATACGCATCGCCGTTGCGAGTATCTGTATTAAAATCAATAGTCCACGAAAAAGCATCCGTAAAATCCAGTATCAACCCACTTTGTAACCCATCCTTGAGCATACTGTTAAAAAGTGAATTCTGTACCGTACCGGCAGCCGTTTTTACACGTGTTTTAATTTCCACCTCGCTCACGCCGGCCACCAAAGTATCTTCCACATTGGCCACATAATAACGTTTAAACCCTTGCATCAACAACAACACAATAAATCGTTGGTCTTCTACGGAAAGAGTATAGGTATCTTGCGGTTGAAGTTTGCGCGTATCCACTACCGAAGATAATTTGCCCACAATTTGTACTATTTCTTGGGCGGAAAGCCCGGCTTCCTGCAAAGCCACATAAATCGGTTTGTCTTTAATAGAAAATTCTTCCGCCGGGATTTCGCGTTCAATCAAAAATGTACGTTCTTTTTCCCGGTTTTGCTGCGTAATATGAACGGCCAAATACGCACATACTACAATTATAGCCAGTGTAATAGCATAGAAAATAACATCATGACAATGACGGTAATGGTTTCGGATAAAATCAAGCAGTTTTTCTTTCATAGCTCATAAGGGGGGCGGGAAACCCGCCCCCTATTTCCTATTTCTGATCTTTTAAAAAAGAGCACAACGCAATGGCGTTGAGTTTTACTTTCGGGTCATCGGCGCGGGAAGGCAAGATAACAGGGATTTTCGGCCCTACAAGTACAGCCGCCGCTTCCATGTGGTCCCCGAAGAAGGCCAATGCTTTGTAAAGCGGGTTCCCCGCGTCCAAATCCGGCAACATCAAAATGTCGGCATCTCCGGCCACCACTTTACCGGTAATCCCCTTTTCTTTGGCGCGCTCCTCGCTCATGGAAATATAGAAATCATACGGCCCTTCCACGGCGCAACCTGTAATTTTCCCTTCTTTATTCATTTGCTCAAGCGCCGCTGCATCTACGGTGCTGGGGATTTTTTCATTCACCTTTTCTACCGGGCACACACATGCGACTTTCGGATTAGCTAACCCTAATTTGTGCATGGTAGAAACAGCATTGTTGATGATTTTTACTTTTTGTTCCAAAGTCGGTGCGATTACAACTGCCGAATCCGTAACGGCAAACGGTTTTTTGTACTTGGGCGTGCTGAACAACACAAAATGGGATAAAAGCGCTCCTTCCGGCACCAAGTGGGCCTCTTTGTTTAAAATAGCTTTCATGTAGTATTTGGTATCTACGAGCCCTTTGATTAAGAAATCGCCTTTACCGGCCAAGATTTGGTCCACGGCCAATTTGCACATCGTGGGGACATCTTCGCAATCAATAAATTCGAATTTGCTTTCGTCCAGTCCCACTTCTTTTACCGTTTGTTTTACCAACGCTAACGGCCCAATCAAAATACCATGCGAAATAAGACCGTTTTCATCGGCCATTTTAATGGCGGTAAGGGCTTCTTTATTGTTGGCCCCCGGTACAACGACGCGGTTGGATTTTCCTTTTACTTGGTTAATCAAATCCGCAAAACTTTTGAATTTCATATACACCTCACTCCGTTAGAATTAATTATACTGTTTTATAATTTTTGGGTTTTCAAGCGCGCGCCGTGCCGCTTCGCGCAGGGCATCTTTCTCTTCGCTGCCCGGGAAGACATACAGCGGCGCAATCCAACCCACATATTCGCTAATGCGCTGCGGGATATATTGGCTGTGCATCAGCCCTCCCGTAAGCGCAATAAAATCTACTTTCCCTTCCAACACCACGGCCATTTCACCGATGGCTTTGGACAACTGGTAAATCAGCGCTTCAAGCGCCAATTTGGCTTGTGTGCGGGAGCAGGTAATCAAACTGCCGGGGCGTTTCTTCCCCTTAGCGATAAATTCTTCCAATTCTTTCACATCGGAAGTACCGGTATAGGCCACTAATCCGCCTTTACCGCGCATTTTAAAACGGATGTCCCGCTCCGTATATTGGCCCGAAAAACACATTTGCACCAATTTGGAACCGGGAGTGGAACCGCTGCGCTGGGGCGTCATGGGGCCATCCCCTTCAAAACCGTTCGTCACGTCAATTACGCGCCCTTTGCGGTGCGCGCCGACGGAAACACCCCCGCCTCCGTGGCAAACCACACAGTTGACTTCTTCGTACGTTTTGCCGCGTTTCCCGGCAATTAAACGCGCCACACGTTTTTGACTGAGTGCATGGAAAATGGAAATACGCGGATTTTCCGGCATACCCGAATAACGGGCCACCGGCTCTAATTCGTCCACGATAACAGGATTGGCAATAAAACTGGGGCAACCGGCATATTTGGCAATATCACGTGCCAAAATACCGCCTAAATTACTGGCATGACTGCCGTATTTCCCACATGTTAAATCTTTAATCATCGGCTCATTGACAGCGTACACCCCCCCCTCCAGAGCGTGCAACAACCCACCACGGCCGATAACCGCATCAATTTCTTTGAGCGGTACGTTGTGGTCCAACAAATAATCTAAGATGAGTTTGCGGCGCAGCGGAAGTTGGTCGGTTACGTTTTTGCCTTCATAGGGTTCCAAGTCAAGTATAGAATAGCGAACCGTCACTTCGAACACGACTTTATTGCCGCGGTAGTAGCCGATATCGTCCGAAGTAGACCCCGGATTAATGACAAGAATATTGTATGCCATCACTCCCCCTGTTTGTCTTTTTATATTTTAACAAAATTATACGGTATTTGGGGCAGTTAATCCGGCGCCCACAAAAAAGGCCTGCAGGCCCTCCAAACCGAATGTGCCGGATACAGCAGTATCTGAATTCAATTAACGGGAAGGACCAATAAGGCCTATTTTTCCCCTAGGTCCAAAATACCTTTTCATTTGGGTCTTGTTTCCTTTGTAATTGTTTTAAGCAACAATTACAATAAGAGTATCTCATCATGAGGACGACGAGGTACCCTGTTGTTAAACGTATAACACAGGGTCCGAAAAACAAGGAGGAAGTATGAAAAACATGAAAAAATTAGCAATTTGCGCCGTTGCCTTGTGTGCTGTCACGCCACTTTTTGCGGGTATGTGGTGGACGGACCATCAGCCATCTCAAAAAGCGCAAAAAAAACTTGTAGACCAAATGCTCTCCTATTTAAATCAAGAGAAAGCAAAAGACATGGAAAAGGTGTTTGCAGCCATCCCGGACTGTAACAGTTTGAAGAAAACGTACAAAGAGAATCAGCTCCCTACTGTATGTCGAACTTCCTTTGACCCATTGGAACCATATACAATTGAAACAGAATCCGTTTTGGATCCTGGGCACTATAAACCAGGTGTTCCGGTTGCCACGGTTGACCCTATAGGAGCTTTTAGATCGGCGGCAACAAAGTATTTTGCCTTAAAGAAAAATTCCAAGTATATGGACTACAATAAAATGCAAAAGTTCTACGAAAACTATAGGTACACTTGGGCAGGGCGGCAATTAAAAGAGTGGGCAACATATCAGTATGAATCTTACGCCATGACCGCTTTTGTACTCAAAGCCGTTTTACCCAATATAGTCCCCGAGAAAAACGATATATGGCCCGATAGATTTCTTGAAACGGTTGCCCGGCAGATGCACGACTGGGGCAA
This sequence comes from Elusimicrobiaceae bacterium, assembly GCA_016283355.1. Lineage (GTDB taxonomy): Bacteria > Elusimicrobiota > Elusimicrobia > Elusimicrobiales > Elusimicrobiaceae > Avelusimicrobium. The sequence continues at coordinate 13,866 of JAEEMS010000018.1, read as the reverse complement.
AATGAGAATGCCACAATGGTGGGAAGAAGCCACTAAAGTTTATAACGACAAAGCCACTTTCTACCAAGTTAAATGGAATCTTTTTAGCGCTATGATGCTTTATGATTTCAGCGGAAACCCCACTCTAAAAATGGATTGGCTTATGAGTACTAAATTTTGGAAAAATTTTGCCATAACGCCGATTTCTCCTAATGCAAACGTTCCGGCAAAAGAAGCAAGGAAAATTCGGGATGCAGTTAAATCTGTATACAAAGACTGCAAAGCGTGGGATAAACAACGCAAAGAGAACGCGCGCTTTACTCACTCGCCCAAACCACTCGACCTAGATTGTGGCAAAATACTCCTAAATGCCAAAAATTACGGTTATTATGGTAACTCTGCCAAAGTAGCCACCCAAAAAACGAAACAAAAATTGCAACAGACAAAAAAGAAATAAATCTTAACCTAACGAATGAACTGATAATTCCGCCCTCTGTTAAAAGTGCAGAGGGCGGTTTTTATTTCAAATTAATTTATAATTTACAGCCGTTGGTTTAAGCGGTCCACCAACGTTTTTAAGAAAAACAATTGTACTGCGGAAAGCGGCTGGCGCGCACACGCGTGGCGCAAAAATGCTTTGCGTTGCGTTAAAGATAAATCATTGCGTAAATCGGTTTTTTCGCAAAGTTTCTCTACCGACGTTAAAAACATCTCCCGCTGTGCATCCGTAGGTTGGTCATCGGGCATGTGTACGGTACGCAAGGGCGTAAAATTGCTTTGGCGTGAAAGTTCGTAACACGTCAAAATAACGGCTTGCGCCAAATTGATAGAGGGTTGTTTTGCCACCGTGGGAATATTCAAAATAGCGTCACAACGCTCGATGTCTTCATTACTAAGGCCTGTTTTTTCGTTACCAAATACGAGGGCTACTTTTTGGGTAGGCAATTTCTTAAGACGTTCATTTAAGTGAGGAAGTGTGATAACTTCTTGTACCACCCCGCGGTTACGTAGTGCCGTGGCCGCTAATGAAAACGTAGTGTCGTGCAATGCTTCATCCAAACTGTCCAGTTGCCGGGCATTTTTCATAATGTCACCGGCACCTACGGCGCTGGTTGCCTCACGCCAAACGGGGGCAAACGGCTCCACTACGCGCAAATCCGCAAGGCCGAAATTAGCCATCGCACGTGCACAGGCCCCTATGTTATTGGGGTCACGCGGGCGAACGAGTACAACGCAAAAATTGCTCATTTTGTGATTGCCTCGCCGATACTTTCGGCTAACGTGGGATGCGCAAAAACCACTTCCGCTAGTTGCGTGCGCGTCATTTTTGCACACAATGCGGTGCTTAATACGTGCACCAATTCGGTGGCTTGCGCCCCTACCAAAATACCACCCAACACTTCTTCCGTTTGGGTGTGGCTGAAAATTTCAAAAAATCCGGTCGTTTGGTCTTGCGCTGCGGCGCGACCGTTACCGAGTAAAAACGATTTGTGACTTTTAAAAGGAATTTGCTGTTCTTGGAGTTGCGCGCGCGTAAACCCCACGGAAGCAATTTCCGGTGTGGTATAAATGGCACGCGGCACGCGTTCATTATGATATTGTGCGGGCACCCCGCATACGTTAGTGGCGGCTACTTGCCCCTGGCGCGTTGCGGCATGCGCCAACGGACAAAGTCCGTTCACATCTCCTACCGCATAAATGTTGTTCTTTAGTTGTAAGGTGTGCGGATTCACTTGCACCCCGTGGCGCGTGGATGTAACACCGATTGTTTCCAACCCTAAACCGGATGTGTTGGGAACGCGCCCGATGGCGGCCAATACCGCATCCACGGTTCGTTTTGTTCCGTCAGAAATCGTCAAAGCAAAGCAGCCGTCTTGGCGTGCAATTTCACGCACACTTACCCCGGTATGAAGGTGTACACCGCGTTTAGTAAATACCTGTGTTAATGTACGCGAAGCGTTTTCATCTTCCTGTGGCAAAATGCGTGCTTGCAATTCGATAAGATGTACTTCCACCCCCAGGGCGTTCATACAATCGGCCATTTCACAACCGATGACTCCCCCTCCCACGATAGCCAATGTGCGGGGTAGCGTGGGCATCGTGAAAAAATTGGAATTATCGTAGATCTGTCCTTTCCACGCATCCAGCGGGGAAGGCAAAAACGCTTCAGACCCGGTTGCTAAAATGATTCCATCCGCCGATAATGTTTGCATTTCACCCGAAGGCAAACGAACCGCTACCGTATGTTCATCCGTTAATCGCCCTTCTCCTGTTATAACGGTAACCCCGGCTTTTTTCAGTAAGAAAGAAATTCCTTGTGATAATTTTTGAGTAGTATTTTGCTGGGCTTTTTTTATTTTTTCAAAATCGGGTGTACCGGTAAAACCTTCCGCACACGCCGTTTGATAACGATGGGCTTGATATAAAAAAGATTTGGAAGGAATACAACCGCAGTTTAAACATACACCGCCTAACTTTCCTTTTTCCACCAATGTAACGTGCGCTCCCAGGGCAGCAGCTTTCAATGCCGCCGGATAACCGCCCGGACCACCGCCAATTACTACAATTTTTTTCATAATAGACCTCTTACTGAAATATATACCTATTGTACCATTAAAAACGGTATAATAGAGACAATTAGACCATATCCAAACCAACAGCAGGGAACGGCAAAAAGGACTTATGACTCAAAAGAAAACAGTTTCGCATGAAGGACACCGCAAACGGTTGCGCGAGAAGTTTATTACCTCCGGTTTGGAGCCGTTTTTGGATCACGAGGTTCTGGAGTTATTGCTAACCTATATTATCCCCCGTAAAGACACCAAGCCCTTGGCGTGGGCATTGCTTAAAAAATTCCGCTCTTTATCGGCAGTATTAGATGCCTCACCCCAACAATTAGCGGAAGTGCCCGGCATAGGGGAAAATTCCGTTTATTTTCTAAAACTGATTCGCGCCCTTTTCAAGCGTTACTCATTCGGAACGGTCCGCAAAAATATCGAAGTACGCTCCCCGCAACAAATTATTGATTACTGCAAAGCGTCTCTGGCTGGCAAACAAGAAGAATGTGTAGAAATTATTTTTCTTTCCGTACGCAACACAATTATCGGCACACAAACCTTGTCTTCCGGATTAATTGACCGTGTGGTTGTTTCTCCTCGTAAAATTGTGGAAAGTGCGTTAACCGCAAAAGCATCTGCCATTATCCTGGTACACAATCATCCTTCCGGAGATGCCGCCCCTTCCGAGCAAGATTTGGAATTTACCCAGCAAACCATCGCAGCCGCACGGCTGTTCAACATCGCAGTTCACGACCACATTATTATTGGAAAAAATACTTATTACAGCATGCGCCAACACGGTAAATGTTAATTTTCCCGCGCGAATGTATAAGCCATCACCCGTTTGGCTCCGGCTTGACGTAACGCAATAGCGCACCCTTCTAACGTTGCACCGGTAGTAGCCACATCATCTATCAGCAGAACGATTTTATTATGTACGTCTTCCGGCCGCACACACGCAAAAGCGCCTGTCATATTTTCAAGCCGTCCTTTGCGGTCTAATTTAGTTTGGCTTTGCGTATCACGTGTGCGAACCAGACAAGTAGTATTACATGAGAGCGGTATTTCTTTGGCAAAAGCACGGGCCAATAGTTCACTTTGATTATAGCCGCGTTTTCGGGTACGGGAGGGATAAAGAGGAACAGGGATAACGACTTCCGCCCCGGCTAATTCCGGTAAATACGAATACCGTTGGGCCATCAAGTGCCCCATGTAGTTGGCCACATAGTCGGCCCCTTTATACTTCAGCGCATGCACCAAAGCACGCGAAGAAGTATTAAACACAAACGAAGAACGGATAACTTTACACTTATATTTCTGTTCTTTGCTGCCGCGGCACGCAAAACAATGCGCCCCTCCCGACGGGAGGACCACGCCGCACCGTTGGCAAATCAGCGGGCCCGGAGTTAACAATTGGGCCTGACAGGAGGAGCACAGCAGGGCGGTTTCTTGACTGGGCAAATCCGTATTACACGCGAAACAAACCCGCGGAAAAAAGAAATGAGCCACCCACCGGCCGGCAGATATAAGAAAACGAGATAACTTAGAATTGGACGGTAACATTGGCAGCCACATTATACGCGGTGTAATCTTCGGATTCGACGTAAGCATGCTGCAACATCGTCAGCCCGCCCGAAAGCGTAAAGCGCATATTTTGTGAAAATTCGTAATCTAACGCCGAAGTCACATCAAATAACTGGTAATTTTCTTTTACCGCCACCGGCGATTTTTTATGCGTATAAGTAAACGTCGTGTTCCAAATTACACGGTTGGTTGTTTTGTACACTTTATTGAAAAGAGGTAGTTTGAAGCCACGAGGTATATTGAAATCCCAACGCAGGTTTAAACTGGGGGTCCAGGCGGTGCTGTCTTCACTCATTTGTCCCAAAGCAACGCTCTTCTGATGGGAGGAATACAAAATTTTGGGAGTTACGCGCAGGGACTTCACATAGAAAGAGGTTTGGGCAGAAAGGTCATCATTTTTAACGCGTTCCAAACCGGCATTGGCACGCAAATCTGTTTTATCAATATCTTGGTGCGTATAGTTGAATACCGTATCGAAATAATTAAATAACCGCAGCCGCAAATCCCCGCCGTACTGGGTATTTTGCAGGGTATCTGACCCGATATTAGTTTGGTCGATTTGACTGTAGCGCAATTTTAAATTGGAAGAACTCAGCCAACGCCCCGCGTGCAACATCTTTTCAAAATCGGAAATAGAAACGGTTACATCCGGCAAAGTACGGCTCGTGGAATCATATATGGTTCCCGTTTGATCGTTATTTTGCATAGTTTTGGAAAAGTTGTTAATAATCGAAAGCGTTTTAAGCGGCGCGGCTGCCCCACGTAAATCATATTGCGAAAACGGATTCCATCTTTGGGTGGACGTTATCGTATCCCGTAAAATCAAACTGCGGCGGTACCCGAACGTTCCCACACCGCCCAGCGAATCCCGAATCCATAAGGCCTTGCGGGAATCAAAACCACTGTCTACATCCAGCCATGAATCCGCATCCTGGATACGGTAACTGGACGAAATAACCAACGTATTAAATAGTTTGCTGTTGGGCATAATTTCGTTACCGTTCAGCGTAAGCGACAAACCGCCGTCCGCATTGCGGTTGACAGTTTTGACGTCCCCGATACCAAACGTATGTTTACCGTCCGCACTTGTTTTTTCATTTAGGTTATTCGTTTCCACCGTACTGATGTTATAGCTCAAAGAAGGAGCCAACCACTTGGAAATTTTCCATGTGGAGTTAAACCCCGTAGATTGTGACATGGCCTTCGGATAATGTACTTCAAAACTGGAAGTTGTATCCAAATGTGTACGCTCTTCCTTACTCTTCGTCAAATTATAGTTGGGCGTAAATTGAAATTTACTGCTGGGTTGGAAGGTGGCTTTCATATTAATTTTTTGTGTATTTTCTTGCGTGTCGTAATATGTATCCGCTTCCAAATGGCGTGCACGATCGTATGAAATGTCAGAATCAATCAAATGATAACCCGCTACAATGTTTTTAAAACTGCCGACAGTATGATTGAGCGTAACACCGTAACTGCGGGAACTATCTTGCCGTTGCATTAACTGATAATCGGTTTTGTTTTGCGTATATTCCAAACCGATTTTAGGGTAGTTATCTTTTACAAAATCGCCGCGCACCACAGCCCGTTCCCGTTTCACTTCCCCTTTATCCAACAAACTAACCGTATTGTAATCCGTCGTATCCGTTACCAAGGGAGTCGTTATACTGGAACGGGTTAAGTTGGCTTGCATCGGAAATTCCTTGATACGGTTAATTTTTAAATAATATTCTTCTTCCGTGCTTTCTTGTTGTTTGGAAACGGAAAGCGGCGTTTCGAAATTGCTGTCTTTGTGGATATATTTGGCCCCCGCGCTGCCCCATTCATTTAGTTTCAGATCCACCTGCCCTTTGTAGGCATCCCCTTCCTGTTTGATAGCATCCGCCAAGTGAAGCACATTGAGCCAAACGGCCCCTTCACTGCCGGAAGTCCCTTCTTGTTTTTGCACACCGGCCAATACCAAACTGATTTCTCGGAAATTTAAAATGCCGTTTGGTGCCCGGACAGATTCCACCCGTACGTTATACTCCGCATCTGAATTATTCTCCAACGTATCGGCAATTCCGTCCCCATTTGTATCTACCATCCGTAACGCAATAAGACGCCAACCGGTAAAATTAGTTGGCACAATAACTTTATCGTAATTGGTCTCCGTTCCTAATTTGAGGAAAAATTCCGTACCGTCTTGGTTGAGCGGTTCCCCCGTGGCAGGTTGCACAGCCCCGTGTAACAAGAAACGTATTTCCCGGTGCTGGCTGAAATCCATACTGGCAAAATTACGGTTGGCGTAACATTCCCCCTCCGGGCAATCGGCCGCAAAAGAAGCACTGGCTGTATTGAATTTTAAGCTCAAGGCCTGATCTAATGCATTGGAAGAATCCGTCGCATGTTTGTAATTCTGCAAGGAACCATACAAGTAATTAAACACGCGCTGCCCGTCGCCGGTAGTATCATTAAAAATCGGCTCATAGGTGTTATTATCCACGTTGTTAATGCCGGAAATAGAAAACACGCCCGGATTTTCGGTATTGGGATTCCACGAAGTACCGGAAAGAGAAATATTGGCAATTTTGATACGCCCCTTTAATTTGCCGCCTTTTTTAAGCGTGATACGCAAGTGGCGTACCGAGGTCCATTCCTCTTTATCTACAAACGTAACCGGCATAGAATATGTCTGCCAAGAAGGATTATTGGCCAAACTGCCACTTAAACCGGGTATTTCACTCCCCGCAAAACCGAAATTACCGTCTACCGGTATGTTTTCATCGTCAAATTTTCCGTTGCCGTTTAAATCTTGCGTATCGATACGACCGTTAGGTTGAGATTCATAATTAAACGTGTTATGCACAAAGGGGTTATAACGCTCCTGCGTGCCGTCCGGATTAGTATAAAGCCAACCGATATCCTCGTTGGGAGCTAAATTATTACGGCAATTTACATCTTCCGTTTTGGGTACGTGGGTTCCGCAAGCCGTATCCATTCCGCCGGAACTGTCCGAATCTTCGTTGATATTACCAAACGTAAAATTAACCTGCGGGCCGTCCTCTTCCCCTAAAATCGTCAATTCAAAAGACGTTTTTTCCGACAAATCAATCCCGGTCTGACTTAGCGGATACACAATAGAAACCTCATCCGTTCCGTACGCTTCTCCTTGTGTAAAGTCATAATCCAACACCAATACAGGTTGTTTGTCATTGTAATTGGCAATGGAATTAGGGTTAATTTCCAAAGAGGGCAAATCCTCACTGTCCCAACGAATAGCACTCAAAAAATTAGGACGGGCATTGGGGTTGGCCGCGATTTGCCAATCTCTAAATATGTGGGAACCGGCTACTTGCTCGTTGGTATCGTTCATACTGTCTATCATCGCGTAGCCATACAAGTTTTGGCGTTTCTCGCTATGGGCTCCTTCCACACTGAAATCCATAGAAAGCGGTGCTGCCAATTTAATATCTTTCCCGTTGATGTCGGCCCCATATACCAATAAATCTTTAGAATATTGCCCCACTTGCGGAACGGTAGCGGGCTTTTCCCCCCCTTCCCGAATCACGGAAACCCCCGCCATTACTTTTTCAAACAATCTATAATCCAACCGCCCGCCGACAACGGACGTGTTGCTGTTATTCCCGATTGTAGTATCGTAGGTAATATCAATAACGGAATTTTCGGTTAGCTGCTCACCTTTGTAAAAAGTAATAAATCCTGAAGTGTAATCAATATAATAATCATTGTTACGCGTCAAAGAAACGCCGTTAAGTTTGACGTTTTCGGACTGGACCACAATCCCCGCTTCGATAAAGTACGTTTTCACCGTACTTTCATACTGGATTTTAAATGCCTGGTTTTTTGAAGATGTGGGAGTCGGGCCATACACTCCGCTATCATCCAAGCGGTAAGCAAGATTAAAAACACCGTCATCAAAATCCACATTCACGTATGTTGGATAGATGAAATACGGATTAGTAACTGCTTGACCGTTGGCATCCAGCAGCTGCAAAATAAAATTACCTTTGCCGTTGTCTTGTGTAATTTTTTGTGCCCCGATACTGTAAAAAGTTTTCAGCTCTAATTTATTGGCTGTTTCCGTAATGGAAGAAGTAACCGGCGTATCGTTGGCCGTTTTGATAAATTTAATGGTATTGGCATCGTGCAAATCACTCAAGCGCTGTCCATTCGTTCCCACGTAATCTACGGCCAACACACTGGCCGCCGAAAGCGCACGTTTGAACGTGATGTATCCTTTCGTATAGTCCACGGTATAATCTACCCCGCGGGTTAACAGTTGCCACTTGGCTTCATAAGTACCTCCCCCCAAATAATCCGTAGCCGTTTTGTAAACGGGGACATAATCCGAAGAGGTCGTATTGCTATCCAAATAAATTTCTTCCGTGCCCGGGGAAATCGCACCGATTTCATTACTCCACTCGCCGTTGGCCGTGGGATCTATCGAAGGCACAATAGTGCCGTCTTCTTTAATAGTAGCCCGCACATTACCGCCAAACGTCAAATCATAGTAAGTGCGACGTTTGTAAGAAATATCTTCCAATGTAACAATTTCCGCCACACTGGAACCGACAAACCGTTTTTGCTTGCTGGACCCTTTTGTCTGCGACCCGATAACGTACAAATTGGCATTTTTATGCTGCAGGTGCATCTTGGCCCCGAAAAGTTGTTTGTTGTAAGTAATAAATTCAGTACCGGGTAGTGACAAATTGATATCCCCGAATTCAGCCAGTTGCACTACTTCTCCCGGTTTTCCGCGGTACGCTACCGATAACGTCTTCTCATCTTCCCGTTTGTCATCATAATCAATATCCACAAACACGCGGTCCAGAATTTTCCCCTGCATTTTTAGTTGCAATTGCTGGTCCATTTGTAAACTGTGCGCATTGCGGTCCGCAACAGTGCTGTTGGGATCACTTTTATAACGTTTCCCAGCTAGTTTCAAACCCAACACATACCGCCCAGTCAAAGCAACACTGGTTCCGTACAACGGTAAGGAAAGGGTGGGATTGAGTAGCGTTAAATCCGGGATGGGTTCCGGCGCTTTATCCAGTTCGTAGGAACCCTCTACAGAGGTAACCGCTTGCCGCCAGAATTCGTTGGAATAATGCAACAGGTTTGCATCGTCCGGAGGATCTTCCAAGAGGAGTGCCGCTTCCCGTTTGGCCGCTTGTTCCTCTTCAAAAATGCTGTATTCGTCTTTATCCACTAAGCTGTACGGCAACGTCTGCGCGGCCAAAGGCGCGTAGGTAAATTCCAACAGGAGTATGCACGCAAGCGCAAGACGGCTTAGTTTCATAAAAAGTGAAAAAACCTCATTTTTTTATTTTATAAAATTTCCTTCTATTTGAAAGAGAAAAAAGAACTTTTCCTACCGTCACAAATCATATTTTGATAAAATGACGTTATATGCGCATCGGAATTTTCAATAAATACATCGCCAAAAGCTGGGCCATCTTTTTTTCCGGTATCCTCGGCATCTTAACGCTTGTCATTTTTATGAACAATTTTATCCGCGTCGTGCGTATGGCCATGCGTTTTGGCACCAGCTGGGGATGGATTGCCATGACATTGTTAAACATGTTGCCCGATGTAATCGGGCTTAGCGCCCCGATGGCATTCCAAATTTCTATCTTATTTACACTTTCTACCATGAGCGAACAAGGCGAATTAATTGCATTGCGGGCAGCGGGATTTTCTTTTAAAGCCATCGTCAAACCGTTGTTTGTTTGCGCATTGATTTTATCCGGGTTGCTCTTTGTTTGCAATAACTGGCTGACCCCTCACTGTTTTAAACGGGTGTTAAATCTGCGTCAAGAAGCCCGCAGCAAAATTTCCAAAATCAATTTAGAACCCAACACCCTTTTAGATTTGGGGGAATGGCAACTTTACATCGAAGAATTGGATGGCTCCACCAATCAAGCAAAAAAAATTCAACTGCTCAAGAAAGAAGATTCCGGGGCACTGAGCACCAAAGTTAATGCCTCTTACGGAAAAGTAACCCTAACAAAAACCGCCATCGGACTCCACTTAAAGGACGGGCAAATGCAACGCTTGGACGATAAAGACCCCACGTCTTTTATCGCCGCCAATTTTAAAGAATACACCATGAATATTCCTCTAACGCGTGAAAGCCAACGTGAAAAACGCGCCAGCGAAATGGGAACACCGCGGCTTATCCGTTATATTTACAAGACCCCTCTGGAACCGCGTACCCAAAACGAATTTAAGACAGAAGTCAGTTTGCGCAATGTGCTGGCTATTGCCCCCTTGATACTGTTGCTCATCAGCTGCCCGATTGGATTTTCTCTTGGGAAACGTACCAACAAAGGTTGGGGTATGCTGTTTAGTGTAATCATTATCGTAACATTCTATGGTATCGGGGCAGCCGGACTGACTTTGGGGAAAAAGTATGCACTACTTTCTTATTGGGCTCCATGGTTACCTATCTTTATCGGCCTATTGTTGGCCCGTTATTTATGGAAAAAGAGGTTGAATAGCTAATGCGTTTGTATGGTTATATCGCCCGTAAATTTTGGGCTCCTTTCTTTTTTGCACTGGGGATTTTTACTACTCTGGTACTGTTGGGTGACGTTTTTGAAAAAATGAAAAAAATGAGCAACGGTGTAACAACGTTGTGGGACGTGCTGTCTTACAGTATCTTAACGGTGCCTAATTGGTTAGCTACCATTATACCGGTGGCTTGTTTGTTAGGGGCTATCTTCGTAATCTCCGAAATGGTTTCAAACGGCGAGTGGACCGCTTGCGTTGCGGGAGGGTTCTCCCCCAAACAGTTGTTTAACCCTATCATTGCCTGTGTGTTATTGGTAGTAACAGTCACACTGCTGGCACAAGAATTTTTCATTCCGTCCATCAATATTAAAGCCGATGAAATTTATCACACCCGCGTAAAACGATCGGAGGAAACTTTCAACCCCCATGCGGAAGAAAACGTCTTAATCAAAACATCTCCCAACCAAATGCTTTTTGCTAAAGAAGTGGATATGTCCACCAAAATCATGAACAAAGTGGCAGTAGATACCTACGATAATGCGTGGAACATTGCACACCAGATTGTAGCGGACAAAATGACTTGGGATGAAGAGAAACAAGCGTGGATTTTTTCCAACGGAATCGAACGCACTTACCTCAACCCACTCAATACGACCGAGACCCATTTTGAGCAAGAAGTTTCCAATATTGAACTGAATCCGCAACAAATGTCCATTAGCAAAACCGAAGATGATTTGCTCAGCATCCGGGAACTAACCAAACGCATCCGTTTTTATAAACAAAGCGGATTATCACACTATGCTACCGAAACCGTGCGCCAATCCAAATTGGCCGCACCGCTCGTCACGCTCATCATGTGTTTACTGGGCATGCCCTTCGCTATCAGTACGCGGCGCAAGAGCAAGCTTGTCAATATTTTGATGTCGATTGTAATTGCCTTCTTATTTTGGTGGTTTATTTCCATGTGTACTTCTATCGGTGAAAACGGGCTGATAAACCCCTTTCTGGCCGGTTGGGGACCCGTACTATTGTTTGGCGCTGTACTGGTGGTAGAGTTTAAGTATTTACGTATGTAACGGTTTTTGATATCATAACACAAAAAAAGCGTGCCTGTGGGCACGCTTTTTAAATTGTTTTTCCTTCAGATTTCCAAACGACGCACCGCCGAAAGTAGGTCATCGGTGTCAAACGGTTTGTAGAGCACGCCGTCCGCTCCGCGTTTTTGGGCTTGTTCCAAAATATCGTCTTTGCGCAATCCCGTTACCATCAATACTTTAAGGGAAGGATAACGGGCTTTTAAATCCGTCAGAATATCCAAGCCGTTCTCCGTGGGGAAGAACACATCCAACAACACCACATTTACATCTTTGCCGGGTAATTGTTCAAACAATTCTTTCGACCCATCTGCCTCTACCGGCACTTCATAGCCGGAGGATTCCAACACATTTTTAATGGCGGAACGCAAAATTACCGAATCGTCTACAAGGGCGAATTTTAACATAATTTATTTTTGACAAAAGGAAGCGGCCGTTTTTTCTCCCAAATCCAATAAGGCCAATGTATCTTTTTTGGTAGCCGTTTCCGCATAAATGCGCAGCAGCGGTTCCGTGCCCGAAGGACGAATGAGCAACCATTCGTCATTATCCAAAATTACTTTCAACCCATCAAAAGTAAGCATTTCTTCTACTTTGTGCCCGTTAATTTTCTTGGGCATTTTTTTGCGCAACTTTTCCGATAATACATTTTTATCTAAAGATTTCGCCAGCGCAATATCGCGGCGCATGTAAACCGAAGTACCATATTCCTTGGATAAATCCGCATACAACTCACTGGCTTTTTTACCGGTGGCGGCCATAATTTCAATAAAGGCCAGCGCCAGTGTTAAACCGTCGCGGTCAGGTAAATTACCTTTCCACGCAAACCCGCCGGATTCTTCCACGCCAAAGGCCACATCGTCTAAGTTCATCCGCTCGGCAACGTGCTTAAAGCCAACATTTACTTCTTCAAAATGTAAACCGAATTTGCGAGCAATACGTTTGAGCAAATAACCCATGGAAACGGTCTGCACAATATGACCGTCCAATTTTTTATGTTTAATTAGATAGTCGCACACCACACCGGCTACTTGGCACGGAGTCCAATAGGTTCCTTTTTCATCTACCAAGGCCACCCGATCTCCATCGCCGTCAAAAGCAATCCCCAACGCGGCTTTTTTAGCCACTACGGTTTTTTTAAGTTCACTTAAATTTTTCTCTACCGGTTCGGGTTGAACCCCGCCAAAAGTAGGGTCGTGCTCTTCATGCAGGGCAATCACTTGTTTAGACGGCAAGAAATGTTCCACATATCCGGCCGCCGCACCATACATGTAATCCACCACCACTTTTCCTTTAAAATTTTTTAGTTTTTTGGAAATAGAGTGAGATTCTACATATTTAAAATAAAGGTCTGTTAAATCTTTCTGCTCCGGCTGATAACCATATAATTTCAGCACAGAGTTTTGGCCCAGGAGGGCTTCGATGTCCTTGGTCACACGGGCCGGAGCGGCGCCCCCGTTGATTTTAATCTTAATTCCGTTAAAATGCGAAGGATTATGGCTGGCCGTTACAATAATGCTCATCCAAAATTTATTCAAGCTAAGACAGGCAGCCACCGGCGAAGTAACCGGTACAGAAGAAAGGGTTACATCAATTTTATTGGAGCGAAAAATATGCGCAATATGCTCGGCAAATTGATCCGACATAAAACGACGGTCAAACCCTACAAAAATTTTAGGCATTTTTCCTTTTTCGTCGCTGGGGGCATTTTCGTTGATATAATCAGCCAACGCTTGGGCCATACGGTGCACATTGTCAAACGTAAAATCCCAGGCAATAATCCCTCTCCAGCCGTCCGTACCAAATTTCAATTCTGCTGCCATAGTTTCTCCTTATAAAAGGTAAATTGTAAATCTTCATCCTTTTTTACAAAAAGTGGAGGTGGGGGGATTCGCACCCCCGTCCGAACATCTTTTCCTCTCAGGCACTACAAGTTTAGTCTTGCTGTGTACCGCAAACTAAGCGCAAGACAGCATGTTTGCGGGTGGTTCGTGTGTCTTAAGCAAGAACGGACGAACCGCGCCCCTCTTGCCGCATTCCATGGTTTGACTGCGACCCTTTTGCGCATGGAAAACACAAAAGGCGCAGTGGACTAAGCGTTAGCCCAGGCAACTTGATTGTTGTTGCTTATTTTT
>JAEEMS010000017.1 GCA_016283355.1 Elusimicrobiaceae bacterium | reverse complement strand
GTATCCTGTATCATCGGGCTTAACAGTTTTTTGGTAGGGTATGCTTTGGAAACGATGGGACGTTCTTTTTTCCCGTTGGTAATTTTGTTGGGGGTTATCACTTTTGTTTCCACCATTGTGGGATTCCACTTGGCCAATCCGAACTCAACTACGGTGGTAAGTAAGAAATTAGAGTTGGTGGCCGGTATTATCTTGCTGATAATAGCTATTTGGATGATTATTGTAATTTAGTATTGCTGCAATTTTAAATGTCCCGCTCTTTAAAAGGGCGGGATTTTTTTGCATAAAAAAACCGCCCTTGTTACGGGGCGGTTTAAACAATCGGAAAGTTGTTTATTTGGCTAAATTTTGCCAAGCTTTCTTTTCGTTTTGTAAAGCAGCTTTGGTGTTGGCAGCTGTTTTTTTAGCTTCTTCTTTTTTGGCTTTGGCGGCAGCTTTTTCGGCTTCTGCCTTTGCTTTGGCGTCCGCTTTTGCTTTGGCAACGGCGGCTTTTTGAGCTTCGGCTTTGGCTTTAGCATCCGCTTTTGCTTGGGCAATGGCGGCTTTTTGAGCTTCGGCTTTGGCTTTAGCTTGCGCTTTGGCCTCTTCTTGTTGTTTTTTCAGCTCTTCTTTTTTAGCTTTAGCATCGGCCTTGGCTTGTTCGACTTTTTTCTTGGAATCGTTTACTTTCTTTTCGGCTTGATTTTTGGCATCTTTTGCTGCTTTTTCGGCCTGTTCTTTTTTGGCTTTGGCTTGCGCTTTAGCTGCTTCTTTTTGTTTTTTTAACTCTTCTTTTTTAGCTTTGGCGTCGGCTTTGGCTTGTTGTTTTTTAGCTTTTGCTTCAGCTTTGAGTTGAGATTCTTTTTTCTCCGCTTGTGCTTTTTGGGCTTTTGCAACAGATTGCAATTGCAATTTGTTGGCTTCTATTTTGGTTTTCATGTTAGCATTGGCGGAAAGGGCATCGGCTTTGGCAATTTGAGCATTGGCGATGGCCACTTCTTTTTTTGTTTGAATTTTTTGTCTCAACACGGATACTTGGGATAAAGTACAATTATTGATGCAGGTTACATCGGTTGAGGCACAACCGCAATCGGCGGCAAATGCATTTACAGACAGCACAGCTGCGGCAAATGCAAATACGAATACTTTTTTCATGCTATGTTTCTCCTTTTAAAGAATCGGTTTCTTTCATTTTACTAAAATTTTAGGGTTTACTCAATTATTTAATAGATTGGAGCAGTCCCGTTTATTTAGTAAAATAAGGTTATATGGAAAATGTTGTTGCTTATACTCCTTTATGGGTAAATATTTTGCTGGGAATAGTGGCCGTTAATTTGTTGGTATGGCCATTGGTATCTCGTCGGGTGGAGAGCCACCTGGAGTTATTCCTTTTGGCCGTGGGGGCCGTAGCGGTAACGATTAGCGGAGGGTGGAGTTGGGATTTTGTAAAGGAAACGCTGGTTTCCCCGGTGAATGTCGCCTTTATTGTGATTGTGGTAAGCGTGATTTTTAATAATTATTCCCGTTATATTTTCCGTATTTTATTTATTTTTTTCCGTGCTTTGGAGCCGCAGTACAGTTTTGCCTTATTAATTCTTTTGCTGGGGATGGCGTCCTCCTTGGTAAGCGTGACGGTGGCGGCACTGGTGTTGGCGGAAGTCCTTAAAGTGGTCAACCTTGAGAGAGAAGCCACGGTCAAAATTACCGTTTTTGCCTGTTATGCCATAGGATTGGGGGCCATTTTGACACCCCTGGCCGAGCCGTTGGGACTGATTATCAGCAAAGCTCTTTCCGGGGCGCCGCATCATGCGGATTTCTTCTTTCTGCTGCGTCACTTTTTTGGATGGATTTTACCGGCGGTCGTTGCGCTGGCATCTGCGGGCGGATACGCGGCGCGTAAGGCCGGGTCCAGTTTATCGATGCATATTCGGGAAGATAAAGAGCCCTATGCTTCCATGCTGCGCCGCACGTTACATGTATATATGTTCGTGGCGGCCTTAAACCTCATTAGTGCCGGGTTGCGGCCGTTGGCGCAAAGCACAATTGTGCATTTGGGGGGGAAGGTCCTTTTCTTTGCAAATGCCGTATCGGTTATTATTGATAATGCCACGTTGGCCGCTATCGAAATTGTCCCTACCATTTCCGTGACGGATCTTACTTATATGGTTATCGGGTTGGCGGCCTTTGGCAGTATGCTCGTACAAGGGAATTTACCCAACATTGTGGCAGCCGAAAAATTAGGGATAAAATCCCGCGAATGGGCTATTGTAGCCGTGCCGACCGGATTAGTATTAATGGGCGGCTATTTCATCTGTTTGCTTATCTTTCTGTAAAAAGTCCCAGAAAAAACCTAGGTCCAAAAAGAAGGGAAAAATAGGTCTTTTGTCCCTTGTGCGTGTGCTGCGAATTTTGGACAATAAAGGTGCTCTCAAAGCGAGGAAAGAATAATTTTATGATTTACAAAATAATTGTCTGTATGATGGGGATTTTAGTAAGCATTCCCGGTTTTTCCTTAAAACCGTCCATTTTACCAAAGGGGGGGGGATAACCGGAAATGTCGTAAATGGGTTGTCCAGAAGATTACAACGTACCATTTCCTGCCAAATGAGAGATCATTCGTTTCGCCCAAAAATAACCCCGCAAAAAGATATAAGGTTTTCGATGTACAACCCTTCCCAAAGGCAGTCGAAGGAAGCTTATGATACTTATATAAGTGCTTTGAAAGCAATAGAAGCTTTCGCAAAAAATTTTGATGCGCGTGTTTATTATCAATGTGGCGAAGAATATACCCCTTTTTCGCAAATCGAAATAGAAAGTATTTATGGTGAATTGCTGGAAGCACGAACCCAACTTAATGAGGCAAGCTTATATTTAGAACCCGGAGATGAGGGGTTTTGGAATGCGACATCTTATTTAACAAATGTTGAACAATATTTGACGGCTGTTGGAACAGGGATTATCCCTTCTCTCTTATGGGTGGGGCAGAATTATACACCCGAAGAACGAGCGGATCGAACGCTTAATTATGTGGAATTCTCACTGGGGACCCCGTTTCCTCCTATTGAAGATCCCTCGCAACCTAATTTTTTTGCTCATCAAGAAGAGTGGGCCGCAAAATTGCCGTTACCCAAGCAACTTAAAGTGGCGGCGGTCATGGACAGCGTGGCGTGTAGATTTTGGCTAAGGTGGATGAAAGGTCACGTAGCGGAATTGGAAGATTGGCAAGTGGATTTTTATGCAGATCCTGAAAATTTTTTAGGTACGCCCAGCCACTTAAAATACGATTTAGTCCTTACAGACATTCTTATCAATAACGGGGGCGGAGTTTATTTGACGTTACAGTTGCGCCGTCAAAAATTTGGAGGAACCGTATTGGCCACTACGAACTATGACCCCAAAAATACAAATATGCGTGCATGGTTTCGAGCAGGATTAGATGGGATGATTTCGCTTGACGGATTGAGAGCGGAAGAAGAAGTGGCTGCTGTTTATGCAGAGAATGATTTTAATTTGAAACCGGAAGAACTGGGCGATTTGCGGGAAATCTTCCAAAAAATAGAAGCAAAGGGAAAAGACCCCTTCTATAAACAATTTTTGCAAGCGCTACGCAACTATTACTATTACCGCGATAAACACCACTGGAAACGCTAAAAAGTGGCCCTTCTGTTGTAAAAAAGATACAATATAAAAAACAACAGAGGGGACTATGAACATCCATAATATTTTGCACAAATTAGTTGTAGCGGTTGTGATGCTCGTCGGCTTTGGAATTGCCCTGGGCTGGCCGCAATACAGAAAACACCAAACGATTATCCACGCGCGCCATGCCTTGGACCTCGGGCGGGAAATTGCTTACCAGGAATCTGTTTACAAAACTTCCCACGGTAGTTATCAGCCGGATTTTACTCAATTAGAACTTTCTGTTTCTTGCCCGGCTACTACAAACCAAGAAAAACCTGCAATGAAATGTGGTAATTATGTGTTCTATTTACAAGACGGCCATATTGTACGGGTGGACCACGAGGATATGCCCGAGTGGTTTGAACTGGATATTGATGCCGGGACTGTGCGTTGTTCCTATGAAGAAAATTCTTGGGCCGGGGAACATATTTGTGATAGAATGGATGTATCAGATTTAAACTTATAGAAAAGGAGCGTATATGAAAAAACTCTGGATTGTATTACTAGCGGCACCGTTGGTGTTTGCGTGTTCTCCTAAAGTAAAAAGGGTGGAAACGAACCTCGTGAAAGATGTAAGCGGCGGTTGGAATGACACAGACGCCCAAATGGTAGCCCAGGAAATGATTACGGACTGCCTTAACAGCGGTTGGTATTCCAAATTCTTAACCCAAAAAGGGAAAGAACCCGTGGTGATTGTGGGAACTGTGCTCAATAACACGATGGAACACATCAACACCGGTGTATTCGTGGAAGAAATGCAACGGGCATTAATTAATTCCGCCAAAGTGGATTTTGTGGCTTCTGCCGCCGAACGCGGGGAAATACGAACCGAACGTTTGGATCAGGACGAGTTCGCCAGCGAAGAAACCCGCAAGGCATTCGGCCGTGAAGTGGGCGCGGATTTTATGCTTAGTGGAGTGCTCAACTCCGTAGTAGATAAAGCAAAGAGCAAATCGCTCGTTTTTTACCAAGCCAATTTGAAAATGATTAATTTGGAAACGAATCAAATTGTGTGGAACGGTCAAAAACAAATTAAAAAATACGTCAAGAATAGCAAAGTTTCTTGGTAAATATGAAGAAGGCGCGTATATGGGTGTTGGGGCTGGCAGTTGTATGCTCCGCGTGTGCGGCGCCTTCTTTGCGCTATAAATCCGACGTACAAAAACTCATGGAAAGCGGTAAGCCGGAAGAAGCTGCCAGCCATATTGAGTCGAAGAAGAATAAAATGTATGCGGCCAGAGATGCCCACTTGTACGCTTTAGATAAAGCCGCGCTACTGCATGATGCTCATCAATTATCACAAAGTGATGTTTTGTTTTCTCAGGCGCAAGACCGCATAGAAGACCTTTATACCAAGAGTGCTACGGCTACAATGGGAAAAGTGGTTGTAAATGATTTGACTACTCCTTACGACGTGGCTGATTATGAACATGCTTTTACTTATTTTTACCGTGCCCTAAATTTTTTGGAACAGGAAAATTTACAAGATGCCGCCGTGGAAGCGCGCAAGGCCGTTTTCTTTTTAGATGATTTGCGCGGGCGTAAAAAAGACGGCTATACGGATGATCCTTTTATTCAGTATGTAGCCAGTTTGATTTTTGAGTCGGTCGGGCAAGTTTCCGATGCACGTATTTCCCGCCAAAATGCCGAAAATGCCATGCGTAAGCAAGGTCTGCCCGTTGCTCACTTTACGGTGCCCGCACAGGCAGATCAATTGGGGGAAATTATTTTATTTCATTACAATGGCCGCGTGCCGCTTAAAAAGACGCAAACGCTTCAACTGGCGTGGGACCGGGCGATGAGTATTGCTTCTTCGCCGCAAGAAACACGCTATCAAGTGGCTCCGGAAGTGCAAAATGCCATTTATGCCGGGATTATGGGGTCAGCCGTTACTATCGCTTTACCTGTGCTTGAGCCGCAACATTACGCGGTCCGCTCCTCAATGGCAATGGTGGACGGGCAACAATATCCGCTGGCAAAAATGGCCGATTTGGCTGTTTTGGCACGCCAAGATTTAGATGAAAAGATGCCGGGAATTTGGTTTCGTACAGTTACGCGGGCCGTCGTCAAACGTATTGCGGCCGTACAAGCGCGTCATGCTGCCCAACGATCCAGCGAAGATAGAAATGTCGGGGATTTGGCCGAAATGGTAGTTTCTATACTGGGAGCGGCTTTTGAAAAGGCCGATACACGTCAGTGGTTTACATTGCCGGCCGAAGTGCATTTGACACGGATTTTTGTGGCTCCCGGTACGCATGAAATTCGTCTGTTTTTAAAAGACAGAAATGGTAATATAATAGGGGAAAAAACTTTTAAAAATGTAACGGTAGGGCGCGGCGGACGGGTGTTCTTGCATCACCGCAGTGCCTATTGAGAGGTGTTATGAAGAAAATCATTGTGTTATCGGCTGCAGCGTTGCTGTTGAGCGCTTGCAGCGGACTAAATAAAAAAACAGTCAGCTACCAAGTAGCCAAATGGGATGCATCTAAGTACTATGTGGTAGCCGGGGAAGGGTCTTCCAAAAAGGATTCTGCTCAAAACGCATTGGAACGTATGCAGCAAGAATTGCACCAGCATACACCTGCAACCGCCCTGGGAGTAACAGGAGATTTAATGGCCAATGCTTCCGTTAAAAAAACATGGCGTGATCCGGAAACCGCTGCCAAACATTATTATTCATTGGCGGTGTTGCCGCGCAAAAATGCGCAGACCGTTTTAACGCCGCTTCTCAATCAAACCGATGCTCAGTTAGGGGGGCTTGCCGCACAATTTAGTGACCCGGCGGACCCGTTGGCTGATTTGAAAGTGGCTTATAAAATGCAACCGTTAGTGCAACGGCGCAAGGAACTGGATGAAGTGTACCAATTTGTAGATGAAAGTAGCCGTTCGTATATGCCGGAGACCTTCGGGCCGTACCGAAACATTTTAAAACAAAAAATGGCGGCCGTTTTAGTGGGGATTGAAGGAGAAGGACGTGAAAGTACCGTAATGGTTACCTATGTGGTGGATGCACTAAACAAAATGGGATTTGGCGTAGTGCAGGAAGAAAACCCCAACCAAGTGCTTACCGTAAAAGTTCAAACGGAAGTGGAGGGGTATAATTCCAAAAAGATAAACGGACTTATTTGGTGTACCAGCAGCGCGGCTGTAAGTTTAATAGATGCGGCGCAAGGGGCCACCTTTTCCCGCTTTAATGTAAGCCAACGCGCCGGCACTACCCGTCGAGAAGATTCGTTGCGCCGCAGCATGCAAACCGCGGGCGAACAAGCGGCCCGAGAAATAGAGGCCCGTTTGGAAACATATCTCAACAGTAAATAGGAGTTTTATATGAAGAAAATAATTGTAGCTTTACTTTGTTTATTTCCGCTTGCCGCCTGCGCGCAAGAAGCTTCTGATGCTTCCCAAGATACGGCGGAACGCAATAAAATGTTGTATTCGTTGGGGTTTTTATTGGGCGACAATTTGAAACGCCAACTGATTTTGGATAACGAAGATGACTACAAAGCTGTTTCCCAAGGGATGCGGGATAGTTTGCTTAATAAACAAGCGCAGACGGATGTAGAACAGTACAAACCGCAAATCATGCAAAAGTACGAAGAAGATGCCCAAAAAATCATAGCCAAACGTGCGGAGGAACAACAAGAATATTTGGCCGGTTTCCAAAAAGAAAAAGGGGTTAAGGTACTGGATAATGGAGCAATGATTAAACTTTCGCGCGCCGGTTCTGGCAAAACGCCCAAGGCAGATAGCACGGTTACCGTGCATTATACAGGCACGTTGCTCGACGGTACCAAGTTTGACAGCTCCCGCGACCGCAATAAACCGTTTCAAACCAAATTAACGGACGTGATTCCCTGTTGGACAAAAGGAATGCAACAAATGAAACCGGGGGCGCGTGCGCAATTAGTTTGCCCGCCACAAACGGCTTACGGGAATCGTCCGGTAGGGCCTATTCCGCCCAACTCTGTGTTGGTATTTGACGTAGAGATGATCAGCGTGGATAAATAATGTCAAAGAAAAGCTGGATATTATTGTTTATTATGTGTAGTGCCCTCATTTATATGGGGGCGCTGCGCACGTATCAGTGGGTCCAGCACCGTGTAGAAATATATAATGAAAAACATCCCGCACCGATACGATTGGTGCAAACGGAAGAGGAGCCCTTATTGGATGAAAATACCCCGTTAGAAAGATGGGCTCCGGCCCGGGAAGATATTTTTCTGGAGCAGCAACCGCTCCCGGAAGCATTACAAGAACAACAAGCACGGGAAACCATCGCTTCCATTTTAAGAGATTTTCAATTAGACCCGGCCCTTATCAAATTTAACCGGGAGCTGGAACAAGCTACCAAGGGGGATGTGCGCAGCTTGGAAGAATTAAGCAACCGTGGACTCGAATTATTGCTGGAGCAACATCCCGAAATTCAAGAAGTGGTTAATAACAACAGCGCGAACGAAGATTTTGCGGCCGTGCTAAAACAGATTTTTTCAAATCCGCAGTACCAACAAAGTGTTCAGAAACTCCAGGGCGGGAAAGTGCCGCAGAGTGCTGAATAATTGCAGAAAATATTGTATGCTATGAAAGTGGAGGAAACACATGATTAAAATTTTATTCAAAGCTTTTGTATTGGTGTGTGTGATACTAAGTGTCTATTTTATTGTAAACCCTTCGGCTTGTTCCAATCTTATCAACGGCCGAGTAGTTAATTCCATGGACACTTCCTTTAAACAACCCGATCCGACCAGCCGCAAAAATGAATTGTTGGCTCCTACCGGAGATAAAGAAGAAATTATGCAAACGACTCCGGCGGATACTACTACCACCACCACTACCACTGTTACTACGATTACTCCTACCCCGGTTGATCCGTTAAATCAAACCAAACCGGCGGTGGTACAATCAAGCTATACGCAAGATGAAGTGGACTATGCCATTGCCAGCCGCTATGTGGAACTGGAACAAGAGTATGCCAAAAAGAAATTGGATACAAAAGATATGGCGAAGGACATTTCCTATACGGTAATGGATGATTTTGATTTGACCCCGGCAGAGTGGGAATCATTCTTGCAACGGGCAACGGCTACCAATTTGTTTGAAAGAGTTCGTAAAGAATACGAAGAGGATGCCACTCATTGATGTTTTTGTGATCAGAGAGGGCCGCCTTTGAGGCGGCCCTTTTTTGTGCGCTTCTCCAACCCTTGTTGTAATCCTTTTTATCATTTCCCAAAAGACCTATTTTCTCCCTGGGCCTAAAGACCCTTGTGGGTCCTTCCGGCGATTAGCTACATTATAAATATCCCTATTGGAGGAATATATGAAGAAAATAATTTTACTTATCTTGGCCGCCTGGTTGCCGTTATCGGCAATTGCTGCCGGAAAACCAAAAATAAACCCTTTGCAAATTAACAACATTTTGAAACAAAGGGGAGGATTTGATGCTGCTTTACATCGTGTGCGGACTAATTTGTCTCTTTTGACAGATCGCAAGAGGTTCTCTCCGTTAGGGTCATCTCCATTGGAGATACACAATGCCTCTGTTCTTTTGCAGGACCTTATACCTCTTGGCCATATTACTTCACAGGATGTTTTGCCCCTCATAGAGGACTCTTACAAGTTATTTCGCGACAAACCGGAAGGAGCTTATTTTGGAGAGTTGGCAGTGGATGTGGCACTACGCCACGGAGAATTTGATTTTTTAAACCGCTTCATATTGGAACAGGAACTGGGAGGGGATTTTTATCAAGCTGCCTATCGGGTGGCCGCTTACAAATACGAAGCGTTGGCAGTTTTTCCTAATGTACTCTACTCTGCAGAAAGTATTCCCTTGTCTGAACGAATGATTAGCTACGCGAAAAATGGAATGGTCGGTAACGGCATCAAAGACCCATTGCTTCTCATGATGGACCAATTTACAGAGGAATCCATCTATGCTTGGTTGCCTGTAAAAGGAACCCCGGAAGATGAAGCGTTAAATGTATTGGCCCGCGAACAGAAGGAAAGGCCACGCTATCATATTGAACAGACCGAAAATGTATTGAAGATGTTAGAGAACACTTTGGAAAAAGCAGAAAACACAACAGACCAAGAGTTTCTTTGTGTTTATTATGAAAATGAGTATTGGCCTGCCAGTCATAAAGACAAAGTAACGCAAGCGTTTTTGGATAGGTATGAATCTATCAATCAAACAATCATTTCCGAACTGAAGCGACATATTGCCAATTTACAAGATTATTTGGAACATCCGCAACAATTTTCCTCCGGAGATATGGAACGTTTGGCTAGTCAACTCCGAGGGGAAGTATACGCGGTAAAAGCGCAATTGGTCGCATTTATTCAATACAATATGGACGGAGGAACTCCTTTGCAACACGATTTGTATGAAGCGCTTTCCCGCTTGGCCGAATACTATCGTTTTTTGCAACCGCGCAGCGTAAAAATTCCTCAAAAATATCAAGAAAAATATGGTTTTTCCGAAGATGTTCATCCTCATTGGATCGGGCGACCCCGCCAAACGAGTAATTGGGCCGATCCCTTGTTACTGAGTAACCGCCCTCATGATTATAAGCTGAAAAATAAAAACGCGACGGAGTATTCGGAAGAACAGGTGCGCGCACAAGCTACCGAATTGTCGCAAATGTTAAGGGAGAAAAACCCATTTCTCCCCTCAAAAGAGAAAAACATTGTAAGTCAAGGCGATTTTGACTTCGTTCGTGCCTCAATAACAGATCCGTCTGCTTTTTGGATTGGAATGCTTCCGCCTACCAACCAGGAAAAGTCCGTATTGGCCGAAAGGGGTTGGGTAGAACAGTTTTACGCCTTTGCGTATGCCCGGGAGTTACTGTGCCAAAACCAACTGCTCATTGAATTGGATGCTACCGGTGACTATCCGCTATTGTCTGCCGCGCATGCGCAGCAACTCTACAACAAAGCGCGCATGGCCGAAGATTGGCTTGTCAACGGCATCCGACCAAAATTGGAGAGCCCTCTTAATCGGACCCAATATCCGGAGTTGAGGGATTTGTTGCGACAAGTGGCAAATTATTGGAATAGCGTAGAGAATCTTAAAAAGTAGAAGAATCGTTATATTTAAAACCCCCGGATAAACGCCGGGGGCTATCATATAGAGTTTGCTTATAGATATATTTCCAGTTTATCTAACTGTTTGCCGGTATTACTAAAAACAGTTAATGTTAATTTGTGGTCCACAATTTTACCCACGGCATAGTGAGGAGTGGCCACAAAACGTGCGGTGGAAGGGTCGCTGGAGACGCGTTTGGTAGGGGTCGGGCCGGCGGTTCCCAAGGTAACGTACGTTACACCGCGTTGGTTGGTTTCCCCACGTAGCATGGGGAAGGTGCGCTCGTAGTTGGCATCTCCGCCTTGCAATACAAGTTTTACGCGGTAATCTTCAAATATTTTGGATAATCTGTCCCGCACTTCTTGATTAAAACCATTTGCCCCGGTGGAATACGCCGGTGTATTCATTACCACTATTTTCCATTTTTCCGGTGCGCCGGCTAACGTGGTTTTCAGCCACTTTATTTGCGCAGATTCCTCCCCCAATTCGGGTGCCCAAGTAGCTCCTTGGGTGATGTTTGTATCTAAAAACACAAAACGCGCATTGGCCGTATCAAAAGAATAGTATTTGGGAGTGGCATTGCTCCACGTCATATCATGATAACGGGAGTAATTGGTGCGCAGGAAAGTTTGGCTGTCTTTGCTCTGCCGGTTTGGGCCGTATTCATTGGGCCCTAACGCTACAAAGAGAGGAGTTTTTTTGAGCACATCGCGTAGCGGTGCAAAGAATTCTTTGTTAGCGTCCTGATTAAGTCCGCTGTGTGTGAGATTGCCGGTATGAATCAAGAAATCTGCGTTGTGTTGGGCCATCAGTGCTCCCAGTTCAGCACGTGGGACGGCGGCCGCATCTGTTGTCGCGAGGGGTTGGGAAAGATCTCCGCTTAGATCTACTTCGGGCAACGTCTGTGCGGAAGAGGAGGTGGAACCAATGGCCAAAAAATTAACAATTTTGCGCTCGGCCGAAAACAGCGTGCGGAAAGAACCTTCTACCGGGTTTTGCACACCGGTTTGCGCATTGTTCCCTACATACACGCGGTAACAAAAATCTTGGTTTGGCACCAATCCGTATAAAACAACGCGGTGACTGTAGCCGGAAGGGGTCAACGTCATGATTTGATTGCAATTATCGGGTGCAGGGCCATATTCCAACCAACTGGGAGTGGCGGTGTCGGTTTGCCATTTCAAAATGATGGTATTTTGGGTAACATTTTCCAAATAAGGTCCGCGAATAATTTGGGCGGCTTGTAGCGTCCCCGTCAAAAAAAGACACAAAGTAAAAAAGAAAAACATTTTTTTCATGACTTTATTGTACCAAATCTGGAACGGGACACGCTGTTCATTTTTCTTTTAAAAAACGCGGAAATTTAGTTTAATAATAGTATGAAGAAATTTATTCTAGGGTTTGTAGTAGTGCTTAGCGGTTTGAACGGGTTTTCCGCTCCGTGGGAAATTTCGGCCGCTTATCGCGGCTCTTCTAAGTTTTATCAAGCGGCCGCTGCGATTGAAACAAATCTTTCGCTTTCTTTTTCTACAGGGATAGAAGCACGTTTTACAGATGAAAAGGCATTAAAAGATCCCATTTATTCCGTCTACGTGCCTTTGCAACTGGAAAATGAATTGCTCAAAGCATACGTAACACCTTTTTACTATTTCAAAAATAAAAGCCACCAAAGCGAATATCAAGATGCTTCTGCTTGGGGCGTGACCGGGCGCTTGCTTATGACGTTGCAGGAAGACAGCGTGGAAGAATTGTACACGCATGCGTACGTCGGGGTTTCTTTTGCTCGCCAAACCGGCACTTTGTTTCTGGACAACGGAACGGCCTCTAATCAATCGTATAATCAGTTGGCTTATACGCTAGGGGTGCACAAAAATTTCTTCCGTTCTTTTAGTTTTGAAGTAACGGGGAATGCTTATCATTACCCCGACGGAATTACGGGCGTAGAAGGGTTCCGCGGTATTATGGATCAACAGGATTTGGCGCCTTCCCAAACTTTTGATTTTAGCCACGACCTGGGGAAATACAATGTGGGGGCACGTTTGACACGTATTTGGATGGAACGTCAGGCCTCTTTGTATGCGGGATATCGTTTTGCGGAATTTTATTCCACCGAACCGGAACACTCTTTTGTGGTGGGAAATACTTTTTCCCTTACGCAAGCTATCCGGGCGGATGTGGGTTACAACCATATACAATCGGTACATAGCCGCCATAAACGGGATATCTTGTATGCGCACCTTGGATGGGTTTTTTAAGGGGTATCTATGAAGCCAAATGAAACAGGGTTGAGCATTCGGGCGTTAGCAATTATTGCACATAAATTTCGCACCTCGCTTTCTATCATTAACGGATATTCGGAAGCTGTTTTGGTGCAAGCGGATAAAGAAAAATTTTCCCCTTTTACTGCCAAAGCTTTGGATGAAATTAACGTCCAAGGAAGACATCTGGCGGAATTGGTTCGCAAACTTGGTGCTTTCAATAAAGTGATGGAATCTTCGCCAAAAGCATTGGAAAAGAAAACACTTGGACTCAAAGAATTGTTGAAGGACTGTGCGTCGCAAGCCGTATTACAAGAAAAGAACGATACCGGTTTGGAAACAACCGATGCGGGAAAGACCATGGTTAAACGGGGCACATTTATTGATATTGATTGCCCAGCTAATTTATCTCTCAATGCAAATGAAGAAATGGTGCGTTTGGGGATAGAAGAACTCCTTTCCAATGCTATTAAATTTAATAACAAGATGGAAAAGAATATTAAAGTGCAAGTGGCGAACCACGGAGATAGCATTTCCATTTCTGTACGCGATTACGGGGTAGGGGTCCGCCCGCAAGATGTAGGCCGTATTTTTGAACCGTTTTTCCAGGTGGATGATGATTTTACCGGGCAAATCAGCGGGTTAGGGCTTGGCTTGCCGATGGTGCAACGCATTGCGCAGTTACATGGCGGATCTGCCAGCGTGGTATCGGACCGAGGGCTGGGTTCCATTTTTACTGTTAAATTTGCACGTTAATAATATGACAACCGAACAATTATTAGATGCGATTTGTGCCCAGTGTGAGCTGCTTCGCTGTGAAGTGTTGGGAGCGGGTTCGAGTTTGGCTGATTTCAGCAAACGGTTGGTACAAATTTTACAACAAATTCGCAAAAATATCGAAGTGCGCGATGTTACTTTTGCGGAGGAGTTTAATCAGTTTTGCCAACAATTGCGCGAGCAAGTCAATGCACAGGAACCCACATGGGCACGGTTGCGAATGGAAATCCGCACGCACAAAGAAACGGAATGGGACGGTTCTTTGACGCTGTCTGCTAAAGGGTTAAATAGCCGTGCCAAAATGCTTTCTCGGGCGTGTGACGAATTTATTACGCAGTACGATGCTTTTTGTAAACATTATAAAAATTTTACGGCAGCCAAATTAAATGTATGGTTGCTTACTTCCTGCCAAACGGACATTGCTAACTTGACGGGGAAAATTTTATTTCTGGCACGGGAGATAGCCCAAAAAACGGAGCGGAACAGAAAACCTTATGCGTGCCGATAAACCTTACTATTATTATTTAAAGACAAGTGCCGTATGTCTGACGATTATCGCGGCGGGAATTGTGACGGCTTTTTTGGTGTATACCAAGGCGTTGCTTATTCCGTTGGTCATTTCGATTTTTTTCTACACCATTTTGGCGCAGATGACGTTGTATTTGCGCCATCGGTTTCATTTCCCTAAATGGGTGGCACTGGCTTTCTCTATTTTGTTGTTTGTTGCTTTTTTTGCGGCAGTAGTGGTATTTACCGTTAATGCTGTAGGTGATTTTTTAAAAGGCGTGGAAGTATATCGCCAAAGTTTGGTGGAAACGGCTAATAATGTGCTGACAACCGTGCAAAATCACGGTATTACGGTGGACCAAAGTTTCGTAGAGAATTATTTGCGGGATTTGCCGGTATTTAATTGGCTTAAAAATGTGGGCGGGAAAGTGTTTAGCGTGGTATCCGGCGCGTTGCTCATTGTATTGTTTATGACATTTTTCTTGTTTGGCAGCAAGAAAACACCCCCTATTACCAACCCGGCTATTAAAGAAATGTTATCCAATGTATCGGTATATTTGTCCGTTAAGTTAACGGCATCGCTGATTACGGGGATTGTGGCAGCCGGTATTTTATTTGGTTTCCAAGTAAAATTGGCCATAGTGTTTGCGCTGTTTGTTTTCTTGCTCAATTTTATCCCCAGTGTGGGCTCTATTTTGGCTGTTTTGTTGCCGATTCCCGTTTTATTTTTGCAGTTTGGTTTAGGACATCGGTTCTTTATAGTATTGGGACTTTTGTCCATTTCTGAATTTATAATCGGGAATATGTTGGAACCCCGTTTCTTGGGGGAAGGATTAGATCTCCATCCGGCTACAGTAGTGACCTCCCTTATTTTTTGGACGTTGGTTTGGGGAGTGCCCGGTGCGTTTCTATCTGTACCGCTGACGGCGTCGCTAAAAATTGTGTTAAGCAAAATTAAACATACGCGTGCGGTAGCCGAGTTTATGGCAGGCCGTTTGCCGAATTAACTTTTCTCTGAATACAAAAACGCCCCTTCCGAAAGAAGGGGCGTTTTTTAAGAGCGTTTTATTACAAGATCATCATGCTGTCGCCAAACGAATAAAAACGGTATTTCTTTTCAACGGCTTGCAAATAGGCCTCGTAAATAAAATCTTCCCCGGCAAAAGCGCTGGTCATGCAGAGCGGTGTAGAATCCGGGAAGTGAAAATTGGTGATTAAACAATCAATGGCTTTGAAGGTGTATCCGGGATAAATAAATAGGTCCGTCCATTTCTTACCGCTATGGGTAATGTGTTGCGCGTCCGTAAAACTCTCAAGAGTTCGGGTACTGGTTGTGCCGCAAGAAAAAACGTGTCCACCGTGGGCGCGGACTTCGTTTAAAGTGGCTGCGGTTCCTTCGGAAATTTCTCCAAGTTCGGCCAACATTTTGTGTTCTTGCGGTTCTCCGCGCAGCGGTTTAAACGTACCCCATCCTACATGCAAAGTGATGTAACAAATTTTTACGCCCTTGTCGGCTATTTTCTGTAGCAATTCCGGCGTAAAATGAAATCCGGCTGTCGGCGCGGCAATCGACCCTTCGTACTTGGCGTATACGGTTTGGTAGCGTTCTTTGTCGGTTTCAATACTGGCGGAAAGGCCGCTGTGTTTCCGGGCTTTTTCAATATACTGTGGCAGTGGCATTAACCCGTGCGCATGGCAAAAAGGTAAAATATCGGATTGGTTAAATTGCAGCAATGCTTCGTTTTGTTCCGTTTTCCCGATAACTTTGGCCGTTAATCCGTTACCAAAATCAAGGGTCATGCCTTCTTTATAATCCCGTGTTAAAACGGCCCAAACGGTAGGATCCGGCAACGGGCGCACCAGTAATACTTCCACTTTTCCGCCCGTGGGTTTATGGGCAAATAATTTGGCAGGAAAAACTTTGGTATTATTGATAACCAACGCGTCCCCTGCGTTAAAATACTCGTGAATATCCCGAAAAATCCGGTGTTCGATAGTGTGGCTATCCCGGTGTAATACCATTTGGCGGGAAGAATCGCGCGGGGTAGCGGGTTGTTTGGCAATGAGTGGGTCCAAATTCAATTGTTTAAAACGTTCGAAGGCCATATTATTTCAATTGTTCCAGGGAAGCCCCCGGATAATAATGTTTCAAAATTTCTTTATAAGAGTGATTCCGTTTAGCCATACCGTAAGCTCCGTCTTGGCACATTCCGATTCCGTGGCCATAACCCCGCCCGGCGAACTGCACTCCTTTGGTGGTGGTGGCAACGCGGGTAATTTTACAACTGCGGATGCCCGTAGCCAAGCGGAAGGCCCCGCACGGTACCGTTTTGCTGCCTTTTGTAGTAGAAAGCGTTAAATTGGTCGCGCGGCCGGTACCTGTTTTGCGGACAATACGGATACTTTTAAGCGTTCCTTTGAGGCCCACACTTTGGGCATATTTTTCCACTTTAGAAGTGGGGATGGTCATACTCCAGGAATAACTTTTGGAATGGGAATCAAAGTTGCACGAAGCTCCCGAAAGCGGTTTGATGGATTTGGTGGAAAAATGCCAGCTGCTTACATCGTCCGTAGCGCCCCCGCAGTTAGCATGATAGTAAGTAAAAAAGAGGTTGTCTTGATAGGTCAAAATTTCTCCCTTGGTTTCATCAATAGCGCGGGTAACGTTATCGTAACGTTTGCCGTTTCCGCGGTACATTTGGCTCCGCACATCGCTATAAAGATCGAAATTTTTATTTTTAACATTTTCCAGTGATTTGAGCGTATAAGTACGGGCCGCTACGGCTTGGGCTTTGAGTGCTTCTACCGGCCACGAAGGGCTCATTTCATAGGGGAGTACCCCATAAAGGTAATCTTCCAGTTTGACATATTCCACAATGGAAAAAGTGCTTCCGGTGCCCGGCAGAATTAAAAATTTGCCGGTATAGGAGTTGCTTTTCCACTCTAAAGTAGCATCGGCAGGTTCTATCCAAACGGGTTGGGTAGATTTAAGAGTTCCTACTTGGATTTGACCGTTGGCAAGCCCTTTGACCGCTATTGTTCCGGCTTGAGAAATTTTGTATTTTTTGGTTTCATCTTGCGTGAAAATATTGACCCGGTTAGAGTGTTTAATAAAAGCTTCGGGTTGATTTTCTGCCAATAGTACGCGGACGATTTTGTGATGTTGAATTTTTTCTTGCTCCGATTCCGGAGAATCGGATTGCAATACACTGGGTTCTTCCAATGCGGAGTTTTGTGCTGCAGGGGTGGTTGTTGTTGATACTTCAGCGGACGATGTTTTTACCCGTGCGGAAGGTACGGCACAAGCTCCTATACAAGCAACACCGATTAAAGCACTGAAAAAACGAAACGGGCGGTTCAATGGTTACTCCTAGAATAGTGATTCTGCCGGTTTGCGTCCCATATGTGCGTACGCCTTTGGAGTGGCGATACGTCCGCGCGGGGTACGCGCAATAAACCCAGCTTTGATTAAAAACGGTTCAATGACGTCTGTTAATGTGTCAACCGATTCGGAAACCGCAATGGCTAAGTTTTCTACGCCAACGGGCCCGCCGGAAAAACGGTCAATCAACGATTCCAAAATTCGTTTGTCCACGCTATCGAGCCCTTCGCTGTCGATATCTAGCGAATCCATAGCCAAGGTGGCAATTTCGTAAGTAATGATGCCGTTTCCTTTTACTTGAGCAAAATCCCGTGCCCGGCGTAAAAGCCGGTTGGCAATACGCGGTGTGCCGCGGGAACGTTTGGCTAATTCTATAAGTCCGGCTCTGTCTGCTTCGATTGATAATAATTTAGCGGAACGGGCTAAAATATCTGTAATTTCGTTGATTTCATAAAATCCCAAATTAAATACTATGCCGAAGCGATCCCGTAGAGGACCGGTTAATAAACCCGAACGTGTGGTAGCTCCTACTAACGTGAAATGCGGAACAGCCAATTTTAATGTTGTGGAGCCCGCGCCTTTGCCGGTATTGATGAAAAAAGTAAAATCTTCCATCGCGGGATAAAGCGCTTCTTCTACGGCGGGATTAAGACGGTGAATTTCATCAATAAACAAAATGTCTCCCTCGGCCAACTCTGTGGTTAACATGGCGGCCAAATCCCCCGGGCGTGCTAATACCGGCCCAGAAGTTACTTTAATATTTACACCCAATTCTTTGGCCAAAATATTGGCGAGGGTTGTTTTGCCGAGGCCGGGCGGAGCATAAAACAAGCAGTGGTCCAATGCTTCCTTGCGGGAGGCGGCGGCTGCGATAAAAATACGCAAATTCTCTTTGAGTTTTTCCTGACCGACGAACTCATCCAATGTAGTAGGGCGCAACGCGGCTTCCAAGCCGGCCGATTCGTCGGTTAATTGGGTGACATCTAAAATTTCGTTTTGGTTGCTCATTTTTTCAATACCCGCAATGCTTCCTTAACTATATTTTCCAACTTATCATTGGGATTCATGCCTTGTGTATAAAGTTTATCCATGGCCCGGCGGGATTCCGCGGGAGAATATCCCAAAGCACTCAATGCTTCCAATACGCCGGAAAGTTGCGGGGGTGTGTCCAACACTTTGATTTTGCTTTCCCCCTGTACGGTGATAGCATCCATTTTGTCTTTTAACGACGTAATGAGTTTTTCGGCTGTTTTGGCGGTAAACCCAAAAATACTGGTTAAAATTTTAGGATCCCGCTGCAAAATAGCATTGTGAAAATCCGCCACCGAGCGCAACGCTTTGTTCAAATATTCCAGGGCTTTTTTGGGCCCGGTATTGGGAATAGCAGTTTTGAACAAGTACCACAAATCTTTATCTTCTTTGTGTAGAAAACCGTACAACGCGGTACCATCGTAAGGAGAAAGAGATTCCGCGATATAAAGTGAAACTTCCGTTCCGATGGTTAATTCCTGAAGAGTGGCAGGCGTCAAATTAACTTCATATCCTACGCCACCGCATACCACTACGGCACGATCTTGTGAAGTTTCCAATACGGTTCCTTGTAAATAAGCAATCATAGTTTCATTTTAGCATATAACAAGAATAGATAAAACGCCCCTTTCTAAAGGAAAGGGGCCATTTTTATTTGATGATTTCTTTTACGATTTTATAAGGTGCCGGTTTTTGTTTACCTATTTTCACGGCCTTAGAGAATAATTCCAGCCCTTGGGCCAACCGTTTTTTGTCCGACGCGTACAACAGGGCAATCGTATCCCCTTTTTTGACGGGATCACCCGCTTTTCGTTCTAACCAAATGCCGGCTCCGTAGTCAATGGCATCTTCCATGGTGTTACGGCCGGCTCCCAAGGCAACGGCGGCTACCCCGCTGATTTTGGCATCGATATGCTGCACATAACCGCTGGAGGGAGCTTGGAAAATAGCCGTTAACGGAGCATTTTTAAAGTATCGTTCCGGACGGTCCACAGCATCGGGGGAGGCCCCTTGCCATTTAATCATCTCACGTAACTTTGCGAGGGCTTCCCCGTTTTCGATTTTCTCTTTCATAAGAGCGCGAGCTTTGGCCATATCTTTTTGTTTCCCACTGATAACGAGCATAGTAGCGGCTTCTTCAATCAAGAGTTCATAAAAATCAGGCGCAATTTCTTTGTCTCCCTGCAAAATTTTGATGGTTTGGAACATTTCATTAGCGTTCCCGATGGCACGGCCTAAAGGTTGGTCCATGTAGGTAATCAGGGCGCGGCATTTGAGTCCTAGTTGTTTGGCAACGGTTACCAAAGCGCGGGCCAATTTGCGGCTGTCTTCCAACTTTTGCATAAACGCACCGGATCCATATTTAACGTCCATCAGTAAACTATCTACCCCTTCGGCGTATTTTTTGGAAAGGATACTTGCCACAATCAGGGGGCGACTTTCTACGGAACCACTGGCATCGCGCAGCGAATAAAGTTTGCGGTCGGCGGGCGCAAGGTCATTTGTTTGGCCGAACATACAAACATTTAATTTTTTAATTTGACGATAAATTAAATTTACCGGGACACGTACTTCAAAATTTTTCATGGATTCCAATTTATCCAACGTGCCACCCGTGTGGCCAAGCCCGCGGCCGGACATCATGGGTACGGCTACGCCGCCACAGGCAGCCAGTGGAGCCAATGCCAGCGAAATTCCGTCCCCTACGCCGCCGGTAGAATGTTTATCTACTTTGGGCAAAGTAGTTACCTTTGAAAAATCAAGCCGTCCGCCGGAGTGTGCCATCGCTTTGGTCAGCATGGCGGTTTCTTTTTCTGAAAGCGGGTTTAAGAAGCAAGCCATTAAAAAAGAGGAAAGTTGGTAATCGGGAACGGTTCCTTTGGCGGCTCCCTGCGCCACAAAGTTAAATTCTTCCTGCGTTAAAGATTGAGCGTTGCGTTTTTTGATAATAATATCCAACATGCGCATAAGCACACCTCCCCATAAATTTTCTTCTTGTCTTCAGCATAGCATTTGAAGAGAGAAAAGAAAAGAGAAATAAATTATCTTTTCAGAAAGGTCCTTTTATTTTTGTATACTATAACAAGAGGAAATATATGCAAGAGAGAAATGGGTTTACACTTTTAGAAATGCTCGTTGTTACACTTATAATCGCGGTGCTTGTTTCGATAGGGGTTGTGGAATATCGTAAAGCGACGGAACGTACGCGCGCCATGGAAGCGATTTCGCTGTTACGCTCCATATACCATGCGGAAAAAATGTTCCAAATGTCGCACGGCTCTTTTGCCAGTTCTTTGAATGCTCTTTCAATTTCTTTCCAAGGAGAAAGAGTGAAGTGTGCGCAAAATAACAACTCTCCTTGTTGGGGGTATTACAATACGGAAGGGATTAAGGGGAAGATGTGGTCTGTTGAATTGGAAAAAGGGAAGAACCCATCCATTGCTGTGGGACTTATTTCCGGGCCTTACGCCGGAGCCGGATTTTTCATACAACTGGAACGTGCAGACGGTATACAGTTCCCCTTGGAGAAAGTGGCCTGTGTAGAAAATGTTAAGGGCCGTTTTAAATATAAAAAGGGAGAGGGATCATATTGCGAAGATATTATGGATGGTACATTTTATAGTAGGAGTGCCACTTCCCGCAAGTATGAAATTCCGTTATAGTAGCACGTATCATTTTAAAAAGCCCTCGGGTACACCCGAGGGCTTTTTGTGATAAAAAATATTTTATTTTAATTTTACTTTGGCCATCATATCGTACATAATGATGCTGGCTGCGGCGGAAGCATTTAAACTGTCCACGCCTCCCATCTGTTTTTGTTCAATGGATATGACTTCATCACAGTTTTCGGCTGTCTTTTCGCGGATACCGAATCCTTCCGAACCGATTACCAGTACGGCCGGGGAATTGTACTTCATTTTATGGATGGGTTTGCCGGACATATCGGCACCGTAAATCCAAAATCCTTCTTCTTTTAAATCGTTTAATGCGGAAGATAAATTTGCCACTTCCACAATTTTCACGTTTTCAATGGCTCCGCAGGCCACCTTATATACTGCAGGAGTAATCCCAACGGTCCGGCGGTTAGGGAGAATGATCGTTGAAAAACCTAAACACGATGCACTGCGGATAATAGCCCCCAAGTTTTGTGGGTCCGTCATTTCATCTATTGCAAGCCACAATTCGTCCTTTTTCCCTTCCATATCATAAATGGCGGTGGAAAGTTTCATGAGTTGGATGGGCTGTACTTTGGCCATAATTCCCTGATGGTTGGCATGGTGTGTCAGGCGGTCTAAGGTTTTGTTATCAATTCGGTCTATGCGCACATTGGCACGTTTCGCCAAGCGGATAATGTCTTCTACCGAGCGGTGTCCGGCTTTGGAATCCGATACGTACAACTGGGTAACGTTGCGTTTCTTGCTGCGAAGGGCTTCCATGACCGGGTGAATCCCGTAAATAATATCTTGATTATCTTGCATATATCCTCCTAGCCGATTTGGGCCGAACCGAAACTCATGCCGATTGCCAACGCGGCTTTTACTTCTATTCCGTTGGGGTCCACGCGTTTCAAGCGGGCGATAGCGTCCGCAATTTTGACTTCGGTAATTTGGAAATTTTTAAAAGAGGCCATATACCCAAATTTATTTTCGAGGACCATGTCCAGGGCTTTGGCTCCGTAGAGCGTAGAAAGCCAACGGTCAAATGCAGTGGGGGTACCCCCGCGCTGTGTGTGGCCCAAAATACACGCACGCGATTCAATGCCGGTGCGTTGTTCGATGCGGTCGCTTAATTGATAGGCAATACCACCCAAACGGATAGAATCGGTACTGCCTTCTACGGTGCGGGCGATACTTTGTTGCCCTGCTTCGTTTTTGGCACCTTCGGCCGCTACCACAATACTGAAATTTTTTCCCCGATTTTTACGTTCAAGGATGTGATTTACAATCACATCGTCGTTGTAAGGAATTTCTGGAATGAGCACAATGTCGCCACCACCGGCCAATGCGGAACGCAACGCAATCCAACCGGCATAACGGCCCATTGTTTCTACGATCATAACACGGTGGTGAGATTGGGCGGTAGTATGCAGACGGTCGATGGCTTCGGTAGCAATATGCAGTGCCGAATCAAACCCGAAAGTCTGGTCTGTGGCGTCCAAATCGTTATCAATTGTTTTGGGAACGGCTACAATAGGAAGCC
Organism: Elusimicrobiaceae bacterium; assembly: GCA_016283355.1. Taxonomy (GTDB): domain Bacteria; phylum Elusimicrobiota; class Elusimicrobia; order Elusimicrobiales; family Elusimicrobiaceae; genus Avelusimicrobium. The sequence continues at coordinate 19,187 of JAEEMS010000017.1, read as the reverse complement.
CTAATTCCACAAATTTCTGGGACATGTGCAATGTCCCGTCTCCGCCTACGGTGATGAGTGCATCCAAATTGCGTTCTTTAAAATGATGCAACACTACATCGGACAAATCTTTGGGGTCTTGCGGGGTGCCGAACGGGGCTAACGTGTAGTGAAAGGGATCCGCAATATTGCTGGAGCCCAAAACGGTTCCGCCCAATGTTAAAATACCGGATACGGTTTCATCGGTAATTTTAAATAAATCGTTGCGCACGAGTCCGTCGAACCCGTTGCGTATACCCCATACTTCAATTCCGTGGCCTAATGCATTTTTGCTTACAGCGCGTACTACGGCATTGAGGCCCGGACAATCGCCTCCGGCAGTTAAAATTCCGATACGTTTAATGGTCATAAGTTCCTCTTAATCGGCGCGTAATGTTTTAACGCGCTCCGCCACACGGTCAATTACCCAACTGGGGGTAGAAGCGCCGGCTGTTATAAAAATTTTTTTAGCATGATGAATTAAATTTTCATCCAATTCTGCTTCTGTTTCTACATGCTGCACGGCTGAAGACAGGGCCTTGCATAGCAACGCCAAACGTGCGGTATTGGCACTGTGTTTCCCGCCTACAACAATCACTAAATCTGCACTTTGGGCCAGTTCGATGGTTTCCTTCTGGCGGTCTTTGGTGGGTTGGCAAATAGTGTTGGAAACTTGGCAAATGTCTGCATGTTTTTTAATTTCTTCGGCAGTTTCGAAAAATACACTTTCTTTTTGTGTAGTTTGCGAGACGACGTTTACTTTATCAAAATACGGAAGGTGTTGGGCCTCCTGCGGGCCGGATACAACCATCCCTTTGCCCTGCGTGTATCCCATAAGGCCTATCACTTCGGCATGATGGGCATCCCCTACGATAATTGTGTGATATCCTTTTGCGGCAAATTGTGCAATAACATTTTGCGCGTGTTTAACTAGCGGACAAGTGGCATCTACTACTTTCATACCGCAGGATTCTACCTCTTTCTGAAACTCCGGAGTAATTCCGTGAGCACGGATCACCAATACGCCGTTTTTATCTTTAGCTTCTTGCGGTTTCTCAATGGCAGAAATTTTTTTGGCGGCTAACATATCCGTGACTTGTTTGTTATGAATCAGCGGACCAATGGTGTAAACGGGAAAATGCCCGGAAGCTTCCAGTTCCAGCACTTTGTCGATGGCACGTTTAACACCGGGGCAAAATCCTGCCCGTTTGGCGACGATTACATCCTCTTGTTCACTCATAGCTATATTATAGAAAATATGCGTAAATTTAAAAAAGGGTTAATGGGGTACATATTTGAGTAAAAATAAGGCAAAAAACGAAATTCCAACAATAATCCCTACCAACAACAAGGACCCCAGCAATAACCAATTTTGCGAACGCGGGGCCGTATTTTGTGAATTGTTTGCCAGAAAGGAGAAGGCCCCCGGGGGAATTGTTTCGTCAATAAATTGTTGTGTCGTTGGTGGAACGGTAGGGGAAGAAGCCCTCTTTACGCGTATCAACTCACAGGTGTGTGCCAATAACATTCCGCGCAACCGGAAAGCAGGGACGTCTGCAGGTTGGACAAGCGTATGTTCGTGAAATACCAACGCATTTCCGTTTACTTCCAAATAAAGAGAGGTGCCCGCTTTGAACAAGGATAAAATTTCGGCCGGGATACGGGCGGGCAAATCGGGGTCTTCACAATACAGACGGTAATTTTCGCCCAGCTGTAACGTATCCGTTTCTGCCAACGGATATTTAGAAGAGGCAAACGGGGAATGATCCGGAACGATTTTAAAACAAGGCATTTCTTGATTTTTAAATTCCGCCGTGAAAATAGTGAGGTGGTTGGGTTGTGTTTGAGGATTATCGTCCGGGAAGATAGTATCATCCGCGATACGGAAAAAGGCAACTGTATCGGAGAAAGTAAAAACATTGTTATACTGATGAAAGAATTTTGTAAAAAATTCAAGCTGTCCCGCGCTTTGTGCGGTGGTTACACTTTCGCGATAGCCATTGAACAAAAGGTGCAACCGCTTTGCGATAACTTCTAATTGATGGCGGCGCGTAAGGGAAAGCACCCCAAACGCAAGAATCAGTAATACAAAAAAGAATATCAAAAAGGGAATCATTTTTTCCCTCCGTTTTGGTCGGTGCGGTATTGTTGCAGGATGTTTTGTTGGATTTGAGAAATACGTTTTTTGGCGATCGGTTCTCCTTGTTGGGCTGCCAAAAGGTAATAATGCAGCGCTTGCTTTTGGCTGGGGGCAATAGAACCGGTGCCTTTTTCATATAAGTGGCCTAGTAAAGTTTGGGCCAGAGGGCTCTTATCTTGCGCGGCTTTTTCTAAGATGGATAACCCTTTTTGTTCGTCTTTCGATGTTCCGATTCCCTGCAAATGACATACTGCTAAGTTGATCCGCCCTTCAAAGTCCCCTGTTTCGGCTGCCTGGGCATAATAAGAAAAAGCTTGCTGCGGGTTTTTTTCGCAACCGCGTCCCGCGTTGCATAAACCTGCCAAGGCATTTAGGGCCGGTACATATCCTTGGGCAGCCGCTTTTGAAAACCAATGGAAAGATTGGGTATCACTTTGGGGTAGATTTTTCCCTTTATAGTAAGACATCCCCAAGGCGTATTGGGCTTTGGGATCCCCTTTTAATGCTTTTTGTTGTAATTTTTTCTGCGTGTTTCTTCGCCAAAGAACAACTGCTCCCGCTGCGGAGAACAATCCTACGGCTGTCAATAAAAGAGGGTAAGTATTCATTGTTATTTCAGTTGCACCAATTTGTGGTTGCGCAAAGTAAATACACAATCTGCATAATCGGCGGCGTGTGCATCGTGCGTAACCATTAGAATCGTTAGTCCCTGCTCTTTACTAAGTGTAGCAAATTCTTGAAAAATTTGTATTTTGCGCGCCGCATCTAAGTTACCGGTAGGTTCGTCGGCCAACAAAAGAGACGGCTGGTTGCGTAAAGCGCGCGCAATACTGGCGCGTTGTTTTTCTCCGCCGGAAAGGTCGGCCGGTAATTTGTGGCTGATTTTCCCCAGTCCGAGAGAGGATAATAGTTTTTGCCCTTTTTCGGGTTTATTTTCCCCGCGCATAACAGCCGGCATATTGACGTTTTCCAGCAAGGAGAATTCCGGCAGCAACCCATCAAATTGAAATACAAATCCCATTTTATGCAACCGCACTTTGGAGCGGGCTGTTTCGCTGCGCATCGCGGTTAGTTCTTTTCCGTCAAAGAAAATCTTGCCGGAAGTGGGTTTATCCAGCATGGCAATCAGGTTGAGTAACGTGCTTTTGCCCGAGCCGCTGGGGCCCAGGAGAACTGTAAATTTTCCGCGCGGGAACGTGAGCGAAACATCATCCAGCACGCACAAGTTTTCTTTGGCTTGGTCATAAATTTTAGTTAGGTTTTTCAGTTCAATCATAATCAACCGTACCGTATGGCATCCGTGGGGTGTACGCGGGAAGCTTTCACCGCCGGATATAACCCCGCTACAAAACAAATCAAATAACTCCCGCCGATAACCGCTACAATATCCCATAGTTGCATACGTACGGGAACTTTGGTTAAGTAGTAAATATCACCGGGGAGTTCTACGATGTTAAAAGTGGCGATTATCCAACACAATAAGCATGCTAATAAAAGCCCTAATACAATACCCAATGTGGCAATAACCATTGCCTCCCACATAAAAATACTGCGTATCATTTTAGGACTGGCACCCATGGCGCGCATGATACCAATATCGCGTAGTTTTTCGGTACCCAGTAAAATTAAATTGCTGGCGATATTAAGTGATGCCACGCCAATAATCAAAAACAGAATGATAAACATCATTGTTTTTTCCAATTTTAAGGCGGCATAGAGCGTGGCGTTCATCTCCGCAAAAGTGCGCACAGAGTATCCGCGGCCGATTGCGTTGCGGATTTCTTCGGCCACTCGATTGGCATCATTCATATTGTGCAACCGTACGGCCACACCGGAGGAGCCCTGTTTTAACCCCAAAAAATCACTGGCGTGTGATAACAAAGTATAGGCGATGGAGTTATCAAATTCGTAGTATCCCGTTTTTAACAGACCGCTGATGCGGAATTTTTTCATTTTAGGAATCATCCCTACGGAGGTAGAGATGGATTGCGGGGAAATCAATACAACATCATCCCCGATATCTGCCCCTATGGAAGCGGCCAATTCCGTTCCCAGCACAAGCGGCGGAGGGGCATCCTCACCCCAATCGGGCGTGAAAGAACCTTCCACGAGGGAATCAATTAAATCGTTAATTTTTCGCTCTTGTTCGGGATCTAATCCGCGCACAATAAGCCCCAAACTTTGCCCGCCGTAGGTGATAATCCCTTGCCCATAAATATGCGGAGCGGCGGCGGCTACTTTGGGCAGGGCTTCTATTTTTTCGATATTTTGCGTGTACGTTTCCCGGCTCATTTGCCCGAAGACGAGAATATGGCTTTGCGCCCCGATAATTTTATCTTTAATGTCGGTCTGAAAGCCGTTCATTACGGAAAGAGTAGTGATAAGTGCCGCCACACCTACGCTGACCCCGGCAACACCAATAAGCGTAGTAATAAACGCAAACAACCCTTGGCGGCGGGTTAAATAACGGGTGGCAATGGCACGTGCGAAGTTCATACTTTTATTATAGCAAATAGGGGTTTATTGATTCTTTTTTCCGGAAATTTGCACCATTTTTCCTTTTTTAGTATGCAATTTTATCTCAATACGGAAAAAAGAATACACATGAAAAATAAAATTAATTATGAGAAAGGATTTACACTTTTGGAACTTTTAGTTGTGGTCTTAATTATCGGCATTTTGGCCACCGTTGCGTTGCCGCTGTTAATTGCAGTGAATTAGACAATCTCTCCATTGATATTTCCAAGGGAGAACCGGTCCACGAATATTTAAAACGGAAAATTTTGCATTTTCGGGGTTAAACTGTAGCGGACTTTCCTCTGTTGGGCCTTCGGCCTTATATCTGCGGGAAAATGTCTGTTTGTGTTACATGCGTAACCCGGTTATAAACCAGAGATATGAAGATATGACATTGGGGATTGCCGTCAACGGCGCAAATGAATTTGGCCTTCCAGATGCGACTATGGAATATCCCAAATTACTCAATATTTCACAGGTGGATTATAACGTAGTGGACGGATGTTGTTGTGAAAATGGGGCGGAATAAAAGCCGACTGATTTTTGTAAAAAACGGAACCTAAATTTTAGGTTCCGTTTTTTACTGAGTTGTAAATACGGTTGCTTATTCTTCTTCCAACTTCTTTAAGGTAGGGAAGAAGATGATTTCCCGGATGGAATCTTGACCGGTAAGCATCATAATAATGCGGTCAATCCCAATTCCCATTCCGCCGGTGGGGGGCATGCCTGACTCCATGGCTTCAATGTAATCGGCATCCAAAATGTCGGCATTTTCGGCATCTTCCCCTTTGGCGGCGGCTTTGGCGGCCGCTTGATCTTTAAGGCGTTGTAATTGATCCGCCGGATCGTTGAGCTCTGTATAAGCATTTCCCAGTTCTTGACCGTTGACGAATACTTCAAACCGCTCCACCAGTTCCGGGTCGCCGGGTTTGGTTTTGGAGAAGGGACTCACGGCTGTGGGGTAATCGAGTGCGATAACCGGGTTGTGGTAATCGGCTAGCAATTTCCCTTCAAACAGTTCATCAAAGATGGCGCTGTCGGAATCGTCTGCAGAAAATTTAACACCTTGTTCCTTGGCCACTTCTTCCAATTTGGCACGGTTGAATTTGCGGCCGTTCAATACTTCATGAATGTCTCGGCCAAATTTTTCTTGCCATGCTACCGGGATATAAAGGCGTTTGTACGGCGGGCGCAAATCAACTTCATACCCGCGAAATTGTACTTTTTCCACACCAATGGCTTTGGCGGCATTACCTAAAATTTCGTCAAATAAATCAGCCATGGTATTCACGTCTCCGTAAGCTTGGTAAAGTTCCATCATGGTAAATTCCGGGTTGTGGGTAGTATCAATCCCTTCGTTGCGGAACATGTGCCCGATTTCGTAAATTTTATCCAATCCGCCGATAATGAGCCGTTTGTGGTGCAACTCTAAAGCGATACGCATATAAAGCGGCATCTTTAAAGCATTGTGGAATGTTTCAAACGGGCGTGCAATGGCCCCGCCGGAAGACGGGTTCAAAATGGGCGTTTCTACTTCCAAAAACCCTTTTTCATCGAGCGTTTTGCGAATAGAAGAAATAATTTTGGCGCGTTTGACAAAAATATCTTTCACGTCTTCGTTGGCGATTAAATCCAAGTGGCGCTTTCTAAAACGGACCTCGGTATCTTGGAGCCCATGGTATTTTTCCGGCATGGGGCGGATGGCTTTGGAAAGAAGCGTCATCTTGGTTACTTTAATAGTGCGTTCACCGGTTTTAGTAACAAAGATGTGCCCTTCCACGGCGGCAAAATCGCCCACGGCTATGTGTTTTTTGAAGAAAGTATAGGGTTCTTCTCCCAAATTATCTTTGGCAACGTAGAGTTGGATGCGGCCCGAAAAATCGCGTAGGTGCGCAAAAGCCGCCTTTCCCATCAAACGGATTTGCATCAAGCGGCCGGCTGTTTTTACTTCGGCGTTTTCCGGTTGTTCTTTTGCTTCTTTGCAGGAAAATTGTTTTTCGCAGCGGTTGGGGTAAGGGGTAATGCCCATATTGCGGATTTCCGCTACTTCCGCGTAGCGCTGCTTAATGATTTCTTCCAGCGCGTTGTTGTGTTGTGTTTGCTCTGCCATAAATAAAACCTCTTTAAAATATAATTCTATTTTAGCAAATTAAGAGACACAAAGAATGTGCTACAATACTTACTAAGGAGCGTTTATGGAAAAACACAATATTTTTATTATTGGGCTTATTGTTTTATTGATTGGAGGAGGATTGGCATATCGCTACGTTACGCGCGATACGGATTCACGCGGAGCCACACGGTTGATGCGTGCGATTGAGCAAAATGATTCATTTAAATCAATGACCAAGCTGATTGCCAAAACGCAGAATATCAACGCACGGGATAAAAAAGGTCAATCGGCCCTGTTTTATGCGCTTAAGCACTCGCAAGATGAAGAACTGGTGCGTAGCTTATTAATGGCGGGGGCAGATGCGGATACTCCGGATTCCAATGGGGATACTCCGCTTTTATTTGCAGCCCGCAATAATCCGTCGGCTGAGATTATGAATATGCTTGTCCACTATGGGGGGGATGTGCACCAAACGGACAAAAACGGTTTTTCCCCGTTGGCGTTGGCGGCCCGGTACAACTCCGGGGAAGTGATAACGGCGTTATTGCGTACGGATGCTTCTTTGGATATTACAGGGGATAACGGCAAAAACTTGGAAGATTTAATTTCGGAAAACATGAAACTCTCCGATATGGAGAAAAACAATTACCGCCAAGTAATTTTTATCGTTTCGTTATTGGAGGCACGTGCTACTGCCCGGGATGCAAAGAAAAATTCGGAACCGGTCCCGGTTGCCGTTCCCGCCATTTCTGTTGAAAAAGAATTACCACACAATACGGCGCAGGAGGAAGAAAGTGCCATATTTACGGTACAGACCGAAACCGAACAGGCGGAAAATAATTAAAGAATTTTAAGCGTTATTAAATCCCCCGTTTTGGCGGGGGATTTATTGTTTCAAAGATTGTTGTAGCGTTGAATCATCCAAATGGTAGGCGTTTTTATTTAGACCGGTTACAGTTTGAAATAATTTTTCAGGTTGGGCGCTATCAAGCGAATGGTTTCTTCCGGGGAAATACCGGCATCTTCGTTATCTTGAATTAATCTTTTAATTGCTTTTTTTTGTGCCCTGGGGGCGTTGATAACGACAATGAGGTACGGAATTAAAAGCGCTAGCCAGTTAAAAGCAATTACTCCAAAGATTTCACACAATAGAAACAATATAAGCGTTGCTATTTGTATGGCTTTTCCACCGTCGGCAGGTAAATATACAAAGGCACCGATTTTCTTAAATGTTCTATTGTAGGACCAGCGAAATTCAACCCATGCAAACAGAACAAGCAAAATTAAGTAAAGGATCTTCATTCTTTTCTCCAAAATTAAATACAAGTATCATTCTATACAATGCGGGTACGCAAGTCAAACAGATACAGAGTAGTTGAGGATGTTTCTTTCCGTTTGGCGTATTGCTTTGTCAGTAGTCGTTCCCGGATGTACGGCGGATGTATTAGACATGGCAGCGTAGGATAACAAGGTAGCCGTTTTGTGAGAGTGTACGGGCACACACAAAGGCGACTTTATGGGAATCCCCGCTACACAAAAGAGTTTTAAAACTACGTTTGTGAAGTTTTATTATTTCAACGAGAAAAACCAAATTACCAAATATATCGCCGGAAGGAGTGTGATTGACATTATCCAAGCTTTAAAAGCATAAGCGTGACTGTTAAAGTTTAGACCCCTACTTAAGTGTGGGGGCTTTTTTATTACTTTTACTGTGACCAAAAAGCGCACAAGACATAATTTAAACTTTCTTCTTGACTTAAAGTTCACTCCAACTGCTACAATATAGTATCTCACTTAAGGAGCGTATTATGTTAGGAAACTTTACCTATGCCAACCCTACCAAACTTTACTTCGGGGAAGATGCCCTGCAAAATTTAAACAAGGAACTCCCGAAATACGGCAAAACCGTACAACTTATCTACGGCGGCGGTTCTATTAAAAAGAATGGGATTTATGAGTTGGTCGTTAAAATTCTAAAAGACAACGGTAAAGAAATTGTGGAGGACGGTGGCGTAATGCCTAACCCCACCACCGAAAAACTCAAAGAAGGTATAGAAATTGCCCGCAAGCATAACGTGGATTTTCTCTTAGCGGTAGGCGGCGGCTCCTGCTGTGATTATGCCAAAGCGGTTTCCGTTTCTGTTCATTGCAATGAGGACCCTTGGGAAAAATATTTTATCCGCTTTGAAGAACCCTCTTGCAAAATACTTCCCGTCGGGTGTGTGCTGACCATGGTGGGTACAGGATCGGAAATGAACGGCGGTTCTGTGATTACCAATCACGAAAAACACCTAAAAATTGGTCATGTATTTGGGGAAGAAGTAATGCCCAAGTTTGCCATTTTAAACCCCAAATTTACCTTTACGCTTCCACACAAACAAATGGTAGCCGGCATCTATGATATTTTTAACCACATCTGCGAACAATATTTTTCTGGCACCGACGATAACACCAGCGATTATTTAGCCGAAGGCCTTATGCGTTCGGTCATTCACAGTTCTTTAATTGCTGTTGAAAATCCGCAAGATTACGAAGCACGCTCTAATATTATGTGGTGCGCTACTTGGGCCCTAAATACCTTAATTGCCAAAGGGAAGACCACAGACTGGATGGTACATATGCTGGGCCAAGCGGTGGGCGCTTATACGGACGCCACACACGGCATGACATTAGCAGCGGTATCCTTGCCCTATTACCGACATATCATGCCTTATGGAATTGCTAAATTCAAACGCTTTGCAATCAATGTGTGGGGTGTAAACAATGACGGCAAAACGGATGAACAAATAGCAAATGAAGGACTTGCTAAATTGGAAGCATGGATGAAAAAAATCGGACTAACTTTAAAAATCAGCGAATTGGGAGCCACGCCCGAAATGATAGAAGGTATAGCTGATGCTACGCTTATTTTAAAAGGCGGTTATAAAGTGCTTGAACGCCCTGAGATTGTACAAATCTTCAAGGAGAGTTTATAATGACCATTGCAGAAGTAAGTAAAAAATATCAAATTTCTGCCGATACGTTGCGTTATTACGAAAAGGAAGGACTAATTCCTTACGTCAACCGTACGGAAGGCGGGGTACGTAATTATACGGAAGAAGATTGTACACGCATCGAATTTGTTAAATGTATGCGTAGCGCGGGGCTTTCCATCGAAGTATTAAAAAAGTATTTTGAACTCTTTAAGTGTGGCAAACGCACGCTTAAAGCTAGACGTGAGTTGTTGGCTACCGAACGTAAGGCCTTGCAAGAACGGTTTGTAGAACTGCAAGACACGCTTAAACGGTTAGATTATAAAATCTCCGTTTATGACAAGGCAATTGCTTCTAAAGATAAAGAACTTAAATTCTAGGAGAAAATATGATTAAAAAGATACTGGTTGTCTTGCTTGTATTGGCAGTGATCGGGGGTATTTGCGCCCTTGTGCATCAGTTAAAAGTTGCTTATAAGAATAAAAAGGAATTGGCCGCTTTTGCACAGGTGAAAACGTATACCGCCAATTTGGGCAAAGTGCTTGTTGTTTATTATTCTTGGACGGGACATACGCAAGATATTGCCGAGCAAATCGCGGCCCTTACAAAGGGCGATATGTACCGCATCCAAACGCAGGAAGAATTTAAAAGTTCTCCGGCTTTTTATGCACGCATTAAGAAAGAATTAAACAACAAAATTTATCCTGCACTGGCCAGTAACTTGCCCGACGTGAGCAATTATGACGTCGTATTTGTAGGCGCCCCGGTATGGTGGTACACGATGGCAACCCCGATGTATTCCTTTCTGAGCCAAATGGACTTTAAAAATAAAAAAGTAATCCCCTTTTCCACGCAAGGCAGTAACCCTGGGACATTTTTAAAGGATTTGACCACCAATGCCAAAAAAGCCCAAGTGGGCACTTATGCCGATTTTAATAATGTCGGCCCTGAATATAACCAAGCCGTACACAACAAAATTGTGCATTGGTTAAACAATTTATAGGAGAAAATATGACTAAAAAAGTGTTAATTATATCTGCTTCGCCTCGCAAAGGGGGCAATTCCGACTTGTTGTGTGACCAATTTCTATTAGGTGCCAAAGAGGCCGGGCATAATGTAGAAAAAATCTTTTTGCGTAATCATAAAATTAATTACTGTTTGGGTTGCGGTGTGTGCAATAATACGCATAAATGTGTACAAAAAGATGATATGAAAGCATTATTGGATAAAATGGTGGAAGCCGATGTAATTGTGCTGGCTACTCCCGTTTATTTCTATACCATGGACGCACAATTAAAGACGTTCATTGACCGTTGTGTGTCCCGATATACGGAAATTTCCAATAAGGACGTCTATTTTATTGTGTCCGCCGCCGATACCGACAAAAACAATTTAGCCCCCACAATCGAAGGGCTGCGCGGCTTTACGCGGGATTGCCTGGAAGGCACTAAAGAGAAAGGCATTATTTACGGTACGGGTGCCTGGCAAGTTGGCGAAGTAAAGGAATTGCCCGTCTATAAAAAAGCGTATGAAATAGGCAAAAAATGCTAAAAGGAGATAACATAATGAAAAAATTACTTTCAGTATTACTTGGAACCATACTATTGGCAGCTTGCCAAAATGCTTCTAAAGTACAAGAGGCATCTACCAACAAACCTGTGGTGTATTTCACGCGGAACATTAGTCCGGAAGGATTAGTCAAAATCTACGATAAAATTTCCGCAAACATTGACGGTAAAGTGGCTATCAAGTTTCATACGGGTGAGCCGCACGGCCCGAACATTTTACCGGTACCTATGGTAAAAGCGTTGTGGGAGCACATCCCCAATAGTACGCTTGTGGAAACGAACGTGTTTTACGATTCCCCCCGCCAAACCACCGAAGGTCACCGCGAAACTTTGAAGATAAATGGCTGGACATTTAGCAAAGTTGATATTCTGGATGAAGACGGTACGGCTATGCTTCCTGTCAAAGGCGGTAAACACTTTAAAGAAATGTCCATGGGAAGCCATATATTAAATTATGATTCTCTTGTTGTACTCACGCACTTTAAGGGGCACACTATGGGTGGTTACGGCGGAAGTTTGAAAAACATTGCTATCGGTATGGCAGATGGGAAAATCGGTAAAAAGATGATTCACCAAAAAGACGATCAGCAATGGGGTTATACAGGCGCCCGTTTCCAAGAGAATATGGTGGAATCTGCCAAGGCCACGGTGGACCACTTCGGCAAGAAAATCGTGTATATCAACGTATTGCGCCGTATGTCGGTTGATTGTGACTGCGCGGGTACTTCTGCTGCCGAGCCCAAAGCGCACGATATTGGCATTTTGGCCTCTACAGATTTAATGGCCGTAGACCAAGCATCACTTGACCAAGTATACGCCTTGCCGGAACACGAAGGACATGATTTAAAAGAACGCATTGAATCACGCGAAGGACTCCGGCAAATTTCTTATATGAAAGAACTGGGCATGGGAACAGGCGAATATACGTTAGTTGATATGGATAAATAACTATGAAAGCATTACTCATTAACGGAAGTCCACATAAAGAAGGATGTACCTTTACGGCACTGAGTGAAATTGCCGACACTCTTAAAAAAAACGGTATTGAAAGTGAAATTTTTCACGTTGGAACAAAACCGATTGCCAACTGTATTGCTTGCGGAAAATGCCGCGAAACAGGTAAATGCGTGTTTGATACCGATGGCGTCAATGAAATTGGCGCACGATTAAATGAGTTTGATGCCATCGTGCTGGGCTCGCCTGTTTATTATGCGGGGCCATCCGGTCAACTTTGTTCATTTTGTGATCGGCTGTTTTTCTCTAATTCCAAGAAAATGGCCGGCAAGTTAGCAGCAGCTGTTGTATCTTGCCGCAGAGGCGGCGCAACGGCCTCTTTTGATCGGTTGAACAAGTATTTTACCATTACCAATATGCAGATTGTCGGATCCCAGTATTGGAATATGGTACACGGATTCACCCCGGAAGATGTACGCAAAGATATAGAAGGTTTGCAAACCATGCGTACACTGGCACAAAATATGGCGTGGTTACTCAAATGTATTGAACTGGGCCAAAAACACGGCATCAATAAGCCGGAATATGAGCCGATAAAATTTACGAATTTTATTAACTAGGAGAACCTATGAAAAAAACACTCACACTTTTAGTGGCCGCACTATTCGCTACGGCGTGTCATACTAAACCTACCCCACAAGTAACTGTCGAAAATGAGACACAACCTGTGCCTACATTAAGCCCCCAAAAAGCATTAGTGGTGTATTTTTCTGCCACGGGAACCACTAAAACAGTAGCGGAAAATCTGGCCAAAGCGCTTCACGCGGATATCTATGAAATCAAACCTGCCGTTCCCTACACGTCGGCCGATTTAAATTGGCGTGATAAAACGTCCAGAAGTTCAGTAGAGATGAGTAATGAGAATTCCCGTCCGGAAATGGCGGAAAATGATATTTCGGTCAAAGAATATGACGTGATTTATCTTGGATTTCCGATTTGGTGGGGTACGGCTCCGCGTATTGTGAAAACGTTTTTAGAGAAACACGATTTTTCCAATAAAAAGATTGTCCTGTTTGCCACTTCCGGCAGCAGCGGCATGGGAAACACCGCTGAGGACTTAAAACCGAGCGTGGCCACCATTGCCCAAATTAAACCGGGCAAAGTTTTAAATGGGAACCCGTCAGTGGAAGAGTTAAAGTATTGGGCACAAACCATGGAATAATTAAAAGTTTTTGTAGCCAACCAACCGCTCTAGCTAACTGCAAGGGCGGTTTTTTATGGATATAGTGCACGAAAGCATGAAAAGGAGCGGTTCAGTAAAAAAGGACGGTTTTTAGGGCCTAAAATTGCGCGGGAAATTTGATTTTGTCGATGAGAAAAATTTAGGCCTCGCTTACGCGAGGCCCAAATTTTACTGTGCCCACCAAGCCAAGGGTTTCTCGACGGTAGCGTGACCAGAATAGTGCCCTATTTCCGTATAGTCCTCTATCGTAAACTTTGCCAAAATTTATGTGTGTTTTTGTGGTTCCACGTTTACTAGCGCAAAGAGCAAATGCCATAGTAATGTAGTACAATACTTTTAAGAGTTCCCCTTTGGGGAATAAAAGAGAAAGAGATTACGAGAGTGGACTTTATGAGAAAAATACTAGGGCTATCCGTTTTATTCTTCCTGCCTATTTGTATGTGGGCGGCAAATAATCCTGCAGATAAAGTTCAATACTTCCAAGCAGGTGACGAAAAATACTACAAAGAAGATGTAGTGGTCCCGAAAGTAAGTGACCCTGTAGATGCGGATTATAGGGATGCGGTGGATGTTGGCGGCGGTACTAAGGGCACGAAAGTAAATGTGCCAAAGACTAAAGCGGTAGTGCAACCGCAAAGAGTTCCTACAAATATAACTCCTACTAATAACCCCAAGGAAGTGCAATTACAAGGTGGGGCCAAAGTGATTACTCCGCATAATTCTTCCCCGAAGGTCGCTATGCCTAAAGGGAAACCTATGCCTATGGTACCCTCTAACAAGACCACGCAAGAACAAGTGCAAGTAAAGCAAACTCCAGTTGTGGAAAAGAAAACCACTACGCCCGTGGAACAAAAACCCATTACTCCCGTGGAGCAAAAATTAACCCCACAAGAAATAAAGAAACTAGAGCCCAAAGCTACAACCGCTCCTACACAAGTGGAGGATAAATATGCTAGACCCAAGACCGTACATTTGAAAGATTATCAAATAGAACATTATTGCGACAAAAATGGAAAGTCGGTAGTATGCACGGAAGAAGAATGGGAAAAGGAACAGGCCGCAAAAGAAAAAGCTAAAGCCACTAAACCCACTAAAGTTACACGCCCTGCTAAAACCACTCCGTCCGTAAAGGTTTCTACTCCCACAGGGCCGACAATGACAGGTAATGGCGTAATTATCCCTGCAGAACCACTTAAATATGGGATTAAAACCAAGTGCGTACCTTTGCCTGGGAAGACCACCTGCGAAGAAGAAAAGACGGAAACTAAACCCGTTAATAAGTTAGCAGGTTATAAACCTAGTGCGGGTGTAGAGTTACCGGAAGCTACTATACCGGAAGGGGTAAGAGCTACGGAAAGTTTCACAAATGCAAAGCCCCAAAAAGATAAAGTGGAAACTCCACAGCGTAGAGGCATGAGTACAAAGGTTTCTTTTGAGGACCAAAGAACTAAAAGTAATCTATTACAAGGATATGAGGCCACGCTTAATAGCAATGTGGAAATACCCGAGGCGAGTTTACCCACGGAAGCGGAAATGGATGCACAAGATGCTAGAGCAAGAGCGGAAATGGAAGCAGAACAATTACTAGCAGAAATGGAATACAACAAGGCCAAAGACGCCGCCGAACAAGCTAAGAAGCAAGCACAAGCCGCAAAGAATCAAGCCAAACAGCAACAAAATGCTGCCAATTTGACTTGTTCGTATATGGGTACATACTTTAGAGGGAACACTTGTAAATATTGCGTGAACCACAAACCCAGTAACTCTATGGAATGTAACCAATGCTGTCAATCTTTCGGTCGCCCGTTAATGCAACCTGCAAGCTATAGTGCTTTCTCATCGGGTGGCAGACCTGCAGGTTGTTTATGCAGATTTGGTCCGACGTCCGGATATAACTTTTAATTTTACAAGGAGAGGATATGAAAAAATTAGTAACCAGTTTATTTGCCGTACTCTTGCTCGTGGGGTTAGCACAAGCTAAACAAGCCACGACAAAGTATGAACTCGCCCTTATTAATGCCGCAAAAGAGGGTAATGCCTCGCAGATTAGAGGTCTATTAGAAGCCGGAACAGACCCTAATGTGACGGATAAAGACGGCAACACGCCTTTAATCTATGCAGCCAAAGAAAACCTCGCCGCTGTGGATATGTTACTCTATGCAGGCGCAGACGTAAATGCCAAAGGCGAGAACGGTATCACTCCTTTAATAAACAGTTTCTCCGTAGTAGGACCGGAAGCTAACACTATCCGCACCAGATTACTCAAAGCTAAGCCGGATGTAAATGCGGTGGTGCGGGTTCGTTTGGGTGATGAAGCCAGAATGACGGCTTGGACATCATGTTTTGCGGGAGAGTGGTGGCATTACGGGTATACTCCCGGTTTAAGGCCTTGGAATCATCCTGTAAACGGAAGTGCTGCGGCTCTATCCTTTGCGGTTGCCAGTGATGATATAAGTGCAGTAGAGATGTTACTTAAAAACGGAGCAGATGTAAACGTTGCTTTATTCCACCCCGTTTTGCACACCGCTATTTATAGTAACAAACCTAATTCCGCCAAAATAGTAGAAATGTTGCTTAAAGCAGGAGCCGACCCTTGGCAACATGGGGAAACTGTTTCAGATGCATCTCACATTTTTGCTTTTGACACGGCGCGTTTTGTAGACAGAAATAAAAAGCGTGATCTTATTAATCATGCGATTAAGGAATTGACCTCACATAATAAACTGGATAAAAAATTGCTTGCGGCGGCCAAAAAAGGGAAATTGGAGCAGGTGAAGAAATTATTGGGACAAGGGGCTAATCCGAACGCACGTAACAAAAAGGGAAGTACGCCGTTAATGGAAAATATAGAAAATAAGAAAACAAATATGGATGTTATACAAGCCCTGTTAGATGCGGGGGCCAATCCGAATATTCATCCGGCAGGTTATGTTCCGTTATACACCGATGTAGAGATAGCACGAAAACTGATAAAAGCGGGAGCCAATATAAATGCGCGTAATCGTTCATACTCTACCGCGTTGTTTCCCAAGGCGTCACGTCGTAGCCATAAAGAACTATCACAATTATTACTTAGGGCCGGTGCGGATGTAAACGTGCGTAATATGTACGGACAAACACCGTTGTTTAGTGCAAATGCCGAAACTGCACAAATTCTTGTTGACGCCGGTGCGGATGTAAACGTGAGAGATTACGAGGGATTAAGTGCTTTGTTTGTTGCTAGTGTCCATAACGATGATGATAGTGTAAAAAAAGCTAAGTTGTTACGCAGACACGGGGCCTCACTTACCCCTCACGAACAAAGGCAACTGGCACTTGCAAAACAAAAAGTTCAACAAGTAGTTGCCGAATACGACTCTAAATATGGCAATGAGGGTGGTTTTGGGCAAACTTTAATGCAGGGGCTCTTAAACGCAGTAAACGACACCGCCAACTTTGCTATACAGAACGCAGGAAAGTTTTAGGGGATAGAAATCCTCTGTTAGATAGAACCCCTTGCAGAAATGTGAGGGGTTTTATTATGCCAAAAAGCATGAAAAATGGCACACCTATCTATAGAATCTAACATTACGTCAGGGCGGTAGAATTGACAGATATAGTGTGCCCAAAAAGTGCCCATCGTTTGCATAGTTTACTATCGCTAACTTTGCTAAAATTGCCAAACTTCTCGTCGGTGTGGCAACTTAAGAAGAAAACAAATCGGACTTGAACCAGATTTTTGCTAATTTTGGGGGATGAAAGGGATTAGTTCTCGACGAGGAAAAAATAAAGGGCCGCTTAAAAGCGACCCTTCAAATCTGCGCCCACCAAGCAGTGTTTTCTCGACGGGTATGTACGAATTTTCTGCCATACTTTTTTTGAACTTGCCAAAATTAGTTTTTAAATGCGCACAAGATATATATCTATCGTCGACAGGTTCAAGTCGTTACAGCGCAGTTACTCCACGATTTTTTTCTCCGGAATGTATTCAATGGCTTCACGGAGAGGTTTTGGGGAAAGGTGCGCGTAGATTTCGGTCATTTTAATGCTACTATGACCTAATAATTTACTCACCCTATATAGATCTACCCCGTTTTCTACAAGGTGGCTCGCAAAGGTATGGCGCAACTTGTGTAAGAAACTTTTTACTTTGGCTTTCTTGGCTATTTTCCTATAAAAGGCGGTAAGGAAGTATTTGCTTGTTCTATTCTTGCCCACCTCTACCACAAACTCAGTTTTTGCGCTATTTTTGGCCTTCTCCAATGCTTTTCGCAACTCTGCTGTCATTGGCACAAAGCGATGGTTTTCCGTTTTGTCCGGAGCAACGTAAAGCTGATTATGTTCAAAATTCACATCCTGCCAACGCAACTGGGCCATCTCTCCTCTGCGCAATCCGGCATCTGCACCCAATAAGACTACTATCTTCCAACCGAAAGAAGGACACGCGGTTAATAGTTTGTTTATTTCTTCAACTGAGTGATACACAACTCTTCCTTTGGGGGTTTTAATTTTAGTTATTCCAGCCCACTCTTGTTTGGGGACCAACCCCCACCTCTCAGCATGTCGCATCATCGCTTTAAGGCATTGAATCAAACGGTTAATATTGTGTTTACCTAAATTCAAATCTATCAGTTTCTCTTTTACCTCTTGGACTAAAGCCGGACTGATATCGCTAAGAAGTTTCGGCTTATACACATTTTCCAAATGCCCAATAGCAATTCTTGTCCTTTCTATTGTATTTTCTGCCCTTTCTCTCTTCATAAACTGATACAGCTTATCTTTGAAAGAATCCCAAGGGATGTCTACGCTCACCTGTTCCTTTACTGCATTTCGTCTATGGATAATTTCTCCATATTTGAGTTGAGCTATTTTTAAATTTGTCGTTTGTAGGGATATGCGATGTCTTTTCCCTCGTGTATCCGTAAAATCAGCATAATATGTTTTGCCGTATAATTGTTTTATTGCCATACGATAATTCCTCTCTTACTTCGAAAATTTGACGTTCTCGTCGTATGACACATAGTAACTCTTCTTTGGGTAGAATAGGTTGTTATTCTGTCTATTTCTTATGAAATTCAGAAATTTGGGCTTCGAATACATATTTTACGGATTATATTTTGTACCACCAAAAAGGGGATATATTTGCTTGACTATTCCCTTGAAAGAAGCATAAATATGTATGCGGGCTAGATAGGCCCCTTTTAAGGAGAGAAATTATGAAGAAAAAGACAGTAAAAAATAGCATCAAAAAATCTACCCCCAAAAGCATAACTTGTGCCGCAAAGGTAACCCCGATAAAGGCCACGCTAGAATCGGAAATCACTCCGGAGATAGAAGTGCGTAAAACTCACAAAGATCCACGCCTCCCAGTCCCAGGCACTACATTTACTAAACGCTTCAAGGGTAGAGATCTATTTATAGAGGTTACAGAAGATGGCCTGAAATGGGAAGGCAAAACTTACAAGAGTTTATCCGGTCTTGCAGTGGCTATTACGGAATACCCCATTTCGGGTTATGTATTCTTTCACAAGGAGTTAATGGAATGGAGAAAAATATACAAAGACACGCCCGCAAAATGGCCGTGGGTATACTTCGGATAAAATACACTAACGGAACTAGGGTGGCGTTGGTAAAGATGGATGATGCTAAAGCTCCCCCCATAGGCACACGTGGTACCGTTACC
>JAEEMS010000016.1 GCA_016283355.1 Elusimicrobiaceae bacterium | reverse complement strand
GGTACACGTAGGTGACAACTTGGAAATCATCGGTTTCCGCGACACCTTGACCACCGTAGCCACCGGTATCGAAATGTTCCGCAAACTTTTGGACGAAGGTATTGCCGGCGATAACGTAGGTATATTGCTCCGCGGTATCGACAAGAACCAAGTAGAACGCGGTCAAGTATTGGCTGCTCCGAAATCGGTCACCCCGCACAAACATTTCACGGGCCAAGTTTACATCTTGAAAAAAGAAGAAGGCGGACGCCATACCCCGTTAACCCCGGGTTATAAACCGCAATTCTACTTGCGCACCACGGACGTAACCGGCGAATTGTCTTTCAAACAAGACATGATCATGCCCGGTGACAACGCCGAAATCGAAGTAAAGCTTATTACCCCGGTAGCCATGGAAGAAGGGTTGCGCTTCGCTATCCGCGAAGGTGGCCACACCGTAGGTGCGGGTGTAGTAACCAAAATTATTGAGTAATTGTCGTAAAATTGTTTAGTTCTCTGTTGCGTGGGGGCTTAATTGCCCCCACGTAGAGAACAAACGCAAATTAAGGAAAAGAAAGATGGCAACTGAAAGAATGACAATCGCGCTGATTTGCACCGAATGCAAAAATAAAAACTATTACAAAGTGCGCGGCAAAAAGAAAGAATATAAGTTGGAACTCAAAAAATTCTGCAAAGCTTGCGGAAAGAGCACCACGCATAAAGAAGGAAAAGCTTCATAAGATTTTTGTGGGAGCGTCGGTTAACTGGTAAACCACCGGTCTCCAAAACCGGGACTGAAGGTTCGAGTCCTTCCGCTCCTGCCAGGTTTTTACCAAGGAACAGTAAAATTCTATGAATAAAGCAATCCAGTTTGTTAAGGAATCGGTAAGCGAACTTAAAAAATCCACTTGGCTATCGCGACAAGAAGTGGTACAGGCCACTTTTTTGGTTCTTATTGTAGTTGCGTTAGTTGCCCTGTACGTCAGCGTGATTGACTTTGGTTTAACCAGAGCTTTGGGCTTTGTGGTAGGGGGACGTTAATGTCTGTAGTGGAAACAGCTTGGTACGTCGTGCATACGCAAACCGGGCACGAAGAAAAAGTGCGCAAACGCATTTTGTTAGATGTGGAAACCTATCACTTTGGAGATCGCATTTTTCAAGCCCTAGTGCCTACCGAGAAGGTGTTGGAAGTTAAACAAAACAAAGAAATTTCCCGCCAACGCAAATTTTTCCCTGGTTATGTGCTCGTTCAAATGAATCTTACGAGTGAGGCCTATTGGTTCATTCGTAATATTACCGGTGTGACCGGCTTCTTGGGGGATCCGAATCCGGTTCCTCTTCCCGAAGAAGAAATCGCAGATATTTTGGACAGAGTCAACGACAATTCAGGCAAACCGAAATATGTGGTGGAATTCAAACGTGGCGAAAGTGTACGTATTACTGAAGGCCCGTTCAAACACTTCATTGGTACGGTTGAAGAAGTAAACGAACAAAAGAATAAACTAAAAGTAATGGTTACGGTTTTTGACCGTGCCACCCCTGTAGAAGTAGATTTCTTGCAGGTGGAAAAGAACTAGTTTTACCGCAGTAATGCAGTAAAAATTATGGAGTAACACAAATGGCAAAAGAGAAAAAAATTAAAGGTTACATCAAATTGCAGATTCCCGCTGGTTCTGCCAACCCGGCACCGCCAGTAGGTCCCGCTTTGGGGCAACATGGTGTAAACATCATGGAATTCTGCAAACAATTCAACGCCAAAACGGCTAAAATGGAAAAGGGAATTAAGATTCCGGTCATCATCACTGTTTTTGAAGACCGCTCTTTCACCTTTGTTACCAAGATGCCGCCTATGGCCACGCTGATTATCAAGGAACTCAAACTCGCAAAAGGGTCTGGGACTCCGCACAAAGATAAAGTCGGCAAGATTACACAAGCCCAATGTGAAAAAATCGCGGCTGCCAAATTGCCCGATTTGAACACAAAAGATATTAAACAAGCCGCGGAAATGGTAAAAGGTACTTGCCGCAGCATGGGTGTAGACGTAGTAAAATAAATTTAAACTAAGGGAGGGCGCAAGCCCGTTTGAACCTAAGGAGTATTTAGATGGGAAAAAGATTACAAGCAGCTCAAAAAGCGTACGATAAGTCCAAGGTTTACACGATTGACGAAGGCGTCAAAATCGTAAAAGATAACGCTAAAGCCAAATTCGATGAAACGGTTGAACTTCACGTTAAATTGGGCATTGATACCAAAAAAGCCGATCAACAAGTCCGCTCCACGGTGGCATTGCCGCACGGTACGGGTAAAACCAAACGTATCGCGGTAATTGCCAAAGGCGAACATGCGCAAGAAGCGCAAAAAGCCGGTGCCGACAAAGTTGGTTGCGAAGACATCGTAGAAGAGGTGTTGAAAGGGAAAATTGACTTTGACGTCTTAGTTGCCACCCCTGACACCATGAAAGACCTGGCCAAAGCTGCCAAAATTTTGGGTCCGCGCGGTTTGATGCCGAACCCGAAATCCGGCACCGTTACCTTTGATTTGGCTAATACCATCAAAGCGTTAAAAGCCGGTCGTATTGAATTCAAAGCCGATGCTTACGGTATCGTGCACGCGATTATTGGCAAGGCCTCTTTTGATGCCGCCAAACTCGCCGAAAACGCAAAAGCTGTGATGGACACGATCCTCCGCGTAAAACCCAGCACCTCTAAAGGGGTGTATGTGCAGAGCATTTCTGTAAGCTCTACCATGGGGCCCGGAGTATTTGTAACAAACAAATAACAAATCTCTTTTGCACAAACAAACCCCCGCTTTTAGCGGGGGTTTTATTATTGTTACATGCAGTTTTACAAATTGCTACAATAAGCTTATGTTTAAGAAACTCTTTTTACTTCTTTTGGGGTTTATTGCGCTGGGGGTAGTAGCTCAGGTAAGTGTAATATCCGTAACGGATGAGAATAAGCACTCTTCCAAAGAGGATTTTTACCATACTTTTGAGTATTATATTTCATCTGGTAAACAAAGTGCCAAATGCCAAGCTACCCGCGTGGGGAAACGGTGGTTTGCTACCGCCGCACATTGCGTGAACACGCTGTGTAAAAACAAATGTACGCTTCAAATGGATTTGCTGGAACAAGATATTTCCGTATTGGCCTCGGTGTATCATTCGGCTAAAAAGCCTACTGTTTTCGTCCATCCGGGATATTCCGAGGATGTATTTGCAAAAGATGATTTTGCTTTGATACAGCTTGATTTGCGCCGCGCTCCGCTCACTTATTATATGCGCACCAAAGATCCCAACGCGCCCAATATTGCTTTGCCTAAAGAACGCTTTGATTCATTTTTGGAAAAAAACCGTAAAGTTAAAAGCCAGTATGCCCATGTGCTTAGTCCAACATTCCCGCCGATTTTAGTTTTTGACGAAGGAAATTATTTACTGGATCGTAAACTTTCGGTAATTTCTATTTTTAGCGGAAAAAGGGAAGTGAAGGGAAACCCGCACGAAGTGTACTATTTGAAAACGTTGGGTTATGCTTTTACCAACAATTTTGGTATCCGCAAAGGAATGAGTGGCTCTGGCGTAATGACAAACACCGGGGAATTAGCGGGGATTATTTCTGCCAACATGGATATTTGGTTCCAAAAAGGGAAAGAAAAAGAAACGTATGATTATTTTATTTTCCCGGTTTTCAACGAATCTTTGCTTTCGTTTATGCGCGACACGATGGGCGGTGATTTTTATCAAATAGAGCAAAAAGATGCTTATCCGTATGCGGTGCGTAAAACGCGTAAAAATTTTTCTTCCTTGCTTCCTACATTAAAGAAAGTTTCCAAAAAAAAGGGCTCCTAAGAGCCCCTTTTTAATGTTCGTTTGATGATTTTTTTCGTCGTGCTTTACGCTTTGCCAAACGCTCGGCTTTAGTGGCACGGCGTTTGTAACCGGCATGCTCCGGTGATTGGGGGGCCTCTTCGTCAAAGTCCCCGTTCCATTCAAATTCTTTCCCACCTACCACAAGCAAATCGCCGTCTTGTACGCCTTGTTTTAGAAGCGCTTTTTCAAGCCCGATTTTTTTGAAAATTCCTTTAAGCCGCGTGACGGCTTCGGGTTGGTTGAAATTTGTCATAGCAATAAATTCTTCTACTTTTTTGCCGGTAATGTGTACCACGTTTTCTTCATCACGTGTAATAGTGAATATTGGCTCCACTTTGTGCACCACGGGTTTTTCTTCAGCAATTGCCATTTGTTCTACCGGGGTGGCGGCCAAAATTTTGACTACTTCATCCAATACCTTATCCACGCCCTCGCCGGTGGCCGCGCTCATAAGGAGTACTTTTTGTTTTTTAAATTTTTTGCTGATAACTTTGTAGGCCTTATCAGCTGACGGTAAATCTTTTTTATTGATGACGATGATGCGCGGTTTATCGTAAAGTTTTTTATTGAAATTTTTGAGTTCTTTTTCAATTACTTTTACGCTTTGTTCGGCAGATAAATCATCAAATCCGTCCGGATCTACCAAATGCAAAAGCACGCGCGTACGTTCAATATGTTTTAAAAATTGAATCCCCAATCCTTTCCCCTCGCTGGCTCCTTCAATGATACCGGGAATATCGGCCGTAGCAAAACTCATTCCCTTGTGGAGAGTAATCCCTAAGTTAGGGTTTAACGTGGTAAACGGATAGTCCGCAATGCGCGGGCGTGCCGCGGAAATGCGGCTCAAAAAAGTACTTTTGCCCGCGTTAGGAAATCCTACAAGCCCCAAATCCGCTAAAATTTTTAATTCCAAGAGCAATGTCACTTCTTCGCCGGGTTGACCGTTTTCGGCAATGTGAGGGGCGGTATTTTTCTGCGTTTTAAACGATTGGTTTCCGCGTCCGCCCGTGCCGCCTTTAGCCACGGTAAATTCTTGCCCGGGTTTAGTGAGATCTACTAAAAATTCGCCGTCTATATTGCGTACGATTGTGCCGCAGGGCACTAATACATAACGGTTTTCTCCGGCGTGACCTGTTTTATTGTAGGACCCGCCTTTTTCGCCGTTAGGGGCATCAATGTGAGGGTGATAGGCCAGTTCGAGTAGCGTGGTTAAGTTGGGTTCGGCTTTCAAAATAACATCACCACCGCGTCCGCCACAACCGCCGTTGGGTCCCCCAAATTCAATAAATTTTTCGCGCCGGAACGACAAACAGCCGTCCCCACCTTTTCCGGCGGTAACATAAATTTTAACGCGGTCTAAAAAACTGCCTGATTGCATATTAAATCCTTATCATTTGTCCGTATCTTGCGCCAATAATTTTTTGGACAGTTGGCGTTTGGCCTTGGCGCGTGCACGTTTTACTTTTTTACGTGCAGACGTTTTGGTGGCGGTATAACTCCACTCATCTTGTGCAACGTGTAAAAAATCTTCTTTCATAGTGTAACAAAAAAAGCGGCAGGAATAAAATCCCGCCGCTTTTAAATTATCACGCCTTATTTAGCCGTTTTCTTTGCAGCCGGTTTGGCAGCAGGTTTAGCGGCAGGAGCTTTTTTCGCGGCCGGTTTGGCAGCGGGCTTGGCAGTTGCAACCTTGGGGGCTGCAGCTTTTTTAGCCGGCTCTTTGGCTTTGTTTTCCGCAACTTTGGGGTACACGGAAATTTGTTGTTTGCCTTTTTTGGCCCATTCAAACGTAACAATACCGCTGACGCGGGCAAAGAGGCTGTCGTCACTAGCGCGAGACACGTTCGTTCCGGGCAGGAACTTGGTGCCGCGTTGGCGGACGATGATTTCCCCAGCATTTACAAACTGGGAGCCATAGCGTTTAATGCCTAAACGTTGGCCGTGGCTGTCTCTTCCGTTAGAGGAAGAACCTTGAGCTTTTGTATGTGCCATTGTTTATCTCCCAATTTATAACTGGATATCCGTGATTTTAATTTGCGTTAAGTTTTGTCTATGGCCCTGGGTGCGTTCGTACCCTTTTTTGGGGCGGCGTTTATAGACAATCACTTTTTGACCTCTCAGGTGTTTAACCACTTGAGCGGTGACCTTGGCTGCCGTGGCAGCTTTGGTATCTGCTGAGGTACTCTCTTCGTTACCGGCCCAGAGAACTTTAAGTTCTACGGTGTCACCGGCTTTCGCGTCCAGTTTTTCAACCTGCAGATTTTGACCGGGGGTTACCCAGTACTGTTTTCCACCAGTTTCAATAATTGCGTACATAATAATTTCCAGCCGGATTTTCACTTACGGAAAATCCGCTACTATAATTATAGCATAAAGAGAGCAGAAAGTGTTACAGGGCTTGCAAGTATAGGTTTTCTAACTTTTTAATGGTATCATTTATATCAAACCCGGCTTGTCGGATACAATCCGTCTGATCTTTTCTAATGAAGGAAGGAAAAGTAGTTAATATTTTTTCTGCCCACACGGCTGCATTTTTGCACAAAGAGATTCGTGTCGTATTACATACCTGAATTTCTTGAGGCAATGTATCGGCCACAAAACAAGGGAGTCCTGCAGTTTGAGCTTCTAGTGCCACCAACCCAAAACCCTCATACGAGGATGGCATTACGAACGTATCAAAACATTGATAGTACGGGGCTGTCTCTTTTTTTAAACCGGTAAACAAAATTTGTTTTTCTAATTGTAACTGACTAGCTTTTTGCCGAATGGTTTGTTCTTCCGGCCCAGCACCTACCAATATCAACCGTGCAGAGGAATTTCTCTTGTAAATCTCGTTGAAGATTTCTAATAAAAACAGATGATTCTTTTCCAGCGCAAGCCGTCCAACATGTCCTATTACAAAATTGTGTGAAAGGTTTAATTTTGTGCGCATTTGCTCACGTACCTCTGGTCGGTAACCAAACGCGCTGATATGAATTCCCGGATGTACAACTGTAAAAGGAATTTTATTTCCATAAAAAGATTTCCCAGCAAGCTCCGATACTGCCAAAAAATGGGTATGGGCATGGAATAAATTCCAACGTGCCAGTTTCCTATAGAAAGGAATCTTTGATTCAAACGAAGGGCTGTGTACCAAAAGATATCTTCTTTTTACCCCTGCTAACCGGGCTACCCAGCTTTCTAAAAATAAAAACGATCCGCTAACTCCGTTGTACTGAAAAATATCGTACTTGTTTTTTTTAAGCAATTTATAAAGGTCAGCTAAATGGAAAATCTTTTGTAAAATCCAATTGGGGCCTCTTCCTACTAAAAAAAAATTACCTCGTTTCTGTACGTAAGAAATAAAATCGAAATCTGCCTTATTTGAACAGCTAGCCCCGAAGTCCATAGAAATTTGGTGAGGATTTGTATTCTTATACCAATAAACAAGAAGAGATTCGACCCCCCCTGCTTTTAAAAAACCACAGCAACTCTGAAAAATTTTAAGTGGTTGTTTTTGCATATTTCTATTATATCTTAAAAATAGCAAACTAGCATAAAGAGTGTAAATTTCATAAAATATAATAAACTAACTTATGCCTACAGCTATGAAAGAAGATTATTATCAAATTTTAGGTATTGAACGTACCGCTACGGAAGTGGAAATCAAATCGGCTTTTCGCCGCCAGGCGATGAAATATCACCCAGACCGTAATCCCGGGGATAAAGCGGCCGAGGAACAATTCAAGAAAATCAACGAAGCTTTTTCCGTTTTATCCGACCCGCAAAAAAAGCAAATGTATGACCAATACGGGCACGAAGGGGTAAACGGTGCAGGTGGTTTTGGTGGTTTTAACGCAAATGGGTTTGGGGACATCAACGATATCTTCGGTTCCGTATTTGGAGATATTTTTGGCGGGGGTTTCGGCGGCGGACGTCGTACCCCACGCGCCCAGCGCGGCGAAGATTTAAAAATGGATGTAACCCTTACGCTGGAAGAGGCCTTTTTAGGGAAAGAAATTCCCGTGGACTATTCCCGCCGTGATAATTGTTCCGCTTGTGATGGGTCCGGGGCGGCACCAGGCAGTCAGCGCAAAACGTGTCGTTCCTGTAACGGTTCGGGTCATGTAACGTACCAACAAGGATTTTTCAGCATGCGTCAAATTTGCCCTGATTGCGGTGGTCGTGGTACAGTAGTGGAAAAGCCGTGCCAGGAGTGTCGCGGCGTAGGCACCAAACGTGTGAAAGAAAAAATTACCGTTAAAGTGCCTTCCGGTGTGCGCGACGGCGTGACGTTGCGCGTATCAAACGGGGGAGATATTGGTACCAATGGCGGAGGATTTGGAGATTTGTATGTAGAAGTGCACGTGAAGGAACACAAAATTTTCCGCCGTGAAGGGGATGATTTAATCATTGATGCGCCCGTTACGTATCCGCAAGCTGTGCTAGGTGGAAGCATCAAAGTGCCCACTATTGAGGGAAAAGAAATAGAAGTGAATATTCCTAAAGGCACGCAGTTTGGCGAAATCCTCAAAGTACAGGGCAACGGGATGCCACGGCTAGGTAAAAAAGGTTTTGGCGATTTGCTTGTAAATGTAAAAATCGAAGTACTCCGGAAACCTACGGCCAAGCAAAAAGAACTTTTGGAAGCACTTGCTACAGAAACGGGTGGCAAAAAAAGTTTCTTTAAAGATTTGTTTGGGAAATAAATCTAATATCAAAAAGCCCGACTGTTTGGTCGGGCTTTTCTTTGTCTTTTTACAAAATTATGCCACCGCCCAGTACAATATCGCCGTCGTAAAGTACGGCGCTCTGACCGGCGGTAATAGACATTTGCGGTTCTGCAAATTTAGCGGTAAAATTTCCTTTTTCATCTACCCTTACATGGGCTTTTGCCGGTAGATGCAAATTGCGAATTTTGATTTCACAATCAAACTCTTTGGCAGGTGGTTCACCGGCTACCCAAGACACGTTGTCCGCGGTAAGCGTATCACTATATAACGCTTCTTTGGGGCCGATAATCACTTGGTTTTTCTTCGCGTCAATTTTCACCACATACATAGGCACAGCAAATCCACTAATACCTAATCCTTTGCGTTTGCCGATGGTATAATTCCAAATCCCATTGTGTTTGGCGACTACTTTGCCTTCCAGGGTAACGATATCGCCCGGTTTATTGGGGAAGTTTAACAGGTCGTTATAATCGCCGCAATAAAAGTCCATGCTGTCTTCTTTATCGGCAACCACGAGGCCGGCCTCACGTGCTTTTTCGCGGATTTCCGGCTTTGTTTTATCGCCCAGTGGGAACAAAACGTGCGATAATTGTTCTTGTTTTAGACGGTGCAAAAAATAACTTTGATCACGCGATAAATCCATCGCTTTTTTGAGTAAATATTTACCCGTTTTTTTATCTTTTTCTACGCGCGCATAATGCCCGGTGGCAAATTTATCAAACTGAATGCCTTGTTTGGCCGCCGCGGAAGGCAATACGCCAAACTTGATTAAACTGTTACAAAGCACGCACGGATTGGGCGTACGGCCGCACGCATATTCCAACCGGAAATTATCTAAAACGGTGGTGCGGTATTCGTTGCGGCAATCCACGGTTAAAAACTCAATTCCCAGTTTTTTAACAATGGATTCTATTTCGCTAAGGTCCTCTTTTTCAGGGGCCAAACATGCATTTTTTTGATGTTCCCCCTTTGGAACCGGAAGGGAAGGATCCCAAATGAGCATCGTGGCACCGATTACTCGGTAGCCCTGCTCTTTTAAAATAACGGCCGTAGCGGCAGAATCCACTCCGCCCGACAGGCCGACAAGGACGGTCTCTTTTTCCATCAAATTCCTCTCGTTAAAAAATTGTACTTAAGGTTGAAAGCCAAAAGGACACTATATTGTATCTTTTTTGTATACAAAAAACCGCCCCCGAAGGGGCGGTGTATCGTTTAATCTTGTTGTGTCATCCGGATAACGGTATTTTCCGTTGGGATATTTTCATCACCGGGGAAAGGGCCTGTCATTTGGTTAACGGGGATATGCGAATATAATTTTCGGATAGCCGGATAGATTTTTTTGAAAGCGGCTACCACCCGCGGGTCAAAAGAGTGTCCGGATTCCTTAAGCATGTATTCATATGCGTCTTGAGTTTTCCAAGCATCTTTATAGACGCGAAATTGACACAACGCATCAAACACATCGGCCACCGTTACAATGCGGGCCTCCAAGGGAATTTCCTCTCCTTTGAGTCCTTTGGGATATCCTTTCCCATTCCATTTTTCGTGGTGATACATACTCATTTTGTAGGCCACCTGCAAAATTTTAGATTTTGCCCCTTCCAAAATTTTTCCGCCGTATATCGTGTGTTCTTTCATTTTTTCAAATTCTTCCGGCGTAAGTTTCCCCGGTTTTAGCAAGATATTATCTGCCAAAGCCACTTTCCCGATATCATGTAACGTGCTGGCATTTTTAATAATTTCCGCTTCGTGTTTGGGCATTCCCAAGGTTCCGGCCAGTAAGAAAGAAATAATGCTAATGTTTTTGAGGTGAGAACGCGTATCTTGCTGGTCCCGATATTCGGCCGTGATAGCCAAGCGGTACAACGTTTCCAATTGTGCGCCGTAAAGTTCTTGGTACAAAGTAGCAATTTCAATAGAGCTACTGGCCAGGGTAGAAAGCAACAACAAAATCCCTTCATCGTTTCGGTCGAAGGGCAAATCGTCTGCTTTGTTGGCTACTT
Source organism: Elusimicrobiaceae bacterium (assembly GCA_016283355.1). Classification (GTDB taxonomy): domain Bacteria; phylum Elusimicrobiota; class Elusimicrobia; order Elusimicrobiales; family Elusimicrobiaceae; genus Avelusimicrobium. Next base: position 13,454 of record JAEEMS010000016.1, on the reverse strand, counting down.
GAAATACACCCAACACTTTGCCGGTATTATTTTTTAATGGAACGGCGAGCAACGAATGCGTGCGAAAATCGGTTACCATGTCTATAGCCATGGAAAAACGAGGATCTTCATAGGCGTTTTGCAAATTGATGGTTTCTCCGGTTTTGGCGACGTGAGAAATGATCCCCTTGGTAGTAAGGGGCATGCGGATTTCGGTATAAGCCAAACCTTTTCCTTGTGCAATTTTGGACCAAAGTTCTTCTCGGTCCGGATCGATTAGGAAAATAATACAACGCCCAACATCCAAAATTTGCGCGATTTGCCGGGCAATACTGTTAAGCAAATGGTCCAAACGGATTTCAGAAGAAATACGTGTGCCGAAAGAAACCAGCAACCTTAGTTTTTCTTCTGCGGTTAATTTTTTTGCCGTTTGTGTATATTGCATATAGTTACCCGTTTAGTTGTGCCACATGCAGCACTTTTAAAGAGGGGAGTGTCTTTTTCTTTTTACAAGAAACTTCCATCATTGCCCATCCGGATAAAACCACCACGGTCCCCACGTGTTGATTTTCCAGGGGGCGCAATGCTAATGCTCTAATTTGGGTTGCTTTATCTTTCGCGTAAAAGGAATACCCAAAGGCCGGCAAATCCGCTTGTCGGTCCCTACACTGTACAAAATTTTCCGCAAAAAGTGTATGTAACTTTTGTTCGATGGTTTGGAAAGGTTTTGTTTGGCGGGAGAAAAGCGCCCCGTACTCCAGCGCAACCGGAGTTGTAAAAGGTGTTGGGGCTTTTAAATCTTCCGGGAAAAGGTCTGTTGCAAAAACAACTTGTTGCGCAAATTGGACCGCGCGTTCTTTCCATTGGGGATAATCTTCAAACAAAGAAGCGGCCTGTTTGAAAAAATTATACACATCAATACTGTCCGTTAGAACGGGGATTTCTTTTTTGTCTAAAGTATCTACTTGTTCAATAATCTTCTTTACTTGTTTACGGGCTTCTCGCAGATTTCCATATACGTATTCAAATAATCCGGTAGGGGTATGTGCCCATAAAGCCGGGCGATGGTTGATGCAAGCTAATTTCCACATATTAATGCCTATTTCAGGTAAAAACAGTTCTGTTTCTAAAGAAGGGATATAAATGAGGGAGGGGGCTTCCTCTTTTGTTTGCAAAAGTTCTTTCCACTGTTTGCGTGCATTTTTGGAAGAACGAGGAATCATTCTATCCAGTTGGTTCATCCAACGCATCCCTATTAAACAACTTAACCCACTAAAACGTAATAATTTGATAACGCCTATACGGCGTAAAGATAATCCAAGCCGTGCCAAAGTATAGAAAATTTTCGGATGTTTGCTGTGTAAGCGCATGAGGAAATATAACGTAAAAGGTAAGAATCTCTTATCAAGCAGCCGACGTAATTCCAATATATGTTGAGGAGTGGGAACTTGCCCGGGGCATGCTTGCATGCAACGTCCGCACAATGTACAAGAAACGGATAGTTCTTGTAATTTTTTGCGACTGCGTATAGGGGAAAGAACTTTTTTTAACAGGAAACGGATTGCCTGGTTATATCCCCGCGGAGAAAAGGTTTCTTCCAACGAAAGTAAATAGAATGGGCAACTTTGCAAGCATAATCCGCATCGGTTACAAAAAGCAACGGATTGCCCGAAGGAGCGCATCCCCAAGGGCGTTTCCAACACAGATAAGTGTTGCTTGGGATTTTTGAAATTTAATTCGCAAAAAGAATCGTAGTTCATTGTAAAATCCCCGCTGGATCTAATGTTTGTTTTAAAGAGTTCCACCAAACGTTGGGTTGTAAAGGTTGAAAGGGTTTATCGGTTGGAACGTCCAATTGATTGGCAAATACCCGCAAGGTAAGTTGGGTAATTAGACCAAACTTTCCTTGTGATCCGGCAAACAGACGGGTTAAAGGATACCCCGCGGCATTTTTGACGCATTTCCCGCCATAACGGATATAAGAACCATCCGGTAACAACGCTTCTACTCCCAAAAGGTGTGCATATATCCACGGAGTGCAACCGGAAGCCACTGCCCCGCCGATGGTTCCTTCAGAAGGAGTCAGTGCACAAAATAAACGATGTTGGGCCAACTGCTCCAACAAATCTTTTACGACCACCCCGGCCTCCACCGTAACCGTATAGTTCGCCGTATCGATATCTAAAATTTGGTTGAAAAGGTTGGTAGAAAGGCAATTTTTTGCTTCGGTTTTTAACCGTGAATTTTTTCCTACAATACGGAACGGTTCCCCGGCGGAAAATTTTTCGTTTGCTTTTTGGTAAGCGGGAGGCACTCCCTGCGTAGGACGAGCTTCTTCTGCATAATGAATCGGCAAGATTTTAAGCGGATTGGCCAGGGAATTCGGATCGGTCGCTTTTTTGATATGGGCAAATAAATCCAAGGTGGGTTTGTCGTATTGATAGGCCATTAATGCCCGTTTTTCTACGCCAATCCCGTGTTCCCCGGAAATAGTTCCACCGCAATCCACACAGGCCTGAAGAATTTGTTTGAGCGTTTGTTTAGCACGAATCACGTCGGGTTTAATGCGCTCGTCAAAAATAATTTGTGGATGAAGGTTGCCGTCTCCTGCGTGAAACAGCAAGCTGGCCACGCTGTTTTGTGCGGTTAAAATTTCGCGTACTTTTTTGAGTGTTTGGGGCAATTCTTTACGTGGGACCGTTCCGTCCCCTACCATTACGTTGGGGGCCAAACGGGCCATGGCTGCATAAGCCGCTCGTCGGCCGTTCCATAAGTTTTCGCGTTCTTGTTCTGTTTTTGCACAGCGGAATTGCAAGGCCCCGTTTTGGGCACAAAGCTCCTCTAAAAGGGAGGTTTCTTTGTCTACTTGTTCGGTATTTCCATCTAATTCTAAAATAAGCAAGGCCTCTGCATCCGTAGGATAGCCGGCATGTGCAAAATCTTCTACAGCACGAGTGGTTGTTTTATCCATTGCTTCCACGCAACGGGGAAGAATTCCTCGAGCCACCAACGTGCTGACTGTTTGGATGCTTGCTTCCAGCGAAGGGAAAGTAACCAAGAATGTTTTGATATGTTCCGGGCGCGGTAAAATTTTTACTTTTAAACGGGTAATAATTCCCAATGTGCCCTCACTTCCGGCCAACAAACCGATGAAGTCCGGCCCCGCATCTTGGCGGGATAAACGGAGGGTGTTGCCGTTAGGCAAGACAACGGTTGCTTCCAACACGTGGTCAAGTGTTCCGCCATATTTAAGGCAACGTGCCCCACTGGCATTTTGGGCTAAATTCCCGCCGATAGTACATATTTGCGAACTGGCGGGATCGGGCGCATAGAAAAATCCGAGGGGTTCCAGTTCTTTTTGTAAATTTTCGGTAACAACTCCCGGTTCTACCTCGGCATATCCTTGTTCGGTGTTAATTTCCAAAATACGGTTTAAATGCGTTAAATTTAAAATGACGCCTCCGTTTAACGTGGCACAACCGCCGGCATGGTTAGTGGCGCTAGCCCGCGGGATAAAGGGGATATGTTGTTGGTTGAGCAGCGTAATTAACGGCGGTAAAACTTCTGCACGACGTATTAAAAAGATGCCATCCGGCCGAGAACGGGATAAGGAACAGTCGTAAGCGTAGAGCAAAAGAGAAAGATCGTCTGTGAGGACGTTTTCTTTTCCTATGATGCGTGCGCACTGCTTGAGGATACGTGGTGTCAATTTTGCCATATTTATTTTATTGCGATTCTCAGCGTTTTTGCTATACTATATTATATTATTTGTAGAGGATAAACTCCATGGGGAAAAAGGGGCAGCGTTTTGTTGTGGTAGGGGACATTCACGGTCGCCTGGAACCTTTTTTGCAAATTTTAAGCCATGCCGGGCTTATCAATGGCAATGGAGATTGGTGCGGAGACGATACGCAACTGTTACAAATCGGCGATACGATAGATCGTGGGCCACATTCTCTACAGGTGGAAGGTGTATTGGACCGACTGCAGGAACAAGCAAAACAAAAGGGAGGGGAAGTGATCCGATTGGTAGGGAATCACGAACTGGAACTCCTTTTGGGAAATTTCTCTATTTCGCAAATTCCGCAACCTCAATTGATAGAATTACAGCGAAAATTTGAACAAAAAATTGCAGATGGGACATTAAAAGCGGCCTATGCCTATCATGGCTTTTTATGCACCCACGCGGGAATAAGCCGGCGCTTGATGCAAGTATTTGATTCCCAAATAGAAGATTTAACCGCCTCTAATTTAGCGTTGCTAATCAATCTTATCTTCAAAGAATCGGTTGCGCATCAATTCTACAAACATCCTATTTTTAATATTAGCACTCGTCGCAGCGGGCCCAATCGTTTCGGAGGAATTTTTTGGGAAGATTTAGAAGATCTTATTCAATCGTATCACCAAAGCCCCGTGTGGCAGGTGGTGGGGCATACTCCTATTGATCATATCGTGATCGATCAGCAAATGCAGATTATTCCCATTGATGTCGGTTTGCACCGTAAGCAGCAGTATTTGGAGTTTTGCGAAGAGAATTTGCCAAAAATCATTACGCTTTCTTAAAGCGTTTTCGTTGTACAAATTATTTATTTTTAAGAAGTTTTTGAATGATTTTTTCCGCTCGGCGGTCCATTTCCGCCCGCTCCTGCGGTTGGTGGTCATCCATGCCGGATAAATGTAATGCTCCGTGCGTAACATACATCATCATTTCTTCTAAAATTGTGTGACCAAACGAAGGAGCATTTTTGCGTGCTACTTGGTAGCACACGAAAATATCGCCGAATCCCCACGGTTCCCCTTTAGGCAAGAACAAAGGACGTTCATTATTAAAAGAAATTACATCCGTAACATAGCAGTGATTTAGATATTGTTTATTGACGCGCAAGATTTCTTTTTCATTCACAAAAATAACGTTCACTTCTATCGGATGAGCGGTCTGTTTTTTGAGAGCGCTTTCCACGCATTTTTTAAAAATTCCGCTCCGGTGCAAATAAGTAGGAATGGGGGTTTGATAAAAGATGTGTACGATCATAATGTCCTCTTTTGTTTCTTGTCCCATTTATTATAAGCATCAATAATATCTTTAACCAACGGGTGACGCACAACGTCTTGAGCGGTAAATTCCACGAAGGCAATATTTTTCACTTTTTTCAGCACTTCTTTGGCGTGTAAAAGGCCGCTTTGATCCTTAACGGGCAAATCGATTTGAGATAAATCCCCGTTGATAACCATTTTTGATCCGATTCCCATACGGGTTAAAAACATTTTCATTTGAGCCGGCAATGTATTTTGTGCTTCATCTAAAATGATAAAAGAATTTTCCAAGGTGCGCCCGCGCATATATGCCAGAGGAACGATTTCCAAAATGTTGTTGTATTTGAGCGTGTTAAATTTTTCTGCGCCCAGCATGGTGTAAAAAGCATCATAAATGGGGCGAAGATAAGGATCTACTTTTTCTTCAATGTTGCCGGGTAAAAAACCTAATTTTTCTCCGGCCTCCACAATAGGGCGGGTAACTATGATATGTTTTACCAAACCCAGTTCCCACGCCCGCAGGGCACAAGCACAAGCCAAAAAAGTTTTTCCGGTCCCGGCCGGCCCGTAGGAGAGGACTAAATCATTTTCAAAAATACTTTGAATATAGACCGTTTGATTTTCACTTCGAGAGGCAATCGGCTTTCCGTGTTCGGGGCGGAAAATGATGTTATCCACGAACGGGCGCGTATCTTTTACCAAATTGTCCGCTAATTTTTTTTCATTAAGGGACAAATCTTTTTGGATTTTGGCAATTGCTTTGTCTACACGGGAATTTGTTCCTTTAATATTTAAAGTGGCTCCATTTTCATCATCGTTATACGCAACAAAGATGGTTACTTTGAAGTTTTTTTCCAACGCACGCAATTTGCTGTCTTGGGTACCCAATGCAAGTAGGATTTCTTCCTGGTTTTTTAAGCGAAGTTTTTTAATCATAGCAAAAAGGGCGCTCGAGGCGCCCTTTGTTTAAAATTTATTTTTCCCCCGTGGCAATACTACAATGCCGGAAGGATCAATGTAATACTTTTGAGAATCTTGTTCGAGATTTAAGCCAATGGTTTGTTTGGGGGCAACGGTATTAAAACGGTCCATAATAACTTTTTTCAGTTTTGCACCGGTTTTAATTTCGCAGTTGTCCATAATCACGCATCCATCCAGTTCGGCGCCTTCTCCGATAATCACACTGTCACTGATAACACTGTTTTTAATTTTAGCTTTTGGATGAATGATGCACCCGTCTCCGATAATGGAGTTGGTAACCGCGCCGCCAAAAAACTTGGTGGCAGGAACTTTGTGCAATGTAGTGCTGATAGGCCATTTGGGATTATTTAAATCCAATTTTGGTTTGGGACCTAACAGATCCATGTTTGTTTGCCAGAAAGATTCAATCGTTCCCACATCGCGCCAATAGCCCTGTTCTTCATACGGTTTGGCCCCGGGGAGAACCTGACTCTGAAAATTATACGCATACGTTCGGTAATCTTTCAGAATTTTTGGCAAGATATGTTTTCCAAAATCAAGAGCGGGAATATCGCAAAACCGTTTTTGAAGCACTTGTAAAAGGGTTTCCGTGTTAAAGATATAGTTGCCCATGGAAACATAAGCGGCTTTTGGATTCCCGGGGATATGGTTGGGTTTTGCGGGTTTCTCGTCAAACTGTATGATGCGGTCGTCCTTGTCTGTTCCCAACACCCCAAAAGAGGAAGCGTCTTTGAGCGGAACGGTGTTAGCGGCCACGGTTACATCGGCTTTGCTTTTCAAGTGGAATTGAATCATCTGCCTGATGTCCATGCGATAGATATGGTCTGCCCCAAAGATAGCCACCAAATCGGGGGCAAAATCACGCACCAGGTTAATATTTTGACGCACGGAGTCGGCCGTGCCGCGATACCAAATTTCTCCCAAACGCATCTGTGGCGGAACGCAAGTAAGGAAATGGTCCGACGCAATTCCTTCCGTTCTCCAAGTAGTACGCAAATATTCAATCAAACTTTGTGACAGATATTGTACCAATACGTAAGATGAAAAAATACCCGAATTTACGAAATTAGACAATACAAAATCTACAATGCGGTATTTCCCCCCGAAAGGTACGGACGGTTTTGAGCGATCTTTTGTCAGCGGGTAGAGGCGTTCTCCTTTTCCGCCGGCCATAATCATTCCAAGCACTCTCATACAAACCTCTTTCTATTATTCGGAACCTAACGGGAGTTGCTTATTCAATGCTTCAAATGCTTCCCAGGACCACGGCATTTTCTCCGCTACCAGTTTGGCAATTTCATCCGCGTAATCGCGAATTTCTTTTTGTGCATGTTTGTCTGTACGTAAGCATAAGAAATTAAATAAACTCCGAGCATTTACGCTCCAGTAAAATTGGGTATATTGGCACACCGGGAGTACCCCGCGTGCCATTTCGCGTGCCACGCCGGCTTCCAACAATTTATGGTAAGCCACATAAGAGGCCTCGATACTGTCTTCATAAATTTTGCGAAGGGCAGCATTATCCAACGCGGAATCCGGTACGGACCCTTGTTTGTTTTTAGTATCTTGTCCGCGGAAAGCGTCCGGGATATAAAATTCGTCCTTCACTTCCGTATAGCGGGCACTTACTTCGTTGTAAGATCCCCAACGGTGGCGCATCCATTGACGCGCTACATAGATGGGGCAGCAAATATGAAATTGGAAATAACAATGTTCAAACGGGGTGTGATGCGCATGTTCCATTAGATATTTAATCAAGCGTTTATCTTGTTCCGGACCTTTAGATACGGCGCCGAAGGATACACGGGCCGCTTGTACAACGCGGTCATCCCCACCCATAAAGTCGATGAGGCGGACAAAACCTTTGTCCAGTACATCTTTTTTTTCTATCGATTGAGCCACAACGTTTCTCCTAAAATTATTTTGAAATTTCCACAATGCTACTTGTTCCGTCTGCCAGCACGGCCGCAGTAAGTAAAGATTCATCCGTGCAGGACGTATCGTACAAAACTCCGTCTAAGTCAAGAACCTCGGCTGTTTTTAATCGGCCTTGTTCAAAAGTAAGGAAGTGAATTTTGCCGTCTTGATATTGGCCGAAAGTATTGGACAGCAAACCGATTTTAGCGGTATTTTCTACAGCGGCAATTTGGGCGTTCCCGTGCGGTCCGTATACTTGCAAAGAAGGGAAAAAGCGAACAATTTCCTGCTTGTATTGTATGCGGTTGGGTGTAGATCCAAAGTTGCCGGCACTCTCAGTGCGTTTGTCATTCTCCAACACCATGCGTAATTTCCCGTTAGAAGAAGTGTAAATTAAATTTTCTGCGGTTTCACTTTGGATAGGATAGATATTGAGCCCTAACAACCAATTATGTTGGGTAGCGAAGGATTTGTCTCCGTTTATAAATTTGTTTTTCTTGTACACTACATTTTTAGCATTTCCCGGGCGGGAAGATGTTACAAAAGGCCGCTGGGCCCACAGGGTTTTCTCACTTCCGCAACCGAGTTCTTTGACAAAATTCGGCATGGAAGCAATTTGTGCTAACGTGTTGCCTTGCACTTCAAAAACAAGCGTGGAAATGGATTGGCGGGCCTGGTCATAAACGGGTACAAACAATTGGTCGGAGCCGGAATTCTTAATGTCTTTTGCGGAAACAGTAATCCCTTTTTTGGTGGCGGGCAAGTCGTAGGAAAGCAACGGAATTAATGCATGATTTTCGCCGCGTTCCCAAAGGGTAATCTCTCCTTTTTCCGACAATGTAACCAACGTATTAGGATGCTGAGGAAAATTCCCTTCCGTTAAGCCGATAATGATTTGATTAACCGGATTATAGCGAACGGATGTATGCGTGCTTTTCGCGGGAGCGGCAGGTTCTTTTTCGGCTGTTGTTGCCGTTTCTGTGGCGGATAAAATTACTTCTTGACCGATAGAAACAGTTTCCTTTTTAGGTAATTCACCCACGGCAAATAAAGATTCTACTTTGGTAATTTTCCCTTCGGAAGAATAGGAATGTACGAGCCCTAATTCTTTACCCGTTTTGGGATTGGTTAATGTTTCGGAAGATAAAATCACTTTAAACGGATCTCCTTCCTGTACATGAGTGGTAGCGGAGGAGATATCCATAAAAATTTTATTGCCTTCCACGCGCACAACGGTAATTTGTGCGGAAAGGGAAAGTGAAAAAAATGAAAAAAGAAATACGGCCAAGGCCCGGAAATAGAAATTTTTCATATAATAATTGTATACCATTTTTTCCGAGGGAAAACAAATGAAAAATAATTTTGCGGATTTAGTAGAAACTTTTGCCGTTTTGCGCGGGCCGAACGGGTGCCCGTGGGATAAGAAACAAACGCATGAAAGTTTAATTAAAAATTTGCGTGAAGAAACAGAAGAATTGATTGCTGCTATCGAGAAGAAAGACCCCGAGAATATGAAAGAGGAATTGGGGGATGTCTTGTTGCAGGTTTTGATGCACGCGCAAATTGCCAAGGAAGAAGGGCTTTTTTCCATAGAAGATGTTATCCAAGGCCTTTATGATAAGCTACACTATCGCCATCCGCACGTGTTTGGCGACGTGAAAGCCAAATCTGCCGAAGAAGCCCTCGCCGTTTGGAAAGAAATGAAGAAAAAAGAAAGAGGAGCGTAAGTGGCCAGGTTGCGGACAAATGCTAAAATATTCTAAGTTTGTATAAATTTATATAATTCTGGGGTAGCTCCCCGAGTGTCTTCTGCTAAATGTTTCGCGTATTTTATATGCGAAACTACGGCTGTTTAACGCTGGGACTCTCTCATGGCTTGGCGTTGTTCAGCCGTTTTTTGTGCACCCGTTTCGTCTTTGTGGGATTTCCAGTATAGGAAATCCCTCTTTTTTACAAGAAGGGGAAAAGAATGTCCTACTAAAACATAAGGGTTTAATTTTGTTGGGTAAAGGACAGGAGAGGATGAAATTGGAAGGGTTCTATACAACGTAAATCCTGATATCAAGAAGTTCCTATTGGAACATCCTGATAAAGCAATGGAATTGGGGATTGATATAACAAAATTATGAGAGATGTAATCCATGGAGGTAATAGCCCCACTTCATACATCTCTCACTAATAGTATAGGTAAAAAACGCGAATTTATCAAGGGGGAATTTATGAATGTTTTAGATGAGTTAGACAATGACCCTAATGCAATAAATCTATTCATTGAAAAAATTGGAGAAGAAAATATGCAAGCGCAAGATTTTGACGAAAGCAAGGTAAAGAGAGATAGCGACGGGAAATTTTCCTCTACCGGTGGGGGATAGACTTAATTCTGTTCAAGGGTGTTCAGTTAAAATTGGTAAAAATTGTTCCTGCAATGGCGCTAATATCAGGATTTGTGAAAATAATTCTTCTGTGCATATTGGAGAGGATTGCATGTTCTCTTGCGGTATAGAAATTTGGGCCTCTGATACTCACACGGTTGTCGATCAAAAAAATCAAAAAATAATAAATTGGGGAAAAGGAGTTTTTATTGGCAACCACGTATGGGTGGGCATGCATGCAATCATCCTGAAAAATAGCTATATTGGGGATAATAGTATTGTTGGTGCGGGCGGGATTGTTACGGGAGTATTTAAAGAATCTCACGTCATATTAGCAGGGAATCCTGCCAGAGTAGTCAAAAAAGAAATTTCATGGGATAGGTTACGGCCTCTCCAATATAAGGAAAAATTACGCATAAAAGAGTCTTAAGTGCGGAAAATAATACATAAAAAATAAACCCCCGCATATTATTTCGGGGGTTTAGCTCATTATGGTCATTCTCATGACTCCATGTTCCTCGTTCCTAGGGAGACGCTGCATCCGGGTCTTTGCGCAATCGGCAAGCACGCTGTGCTTACGGCAACTGCAACCGGGGACGACAGGCTTATCCCAAGTCACTAGATACTATTACTATAAGAGTTTTTTTGAAAATTTCAAGGGCAAATTTTAAAAAATAATTTCTCGTCGGAGATTAAGGCAATTTCTCCAATTTTTTATCTAACCAGTTGCTAAAAAGTGTGTTGCTTAGTAATATTGCGGGGGTGGCCAACATGGTCCGGTAAATAGTGCTGCGTGGAATTTTTACCCGTTTGTTGGAGTTTAATAATTCGGTTTCTTGTGATAATTTAAAAAAAGTATCTGCCGTCCATAACATGGGCCACGCAACGGACGTACGGATGCGCGGTTGCGTTTTGGGTAAGAGAGAATAATATGTTTTCCCTTCGGATAATTTTTGTTTTCCCCATTGAATCCATTTTTGTTTAATGGGTTCAAAGCGCGGGCTATACGCGCCGTCTGTAAGTTGCGCGGTTGTTAAGTGTTGTGCGTTTAAATCGGTTTGAGGAAAATAGCACCGCCCCAATCGTAGGTCTTTGGGCAAATCCCGTAGAATATTTACGATTTGCAAACTGTCCCCTATGTGTTCACCAAGTTCATAAAATTTTTCTTCTTCTAAAGGGATAGCGGTTGTATGATAAATCAACTGGCTCCAAAACCGCCCGGGTTTACCTCCCATTAAACGACAATAGTGGGCTAAATCTTCGTCGGTCGCAAATGCTTTTGGCGTATCCGGGAGCATATCCGAAAAATAGGATAAATCTATTTTCATTCCCTCGCATACGGATTGGACAACTTCCAAAATAAAAGGTTTATAGGAGTTTTCCAGCTGATTAAATGCATTTAGGCACGGTGGCAAATTTTTGATAAGGGCTTCTTCGTAAGGATTTTCGGATTTACCGCTAATCTCACTTATTAATTGTTTTTCGTCGGTAGGATCTTGTTGTCGGACAATTTGTGCAAAACGATCTACCCAATAATATCGCCGTTGTGACGGCAAAAGTTCCGTATCCGCAATGGTATCCGCGTAGCGACATAATAAGTAAGCAATCCCAAAGGCCGGTTGTATCCGTTTAGGTAAAACCTGTACGCTTAAATAAAGACTGCGGGACGTATTTTTGAGTAGGGTGTCTATCTCCATGTTTATAAGATAGCATTTTTCTAAAGAAGTGTAAAAAAATGAGCGCGCGCGTGCGCGTACGGAAAAACAGAGGATTGCTTAACCGGTGTTGACCTTTGTTTCTGTTTTTGCTATCATTTATATATAATTAATGTGACAGCGTGAAAGAGTTGAGTTTTGACCGCTGTTTGAAAACAAGTCAAAATATTTTATTATTTCCCGTCGGTGGAAATAAAAGTTGACAAAAGTTTCAAAAACTGTTATACTAATTATATAGGAAACAAAAACGGATTTGTTTCCATGGAAGTTTCAACAACCCTTTTCAAAAAATAAAAGAAAATGGGTGTTGACTTTTCTGTCTTTTTTTGCTAGACTATATAAGTAGTCGGAATTGATCTTTAAAAGTAATAACAAAACTTCTAGTTTCATTTATAAACAGAAAACTTTCTGGCAGCAAAACTCCACCTTATATAATAGCAAAGGTTCAAACGGAGGACTGAGCCCAGCCAGTCAAGTTAGTTTTATAAATAGAACAAACATAATTAACGTTAAACTTTACCCTTTTGGCTCAAAGCGGCCGTGATCTTCTTGAACAACCAAGTTGATATATAAAAGGTTTAACATTTGCAGTAAAAATGCTTTATTAACCAATGGGCCACTAAGCAGGCACACGTCAAGCAAAAAGAAATGCTTGACAAATCTTTAAAAATATGCTTAAATAGTAGTGTAGTAAGAAATTGACAAGCCGAGTAGTTGAGAACTGACATTCCCAAGAAAGGGCTTGACAACTTACTAAAAGTTTGTTATAATATCTTTACAGCAATGAGGCTGTGAAGAAGTTAGAAAAATTTCCACTTGCTTTTTTTGAAAGTAAAGAAAAGCAAACGGGGAAATTTCGCTCTCTGAAAATTTGACACAATGTGCGAATGGGCGATTTGAAATGGAAACCGCAAGGTTACATTCAAGAGCTCATTTAAGTTAAGTCTTATACTTCAAAAATAAGACACCAAGTTAATTCAAACAAGTAGAGTCAAAAGTCAACAGCTCGAGTTAGCGATTAGTTGCCTTTAAACCGCTTGCGATTTAAAGGTAATTAATTCTAATGGAGAGTTTGATCCTGGCTCAGAGTTAACGCTGGCATCGTGCATAACACATGCAAGTCGAACGGGACTTTGCTTTGTAGCAATACAGAGTAAAGTTTAGTGGCAGACGGGTGAGTAATGTATGGGAAATCTACCTTCGAGTGGGGAATAACGGCCCGAAAGGGTTGCTAATACCCCATAACATTTCTGGGTGGCATCACCTAGAAATCAAAGATTTATCGCTTGAAGACGATCCCATATTCCATCAGCTAGTTGGCAGTGTAACGGACTACCAAGGCTACGACGGATAGCCGGCCTGAAAGGGCGACCGGCCACAAGGGCACTGAGACACGGGCCCTACTCCTACGGGAGGCAGCAGTGGGGAATTTTGGACAATGGGCGAAAGCCTGATC
>JAEEMS010000015.1 GCA_016283355.1 Elusimicrobiaceae bacterium | reverse complement strand
GGTTTAAGTTTAGTAAACTTATTTGGCGTTTACCATTTTGGCTCTGGAAATATCGCCTTTTTTGTCTAAGAAATACAAGTATCCTTTTTCTTTTTTGATACCGCATTTTTCGACTTTTTTCGGTTTACCACCTTTTTTGCCGCCGCGGGCCATTTGGACGCGGGCAATATCACCGTCTTTGTCAATGTAGTAGAGGAAGCCGTCTTCGCGGTCCATGCCTACTTTCAATACTTTTTCAGCCATTTGATTACTCCTCCTTTAAAGGAATCGTCGTTAATATTAACGGATTGTGAACTACAAATCAAGTGTAATAAAAATAAGAAACTTTTGCAAGCTTTTTTTTCGACGGTTCATACTCGAGGCCTTTTTTATATTGTACGCGTAGAGAACAGAAAAAGAAGAAAAATAGGTCCAAAATAGGTCCTTTTCCTCGTTGCTTAATTTGTAAAAAATTACACAAACAAGATGTTTGTGATCGCGTTAAGGTGAAAGCAAAACACCTCTTGCACCTTATTATATGGCGAAAATGGTATAATCAAAATATATCTACCTGAGGGGAATTTATGTATTTAAAAGCAATAGAAATTGTTGGGTTCAAATCGTTTGCGGACAAATCCCGCCTAGATTTTGAGCCCGGTATTACGTGTGTAGTAGGACCAAACGGTTGTGGTAAATCAAACGTAATTGATTCGGTGCGTTGGACGATTGGAGAGATGAGTTGGAAATCGCTGCGCTCCTCATCCATGGTAGATATTATTTTTAACGGTACGGCCAAACGTGCTCCCCTCAACATGGCGCAAGTCAGTATGATTTTTGATAATTCCACTCGCCAATTACCCCTTGATTTTAATGAGATTACCGTTACACGCAAAATTTTCCGCTCCGGTGAAAGTGAATATTATTTAAATAAGGTACAGTGCCGCTTGCGCGACATCCGCGATTTGTTTTTAGATACCGGTATCGGCGGGGAAGGATATGCCATTATCGACCAGGGGGGAGTGGAAAGCGTGCTCTCCGCGTCGGCGGAACAACGGCGTGAAATGTTTGAAGAAGTAGCCGGCGTTTCTAAATATAAGGCCAAACGGGAAGAATGTATCCGCCGGTTGGAACGAGTAGATTTAGATTTGGCGCGTTTGTCCGATACAGTAGCGTTGATTGCCGAACAAATTAAAAAATTAGACAGTGAGGCCAAAAAAGCACGGTTGTATCAGAAGTATCGTGAAGAATTGAAAGAGAGCGAAATTGCCATTTCTCTTTGTTCGTTGAAAGAGGCCGACGCGGCTATTGCCAAGCATACAGCGGAATTGGAGCCGATTGAGCGCAAATTGGGAGATTTGGAAAATCGTATTTCCGCGCAAGAAGGAGCCGCGGCCGCACTGGATTTAAATTTAACACATAAACAAAAAGAGGCCGATGCTTTTAATGAAAAAATTTCCGCTTGTAAATACCAAGTGGGATTATTGGAAGGGGCCATTAAAAACTGTGACAATTTAACGGCAGAATTAACTGCCCAAATTGCTTCATCCGGTGCAGAATCCAAACGTGGGCAAAACCGCTTGCAGGAACTTTCCCCGGCACTTGCCAAATTGCGGGAACAATTGGCCACTGTTACGGCGGAATTGGCACCGTTGCAGGAAAAATACAATACCCGTACAAACGAAGCCCAACAATTGGAAAATGATTTGCGCAAAGCCGATCATATGTTGGAGCAATCCTCGCGCGATTTGATGGCATTGGTGCAAAAACAAATGGAAGTTTCCAATCGGGTAGCGTTGGAAGAATCCTCTATTCAACGGGAACAAGAAGATTTAATTGCGGCCGAGCAAGCCCGCCAAGAACAAGAAAAAACATTGAAGGGATTGCAAGAAGCTTTGCAGGTAGTAATCCTGCGTGTGCAAGGAAAACAAAACGAAGCGGACAACGCCAAAAAGGCGGTGGCCGCAGCGGAAGAACAATTCCGTGCGCTGCAAACAAAACGTGCTGCTTTAAATGAACAACTTTCCTCTATTAAATCCAAACGGGCCGGTTTGGCTGCCAAGTTGGAACTCATCCAAACGCAGGGTAAAAATGACCCGTATTGGGTAGGGGTTAAAACAATAACGGACAGCGGGCTCAAGGGAGTGAAAGGAACGTTACGCAAAGCGTTAAAATATCCTGCCAATTTGGGCGTTGCGGTGGAAGAAGCGTTTGGGAAATATTTAGATGCCGTGTTGTGTGATACAAAAGCCACTGTTGAAAAGGCAGTAGCTCTATTGCGGGAAAAAGGAAAAGCCCGTGCTAAATTTATTATTCTTTCCGAGGTTCCCGCCGTGAAACCCGGCAAAACGGCTCATGCGTTGGCTTCCCAATTAAAATATAAGGCCGAACTTGAAAATTTGGTTCAGTATATTGTGGGGGGCTATTCTTACGAAGAAGGCGTTGTAAAAGGCGGTTTCTTTGTGGGAGGCGGGGACGAAAGCGTTCGTGCTCCGGAGGCCTACTGGGGGGAAGAAGAAACTGCCCGGGAAGAATTGGAAACTTTATCCGCCGAGGAAGGAAAAATTGCACAGGAAATTGAAACGGTACAAAAACAATTGGCGCAGGGAGAAGAAAAACTCCAACAATTGCGCGCCAAAGTGCAAGAAGAAGCCCTTTTATTAAACTCGGTTCAAAATGAACGGGCCAACAAAGAACGCGAAACACAAACAATTCAAGCACAGCTCTCTCGTGCCGATGCACGCAAACAAGAAATTACGTTGCGGGTGGACAATCGCAAGAAGAACATTGAAACCTATAAAAAACAATTAGCGGAAATTAAAACCCAACACGAAACCGTTACCGCCCGCGGGGAAGATATCAAAAAATCGCAGCAAACCTTGCACGAACAAGCGGAAAAATTGAAAGGGGAAATTAATACCTTGAGTGCTTCTTTATATGATGTGCGCATCAAAAAGAATAACGTGGAATTGGATTTAAAATCTACCGAATATGAATTTAACAGTTTGACCGATAGTGAAGGAAAACGCAATGAACAAATTGCTTCTTCCAATTTGCGTTTAAAAAGCTTGGCCGACGAAAAATTGTCCACACAAGCGAAGTTGTCCGCCGAGCGCGACACATTGGCAAAGTTGGAAGTGGACGAACATCAGATGCGGGCCGATTTGGAAGCGTTAAAGAAAGAATACAACGAAAAAACTTCTGCTCTTAATGCTTGCAAAAAGGAATCTTCCGAATTGATTATTTCAAAGACGAACTTGGAAAATGCTTTAGCCAATGCCCGCCGCCAACGTACCACAGTTACCAACCATTTGTTTGAAAGTTGGAATATTACGCCGGAAGAAGCCCAGTTGCACTATGGGGACAAAACCGTCGATTACGAACGGGTAAAAATGATGCGCAAACGCATTGAAAATATGGGGGCCGTCAATATGACTGCTCCGGAAGAATATGATGCCCTTAACGAGCGCCATACCTTCTTGAAAACGCAGATGACGGATTTGGATAACGCCAAGAAAGATTTGAAATCCGCTATCAGCAAAATTAATCAAACGACCCGTGAAAACTTTAAATACACATTTGAACAAGTGCGGATGCATTTTAAAAATATTTTCCAAAGTTTGTTCCACGGCGGGGAATGCGATTTGGTGCTTACGCAACCGGAAAACTTACTGGAAACCGGCATTGAGATTTATGCGCAACCCTCCGGCAAGAAATTACTAAATATTACTTCTATGTCCGGTGGAGAAAAAACACTGACGGCAATGTCGCTCTTGTTTGCTTTCTTTACGCATAATCCTTCGCCTTTCTGTATTATGGACGAAGCGGATGCCGCATTGGACGAAGCCAACGTAGAACGGTATGTCAATTTGATTAAAGAGTTTTCCAAAACCACGCAGTTTATTGTGGTAACCCACAACAAACGCACCATGGAAGCGGCCCGCATGCTCTATGGTATTACTATGGAAGAGAGCGGGGTGTCAAAGGTAATGTCTGTGAACTTGGCGGACCGCAACGCGCAGACCGAACAGCAAAAAGAGACCATCATGGCAGGTGCAGAATGAAGATAGGGGTTTTCTCGGATGTCCACGGAAATTTGGAAGCGCTGGAAGCTTGTTTGGCCCGCTTGAAAAAAGAGAAAGTGGACGGGTATATTAACTGTGGGGATATTATCGGTTACGGGCCGGACAGTGAGGCCTGTGTAGCAGCGGTTATGACGTTGCCGGATATCGTAAACGTGATGGGAAACCACGATGCAATTTTTATGCGGCCGGACCTGGAAGACCTTTTCAATAATGAAGCCAGAGCGTCGTTGGAAGATGCACGGAAGACCTTGCACAATGATTCCGTCCGGTTTCTTTCTTCCCTTCCCGTTATTGCACGCAAAGGGAGTTATACCGTGGTGCATGGTACGCCGGCGGATCCGATTCGGGAATATTTTACGAGCGTAAAACAGTTTCGTTCCAATTACGCCTTGTGGGAAGGAAACGTCTGTTTTGTGGGCCATACCCATTTGTCTTTTTATATGCGGGGTACGGAACAGGATTCCATTTTGCGCCTCAATAAGGCAAAAAATTGGGTAATGACGTTGGAAGATAAATTCCGCTATGTAATCAACCCCGGTGCGGTGGGCCGTCCGCGGGATAACGACCCGGCGGCTTCGTTTGGTATTTGGGACACGGAAGAGAAAACATTTTCTTTCATACGGGAACCGTACGATTTTTCAATTACCCAACGTAAAATGAAGGAACGCGGCTATCCGCCGTTCTTGGTAGACGGGCTCGGTTTTGGGATGTAAAAGTTGCAAATTTCCGCAGTAAATGGTATACTGTATTTATAATGGGCCTGTAGCTCAGCTGGGAGAGCGCCTGCATGGCATGCAGGAGGTCGCAAGTTCGATCCTTGTCAGGTCCACCATTTGAAAAATAAACCCGCCTTGAGCGGGTTTTTGTTGGAAAATTTCGCCATCAAAAAGGGGCTTTTTAATAAAAGCCCCTTTAATGTTTTAAGAACTACGTTATTTCTTTTTAGCTTTGATATTGTGCTTTGTTGTAGTTTTTTTCTCTCCATAGCTTGAGCTAGATACGATAATGACTTTACTGTCAATGTCTACCTCTGCATAAACCCGCTCGTTTGCCAACTCAGGATGACCGGAAGGAAAGTCGAAATAAAATCTATAATCTCTTTCCGGCAAATTCTTGTCGTACTTGGCCTTGTAGTCGCGAGGGTTTTGTAAGAATTTGGCCAACCTCTGTAGAGCCGTCTTTTCCAAGTGCAGAGGGGTTGCGTATTCTTTTTTCGGGTCGGGATTTTTACGTATGCCTGTAAGTATTACTTGATATTTAGAGAAAATCTCACTTTGACCAAGAGCTTGTGCGATAGCAGAATATTCTTTATTCTCTGCGCTCTTGTCTTTCCCCGAAAAATTAATTTTATCACAGACCCACTTTTTCCCTGCAA
Organism: Elusimicrobiaceae bacterium; assembly: GCA_016283355.1. Classification (GTDB taxonomy): domain Bacteria; phylum Elusimicrobiota; class Elusimicrobia; order Elusimicrobiales; family Elusimicrobiaceae; genus Avelusimicrobium. The sequence goes on along the minus strand of JAEEMS010000015.1, from coordinate 58,032 downwards.
TTACCGTAATAGTTGCTGCACATACAAGTGTTGCTTCTATAACGACTGTTGATGCAAGCGTAACACCAAGGATCTTTTCTGCTGTGTAGCTTGCTACTATGACTGGGTCGCTGACCATGCCTGCGATTGCTCCCGCTGTTACTGCTGCACCAGCTGCAGCAGCGAATCCTGTTTCTGCTGGGTCTTGTTCCGATGTCTTTATGTGATGGAGGATTCTGCTATATTCGTCTTGGGTGTTTCCTTGCTTTTTTGTTTGCTTGTTTATTAGAACTAGTTTTGCCGCTGCTTTTACAGAGTCAACGTAGGTATTGTCTCGTTTTGCCTGTTCATAGCGTGGTTTAATTTGTGCAAAAGACACATTTGACATTAACAAAAGTGCCAAACATGCGGTTAATACTTTCTTTGTTTTCATGTTTTTCTCCTTGTTGGGGGTTCGTATACTTTTAGTATAAAGAGTTTGGGAGAAAAATGCGAGGGTCCTTTGGCCTATAAAGGCAGGTTATTTGGACCTATATAAAATTGGGTCTAAAGGCCTAATTCGGGATAGTTTGAAGAGTGTTATTTTTTGTATAAACTGCGCAGGAGTTTGATTTCGGCCGCGTAGCCGTCCAATTCGTTAGGAGTTTCCAAGCAGAACGGTAAATGCTTTAAGGAAGGATGATTGATGACGCTTGCCAATAATTCGGTGCCTAAGGTTCCTTCCCCGATTTTGGCGTGGCGATCTTTATGGGCGCCTTGGGGGTTCAAGCTATCATTTAAATGAATGGCTTTTAAATTTTTAAGGCCGATTTGTTTATCAAATTCGGTCAAAGTATCGTCTAAACGAGCGATAGAGTAACCTGCGTCGCTAATGTGGCAAGTGTCTAAACAAACTCCCATCAAGCGGTTTAGTTTCACGCCGTCTAAAATGCGTTTGAGTTCGTCAAACGTCCGGCCGATTTCACTGCCTTTCCCGGCCATGGTTTCCAACAAAACGGTTGTGTTCTGTTTGGGAGTTAAAATTTTATTTAACGTATCGGTAATCAATTTTATACCGACATCCACCCCTTGCCCCACATGGGAGCCGGGATGAAAGTTATAGAGGTTGCCCGGGACGTATTCCATGCGCTTTAAATCGTCCGCGAAAGTTTGCAACGCAAAATCCCGCGTTTTAACATCCGCAGAAGCGGGGTTTAGTGTATAAGGCGCGTGCGCAATAATAGGGGCAAAATGATGGGCGGACATTAAATTGCAAAGGCGTTTGGCGTCTTGCGGGTCAATGTCTTTGGCTTGGCTGCCGCGCGGATTACGCGTGAAAAATTGAAATGTATCCGCTCCAATAGAAAGGGCGGTCTTTCCCATTGCTTCAAACCCTTTGGAATTGGATAAGTGACACCCGATGTGCAGCATATTATTTCCCTGCGTATTTTTGAATATCCAACACTAATTGTTGGACGTCTTCTTCCCGTGTGGCCCAACTGGTGCAAATACGGATTAACGTTTCGTTTTTATTCAGATAACGTGTATGTGCAAAAACGTATGTTTCTTCCAATTTGGTTAAAAGCGTGTTGGGAAAAATAACAAACTGCTGATTGGTAGGAGAATCATACGCAATTTGTAAGCCGGCGGCTTCACATGCTTGGCGAATTTTAAGGGCCAGCTGGTTGGCTTGCCTGGCTAAGCTGAAATAAAGGTTATTTTCAAATAAGGCGGCAAATTGGAGTCCCAACACTCGGCCTTTGGCCAAGATAGCGCCTTTTTGTTTCATAAAATAACGGAAATCTTTTTTGAGTTTTTGGTTGGTAATAACGACAGCTTCCCCCAAAAGAGCGCCCAGTTTTGTCCCGCCGATGTAAAAAATATCCGCTAAAGCGGCGATGTCGGGCAATGTAACATCGTTACCGGGGGCTTGTAGGCCGTATCCCAAACGTGCGCCGTCAATGAATAAAAACAAATTGTTCGCGTCGCACGTGCGGCGGATGGCATCCAGTTCCGCTTTTGAATAAAGGGTACCGTATTCGGTAGGAAAAGACAAATATACCAATTTGGGCTGAGGCGCAAATTCGGGGTTGTCATCTTGCCAATGATTTTTACAAACGCGTTCAATTTGCTCGGCTGTAATTTTCCCTTGCTCGGCAGGTAGAGTGTGGATACGGTGACCGGTGGATTCAATGGCACCGGTTTCGTGTACATTAATGTGGCCGGACTCAGCCGAAATAACACACTGGTAAGGCCGTAAGCAAGCTGCAATTACCGTTAAATTGGTTTGTGTTCCCCCGCAAAGAAAATGGATATCCGCTTGCGGTGCGTGGCATGCTTGGGCAATTTGTTTGGCAGCCGCACGGCAATAAGGGTCTGCCCCGTAACCGGGGGCTTGTTCCAAATTGGTTTGGGCTAATTTTTTTAAGACGGAGGGATGAGCCCCTTCGTTATAATCACAATTAAATAAAATCATAGGCAATTCCGGTGTGTCGAAAATTTATTTTATATATTTTACTTTTTTCTGCAAGATGTGTTCTTTGAATTTTAATTTGGGAATAGTTCTGTCGGCGCGGAGTTGTCCGCGGAGGAGATACTTTGATAATTTCCTTCTATTTCCGGCAAATTCTTGGCGGATTTAATCCGGTATTGTTCCAATTTTTTAGCGGTGGTTAAAATCCCTTGTGTGCCGGTTAATGTTTTTTGCGCTTCTTCGTAGGCCTTTTCCAGCCCGGTAATTTTAGTATGAATTTCGTTCATACGTTCGGCAAACCGGCAAACACGTTCGTGCATGTCCTGCCCGGCTTTAAAAATTACGTTGACGGTTTTCATGCTGTGTTCCTGTTGCCATAACTGATTTACCAACTGTAGCACCGCCAAAAGATTGGAAGCCGTTACCAAAGCAATATGTTTTTGGCGAGCTAACTGGTTTAAATTGGGGTTGCCTTGGAGCGCGGCAAAGTACGCATGTTCAATGGGGATAAACATTAACGTAAAATCCAAACGCTCGTTTTTGAGGAGTTTGGGATAATCTTTTTCGGATAATTCCTTGATGTGTTCTTCCACACTGCGTACATGTTCTTTAAGGAATTTTTGTTTTTCTTCGCCTTCCGGAGCATTGGCCCATTGTGTATAGCTGTTAAGGGACATTTTGGAATCAATGATAAGATCTCTCTTTTGAGGGAGGTGTAGGATAAAATCGGGCTGCAAACGTGTTCCTTCTTCGGTTTTGAGGGACACTTGTTTTTCCCATTCTTCGCCTTCGCGTAGGCCGGAAGAAGAAAGGACGTCTTCCAAGATGATTTCTCCCCAGGTGCCTTGTGTTTTTGGGTTTTTAAGCGCGGTGGTTAACTCCACCGTTTTTTGTTGTAATTCTTCACTTACCGTGAATGATTTTTCAAGTGCGGTGGAAAGGGAACTGTGTTGGGCGGCACTCTCGGTACGAAGTGTGCCCATTTCCTTAGAAAAACGGTCCATGGTTTCTTTAAGCGGGGTATACAAATCCGCATTTTTTGCCACCAATTCTTCTTTTTGGGTTTTCAGGGATTCGACGGCTATCTGTTTAAAAGAATCTTTGGCCTGCTCTTGCAACGTGTTAAAAAATTTTTCCTGGTTGCCTTGTATTTGTTCCAAGGCCTTGGCGCGTTCTTCAAAGCGGATTTTCTCTTGAGAGAGATTATGAACTTTGAATGCAAGGAAAAGACATCCGGCTAATGCAAGGATAAAGAGAATAATGAAAAGTGTGGTCATGGTAAAAACTCCTTTTCCTTATCATAACAAATCTAAACAGGAGGGAAAAGCAAAAACCCGCCATTTTGGCGGGTTTCTAAATTTGCCCAGTACAGGGATCGAACCTGTGGCCTTTCCCATGTCAAGGGAACGCGCTACCGCTGCGCCAACTGGGCTTAAATCTACTTTCATTATACCAAATTCCCCTTAAGGAGGCAAAATGTTTGTCATAAAATATTGGTTGGAGAAATGCTATACAAGGGTGGAACCTATATACAAAATATTTCCAAGAAACTGGTATGGTATCCCTAATAAATGTTAAAATATATACACTTATTTAATTTTTGGTTTGGAATATGAGAAAAAAATCAAAGCGTTTTAAATTGCATTTACCGCGCTGGAAGGTTATTACACTTTACCTGATGGCTTATGATGCATTGGCTGTCAGCGGGGCTTATTTTGCGGCCTTATTATTGCGTTTTGATTTGCAATATTCTGCTATCCCGAAGGAATATCTGTATAGTTACCTCGGTTTCGTTCCTATCTACACTGTTTTTTGTTTGTTTTTATTCTTTAAATTCAAACTCTACCAAAGCATTTGGAAATATGCCAGCGTTACCGAAGCCACGCGCGTGGTGGCTGTGTCATTGATTTCCACAATATTCCAAATTGTAGGTATTACTTTATTGTTTAGAAGAATGCCGATTTCTTATTATATTTTCGGCTCTTTATTTCAATTTGCGTTGGTTTCGGCGGTCCGTTTTGTGGAACGTTTTGTCCAATGGGAACGCTCCAAACGTTCTACGGCTTATTCCTCTTTAGATACTGCAGCGGGGATATTGCTTATCGGGGCGGGAGAGGCCGGACGGATGATTTTACAGGATATTCAACGCTCTAAATTGGCTAAAAACGGGCGTGTGCGCGCTATTATCGACGATGACCCGCAGAAATGGAACCGTACTATTTCCGGCGTGCCGGTAGTGGGCGGACGTGACGAAATTTTGGCTGCCGTTAAAAAATACAACGTCAATAAAATTTATTTTGCTATTCCCGCAGCTTCGGCCGAAACAAAACGAGATATTTTAAACATTTGTAAAGAAACCCAATGTAAGATTAAGGTATTGCCCGGCCTTTACCAACTGGTCAATGATGAAATTTCGGTCCAAAGTTTGAAAGACGTATCCGTGGAAGATTTGTTGGGGCGCGAACCTATTACCATGGATATGAGCGATGTTTTCAAATTCATTACCGGTAAAACTATTTTGGTAACCGGAGGCGGAGGCAGTATCGGCAGTGAATTGTGCCGCCAAATTGCCGCCCATCAGCCCAAACAGCTTTTGATTTTTGACATGTACGAAAATAACGCGTACGATATTGAACAAGAATTAAAACGTAAATATCCCAACCTAAACCTCAAGGCAATTATCGGTTCTGTGCGCGATAGTAAGCGTATTGCCCGCGTATTTGAAACCTATAAGCCCGAAGTGGTCTATCATGCAGCAGCACATAAACACGTTCCGTTGATGGAAGGATCTCCGTGTGAAGCCGTTAAGAATAATGCAATTGGTACCTATAAAACCGCTTATGCCGCTATGAAAAACGGCTGCCAACGCTTTGTGCTTATCAGCACCGATAAGGCCGTTAACCCTACGAATATAATGGGGGCCACTAAACGTTTGTGTGAAATGATTGTGCAAACCTTTGACTACATGATTAAACATCATCGTGAAAATGAACTTCCCCTTTTGCATGCTCACATGCGCGACGAACTGTCCTTCATGGAAAAGAAAGCTCAAGAAATTCATTCCCAAACACAGTTTGTAGCCGTACGTTTCGGAAATGTGTTGGGGAGTAACGGTTCCGTAATTCCTCTTTTTAAACGACAAATGGAAGAGGGGGGGCCGCTCACGGTAACCCATCCGGATGTTATTCGCTATTTTATGACGATTCCCGAAGCTGTTTCCCTGGTTTTAAAAGCCAGTGTGATGGGAAAAGGTTCGGAAATTTTTGTACTTGATATGGGTTCCCCGGTTAAAATCGATACGTTGGCACGTAACTTGATTAAATTGGCTGGCTTGCGCCCGGGTGTGGATATTAAAATTACGTATACCGGTTTGCGCCCCGGAGAAAAATTGTACGAAGAAAAATTAATGGCAGAGGAAGGGTTGACTCGCACGGAGAATGATTTAATCCATATAGGCCGTCCGATTCCGTTTGATAACGATACCTTCCTAAAAGATGTGAAACTGTTGATGAACGCCAGTTATTCCGAGCAAGAAGAGAGTATTCGCGCATTAGTTGCCAAAACGGTAAATACGTATCATCCGGCTGAACAAACAACCGGAGCCAACAAAGATTTAAAAATGAAAGAAAAGGAACTGATTTTTAGCTAAGCATTGTGTTCCGAGGGTTTATTTATGGGAGACATTACACCATTTCAAAAGAAACTTTGGCTGTCTTCCCCTACTATGCACGGGGATGAACAAAAATTTGTACAAGAAGCTTTTGACACCAACTGGGTATCTACCGTAGGCCCGCATTTGGCGGAACTTGAAAAAACCGCAGCCGCTTACGTGGGTATGCCTTATGGGGTGGCACTTGCCAGCGGTACATCTGCCTTGCATTTGGCCGTTAAATTGGCCGGTGTGAAACCCGGTGAAAATGTATTTTGCAGTGACATGACGTTTTCGGCCACCGTCAATCCCGTTTCTTACGAAAAAGGACGCCAAATCTTTATTGATTCCGAATACGACACGTGGAATATGGACCCCGTGGCCTTGGAACAAGCTTTTAAACTCTATCCGGATACACGAGTGGTAATGTTGGCGCACCTCTACGGTACGCCTGCCAAAATGGACGAGATTTTAGCCATTTGTAAAAAGCATAACGCCGTTGTGATTGAAGATGCGGCTGAATCGTTGGGTGCTACTTATAAGGGCAAACAAACGGGTTCTTTTGGTACGTATAATATTATTTCGTACAACGGTAACAAGATTATTACGTGTTCGGGCGGAGGGATGTTATTTACCCACGACGAAGAAACCGCCAACAAAGCCCGCAAGTGGGCCACGCAAGCGCGCGAAAATGCCCCGTGGTATCAGCATGAAGAACTGGGTTATAACTACCGTATGAGTAATATTTTAGCCGGTATCGGGCGTGGGCAATATTTACATTTGCACGAGCATCTGGCTCAAAAACGCGCCATTTATAAACGCTACCAAGAGGGCTTAAAAGATTTACCCGTTACCATGAATCCGTATATCAAGGGAAAAATGGAGCCGAACTGCTGGCTTTCGTGCCTCTTGATTAAACCGGAAGGAATGTGCAAACAAGTGCGCGGGGAGAAAGATTCTTTATACGTCAAAGAATCGGGTAAATCTTGTCCAACCCATATCATGGAGACGTTGTCCAAATATAACGTGGAATCTCGACCGATTTGGAAACCTATGCACTTACAACCTATTTACCGCATGAACCCTTTTATCACAAAAGACGGTAACGGCCGTGCCCGTACCAATGCATATATCGCGGGCGGCACGGTGGATGTAGGAGCGGATATTTTCAACCGCGGTTTGTGCTTGCCCAGCGATAACAAAATGACCCAAAAGCAACAAGATATTGTCATTGAACTGGTAAAGGAATGTTTTAGATAATGTCTAATACACATTTTCCTTATGGCCTGTATGAAAAATATTTCAAACGCCCGTTGGATATCCTGTGTGCGGTGGGGGTGTTGATATGTTTTTGGTGGTTGTTTGCCATTGTGGCAATATTGGTGCGTATAAAGCTGGGGAGCCCGGTGTTATTCAAGCAACAACGGCCGGGAAAAGATGAAAAAATTTTTAAACTCTATAAATTTCGCACGATGACGGATGAAAAAGACAAAGATGGGAAATTATTACCTGATGAAGTGCGACTTACCAAGTTTGGCAAATTTTTACGTGCTACAAGTTTAGATGAATTGCCGGAAGTATTTAATATCTTAAAAGGCGAGATGAGCGTGGTAGGCCCACGACCACAGTTGGTGCGAGATATGGTGTTTATGTCCGCTGCGCACCGCGAACGCCACAGCGTACGCCCCGGACTTACGGGACTTGCGCAAATCAACGGCCGCAACGATATTGACTGGCAAGATAAACTGGATTGGGATTTGAAATATATCGCGTGTATTACATTTTGGATCGATGTGAAAATTATTGCCAAAACGTTTATTAAATCGTTTATTAAACCGGAAGGTATTACCGAGCAAAACGCCGCTACCGCCACGGACTATGGGGATTATCTCTTGCAGCGGGGAAAAGTAACCAAAGAAGAGTACCAACAAAAACAACAAGAGGCAAAATATGCGACCAGTAGATTTTCTGTATAGGAAAAAAAGAAAAGATCTTCCCTATAACGAATCCTTACAGATTTATTGTGCGGTACCGTTTTCTCATGGCTGTTGGTTAGGAAAATTACCTGCGGAGCGCATAAGTTTAAAAACATGGCTAACGCGTGCGTGGTTTAAGATAATCACTAGAGGAAATTTATCAATTTATTATACAACTAATTCTGATGGTGCTATTACACACACTTCGTATGTGGTCGGAAAATGTTTTAAATTTCCATTTTTGAACGAGAACGACTATGAAATTGGTCCTTGTTTTACGCATCCTCAGTATCGCGGGCAAGGGATTTATCCTATGGTTTTGGATTATATTACCCAAACGAAAAATGGTAACCACTTTTATATGTTGGTACACCCTACAAATACTCCATCTATCCGCGGTATAGAAAAGGCAGGATTTAACAAAATAGGAAAGGTTAAAAAAACAAAGATAGGGCATTGTTATATGCCTCTTTTTTCTTCATCTCATTGGAGATATTATAACCATGCTCTTGTACCAGATAATCCTCCGTATATCCCTGCTTCTTCCCAAGAGATCAATGCTCCTTATTTTTTTTCCAACGAAAATGGATACGTTTTTTTATGTCGCTGGATTGAGGGATGGGATTTCCCCCAAAAAATGAATTGGTGGTATTGTATCAAAGACACTCCATGGCAAGTAGAAAAAGCTTCTAAAAAGGCGCGCTATGAAGTGCGAAAAGCACTCAAAAATTTTTATATACGATTAATTAACCCAAAAGATTATACAAAGGCGTTATACGAAGTTCAACGGGCCGCATCGCTTGCATACCCGGCCAAATATCGTCCTCATGAAACTTTTGAGCAATTTTGTCAAAAAATCCAATTTTGGCAATTCCCCCATGTGTGTGTTTATGGAGCTTTTAGTATTAAGGAAAATAATTTGGTGGGATACGCAGTATTAAATGATTATCAACATTATGTTAATTTTACAGCGCTTAAGGTGACTCCTGCGTATGAAAAACAAGGAATAAATGCGGCATTGGTTCACGGAGTATTAGAAGCTTTAAATCCCCGTATGTTTTCTCCTTTTTTTATCAGTGATGGATCTCGTGCCATTAACCATCAAACTCATTTTCAAGATTACTTGGAAAAATATTTTGGATTTCGTAAAGCTTATTGCAAATTGCGCATTAAGTATCGCCCAGGTTTAGATAAAATAATCAAAATTATTTATCCTTTTCGCCGATTTTTATTTGGTTGGTTGGATGGTATAGGCAAAATTCATCAATTAAATGCCATTCTTAAAATGGAAGAAATTTGCCGTGCGGATGCAAATATTGAGGTTCCCCAATGAATTTTAAAATTATTCATTTACCTACGAATCAAGGCCACGGAGTAGCACGTCGGAAATCTTTGGAAACGTGTAGCCACGGGCTGGTTGCGCTCATGGATGCGGACGATATTAGCGTGCCAAACCGTTTCGAAAAGCAGTTAAGGGTTTTTATGATCAACCCTAAGGTGGATATTGTAGGTGGTCAAATCGCTGAATTTAACGATGACCCTGCATCCCCAACCGGTATGCGCCGGGTTCCCTTGACGGATGAGGAGCTCAAAAAATATCTTAAAAAACGGTGTCCCTTTAATCAAGTAAGTGTTATGTTCAAAAAAGAGACCGTGGAAAAAGCAGGGGGATACCAAGATTGGTATTGTAACGAAGATTATTATTTGTGGGCGCGCATGGCACTCAAAGGGGCTAAATTTGCCAACGTGCCTGACACACTGGTAAACGTGCGCACGGGCAACGGTATGAGTGCTCGTCGGGGTGGATGGCAGTATTTTAAAAGCGAAACAGCTTTACAAGTATTTCTCTGGGCAAACAATCTAATTGGTTGGCCACGTTTGGTTTACAATGTACTTTTGCGCTTGGGGGGAGAAGTCCTGTTACCCAATTCGCTACGGGCGTATGCGTATAAATTGTTGCGCAAGAGTCCTGCGCCGCTTGAAGGAATTGCAGCCCCGCTAAAGACGACCGGCACGGATTATCCACCCTTTTCAGTGGCAATGTGCGTGTACGGCAAAGATAATCCCGCTCATTTAAAAATTGCTTTGGAAAGTGTTATTAACCAAACCGTACCGCCTGCGGAAATTGTAATTGTAGCGGATGGCCCGCTAACAGTTCAGTTACAACAAGTTTTAACCCTTTTTCAACATAGGAGCGCATAGCATGATATCTTTTTCTACTTTTAAACACCGGATCAAAGATGTTACTCTTAAGGATATTACACACATCTTTTTATTTGTTTTGGCAATTCCTTGCGCCTATGTGTTTAAGAAGAGACATCCTGATTTATGGCTGATTTGTGAAGATGCTATGGAAGCGCGTGATAACGGATATTGGTTTTTTAAATATTTGCGAGAAAATCAGGTGCAACAAGAAGTTTATTATGCTATTAATCGTCTTTCTCCGGATTATGCCAAGGTTTCTTCTATAGGGCCTGTTATTCCTTATGGGAGTTTTAAACATTGGATATATTATTTAGCCGCTACAAAAAATATTAGCTCCCAAAAAGGCGGGAAACCCAATGCGGCTGTTTGCTATCTTTTGGAAGTGGGTGGAATCTTGCGGAATAAACGAATTTATTTGAAACATGGCATTATTGTCAATGATATGGCTTGGATGCATTACGAAGTTACTAAATTGTCGTTACTTCTTTGCGGGGCAAAGCCCGAGTATGAATTTGTGAAAAGGACCTATGGTTATCCTCCGTCACATGTGCAATATACAGGGTTAGCTCGATTCGATAATTTGCATCAAAATATTACGGATAAGAAATTGATACTTGTAATGCCTACTTGGCGCAGTTGGTTTTTTCTTAAATCAAAAAATCAAGATGGCCATACGCCGGATGTTGCTTGCTCTCAGTACGTACACGCGTGGCAAGATTTTTTGAATTCTTCTAAACTGTACCAATTGCTTGAAAAACATGACTTGCGTCTCTTATTTTATCCGCATCGTAATATGCAGCGGTATATTGAATTATTTCAGAGTCATCATCCGCGGATATTATTAGCCAAACGAGAAGATTATGATGTGCAAAATTTATTACTCCAATCAGCAATCCTGATTACAGATTATTCCAGCGTATTTTTTGATATGCTCTACATGAAAAAACCAGTATTATTTTATCAGTTTGATGCAGATGAATTTCGTCGTCGACAATATGCCCCCGGCTATTTTGATTACGCAGACAACCCCTTTACTAAACGCTGTACCTCTTGTGAAGGGATCCTTCAAAATCTAGAAGAATATGCTTGTCGAAATTTTGAAGTATCAAGAGAATTCTTAAATGCTCATTCTGCTTATTTCCCGCTTTATGATACTCAAAATTGCAAAAGAATTCTTAATGCTATACGAAAAATGGATTGAATACTCGTTATGTAAGCTTTAAAAATTTAGAAAGAATATGAGGAAATGAAAATGTCTATTTATCAACAGTTGCTTAATCGGCAGCAAAAACTTTCGGTTGTAGGTTTGGGGTATGTAGGGATGCCAATTGCTGTGGCCTTTGCCAAGAAAGGGATTGAAGTGATTGGATTTGATGTAAATCAAAACAAAATTAAAACGTATCAATCCGGGATAGATCCTACCCAGGAAGTAGGTAATGAAGTTATTAAAAAAACTTCCGTATACTTTACCAATGATGAAACTATGCTAAAACAAGCAAAATTTCACATTATAGCTGTCCCGACTCCGGTAAATATAGATCACACTCCGGATTTAACCCCGATTCAAGGTGCTTCAGAAGTGGTGGGGCGAAATTTGACAAAGGGAAGTATTGTGGTATATGAAAGTACGGTTTATCCCGGTTGTACCGAAGATATATGTATCCCTATTTTAGAAGAAGTGTCTGGCCTTAAATGTGGAACTGATTTTAAAATAGGATATAGTCCCGAACGTATCAATCCCGGTGATAAAAAGCACCGTTTGGAAAATATTCATAAAATTGTTTCCGGAATGGACAAGGAAAGCTTGGAAGAAATTAAAAATGTTTACAATTTGGTTATTGAAGTAGGAACGCATCCCGTCTCAAATATACGTACTGCCGAGGCCATTAAAGTCGTGGAAAACAGTCAACGAGATATCAATATTGCTTTCATGAATGAATTAGCAATGGTATTTGATCGTATGAACATTGATACGAACGAAGTTGTTGACGGTATGAATACAAAATGGAATGCATTGGGATTCCGTCCGGGATTAGTCGGCGGACACTGTATCGGTGTGGATCCGTATTACTTTACCTATGAAGCAGAAAAGTTGGGGTACCATAGTCAAATTATATTAAACGGCCGCATTGTGAATGACGGGATGGGGAAGTTTGTTGCCGATGCTGCTATTAAGCAAATGGTTAAAGTCGGTTTGGCTCCGCAGAAAGCACGCGTTGCAATTTTAGGTCTTACGTTTAAAGAGAATTGCCCGGATATACGAAATAGCAAAGTATACGATATTATTAAACGGTTAGAAGAATATGGGATTCATCCGTTAGTGGCCGATCCTTGGGCTAACGCACAAGAGGCGCGTAAAGAGTATGGTCTCTCATTAACACCATTAACAGAGCTTAAAGAGGTAAATTGTATTATTGTGGCGGTGGCTCATCAAGAATTTAAAAATCTTTCCTTGGAAGAATTATCTAAAATCTATGTGCGAAAGGGAGGAGATAAACGTGTTTTGATAGATGTAAAAGGTATCTTCTCCGCGGAACAGACGAAAGGAACTTCTATTGCTCACTGGCGTTTATAAATTATGAAAAATGAACCAATTCGTATTCTACAAATTGTGCGCAATATAAAAATCGATAGTGGAGTTCTATCGGTAGTGCTAGGTTGGCACAGACATTTGGATACATCGAAACTTCAATTTGACTACTTGTATTTTGACACAGTGTCACTTTCTTATGAAGATGAGATCAGGAAATATGGAGGGCAATGTTTCCGTTTGCCCCCTCCCCATAAGCACCTTTTCCAATTTTTACACGAAAGTTATAAATTTTTTAAAACACATAGATATGAAATTGTCCACTCGCATATTCTCTATTTGAATATTTTGTTTTATCCTCTTGCAAAATGTTTTGGTACGAAAAATATTATTCAACATTCTCACTCGACTCTGCTGAGTGAAAGAAAATTGCAGAGATTGCGTAATTATCTCATATTGCGGGTGCTTGAGCCGCTAATTACGCGCAAGGTAGCTTGTTCGCAAGCGGCGGGAGAAGCGTACTTTAAGAAAAATTTTACGGTTATCAATAACGGCATTGATATTAAGAAATTTACCTATAATCCCAACATGCGTGATGTTAAACGAAAAGAATTGGGGCTTGAAAATAATTTTTTAATTTGTAATATCGGACGATTTGATAATCAAAAAAACCATGTGTTTCTTATGGATATTTTTCGGGAAATTATTTCGCGCGACGCATCGGCCCGCCTGCTATTGATAGGTCGAGGAGCTTTAGAAGATAAAATTAAAGAAAAGGTGAACTCTCAAAATTTGCAAGATAAAGTACTCTTTTTGGGCGTTCGGAAAGATATCGCGGATTTGTTACAGGCGGTGGATGTGTTATGCATGCCTTCATTATATGAAGGATTGCCTATAGTGGGCGTGGAGGGGCAAGCAGAGGGAGTTCCGGGAGTGTTTGCAGATACTATTACCCCGGAGGTACTGCTTCTTCCGTCCTCACGCATGTTGTCCTTAAAAGATTCTCCTGCAATTTGGGCCGACACAGTTTTATCATTAAAGAAACAACTCCGTTCTTCGGGAGAGAATTTCTTGGCGGCAAAGGGGTTTGATATTCATCAAACTGCTAAACAGATACAAGATTTGTATTTCACTTTAGTGCCTGATGCTATTAGATCGAGGAAATAGTTTATGAACATTTTGTACATTTCTTGTTTGTCGGGGAATCCATGGGCGGGACCTACTTATAGCGTGCCGGCTCAAATTACAGCGCAATCCAAAGTGGATAATGTGTTTTGGTATGATTTTGCCGATTTATCCAATGCGCAAATTGCCGCTAATTTTCAAAAACTAAATTTGAGGAATTTACCCTTTTATCATAATTTGAATGAATTTCCGAATAAGGATATTTCTAAACTGCCTGCCCCTTTTAATAAACCGGATTTAATTGTTTTGGAGCAATTATATGTGCATGGAAAGCTGTTGCCCTTATTGAGATGGATAAAAAAATCAAAAATTCCGTATGTGTTTATTCCGCGAGGGGAGCTGACACACGATGCACAACAAAAAAAATGGCTCAAAAAACAGTTGGCAAATTGGCTGTTTTTCTATGGATTTACCCATAAGGCGTCTGCTATTGAATATCTTACGTATCAAGAAGCAAAAGATTCCGGCGTGAAATGGAATCAAAAACAAATTATTATTCCAAACGGCATAACGCTGCCGCCTTTGACGGCCAGAACGTATACACACAATCAACCGCTCAAACTGGTGTTCTTTGGGCGGTTGGACCCTTATCATAAGGGAATTGATTTGCTATTGCAAGCTTGCCACATGATTTCAGATTCCTTCAAAGAAAGGGCAGTATCTATTGATATTTATGGGCCGGACCGATTGCAAAAACGGGAAGAAATGGAACAAATGGTAAAATCGTTTCAATTGAACGATTATGTTCGTTTTCATGATGGCTTGTACGGTGAGCAAAAAGCTGCTGTATTAAAACAAGCGGACGTATTTATTATGACATCCCGTTTTGAGGGACATCCGATGGGGCTTATTGAGGCATTGGCATACGGGTTGCCGTGTGTGGTTACTACCGGCACCAATATGCGCCCGGAAATTGAAAAATACAATGCCGGTTGGACGGCAGAAAACACGGCGAAAAGTATCGCTTTGGCAATAAAAAAAATGCTCAGTGAACGTGAACAGTTTGCACAAAAAAGCCAAAATGCACGTAAATTGGTCGAACGGTACGATTGGGATAGATTGGCCCAAGAAAGCCATGAAATTTATAAAGAGATTTTAGGGAAAAGAGAATGAAAAATTTAATTAAAAAATTGTTACGTTTATTACCGGATGAAATGTATATTCAATTGCAATATTTTTATCATTTCCATCGTTTTGCGAATTTAAAAAATCCGCAAACATTTAACGAAAAATTGCAATGGCTAAAGCTACACGACCGCAACCCGCTTTATACTACCCTCGTTGACAAATATGCCGTTAAAAAATGGGTGGCGGATAAAATCGGCGAGCAGTATATCATTCCTACGCTCGGTGTATGGGAGAAAGCCGAAGATATTGATTTTGATAAACTCCCTAACCAATTTGTTCTCAAATGCAATCATTCCGGGGGTGGGGATGTCGTTATATGCCGTGATAAATCCAAACTGGATAAAGAAGCTGCTATTAAAAAATTATCTTGGCAGTTACAGAATAATAATTATTGGTACGGGCGTGAGTGGCCTTATAAAAATGTACCTCCGCGTATCATCGCGGAAAAGTTTATTGAGGATTCCACAATTCAAGATTTGCCTGATTATAAATTTTTATGTTTTAACGGGAAAGCTTGTTATGTAGAGGTGCATCAAGGACGTTTTACTTCTAATCATTCTCAAATATTTTATGATATGAAAGGCCAAGTACAACCGTTTAACAACAAAGGGTATCCCATTATAAAAACTGATTCCTTATCCCAAGATATGCTTTCTCAACTTTATCCTTTAGTAAACAAATTGGCTGCGGGATTATTGCAAGCGCGCGTTGATTTTTATTATGTTGATCAGCGTCCTTATTTTGGAGAGATAACTTTTTTTGATGGTTCGGGATATGTCCCATTTGTGCCGACCCAATGGGATAAAAAAATTGGAGATCTAATTAAAATTAGATAATGAGATTTCTATGATAAAAAATTTTAAAATTTATTTATATACCCGTTACATTTGAGTTGTTGCACGCAGGATATTGATTGTGTCAGTGAAAAACAACAGAAGTTCTATATTGGACGGTGTTTATTAAAAGTTACATTATCTTGAGTACAATTTTTATAAATGTGGGGAGAATATACTCCCCTAAATAGGGAAATTATGTATTTAACAGCGCGTTTAATTGCTTTAAGTATTTATTGTGCGGTGCTTGTTGGCTTTTGTATATCTCTTTCTAAAGTTAGATATACTCGTTTCCAGTTGCTTCTTTATGCGCTGGTTTTAGCTAGCATGGGATATTTTTACGTTCCTGAAAGCGGATCCGATTTGTCGCGTATTGTGCTTATGCTCCCCGGATATGCGCGCTTATCCTTGCCAGAAATACTGTTAACTATCAAACATATAGGCACTCCAGTAGCTGTTCTTTATTACCACTATGTAGGCATGTTAAACAATAGTGCACATTGGTTGCCTGCAATTAACGCATTTATTACTTTCTCAATCTGTTTTGTAATATTATATAGGTCTTCCAAGAAATATGAGCTTTCTAATAGTTTGTTGGCATTAATCCTATTCTTCTTTATGTCACGTGGATTGCTAATGATGACAATAGCAAATATCCGTACTATGTTGGCTTTGTCTATCTTAGGGTATTGTATTTATCAAGAGATAATAGAGGAAAAATCACTTTTCCGTTATATTCCATTACTCATTATAGCACCTCTTATTCATACGGCAGCCATGGCTAATTTAATAATTTATTTGTTGTTTTATTTAGTATATGGTTTCAAATCTCGAAAGATGTTTTCTAATTTGTTGCAAAGTGTTTGTTTTATAATAATCGGAAGTATCGGTGGAATGTTTTATATCCAATCTGCTTTTTTGAAAGGCGGGAATTACATAGCCAGTAGAGTGGAAGGAACAGGGTTTTTTTACATATGGGAACTGATTTTCAGTGTACTGGTTTTGCTATTTACATTAGGCCTTATCATTACCTTTTTATCTTCAAAAAAACCTAGTTTTGTTTCAAAAGTGGCTACAAGCAGGAAACTGGTTTATTTCCTCTTATATCTAACATCTCTGAATATCTTGATGTTTTTCTTTGAGTTTAATATTGGATACCGGACCAGTTGGTTGGTTACTATTTTGGATATGCCGCTCTTAGCAATGTTGCTTAGTAAAAATGTTTTTGCCCGTAGACAATTTGTACTCATTAAATATGCTGTATTTGCGTTTAGCAGTATATTGTTGGTGTGTGTATGTGCTCGCGGAGATTTGTGTAGCTTGAAATTCTTTTGATTTTATGAAACATAAACGTTTGATATACAATACTGTTTTTTCTTTCATCAACCAGTTTGTTGTGTTGGTGTGTACGTTTATTTTACCGCGACAGATTTTGCTTTATTATGGATCTGATGTAAACGGTTTGATCTCTTCCATTTCCCAATTTTTGGGTTTTATTGCACTCATGGAAATGGGGGTGGGGGCCGTGGTACAATCCGCTCTCTATAAACCCCTTGTAGAGAATGATACCGTGCAAATTGGTAGTATATTCAAATCTTCCCAGCGGTTTTTTAATAAATTGGGGCTTGCATTAACCGCATATGTGATTTTGCTTTGCCTTTTGTATCCGTATTTTTCACATTCTGTTTTTTCGCATGCTTTTATTGTTCCGTTAATCTTAGCAATTTCCATCAATTTCTTTTCCCAGTATTATTTCGGGCTGACGCGTCAGTTGCTTTTGGGTGCAGACCAGCGGGGTTATATCAATGCTGTCTTAAATAGTGTGGCGATTATTCTCAATATCGGGGTTGGAATTTTTCTAATTCATCAACATTTTTCCATTCAA
This sequence comes from Elusimicrobiaceae bacterium, assembly GCA_016283355.1. Lineage (GTDB taxonomy): Bacteria > Elusimicrobiota > Elusimicrobia > Elusimicrobiales > Elusimicrobiaceae > Avelusimicrobium. The sequence goes on along the minus strand of JAEEMS010000015.1, from coordinate 40,210 downwards.
TTAGTTCAGTTTTGCATGGCTCTCCTGCTATTGATTAGGCCGATTGGACTTTGGTGGTTCGTCAACAAGCATTACACAATTAATAAACACATTCAATTAATCGGAGAACCTATTAAACAAAAGTGGAACGGGTTAGCTCAACATATTTCTTCATTTTTATTAAGCCATACGGATGTAGTGTTGTTAACGTTTTTTTCCACTTTAACAAATATATCCATCTATAGTGTATATTATATGGTGGTTGCGGGTATACGCCGTTTTATTACCACTTTGATGGCGGGGGTTTTCTCTTGGTTTGGGCAGTTGTATGCCGCCAAAGATCCTTCTTTGGAACATAAATTTGATTTTTATGAATGGCTGTTGCATACTATAAGTACGGGAATATTTACTATAGCCGGTTTATTAATCGTTCCTTTTGTTATGTTGTACACTAGGGGAGTGCATGATGCAAACTACGTGCAGCCCGTATTCGGAGCTATTTTATTGGCGGCTTATGCTATGTATACTATTCGTTTGCCTTATTTAACCATGATTTTGGCAGCGGGACACTATAAAGAAACACAACATATTTCCTTTATGGAGGCAGGATTAAATGTGTTGATTTCCATAGTGGGTGTTAAATTGTGGGGATTATGTGGGGTAGCATTGGGCACATTTATTTCCATGGCATTTTGTACGGTATATTTTGCTTATTATTTGCGCGATAATATTTTAAATCGTCCCGTGTATCACTTTTTGAAACATACAGTTGTAGATATTTTAATGATTGCGTGTATTGTATTTACCACTAAACAATTGATACAAGAAGTGTCTTCTTACGCAGAGTGGATACAAATGGCCCTAAAGATTACAGGGGTTGGATTAATAGAAATTTTAATTTTGAATCTATTTTTCTATAGGCCGCATATTCTTTGGATATGTCGGAAAATATATGTTGGTAAATAGTGTGAATTTTTCTGTTTCAAGATTGCCAAATTTGGATTTTATTCGTGTTTGCCTGATGGGGGGTATTGTTTTCTATCACAGTGCTCTATTTTGGGGGCATCATTGGTTTGCCGTGCCTACTTTGCAAACAGCCCCGACATTGGCCTTCATAGCTTTTTGGTTTAATTCTTTTCATATTTATGGTTTTGTGTTTTTGTCCGGCTACTTATTTTATTATCTATCAATAGAAAAGGGTAAATATAGACAGTTTAAATCCTTCTGCGTAAATAAGGTCTTTCGTTTAATTGTGCCGTATATTTTTGTGTCGGCTTGCTGGGTAATCCCCTGGGAATATTTTTTCGGAGCACCTTTATCAACGATTATTCCCAAGTTCGTGCTGGGGATATCTCCCTCTCAACTTTGGTTTTTATTGATGTTGTTTGGGGTATTTATTTTGTTTTATATTTCACGTTCTATTACCCCATTGCCTTTGGCTTTAATTAGTTTTATATTATCACTAATGGGACGGTTGATATGGCCCAATGTGTTTCAATTATGGAATATCTTAGCGTTTTTCCCGTTTTTTCAGTTGGGGTATTATTCACGTAGCGGAAAAGTATATAAATATTTAATTCCTGACAAAGTATCCTTGCTGGGGTATGCTTTTTTACAATTGATTCTATTTAGCATAAGTCATTATTTATATTTTGATAAAATTCTACTTCTTAAAGCATGTAAAGAGTGTTTGCTTTTTATTTGCCATTTGTTAGGAGCATTTACGGTATTTCATTTATTGGCTATGTTGGCTTCCCAAGGAAAACAGTGTTCCGTTTGGAAAATTCTTGCGGCATCTTGCTTCGGTGTATATTTGTTTCATCAGCAAATTATTTATGTGATTTTGTTTTTAACTGTTAACAAAATGTCTCCTTATTTTATTACAGCGTTATGTTTTATTGTGGCTTACTCTCTTTCTTGGGGGATTACGGCCATTCTCGCTTCTAATCAATATACCGCCTTTTTAATTGGTGAGTCGCGAAGGAAAAATATTTTATTAAAATATAACACTCGTGCGGAGAGAAAATTATAAATGAAAAAAATTGGTATTTTAACCCATTATTATGAGAGCTGCAATATAGGAGGATTGTTGCAGGCTTATGCATTGCCCGCGTTACTAAATCGTCATCATTTTTTGGCCGAACAAATTTCTTTTGATTTTAATTTTTATGATAAGGTAGCTGTCAGAAAACGCTTAACAATACTTTTGCGAGGAGTTACATTTGTAAAGTGTATTAAGTATTTTCTCCAAGTTCTCAGAAATTTATATCAATCTTGGGAAAACAAGAAAATTTCCGCCATTGTTAAAGAACAAAAAAAAGTGTTTCTTGCATTCAGACAATTCATTCCACACTCTTTGACGTTGTATAACAACGCTAATATTAGTCAATCTAATGCAGAATATGATGTTTTTATAACGGGTAGCGACCAAGTATTTTCCTCCTATCTGTTGCCCTTGTCGGCTTATTACGGTGAATTTGCTACCTCGGATAAAAAAGTAATCTCGTACGGAGCCAGCAGTGATGTAAAACAATTTTCCCCCAAAGCTGAAGAAGTGTTTGCACAAAAAATCAAACGTCTCAATGTTATTAGTGTGCGAGAAAAAACACTGAAGGAATATGTTGAGCGCCTTACTGATCAAAAAGTTGATGTTGTATTGGATCCTGTCTTTTTACTTTCCCCGCAGGAATGGCTAGCGCTTGCTAATCCAGTTTCTATGCCGCAAAAACCGTATGTTTTTTGTTATTTCTTAGGAAGTAAATCTGGTTGGCAGCGCAAAAAAGCACAAGAATATGCCGATAAATATGGCTATGAAGTTATTCATTTGCCTTACGTTATGCAAACGGTTCGTTCCGCAGATCGGTTTTTAAAAAATCCGGGCCGTTGGGATGTTGGTCCACGGGAATTTATTACACTCATTCATCAAGCTCAGTGTGTATTTACTGATTCTTTCCACGGATTGGCATTTTCTATTAACTTTGGTAAAAATTTTTATGTATTTGACCGCGATGACCAATCTGGCCCAAATTCGATGAATGCGCGTATTACAGATACTGTGAATACTTTTAACCTTGTTTCACGCCACATTATAGGTGAAAATATGATGTTGGATAATGCTCCTGTAGATTTTACAGAAGCACATAAAATTTTAGCTCGTGAGAAAGGAAAATCCGTCCATTGGCTGCTGGATGCACTGGGAGATTAGTATGAACCAACGCAAAGCAGGAATTATTTTATCATATGTCTCCACGGGTGCTAACGCACTTATTGGATTTATTTATCTTCCGCTATTGCTTTCCTTTTTAACCAAAGAACAATACGGCTTGTACCAGTTGGTCGGATCCATAATTGCCTATATTGCTGTGATGGATTTTGGATTGGCCAATACTACGGTGCGCTACTATTCGCGCCTGCGTGCCTTGGAGGACACGCGTGGACAAGAGAACTTACTGGCAACGATGCTCCGTCTATATGTGGGAATTGCCGGGGCGATTGTTGTTGTGGGGGTTGGGTTGCTGTATGCTTTGTTGCCTTTCTACATGAACACACTGACTGTAGCGGATATTGCTGTTGCTAAACAGGTGTATTGGATTATGCTTTTTAACATGGTGATTATTGTTCCGGGGAATATTTTTTCCGCCATTATCCAATCGCACGAGAAATTTATTTTCTTGAGGGGGTGTAACTTATTTAGCATTATTTTTCAGCCGGTGTTGGTGTACATTGTTTTGCATTTTAGATCAAATATTGTGGCATTGGCCATGGTGCAAACACTGTGCAATTTAAGTTTATTTGCAGCCAATGTTTATTATTCCGTTTTTAAATTAAAAGTTCGTTTCCGTTTGCACGAATGGGAAGGAAAATTCGTTAAAGAAATTTTGTTTTTTTCCTTTTTCATCTTTTTAAATGCCATTATGGACCAAATCTACTGGAAAACTGGACAACTTATTCTGGGCGCCGTGGTTGGAACGGTAGCGGTGGCCATTTATTCCGTAACAATACAATTATGTATGTCTTATATGAGTTTTTCTGCCAATATCAGTAGCGTATTTCTTCCAAAGCTTTCTGCGTTAGCTGCCCAAGGCAACATAGATGAAATCAATATCATTTTTTCCAAAATAGGCCGTTTGCAATTCTATATTATCATGTTATTATTTTGGGGATTTCTGTTGTTCGGACGGTTGTTTTTACATTTTTGGGTAGGTGACTCATTTATGCCGGCGTATGGATATACGGTGGTTTTGATGGCTTCTCTCATTATTCCCCTGGTGCAAAATACAGGTATTTTAATTCTGCAGGCAAAAAACAAACACGCGTTTCGTGCTATTGTATTTGTAATTATTGCCATTTTAAACGCAATCGTTTCTATTCCGCTTGCCAAACAATACGGTGCTATGGCGTGTGCTTGTGTAACGGCGGGATGTTTGTTACTGGGACAAGGCCTTATTTTAAATATATATTACGCTAAATTAGGGATACAAGTTGTGAAATTTTTCGTACAGATTGGCAAAATCTTTGTAATCACGTTGATACCGGTAATGGCAAGTGGATTGCTGCTAGCGAAAATGGGGAATCATCCATCTGTCTTTATGTTGCTGGTGCAAATATTCATTTTTATAGTTTTGTACGGAGCAACTCTGTGGAGATTGGCCATGAATACGTATGAGAAAAATTTAATTTTGGTGCCACTTAAGAACGCCTTGAAAAAATGATAACGATTACCGATAAAACAAATTGTTGTGGTTGCCAGGCGTGCGCGAATGTCTGCCCGAAGGGATGTATTTCCATGAGGGGGGATGAAGAAGGGTTTTTATATCCGCACGTGAATACAACAAATTGTGTAAATTGCGGACTTTGTGAGGAAGTGTGCCCTATTTTAAATAAACCGCAGACATTCCCCGTTTTAGAAACTTATGCTGCCAAACATACGAATCCGGAGGTTAAGCTAAAAAGTTCTTCCGGGGGTATATTTACGGCGTTGGCGGAAGTCGTATTGAATGAAGGCGGAGTCGTATTTGGGGCCAGTTTTGACGGTGAATGGAATGTTGTACATTCATATGTGGAAAAATTAGAAGAGTTGGATAAATTACGTCGCTCCAAATATGTACAGAGTAATATCGGTATCACGTACCAACAGGCCAAACAATTCCTGGAGAGCGGGCGGAAGGTATTATTTGTAGGAACTCCGTGTCAAATAGCCGGTTTGCGCAAGTTTCTGGATAAAGGATATGAGAATTTATTAACGGCAGAATTGTTTTGTCATGGGGTACCGTCTCCTGCCGTGTGGCAAAAATTTTTGGCTGAAAATACGCAAAAAGAAAAAATTGCCGCAATAGATTTTCGTTATAAACGTTTTGGTTGGAATTTTTCTTTTTTAAACATTACTTATAAAGATGGGTCCTGTCTGCCGAGTGCTCCGCTTTTGTTGCGTCCTCTGTTGAACATTAAAAATGGGTGTCTATTTCGTTATTTTTATTCTCTTTCATTTACTATTTCCAGTTTGTATGAACGTCCTTCTTGCCATGCGTGTCATTTTAAAGAGAAACATCTGGCTGATTTTTCTATGGGTGATTTATGGGGAGTGCAAAAAACATATCCCGCTCAATATGATAAGCAAGGCGTGTCGGTTTTGTTGATAAACACTCCCAAAGCCCGCCTTCTTTTCAATCAACTATCTTTAGAAACTGTACCTATTGATATACAAAAAGTAACTCGATATAATCCCTATTTGGTTACTTCTGTGAAGCCCCATCCAAAGCGTTCGGAATTCTTTGCGCGCTATCAAACGGAAAATTTTAACAAACTTGTGCGTGAACTATTAGGTATCAGGTCCGTATGGATAGCTGTCCCCGTGATTCTTGTCAAAAAAATTGTGCAGAAATTGCTAAGTTAAATTTTTAACGATATCTCTGTTTACCAAAATGGTACAAGGTGGTAGAATGGGAGAAAAGAGCAAAATTGCTATAATATGCTTATGGACAAGAATTTGCTTAATTTACAAAAGAAATCCATTCTTATTACAGGAGCATCCGGGTTTATCGGGGCCGCATTGGTGCGCCGCATTTGTGCGGAGAATCCGCATGCCAAAGTAATTGGCCTAGACAGCGTAAACGATTATTACGACGTTTCCATTAAAGAATACCGTTTGAAAGAATTGGCCAAACTGCCCAACTTTACGTTTATCAAGGGAAATTTGGCCGATAAAAAACTGATTGACGAGATTTTTGCCAAATACCAGCCGCAAATTGTGGTTAATTTGGCGGCGCAAGCAGGCGTGCGCTACTCGATTACCAATCCGGGGGCGTACATCGAGGCCAACCTAATCGGGTTTTACAATATTTTAGAAGCATGCCGCCACTCGTATGATGGGGGGAAACCGGGCGTGGAACACTTGGTGTATGCGTCCAGTTCTTCCGTGTATGGTTCCAACAAAAAAGTTCCTTACGCGGTGGAAGACAAAGTAGATCATCCTGTTTCTCTTTATGCTGCCACTAAAAAATCCAATGAACTTATGGCGCACGCTTATGCCAAACTCTATAATATCCCGTCAACAGGGTTGCGCTTTTTCACGGTTTATGGACCGGCCGGTCGCCCGGATATGGCGTATTTCGGTTTTACCAATAAGTTAGTAAAAGGGGAGAAAATTAAGATTTTCAATTTCGGCAACTGCAAGCGTGATTTTACTTACATCGATGATATTGTGGAAGGAATTGTTCGTGTGCTGCAAGGCGCGCCTAAACGCCAAACAGGGGAAGACGGCCTTCCTATCCCGCCGTATGCGCTCTATAACATTGGCAATAATTCACCGGAAAATTTATTGGATTTTGTACAAATTTTGCAAGAAGAACTTATTCGGGCAAGAGTGTTACCGCAAGATTATGATTTTGAAGCACACAAAGAATTGGTGCCTATGCAGGCGGGGGATGTACCTGTGACGTATGCCGATACGTCGGCACTGGAAAAAGATTTTGGTTTTAAACCGCACACTCCTTTGCGTGAGGGACTACGTAAATTTGCGCAGTGGTATAAAGAATTTTACGGGAAGGAGAAATAAATGAAAATTGCAGTTGCAGGTACGGGATATGTGGGATTGTCACTCGCGACGCTTCTGGCGCAACACAACGAAGTGGTTGCCGTGGATATTGTGCCCGAAAAAGTAGATTTGATTAATAATAAAAAATCGCCGATTGCCGATAAAGAGATCGAAGAATTTTTAGTCCATAAACCTTTACATCTAACCGCCACCACGGATGCCAAAAAAGCATATGAAGGAGCGGAGTTTGTTATTATTGCTACGCCTACCAATTATGATCCGCAGCAAAACTATTTTAATACGTCCGCAGTAGAGGCGGTCATTGCACTGGTGCAAAAATATAACCCCAAAACTACGGTGATCATTAAATCCACTATTCCTGTGGGATATACGCGTCACATCCGCGAGAAAATGAACGTAAAAAATATTTTGTTCAGTCCGGAATTTTTGCGCGAAGGCCATGCTCTTTACGACAATCTCTATCCTTCCCGCATTGTGGTGGGGACGGATTTAACCGATAAAAATTTAACGCAAAAGGCCCACCAATTTGCCCAACTGCTGCAAGAAGGTGCCGCCAAAAAGGATATTCCCACTTTATTTATGGGATACACGGAAGCCGAAGCCGTAAAATTGTTTGCCAATACCTATTTGGCGCTACGTGTTAGTTATTTTAACGAACTCGATACGTATGCCGAAATGAAAGGATTAAACACCCAGCAAATTATTAAAGGGGTATGTTTAGATCCGCGTATTGGGGACCAATACAATAATCCCTCGTTTGGTTATGGCGGGTACTGCTTGCCGAAAGATACAAAGCAACTGCTAGCCAACTACCAAGCAGTGCCGCAAAACTTAATCAAAGCCATTGTAGAATCGAATCGTACCCGCAAAGATTTTATTGCGAACCGTGTTTTGCAACGGGCCGGGTATTATAACGAAAACAGTACCTTTGATAGCGCAAAAGAGCATCAAATCGTTATTGGTGTTTACCGCTTAACGATGAAAACGGGCAGTGATAATTTCCGCCAAAGCTCCATTCAGGGGATTATGAAGCGCATCAAAGCCAAAGGGGCGGTTGTGATCATTTATGAGCCGACACTCCCGGATGGTTCTACCTTTTTCGGCAGTGAGGTAGTTAATGATCTAAGTGTGTTTAAGAAACGTGCTCACGCTATTATTGCCAATCGCTACAATGAGGATTTGAAAGACGTACAAGATAAGGTATACACAAGAGATTTATTCAAGCGTGATTAACTGGTATAAATTTTTTAAAAAAGCCGCGTAAGAAACGCGGCTTTTTGTTGTCAGTAATGTATTAACGGTTGAAGGATAATTTGTCGAAATTATTTAAAATCCCAAGCATCGGGCATGGTATTTTCAATATATTCCAAAAGGGCTTTGTGCAGCAAAATACGTTTGTTGGTGCGGATGCGGTGTATCTTTTGGGGATTTTCTTTCGACGGTATTTCCAGGTATACGACGGTGGTGCCCTTTGTCATATCTAAGTATGTTTTTAACTTTTCTAATGCAAATTTAGAATAGCCGGCCGGCACATGTATTGTAAACTCTTTGGCGGTAGCGGCAATTAAATCCGTCACATCACTGGCATCTTGCAAGTTGAGTTCAATGCGGGCGCTTTCGTTGTCCAGTTTTATCATTCCCGAAAAATTCAAAATGGCATTAGGGACCAGTTTGTGGGCCATCGTTTCGTAGGCCGTGGCAAAACAATTCGCTTGCATAGAACCGGTGCAATCTTCAATTACCAATTGGGCCCATTCTTTTTTCTGTTTATTTTGACGTTTTTTAAACAGGGTTACAATGCCTAAAATATTTACGTGTCCGCTTATATTCCCGTTGGTAATATCACTGATGGCTGTACAGTGTAATTTTTTCAAATTCTTCTGATAGCGCTTCATGGGATGCCCGCTTAGAAAAAGCCCCAATACTTCTTTTTCGTTAAACAGCAACTCCCGCTGTGTAAGCGGGCGAGCTTTGACGGGATCTTTTTTCTTAATACTTAATACGCTGGAGAAATCATCCCCAAATAAATTGCCCGTAGCGTTTTCTTTCTCTTTGGCTACGAGGTGTGCTTCGTCAATGGCTTGGTCTAAATTGGCCAAAATGGAAGCACGCGTAAGGTGCGGGTCTTGCCCCGAGTATAAGCTGTCCAGCGCGCCTGCTTTGGCCATGCTTTCGATTGTTTTTTTGTTCACTTGGGATAAATCAACGCGAGCGCATAAATCTTCCAAAGAGGTATATGCTCCGTTTTTCTCCCGTTCTTTTACAATGGAGATACAAGCTTCCGTTCCGGCATTTTTAATAGCTTCCAAAGCATAGCGGATATATTCTTTCCCATCGGCTGTTTCAACCGAAAATTCCGGTTGAGATTTGTTTACATCCGGCGGTAGCATTTCAAATCCCATTTTACGGGCTTCTTCCAAGTACGTTACGATTTTGTTTTCTTTGTCTTCCGCGCCGATAGCATTGTGCCCGATTTCGTTGGTAAGGGCAGAACACATAAATTCAATAGGGTAATTGGCCTTTAAATAAGCTGTTTGGTACGACACCAATGCATAAGCATAAGAGTGGGACTTATTAAACCCGTAACCGGCGAATGCTTTCATTTGTTCGTAAATATGGGAAGCGGTTTTCTCCGGTATTTTATTTTTGGCGCAACCGTCCACAAATTTTTTGCCGAATTTTTCCATGACGTCCAATTTCTTTTTCCCCATGGCTTTGCGCAAGGTATCGGCTTCCCCAGGTGTAAATCCGCCCAACAATTTGGAAATCTGCATGATTTGTTCTTGGTACACCATGCAACCGTATGTATCTTTTAACACTTCTTCTAACAAGGGGGTCTCATAGGAAATTTTTTCCTGTCCGTTTTTGCGCCGCACAAACATATCCATCATGCCCGATTCCATCGGGCCCGGGCGATAAAGGGCAACCAAGGCGGACAAATCGCTAAATTCGCTTGGTTTGATTTTTTTGATTAAATCCCGCATACCGCCGCCTTCCAGCTGAAAAATCCCCAGTGTTTGGCAAGCGGATAGCATCTTGTATGTTTTTTTGTCATCCAGCGGAATTTTGTTGATGTCAAAATCGGGATTATGGCGGGCACGAATCATTTTTTCGGCTGTATCAATTACGGTGAGTGTGCGAAGGCCCAAAAAGTCCATTTTTAACAACCCCAGATTGGAACAGGGTTCCCCTTCAAATTGGGTGGTAATGGCTTCTTTCGCACCGCGGGCCAACGGAACGTATTCGGATACCGGATCGCGCGTGATAAGTACCCCGGCCGCGTGTATACCGGTATGGCGTTTCAACCCTTCCAACTTGCAGGCCATATCATAAAGCCGTTTGCTGGCAGGGTTTTTATCAATTTCGTTTTTGAGTTCCTGAATATCCAATGCTTTTTCCAACGTCATTTTAGGGTCGTTGGGAATCATCTTGGTGATGCGGTTGGATTCCGCAACCGAAATTTCCATAGCGCGGGCTACGTCTTTAAGGACGAGTTTGGCTTTCATCGTGCCAAACGTGATAATTTGGGAAACGCGGTCGTGCCCGTATTTGCCGCGCACGTAATCAATCACGCGTTCCCGCCCCGCATCGGACATATCAATATCCAAATCCGGCATGCTTACGCGGTCCGGGTTTAAAAACCGTTCAAACAGCAATTTGTTGACAATGGGGTCTACGCGGGTAATGTCTAAGCTGTAAGCCACCAGAGAGCCGGCCCCTGACCCACGCCCCGGCCCTATGGGGATATCGTGCGCACGGGCCCAGTTGATAAAATCGCTTACAATGAGAAAATAACAATCAAACCCCATAGAGATAATGACATTAAATTCAAACTCCAACTGTTTCCAATAGTTTTCCGGCACGTTGCCGTTCATTTTTTTGGTAAGGCCTTTACGGCATAAATCTTTAAAGTATTCCGCCGAATTTTCGTATTGGGGCGGGATATCAAATTTGGGTAAGATGAACCCGTGTTTGGGAAATTGTAAATCGCATTTTTCGGCAATGGCCAACGTGTTTTGGCAGGCCTCGGGCGTGTGGGAAAAGAGGGTACACATTTCTTCGGGTGATTTGAAATACAATTCGTGCGACATTTTTAACCGGTGCGGGTCGCTAAGTGTCTTACCGGTAGCAATACATACGTGCACGTCGTGCGCTTCCCAATCTTCCTTTTTTTCGTAGTGACAATCATTGGTGGCTACCAAGGGAATTCCCGTCCGCTTGGCTACATCTTTAAGCAACGGGATGGATTCAATTTCTTCCTCAATGCCATGGTCCATTAATTCAATGTAATAGTTCCCTTTGCCAAAAATATCTTCGTACTGTTTAGCGAACGCGCACGCTTTTTCAAAACCGCCCGGTGTACGGACGTATTGGGATAAAAGTCCTTTCAAACATCCTGATAAACAAATGAGTCCGTTGCTGTGTTTCGCTAAAATTTCCGTATCAATGCGCGGATGATAATAAAACCCGTCTACCCACGCCATGGAATTAAGCTTCATGAGGTTCAAATATCCTTCATGATTACGGGCCAGTAGGGTCAAATGCCCGGTGCGGGATTTGTCTTTATCGGTATATTTTCCTTCGGTAATATAAAATTCACACCCGACAATGGGTTTAATACCCACCGCAGTAGCCGATTCGTAAAAATCAAGCGCCCCGTACATATTGCCGTGATCGGTAAGCCCCATGGCCGTAATCTTTTGGGCCGCCAAGTTTTGCAAGAATTTAGAAGGTTTGTGATTGGCCGATATACGCAGCATACCGTCCAACAAGGAATAATCAGAGTGGTTATGCAGTTGTACAAATTCAGCCATAAGGAACCTGTTAAATGGTAAGATGTATCTATGAAACATTATAGTAAATTAAAAGAAACAAGAATTTCCGGACAAACGCTATACAAGGGCATTTTAAACGTAAAGTTAGATGAAGTAAAATTGGTAAACGGCCACCGGGCCTCTCGGCTTTATTTTGACCATTTGGGTGCCAGCGGTGTGTTGCCCGTGGAAGGTGATTTTGTATATTTAGTGCAGCAATACCGCTACCCGGTGGGAAAGATAACGCTGGAAATTCCGGCCGGCAAACGGGAGAAAACACAAACGTATTTGTCTTGTGCACGGGCAGAGCTCAAGCAAGAAGCAGGACTTACGGCTCGGAAAATAAAAGAAGTGCTGGTTTTTAACCCCAGCAATGCTTTTTCCAACGAAGAATTACACTTGTTTGTGGCCACAGGGCTTACGCGCGGGAAAGATGCTCCGGACGAAGATGAATTCATCAATTTAAAAAGAATCAAATTCGAAACTGCCTATAAAATGGTAGAAAAAGGGCAAATCCGAGATGCCAAAACGATTATTATGTTACAATGGTGGAAATTGCACCATTGATTTTTATAGATTTTCTCTTACACTATAGAAAAGGAGCTTTTATGAATACACAAAAAGGGTTTACACTGATTGAAGTATTGGTAGTGGTGTTGATTATCGGAATTTTAACATCTGTGGCAATGCCGCAATATATGAAGACGGTAAACAAGAGCCGTCTGGCATCTGTTTGGCAGCCACTGCGCATGCTGCAACAAGCCGCCATGGTTTGTATGACAGAGGGAAAGTTAAAAAATTTGGATACCTTGGAGGAAATGACAGGGCCAGACGCACCTGCTTGTTTGAACGGAATCCCCAGTAAAAGTTTACATATTAAACCTAAGTTTAACGGAATCAGCAATACCCATTGGACTTATGCTATAAACGAAAAAGGAACAGTGGCACTTGGCTACCAGGACGAAATATTTATCGGCATCACGCGTAACGGTATTTATTGGTGCGGTGATACGAATAACAAAGATTGCGAAAAATTAGATTTTACAGTCCGTGCCGATGAGGATTTTAAAGCAAAATATTTGATAACAGAAAATAATAATAGCACGATTGAATCTGTGACGAATTTTTTCCGAGAAAAGAAACGGGATTAGTTTTTACAGGAAACAGATAACCCCCGGCATCGGCCGGGGGTTTTATTTTAATAAGCGGGAATTATTGGTATTGTTTGGATTTAGCCCCACCCCAATACTCGTACCCTAAATCTGCACGGATGAGTTCTTGGGCAAGATCTTGCCCGGTATTATTGGAAACATTACACAGCAAACGGAAATATTTATCCCGTCCGCAGTTGTTGAGGGAAATCGGTTTCTTTTTCAAAAAATCCTGTGTGAATGCTTTGGCTTTTTGTGCCAGTTCTTTCTCCCGTTCGGTTTTCCCTTTAATTTCCGGGGCGTCCACTCCGCGCACACGCACGTTTACTTTTTCGCAAAATACTTTCATGTCACAAGGGATATTGATTTTAAACGTATCCCCGTCATATACAGAGATCACTTCCACGTTTTGTAATTCTTTGGGAGTTTCCACTTGATTATTGGCGGTCGGATTTTGGTTTTGTGTTCTTTGGTGGCTGCTGCAGGACTGCGTGAGCGAAACCGCTAACGTCATAATGGCGGTCATTACCAAACCGGCTACGCTGCCGGAAGAACGGCGGGCAGTGTATTTTTTGGAAGAAGTATATTTACGTGTCATAAAAAAGGTACCCACACGCGCAAGGCCTTAGGATGCAAGGAAATCTCTAAGCGATTTTGTGTTTTGCGCGGCTCTCCGTCAATATGATATAAAATTTCACCGTTGTGTGAAATAACCGCTTGTTTTATTTGCGTAGTATCTGTAATATGAAACGGCTTTTGACGATCCGTGAAAAAGTAAGGGACGGCCAACGCCAGTTTCCATTTGGGCGCGTTTTGTACGGTTACCATATCCAATAGCCCGTCTTGCAAATTGGCCTGCGGAGCAATTTTAAAATTACTGCCGTATTGTTTGCCGTTGGCAAAGACAAGTGTGAGCGGTTGACAGTTTTTTTGTTGGCCGTCAAAGGTAACGTCCAATTCCGGGGGGCGGTAGGAAAAAACTGTTTTGGCCCCTATCAAGAAATAAGGCAACTTGCCGCGTTTACCGTAATCTTTGAATTGCCAAGCAATGGCGGCCTCTATTCCTACACCGGCTAAATTTAAAAAAAGTTCTCCGTTTGCCGTCCCAACGTCGCAAGGTAATACACGCGCACGTTGCAGTATCGGCAACGCTTCCTCCGGAGGGTGCATCATGCCAATTTCGCGTGCAAAACCGTTGCCGGACCCTTTGGGGATTACCCCCAATATGGTGGAGGTTCCGACTAATGCGCGAGCGGTTTCATTGATGGTGCCGTCTCCCCCGATTGCTACGACGGCTTTAAATTGTTGGGCAGCGGCTTCTTGCGCCAAAATGGTGGCGTGTCCGGGGGATTGGGTTAAGCACATTTCCGCCCCGGGAAAACTGGTTTGGATGCAGCGGGCCAGATGTGCGGTATCAACCGGACGACCACCGCTGATTGGGTTTAAAATAAAACGAATTTTCATAAAATGTTTTCGTGTGAATGCATTACGTATCATTTTTATTATAACATTAAACGCTTTAGCCCGTAGCGGTTCTATTTTGATATACTTTATATATACACCGCGAGTGAATTATGAAAACAAGTAAAGAAATCCGCAACAGTTATTTAAATTTTTTCAAGTCCAAAGGGCTGCCGATTTTGCCGTCTAGCTCTTTGATTCCCCATTCGGACCCTACCCTTTTGTTTACCTCCGCCGGAATGGTACAATTTAAAGCCAATTTTTTGGGAATTGATAATTCCCTTAAAAATGCTGCCACTTGCCAAAAGTGCGTGCGCACGACGGACATTGACAGCGTTGGATTTACCGAACGTCATTTGACATTTTTTGAAATGTTGGGCAATTTTTCGTTTGGAGATTATTTCAAAGAAGAAGCTATTGCTTGGGCCTGGGAATATCTTACGCAGGTGTTGGGGTTGGAAAAAGAAAAACTCTACGTCAGTATTTATAAAGGCGGTATCGCGGCGCGTGACGAAGAGGCCTATAATATTTGGAAAAAATTTGTACCGGCCGAGCGGATTTTTGAATTGGCGGAAGCGGATAACTTTTGGACGATGGGCCCCACCGGGCCGTGTGGTCCTTGTTCCGAAATTTATTACGATTTTGGAGAAAAGGGGTGTAAAAATCCGCATTGCGATATTACGTGTGACTGCGGGCGATTTGTAGAAATTTGGAACATTGTTTTTGAAAGTTATAACCGCCAAGAAGACGGAACTTTTAAACCCTTGCCGCACAATAATATTGATACCGGTATGGGGTTAGAGCGGTTGTGTATGGCCATACAAGGGGCTAAAAACGTATTCGAAACGGACTTATTTACCCCGCTTACCGCACAGGCCAAAAAAGATTTGCACATTGACGGAAAAACCAAAGAAGAAATCTCGGCCCTGCGTATTATTGCGGACCATGCCCGCAGTTCGAGCTTTTTAATTGCCGAAGGCATTTTGCCTTCTAACGAAGGACGCGGCTATATTTTGCGTCGTTTGATTCGTCGCGCGGCCCGTTATGCCAAACTGATGGGCAACGAGCAACCTTATCTCTATAAATTGGTGCCCACCGTACAACAAATTTTCGGCGGACTTTATCCGGAAATCGATAAGAATTTAACTCACATCCAGGATGTGTTAAAGCAAGAAGAAAAAACCTTCTTAAAAACACTTGTTACCGGTGAAGAAAAACTGGCGGAATTGTTAGCCAGCGGCAAAAAAATTCTCCCCGGGGAAGAAGCTTTTCATTTGCACGAAACGTACGGCTTCCCGTTGGAACTGACGCGGGAAATTGCAGCTGCCAAAGGGGTTAAAATCGATGAAGAAGGGTACACCCGGGCCAAAGAAGCTGCCCAAGAAAAAAGCCGCTCTTATGCAGATGAATTTAGCAAAAACAAAGTAATTGCCGTCCAAAAATTAGAAAGCACTTTACCTGCAACGCATTTTGTGGGGTACAACACTCTCGTACAAGAAGCAAAGGTACTTGCTTTATTAACAGAACAATACGAACCGACCGAACAAATAAACGGAAGTGGTTATGTTGTATTTAATGATACGCCTTTTTATGCGGAATCCGGCGGTCAAGTGGCAGACCGGGGACAAGTATACGATAACGGAAAAGAAATTGCACAAGTGGAAGATGTGCAAAAACCGTTAGGTAAAATTTTCTTGCATAAGATAAAGGGTTCTTTGCACAAGGGCCAAACAATCACACTTTGCGTAGATGCAAATTTGCGCAAACGCTGTATGGCAAACCACAGTGCGATTCACTTAGTCAATGCTGCGTTGCGCCAGGTGTTTGGACCGACTGTGCATCAAAGCGGGTCTTTTGTATCGCCGGAGCGCTTCCGTTTTGACTATACCCTTTCTAAAACGCCCACGACAGAGGAATTAAACAGGGCTTGGACAATCGCTAACAAAGCCGCACAGGATGCTTTGCCTGTTTTCTGCCAAGAACGACCTTTGGCAGATGCGGAAAAATTAGGGGCTGTAACGTTGCTGGGAGAAAAATATGCAGATCCTGCACGTTTTGTGCTGATGGGGGGGGATTTTGACCATCCCGAACAGAAATACAGTTTAGAGCTTTGCGGCGGAACGCACGTAAAAAATACGGCGGATGTTATAACGGTGCTTGTGCTGAAAGAAGGGTCTGTTTCCGCAGGGGTGCGCCGTATAGAAGGGATTGCCGGTTATGCTGCGTTGGATTATTTAAAAGATATCAACTGCCAAGCGGAAAAATTGGCCACACGTTTGGTAGTACCTGCAAAGGATGTATTTACGCGTGTAAATACAATTGTGGACGAACTCAAAGAAGTGAAAAGACGTTATGAAGATTTCCGCTCCAAGGCGTTGGCGGCCGGCGGCGTGAATGAGATGACATTTACGCTTAAAAACGGAACCTCTTTGGTGTGGCGTCGTGCCGATGAAGCACAACCTAAGGAGTTGCGCAACATTGCCGATACGGTGGCCCAAAAGCAAAAACAAGCATTGGTAATTGTAACGTGTGACAAAGACGGTAAACGTTCCTTTGTGGTAAAAACTGCCGGGAAATTGCCGGTAGATGCAGTAACAATTGCGAAGCAAATTGCGGCAGATTTGAATGGCCGCGCAGGAGGACGCGCCGATTTCGCGCAAGGCGGCGGCGAGGCCAAAAAACCCATGGAAGAAATGTTGATGGGTCTGTAAAAATTAAAACTGAAAATCCCCGCTTTAAGCGGGGATTCTTATTTTATAAATATGAACTTTATGTGAAAAATAAAGGCCTCGCTTTCGCCAGGCCTTTAAATTTTTGGTAGGAGTAGGATTCGAACCTACGTAGGGCGTAGCCCGACGGTTTTACAGACCGTTGCTTTTGACCGCTCAGCCATCCTACCGAGTACAAATCAATTTTTACTTAAACAACTAGGTACATATATTATAACAAAAATTGGGCGCGCTGTCATTTCCCCCACGGGCATGAGAGGGGAATGACGCAACCCGAACAATACAAGGAAACGGAAAATTGCTAAAATAATCCTATGGCGAAATCCAATTTAACCCCGCTGATGAAACAATACTACGACATACGGGCCAAACACCCGGATATTATTCTGTTTTTCCGTTTGGGTGATTTCTACGAAATGTTCGACGAACAAGCACGCGAAGTGAGTGCCCTTTTGGGGCTTACCTTAACGGCTCGTAACGGAACCCCTATGTGCGGAATTCCCTACCATGCGGCCAATACCTATATCACACGACTTTTGGCGGCTGGAAAGAAAATTGGCATTTGTGAACAAACCAGCGCGGTGATGGACAAAGAAACAAAACTTTTTGAACGAAAAGTAATCCGCGTCATTACGCCCGGGACATTGGTGGAAGATACCCTATTGGAAGCCAACCAATCCAACTATTTGGTCGCTTTGGATATTTGCCGGGAGGGATGGGCGTTGACTTGTGTAGAAGTTTCCACCGGCGAATTTTGGGTCAATCAAAATGACAAAGACCCAGCACTTACGCAATTAGCCGCGGCATTAGCCGTTATTAATCCCTCGGAGATTATCGCTGCGAAGGAAATGTTAACAATTCTGGGCCAAAAAATGGTACTTCCGGCCAGCGTGACGCTTACAACGCAACCTCCCTTTGACGGAGATTATACGTTGCCGGAAAATTGGCCTTCTTTGGCTGCGTGGGGGAAACATTTACGCGCCCTGGCGTGTGCTCTGCAAATTATGCGTTACTTAAATGTAACCGAGCCCAATTTTAAGGCGCTTTTAGTTCCATCATACCGTGAGTTAAAGGAATGTTTGCAAATTGATGAAAATGCCGTTGCCTCATTGGAATTAGTAAAAAGCCAAGAAGGTGGCCGCGGCGGAAGTTTGTGGGCTTTCTTAGATAAAACCAAAACGGCCGTCGGCAGCCGTATGCTTAAAGAATGGTTGTTGCACCCCTTGATGGATCCGGTTGAAATTTCAACCCGTCAAAACTGTGTAGAAGGATTTGTTCGCAACCAATCCGCTATTGCGGATTTAAGCGCCTTGTTGGAGAATATTTCCGATATTGAACGTATTATGACTCGTGTGGCAACAGGGACGGCCTCCCCGCGGGATTTATCGGGGCTGCGTCGTTCGTTGTTACATGTAGATCCGTTTGCCCGCTGGTTTTCAAATTATAAAGAAATTGCCCCACACTTATCTTCCCGCTTTGAAAAAGAGTTGCCCGTATTAAATGAGATGTCTCGTTTGCTTTATGAAGCAATGGACGAAAATCCACCCCTGCGTTTACAGGACGGACACGTCATTCGCAGCGGATACAACGCGGAATTAGACGAACTACGTTCGTTGAAAGAGAATTCCCGTCAAACGTTGGAAGAAATGTGCGCGCGGGAAAAAGAAAAAACAGGGATTTCCACGCTCAAAGTGGGGTATAACTCTGTTTACGGGTATTATTTAGAAGTTTCAAAAAGCCAACTCTCTAAAGTTCCCTACCAATATGTGCGTAAGCAAACGTTGGTAAACGGGGAACGGTTTATCACGGAAGAATTAAAACAACTGGAAGACAAAATTCTAAACGCCGAACAACGGATTTTGCGTTTAGAGGCCTCTTTGTTTGATGCTCTACGTACAACGGTAGCTGCACAGATGGAGCCGTTGAAAACTTTTGCGCGGATTGTATCGGAATTGGATGTGTACGAATCGTTGGCGTTGTGTGCTCTCAAGGGGAATTGGACGAAACCGATTGTCAATAACAGTATGGAATTGCATTACGAGCAAGGCCGTCACCCGTTGGTGGAAGTCACCTTACCGGTCGGCAACTTCGTGCCCAATTCTTTGACTATCGGTACGCCGGATACGCAAATTATGTTGATTACCGGCCCAAATATGGGTGGTAAAAGTGTGTACCTTAAACAAACGGCTGTTTTGGTAATTTTGGCGCAAATGGGTAGTTTTGTACCGGCTTCTTCTGCTACGGTGGGAATCGTGGACCGCATTATGACGCGCATCGGCGCGCACGATGCGTTGAGCCGCGGAAATTCTACATTTATGGTGGAAATGAATGAAACCGCGCATATTTTGGCTTCCATGACCGCGCGCAGTTTAATTTTACTTGATGAGGTCGGGCGCGGCACCTCCACTTTTGACGGAATTTCCATTGCCTGGGCAATTATTGAGTATCTGTATAAATCTAAAAACGGTGCCAAAGTATTATTTGCCACGCATTATTTTGAACTTATCGATTTGGAAAATAAATACGATCGCATTAAAAATTATCACGTGGAAGCCAAAGAATATAAAAATGCCGCAGGTGAGAGTAAATTGGCTTTCTTATATCAAATTTTGCCGGGCCCCGCGGACCAATCCTACGGGATACACGTAGCGGAAATTGCCGGGTTGCCGGCCGCATGCACACTGCGTGCGCGCAAGGTGCTCAAAGATTTGGAAGCCAAGAAAGGGACAAAAATTTCCGTCAAAGAGCAAGATATGGTAAAAGATTTGTTTTCTTCGCCCATTGTGGAAGAAATCAAAATGGCGGATCCGGATAAATTAACCCCTATGATGGCGTTGGAATTAATTGCCCAATGGAAGAAACGCATTCATGAATAAAATTTCCGTTTTAGATGAAAAAACAGCCGGACAAATTGCTGCGGGAGAAGTAATCGAGCGGCCTGCCGGTGTATTAAAGGAACTGTTGGAAAATGCCATTGATGCCGGTGCCACCAGCGTGCATATCACGATAGAAGGTGGCGGACGTACATTAATCCGCATTAACGACAATGGGCAAGGGATGAGCAAGGATGATTTATCTGCTTGCGTGTTGCGTCATGCTACCAGCAAAATCCACACTTTTGAAGATTTAGGAACATTACAAACGTTCGGTTTTCGCGGAGAAGCACTTTATTCCATAGCGGCCGTTTCTCGCATGACGTTGACCAGTTGCCAGGAAGGGGGAGACGGTCACCGTATTGAACTAGAAGGGGGCAAAATCACTGCGCAAAGCCCGGCCCCGGCTATTCGGGGAACAACCGTGGAAGTACGGGATTTATTTTACAACGTTCCGGCCCGGCTTAAGTTTTTAAAAAGCGATTCTTACGAGCGCGCTTGTTTGTTAAAAGTGGTAGAAGAAAGCGCGTTGGCTAATTTAACAGTTGGGTTCCATGTAACCGTGAACGGGCGGGAAGTATATAACCTGCCGGCCCAAAACGAAACATTTGAAACGGCTGTTAAAAATCGTGCGCAAGCTATCTTGGGGCCTGAAGTGGCACAGAGTTTGGTAAGCCGCTCTTGGCAAGAAAAAGAGTTTTCTTTGTTCATTACCCCCGCTGATAAATTAGTGACCGTGCGGGATTATCAATTTGTTTTTATCAACCGCCGACCGATTGATTCTAAAACCGTACAGCAAGCTATTTATAAAGCATACCAGAACGCCCGTCCGAAGGACCGCCATCCTGCGTTTTTAGTTTACTGGACATTGCCACCGTCCGATTTTGATGTGAATATTCATCCGCAAAAGCGGGATATCCGCTTTGTGAATGAACATCAAATGTTTCAATTTTTGTTGGAAGCGGCGGGGGAAACTATTTTTTCAAACGGGCGTGCTGTGGAAGTGAAAGCCCCGGTTGTTGCCCCTCAAATAGAATTACCGGAACAAGCATACTCGGCCACGCAATTATTGCCAAATAGCAAGAAAACGCCGCGGCAAATTTTTGCGGAAACATTTGGATATCTGGCAACCCCGTCCCGAGTAAATACGGCACATACGGAAGGGATTTTTACGCCAAAAACGAAAACCGATTTTTTTGCAAAACCGTCGGAAGGATTGCGCGAGACAGATGCATGGACCCCACAAGTTGCTCCGGTAAAGGCGCAAGAAACTGCGGTGCCTTCTTCTTCCCAAACGGCACAATGGTACCAAGGGCCCTACCACTATTTAGGGCAATTGCAACGGAGTTATTTGTTGTTTGAAAATCCGCAGGGGCTTGTGTTAATTGACCAGCATGCGGCCCAAGAACGTGTGTTATTTGAGCACTATTTGGATGCGTTTGAAAATCACACGCTTGAAGTGCAAAAGTTACTTTTCCCTATCCATGTGGATTTAATGCCGTCCGGTGTGGAAACGTTGCTTTCCTGGGCGGTTTTTTTGAAAAGTGCCGGTTTTGAAATTGAAAAATTTTCTGCCCGTACTGTTTTAGTGCGTACCATGCCACATATTATCCGTTTTAAAGAAGATGAAATGAAGGAGTTTATCATTTCTCTTTCGCAACTTACGGATGATGTGTCCAAGGCAACGGACGCTTTAAAACGCAAAATGATTGCCATGCTGGCCTGCAAACGGGCTATCAAAGCGCATGATGCTATTTCTGCTTCCGAAGCGGAAATGCTTTTGGAAAACATGAAAAACTGCAAGGACGGGATGCATTGTCCGCATGGTCGGCCTGTGCTTGCACAGCTGGATATCCAACAAATCGGCAAATTATTTGGTCGGTAACGCAGCCGTTGCTTTACTCAACATATATGGAATAAATGCTTGGTGCCATTTCTTTTTGGCCGATGAGCGTTTTTATCCTTTCATTAAGAGCTTCTATTTGGGCTATTTCGTTTTCACTATATTCTGCGTTCAATTTAGGATTTGTATAATCGGTCTCTATATGAAAATAGTACGTTTTATTTGAATCAATGGTTGGGTCGCTTTCTAAAACTTTGTGTTTATGATCCTTGGAATATACTTTGCGATCCGAACAGAGACCAAGTTCTTCTCGTACCTTGAAGGCCTTTCGGAAGAAATCTTCTGATTTTGTGTTCCTGTGTGAGTTAATGACATCAAAATTAATTTCAACGGCGTTGGAAGATGCTAGCAAAAAGGGTAATGAAGAGGGTTTCATTCTAGAAGTGTGACCGGAACCGGCCCAAATGATTACAATATCATATTCCTGCTCTACGTCTCTAATTCTCTTTACCCATTGATAATTGCGTTGTTTTACGCCCCAATCGCTTGCATAAATTTGCCACCTAACCATATGGAGCAATTCAATAGTTTGAAGAATCTTGGATTTTTCTTGGTCGATTTCTGCTTTGAACGCAGCGCCAATGGCTAAGATGTCGGTTGGTGTTTGTGAATCATTATTTATGTCAATTTGGACATATCGGTCCCCGACTTTAATTAATTTCCGATCTACGAATTCAAGTATTTCGTCATCTAACGCCAATGTATCTATCTCCAATTCGTCAGCCAGTTTGAAAGTGTTATAATAATCATCAAGCAGAGGGCTTTCGGGGGAATCAGCCCGGCGTAACGGGTTCGTGAGCGGTTCAGGTGTTCTTACAAATTCGCTAGCCAGTAAAATTTTTTTATTGGGGTTGGCCTGTCTCACGGCTCTAATAATTTCTTCAATCTCGTGCTGTACGGCGGGTTCATTGTGATCCTCTCCTATGAAGATATAGTTAGCGTTTTCAATAACAGAAGCGTATTTGGGTGTTCCTTGCAACGCAGATACGGCAAATGTCCCGTTTTTTACAGATATTAGATCCAAAAGTTGATTATACAAAGGGGCAAATGTTTCGTTTTCCTGCTTTGTTTTTTCGTTAACCATTTTGAATTCTTGCCAGTTGATGATGGGCAAACCATGCATGGTGTTTTCATTGGTTTGGGCGATTGCTGCTTTGCGTTCTAACATCGGTATTGAAATCGCCCATGCATTGGTTTGTGTAAGTAAACAAAATGCAAGGAGTGAAATTGGTAAAAATCGTTTTTTTAGCATAAAATATCCCCCTTATATAATTAGCATATAGAAAAGACAAGTAAATTGCCAGGGTCCAAAGACCTATTGAGATTTAGGTCCAAGGACCTAGAGTGGCGGGGAGTAGGATCACACCCGAACGGGGGCGCCTGCGTTTCCTCTTCCAATTACAGCTAAAAAAAGGTATCCTATTTGTATATACCAATAGGAGGGGTTATGCCGGAAACACCTGTTTTGGAACGTGTCTTATTTTCAGAAAAACAACTGACGGACCGCATCGCGGAGTTGGGACGTCAAATTTCCTTTGATTATAAAGGGAAAACGCCTTTATTTGTGGGTATTTTGCGCGGTTGTATTTTGTTCTATTCCGATTTGATGAAACAAATTAGCATCGATTGCAATATGGATTTTATGTGTTTGTCTTCGTACTCCGGTACGACCAGCACCGGGCAAGTGCGTACGATGCTTGACTTGCACCAAAGCATCAAAGACCGCCATGTAGTGGTGGTGGAAGATATTGTGGACACCGGGTTAACGTTGGAATATCTGATGGGAAATTTGAAAAACCGCGGTGCAGCTAGCATTGAGATTTGCTGTCTGTTGGACAAGCCGGCCAACCGCAAAGCACCTATCCATCCGAAATACATCGGATTCCAGGTAGAAAATGAATTTGTTATCGGTTACGGGTTGGATTACAACGAACTTTACCGTAATTTACCGTATATAGGGGTATTTAAGAAATAATGAAGAATAATAAACGTCCTAATAACCGCAGAATTGTATCCTTCGGGCAGATTGCCGGGTGGATTATCGTATTTGTAGCAGCGGTTTTGTTGTTTAACCGTCCCGGTCAGAAAACGACGGAGTTGGATTACTCTGAATTTAAGCAGAAAGTAGCGGCAGCGGAAGTGTCAGATTTGACAATCGCCACGGAAACTATTTCCGGCTTATATAAAAATACTGATGGGAAACTGGCCCCGTTTAAAACCGTGCGGATGGACGACCCGGAGTTGGTAAAAGAATTATCGGCTGCGCATGTTAAGTTTCGCGCGGAAAAAGATAACAGCTGGATTGGCAATATTTTGTTTAACGTGTTGTGGATTGTGTTATTGGTGGGATTGTGGTGGTTTATCTTCTTGCGTCCGCAACGCAGCGACGGCAAGAGTGCCATGAATTTTGCTCGTTCCAAAGCCAAAATGCAGGACCCTTCCCAACAAACAGTTACATTTAAAGATGTGGCCGGTTGTGACGAAGCGAAAGAAGAATTGCAGGACATTATTAAATTTTTAAAAAATCCTAAAAAATTCCAAAAACTGGGGGGAAAACTACCCAAGGGCGTTTTGCTTTACGGAGCTCCCGGCACAGGGAAAACGTTGTTAGCGAAAGCCGTAGCCGGAGAAGCTGGCGTGGCTTTCTTCTCCGCTTCCGCTTCTGAATTTGTGGAAATGTTTGTAGGTGTGGGCGCGGCCCGTGTACGTGATTTGTTCGACCAAGCTAAGAAAAATGCCCCGGCCATTATTTTTATTGACGAATTGGATGCGGTGGGGCGCCGTCGTTTTGCCGGTATTGGCGGAGGACACGACGAACGCGAACAAACGCTCAACCAACTGCTAATCGAATTGGACGGTTTTGAGAGTAAGCAAGGTATTATCTTAATGGCTTCCACCAACCGCCCGGATGTGTTGGACCCGGCATTAATCCGCCCCGGCCGTTTTGACCGTCACGTTTCCGTGCCGGCACCGGATTTGAAAGGGCGCGAAGAAATTTTGAAAGTGCACGCCAAAAAAGTGAAATTGGCGGACAATGTGGATCTGTCCACAATAGCCAAAGCAACGCCCGGTTTTGTGGGAGCCGATTTGGCCAACGTGGTAAACGAAGCGGCTATTTTGGCGGCCCGCGCCGATAAAGAATCCGTCGAAACGACCGACATGGATGAAGCAATCGAACGTGTGATTGCCGGTCCGCAGAAAAAATCCCGCATTATCTCCAAAAAGGAATTGCAAATTATTGCCGCGCATGAGGTGGGCCACACCGTAGTTGCCCGTATGACAAATCATTCGGACCCGGTGCATAAAGTGTCCATCATCCCGCGAGGGCAAGCATTGGGGTATACACTGCAATTGCCGGAAGAAGATAAATTTTTAACCAGTAAATCGGAATTTAAAGATAAATTGTGTATTTTGCTGGGAGGTCGCGCTGCGGAAGAAATTGTGTTTGGAGAAATTACTTCCGGTGCCAGTGACGATTTAAACAAAACGATGGCCTACGCCCGCAAAATGATTATGGAACTGGGAATGAGCGAAAAATTGGGTCCCATTTCATTGCCAAGCAGTGAAGAAGGTGAAGTATTTTTGGGGCGGGATCTATCGCGCCATACGACATATTCACAGGAATTGGCCAAAGCTATCGACGAAGAGATCATGTCTTTAATCCGCACTTCTTACGCACGTGCCAAAGAAATTATTACCGCCAACCGTAGTGCATTTGATAAATTAGTGGCGGTTTTATTGGAAAAAGAAGTGGTGGAAGCCGATGAAATTGATGTAATTTTAGGATTAAAACCGGCCGAAGAAAAAACAAAACAAAAAGAGCCGGAACAACCGGCTGCACCCAAAAAAGAGGAAGCAAAAAATCCCCAACCGGAAATACAGCAAACGGATTTATTCGGAGGAGCTTCCTTATAGGAGCGTGTGACATCCTGCATCGAGGACATATTATGGGAAAATATTTTGGAACAGACGGCATTCGTGCCGTGGCGGGGGAATTCCCGTTGGTAAGCGATTTTATCGGTAAATTGGGATATGCTGCTTTGCTGCGGTTGCAAGAGTACGCGAAAGATGCGCATTTAAAACCTCAAGTGATCATTGCGCAGGATTCCCGTATTTCGGGGCCATCTATTTTTGACGCATTGGAAAAAGGAATTCGAGCCAGCGGTGTCAATGTGATTAGTGTGGGTATTGCTCCGACCCCTGCCGTGGCGTATTTAGTTAAAAAGACAGGCAGTTTGTGCGGAATTGTAATATCGGCCAGTCATAATCCAGCCGAATTTAACGGTATTAAATTTTTTACCAATCATGGCGCAAAGCTGCCGGAAGATTTAGAGAATTCTATTGAAGAAACAATTGAAAAATTGACAACACTCCCGGCACCCGTGGGTACGTTGCAAGTACAAGAAAAGTTGGTGCGTGAATACGAGGCGTTTTTAATGTCCACCGTTGATAAAAAGTGGTTGAAAGGGACAAAAGTTGTGTTGGATTGCGCCAACGGAGCCAGTTATAAAGTGGCGGCAAATGTATTTGCGGGATTAGGTATGGATGTTACCGTGACAGCCGCCAAGCCGGACGGAACCAATATTAATAAAAACGTCGGAGCATTGCATACGGAATTTATGCAACAATTAACGGTAAAAGAAGGTGCTTTTATCGGGTTTAGCTTTGACGGAGATGCCGACCGTGTGATTGCTTCGGACGAAAAGGGTCGTCAATTAGATGGGGATAATATCATTGCTTCTTCCGCGTTGTGTATGAAGAAAGAAGGCCTTTTAAATCACAACAAAGCAGTATTGACCATCATGGCCAACCTGGGTTGTATTAATTACTTAAAAGAAAACGGAATAGAGGTGGAACTCACTACGGTGGGGGATAAATACGTAGCCGAAGCATTGGAAAAAGGGAATCTTTCTATTGGCGGGGAAACTTCCGGTCATATTATTTTCCCGCGTTTTGCCAACACCGGGGACGGTGTCTTGTCGGCTTTACAGTTTTTGCAATTTGTTAAAAAATTGGGATTGCCGGTCAGTTGGTTTCGCGACCAATGGCAAAAATATCCTTGTAAGCTAAAGGCCATTACAGTTTCTTCCAAACCTCCCTTGGAAACATTGGATGGGTTTTTACCGGCCGTTGCGGATATTGAAAAATCTATGAAAGGCAAAGGCCGGGTAGTTGTCCGCTATAGCGGAACGGAACCCAAATTGCGCATTTTAGTGGAAGGACAAGAAGAAACAATGGTGGACCGCGTTATGCAAGAGGTAGAAACTTTGTACGCACACAAAACGGAGGTATGCAAATGAAGGTACAATTAGGGGTAAATATTGACCATGTTGCAACATTGCGCCAAGCACGTCGGGCTGCATTTCCGGATCCGGTAGATGCTGCGGCCATTTGTTTATCGGCTGGGGCGGATTATATCGTGGTACACTGGCGTAAGGACGGACGCCATATTCAAACCAAAGATGTGGCTTTGTTATGCAAATATTTCCCCAAAAAAGTGCATTTGGAATGTTCTTACACACCGGAAGCCGAAAAAATCGCTTTAAAATACAAACCGTATTCTGTGTGCATTGTGCCGGAACAACCCGGTGAGGTAACCACCATGGGCGGGCTTAATTTTACCCCTGCGGTACAAAAACGCATTGCTCAAATGGTAGAGCGGTTGCACAAAAAAGGAATTTTAGTCAGTTTATTTATCAGCCCGGTGGCGGATGAAGTGCGTATGGCAGCTCGGCTCGGGGCAGATATTGTAGAATTGTGTACGCGCGATTACAGCGAGGCAACTTCCCCCAAACAAGCGCAAAGACGATTGCAGGAACTTAGTTTAGCCGCGTTGTTGGCTAAGGAGTTGGGGCTTGAAGTACATGCCGGCCACGGATTGGATTATTTGAACGTACTGGCAGTGGCGGATATTGGTGGAATGCGGTGCATGAATATCGGTTTTGCCATTATTACGCGCTCTTTGTTTGCGGGCTTGCCGCAAGCAGTAGAAGAAATGAAAGATCTTTTATAAGGATATTTTATGTGCGGAATTATCGGTTACACCGGCAAAAAAAATTGTGTTCCTTTTTTGATGGAGGGGCTGAAACGATTGGAATACCGCGGATATGATTCGGCGGGGGTTTCTATCTTACAGGCCGGCCAAATTGTAACCGTTCGTTCTGTCGGGAAAGTGGAAGAGCTGGAAAAAGCCGTTTTGCAAGCCAATCCGCAAGGAATGACCGGTATGGGGCACACGCGTTGGGCTACGCACGGCAAACCGAGTGAAGAAAATTCTCACCCGCACACAGATTGCACCGGTGATTTGGTGGTTGTTCACAACGGGATCATCGAAAATTACCTTTCCTTACGTGAAAAGTTAGAATCTTATGGGCATAAATTTTCCAGCGAAACAGATACGGAAGTAATTGCCCATCTTATTGAAGAAAATTTGTTGCACGTGCGTGCAGCCGATGACGAAGAACGTCTTATTAAAGCTATTTCCAAAACAAATAGTTCGCTAAGCGGCGCTTTTGCTTATTATGTCATGTGGGCACGTACGCCTTACTTGCTTGCAGGGACAAAAATCCAAAACCCGATGGTGGTGGGATTGGGGAAGGACGAAAATTATTTGGCCTCTGACGTCCCGGCTTTTTTAGCCCACACGAACAAAGTATTGTTTGTAGAGGACGGCGAGATTGCCGTGATTAAATCCAGCGGAGCTAAAATTTTAAATGCCAACGGTTCCGTGCAAAAACGGAAAGCAGTTAAAATAGATTGGGATCAGAAAACAGCCGAGAAGGGCGGATACCGTCATTTCCTGCTTAAAGAAATTTATGACCAGCCGCAAGCACTGGAAGATACGTTGCGTACCGCACGTATGGATTTCAGCAAAGTGTTGGGATTAGACACGGCTGCGATTCGCAAATTGCGTACGGTGCATATTATCGCTTGTGGTTCGGCCTATCACGCGGCATTGGTGGGGAAATATTATTTGGAACAACTTGCCGGAATCGTGGCAAATGTCGATTTGGCCAGTGAATATAAATACCGTGCGCTTGTACCCGTGAAGGATGCGTTGGCAATTGCAGTGAGCCAATCGGGTGAAACAGCGGATACGTTGGGTGCGGTGCAAAAAGCAAAAGAGGCCGGATTCCGTACGTTGGCTATTTGTAATGTACGTGGGTCTTCTTTGACACGTTTATGCGACGGGGTTTTTTATACGCATTGTGGGCCGGAAATCAGCGTAGCTTCTACCAAAACGTTTACCAGCCAGATAACAGCACTCTATGCCATGGCTATGTTTTTGGGACAGGCCAACGGGAATATCAGCAAAGCTGTTTTTGAGAAATCCTACAAGGAACTGTTGATGTTACCAAAGGCCATGAATGAGGCGGTCAAATTGGAGTACGAAGTACGCCATTTGACACGCAAGATTTATAAAGCGGACCGTTTTATCTTTTTGGGGCGACATGTGAACTTTCCGATAGCATTGGAAGGAGCGCTCAAGTTGAAAGAAGTTTCTTATAAAAGCGCGGAAGGATTTGCCGCCGGAGAAATTAAACACGGCCCGATTTCCGTGATAGATAAAGGGACCCCCGTTTTTATGTTGATGCCGGCAGACGGCTTGTTTGATAAAATGGTTTCTGCTTGCCAAGAATGTCGTGCCCGTGGGGCTTTTGTGGTGGCCATTACTACGAAAGCAGGCGTGAAACCGCTCAAAAATTTTGTGGACAAAATTATTATCGTTCCCAAAACTTCCGACTTGCTACAACCTGTGTTGGATATAGTTCCTCTTCAATTTTTGGCGTACTGGATTGCCAAACGTTTGGGGTGCGATATCGACCATCCTCGTCACTTAGCCAAGAGCGTTACGGTGGAATAAACATGCTTGTCGTTTTTGATTTAGACGGTACGCTTTTAAATACAATTGCGGACTTAACTTGTGCTGTTAATTATGCGTTGCGTATGCATCGGTTCCCTTTATGCAGTCAGGAACAATGTTTGCAGTTTGTGGGTAACGGAGTCCGTAAATTGGTGGAACGTGCTTTGCCGCAAAGCGCCCGATCCTCATCAATCATTACGGCGGTACGTAATTCATTTTTTGCGTATTATGATGAACATCTTACAGATAAAACGACGATCTATCCGGGAATAGAAGCAACTCTCCTTGCTTTGCAAACACAACGAATAAAAATAGCGGTGGCTTCCAATAAGTATCAAACAGCAACCGAAAAAATAATTGCACATTTTTTTCCGCAAATTTCGTTTGCGGCCGTATTGGGGCAACGAGAAGGAGTGGCCGTAAAGCCGGACCCCGCAATTGTATACGATATCTTGCATGCCACCGGAGAAGAAAAAGCCCAGTGTTTGTATGTAGGAGATTCGGATGTGGATATGCAGACGGCGCATAACGCAGGGGTGCGCAGTTGCGCGGTAACGTGGGGGTTTCGTCCCCGGGAGTTGTTGGCAAGCTTTCACCCGGATTATTTGATTGACTGCCCGGAAGAATTATTACAAATCCTTTAAATATTTTTAGCAATACGCTTTAGGTAGACACAAGCGTGTTGTTGGGCTTCTTTTAAAGTAGGGGCAAAGTCCGCCAGTACAACAAGGGCGGAAGGGAAAAACGGATATTTTTTACCGGGGCGTAAAGCACACTGCCCACAAATAAACAATGTTTTTTTCTTGTATTTCCGAGCGGTTTTTAAAACTGCAAGGGGGGCTTTTCCGTAGAAGGTTTGTTCGTCCAATTTACCTTCGCAAGTAATTATCAAATCAGCCCAACGGATTTGTTTTTCCAAGGGCAATTTTTTTGTCAAAAAATCGGCCCCTAACAGCAAATGTGATTGGAAACAACCGTGTAGTCCGGCACCGATGGCTCCTGCGGCAGCTGTGCTGGGAATAGAAGATATGTTTTTACCGGTAGCACGGCGAATTGCTCGTGCCCAGCGGGCCATGGCTTTATCCAGCAATTTTACCTCAGTAGGTGTTGCTCCTTTTTGCGGGCCGAACACTTTTGCCGAACTCTTGGGCCCCAGTAACGAATTGGTAACATCGGCCACCCCGATAATTTTTATTCCCTTAAATTTGCTTCGTAAAGGAGATAAGTCCAGACGGGCCAGTTGTAGCAACGGAAGGGCTCCTAACGCGAGCGGCCGGTTTTTTTTATCAAGCAGTTGCCCTCCGCAAGCATTTACCATACCGGCACCACCGTCATTGCAGGCCACGCCGCCCAGTCCCACGTAAATGTGGCGGGCACCTTTTTGGACGGCTTTGAGGATGACTTGTCCGACCCCGTAGGAAGAGGCATTCAACGGATCAAGTTCTTTTCGAGGGGTTTGCCCCAGTCCGCAAATATGGGCTGTTTCTATGACGGCCGTTTTTTTGTCGGATAGTAACAAAAAAGAAGTGCGCACATTTTTTAAAAAAGCATTTTTTGCGGTTGTGTAAATGCGTTTTGCGCGGGGGTCAAGTATTTGAAAAAAATCTAAAAAACCATCTCCGCCATCCGATAAGGGAAACAGACGAACGGTATGATGCTGCTTTAGCGTTTGCTCAAGTAATTTGCCCGCTTTAAGCGCACTTAGCGATCCTTTGAATGCGTTAGGCAACAAAAGAATTTTCATTAGAATTTCCAACTGGTTTGCAGTTGTACAACCAGATTGGTAGCACCGGAGCCGGACAGGCGGTTACTGCGCTTGGCATATATTTCACGGGCTTCTAGTCCTATCATGAGGTCATCCACCCAAGTTTCTATACCAAGTCCACCTCCGGCAAAGAAACCGTTAGAAGACATGGAATGGCTTTGCAATTCTCCGCGGTAATTTAGTTGCAGCATTTCCAATCCGGCTGTCCCCACGATATAAAAAGCGAAGCGGCTTTTCGGATTTATGTAATAGTGTGCACTACCGCCCAATTCCAATATCCGGCCGCTTGTTTTGGCGGTAGGATCCGGATAGTGGGTAGGATCATCCTGTACAGCACTATCTTTATCTTCAAAAGAGGCATTGGGGATATTGGAGATACCCAAGACAGGGCCCACCCATAAATTGCTGCCCCCTAAACGCCATAAAAATTTACCGGAGACGGCCACGCCGGTTCCGCTCACATCAATCGCGTTATCATCAGTCGTCCAATAGTTGCCGCGGTTGGAATTATCTAGTTTTAAATCGGTAGGGCGTATCCCTATTTGTAACGCAAAGTACTTCGAGAATTCTTTTTCATTCGGCAATGTTTTAGTGCTTTTATTTTTGGCGGAATTTTGTTCCAACAGTTCTTTTTTCTGCGCCTGCGTGTAAGAATCTTGCGTAGGTTCTCCCTTTACAAATGCCTCTTCCTCCGTCAAAAATTTCACAGAGGGCTGCTTGGCTTGTGCATTGGGGGTTACCACAGTACCGTTGACGACGGTGGCATTTTTGGAATCGAATACTTGGTTAATATCGGAGTCAAAGGTAAGTCCTCCCTCCGCTTGGACGGTTCCCTGAGCGAGTGTTTGGGCGGCCGCTATTTGCGCGGCTTGCTGTTGTTGTGTCTTTTCCACAAATTCTTTTTGAGCATCGGCTCCGCGGTCGTAATCGTAGGCCTCAATGGAAACGATTTGAGGCATGTCAATATTGACAATCGTTCCGTCATCGGTTTGCAGTTTAAGGTTAAATTCGTCCAAATCGGTTATCACCCCGATTAGTTGGGTTCCGCCCGAAAGAACAATGCGGTGTTTGTCCGGCAAAATCTGGTCAATTTCACGTTGGTTGAGGGTAACATTCCCGTAAGATGTAGCTAAATTAAGAGTGTATTGGGTTTGAGAGAGAATGGAGCCGCTGATGAGGGACCCGTCTTTCATTTTGATTGTTTCTGCATGTAAGAACGCAGTTAGAAAAAAAACAAAAATCAATCCGATACTTTTTTTCATGGTACCCTCATCAAAAAACGGTGCACCCCATGCGGGCGCACCGTTTTATAATTAGTTAGATTTTTCTTCTGTTGTTGCCGGAGCTTTTTCTGCTTTGGTTTCTTGACCACAGCAACAAGGCGCAACGGCGTGTTTAATCTTGCACAAAGCTTTCAAGATTTTGGCAAGAGCCAAAAAATAGAGAGCAGTAGCAACGCTTCCAAGCACGTAGATGGATAACAAGATAAATACGTTTCCTTTAGGAAACATAGGGTTGAAAAAAAGCGGGACAATTTGCCAGAGCATAAAAATAGCGAAGGCAAGTGCAATATAAAATAGGACGGTGAAAAAAATCGACAGCCCTTTTAAGCACAACCAGTTGTGCGGCCACCATTTGGCGTATTTGCAACAATTAGACATAATTTTCTCCTTTTTTAATATGTGGGGATTTCCCTCCCACATATTGTATCAAAAGAAAGCCAAGAATGGAACACTAACGCCCGGCTTTTTGCAGTAGTTCTTTGGCGTGTTCAAAAGCGGCGCTGTGTGTGTCTTTTCCGCCACCCAACATCCTGGAAATTTCTTCCGGCAATTGTTCCTTGTGAAGAGGTTGGATGGAAACATGCGTTTGGTGGTTGCGGACGGTTTTAGAAACCACAAAATTATGGTCCGCTTGGGCAGCTACTTGCGCCAAATGGGTAATGCACAGCACTTGGCGGCCTTGGGCACAATTATGTAATTTTTCACCTACCAGCCAGCCCGTTTCGCCACCGATTCCGGCGTCTACTTCATCAAACACCATTACAGGCACCGTTGAAGCCAATACTGTTTTTAAACCCAACATCACACGGGATATCTCCCCGCCGGATGCAATGTGCTGAAGCGGACGTAATGCTTGCCCCGGGTTGGGGGAAAATAGAAATTCAACGCGGTCTGCCCCAGTGGCGGTGATGTTTTCTTCATCCATTTCCACTGCGGTAGAAAAACGTACTTGCTGAAACCCCAACGGTTTGATTTGTTGGGTAATGCGTGCAGATAATTTTTCGGCTGCCGCAAACCGTTTGTCATGCAATTGTTGGGAAAGGGTTAATAACTCTTTTTTTGCTTTTCCTAATTCATTTTGTAAATCTTGCTCGTGCTCTTCGGCATGTTTTAAATTTTCAATGCGCTCTTTTAATTGTTCGGCTGTGTGTAACACATCTGTAATTTCCGGGCCGTATTTGGCTTTAAGCCGTTTGATTTTCTCATGACGCTCGAGCATCTTGTCCAGTGCATCCGGCTCAATTGAAATGCTATCTTTGTAATCCCCCAAAGAGGAGGCAATATCTTCCAACGTAAGCAACGTAGTATTTAAATTTTCCGACAATTCTGCGATGTTTTCGTCCAATTCAGCCATGGCGGTTACTTCTTTTGCGGCACGCGATACGCGGGCAGTAGCGGAATCTTCTGCGCTGTAAAGTTCATTGTAGGCCGCGGCCGCACTTTCCAAAAGGCGACCGGCATGCTTGAGTTTTGGAAGCTCTTGCTCCAACTGTAAATCTTCGTTAGCGGTGGGGTTCACGCGTTCGATTTCGTCCAATTGATATTGGCTCATATCCAATAAACGTTCTTTTTCTTGCGCGCTGAGACGGGCCGCTTCCAATTTTTTTTCCAGGGTTTGAACGTGTTGATAAGCATGGTTGACTTGTTGTGTTAACGCATCATTTTTGGCAAACTTGTCGAGTAAAGCCAGATGGACGGAAGCGTGCAACAAACTTTGGTGTTCGTGCTGACCGTGAAAATCCACCAAGTAACGACCGATTTGGGCTAAAGTGGCGATGGTAGTGATGCGGCCGTCTATATACGCTTTGTTTTTCCCTTTGCGGTCCAATTCACGTTTGACAGTAAAAACATCGGCTGTGAGCTGATATTGTGCGCGAATTTCTTGCGGGAGATCTGCGCTTGTAAAAGTAGCCACAACGGACATTTTTTCCGTTCCGTCTTTGATAAGGGAAGTATCGCCTCGTGCGCCCAGTGCAAAACCCAGGGCTTCTATTACAATGGATTTCCCGGCACCCGTTTCACCGGAAAAGACATTAAGACCCGAAGCAAAAGAAAGGGAAATATCCGAAATAATGGCAAAATTCTGTACGCACAATTCCTTTAACATTCTAGATTTCCCCAGCTAAGTTTACGGTGTAAATTGGTAAAAAAATCGCGGCCCGGCAACCCTACCAACTCTACGGTATGAGTGCTACGGCTGATTTCTACTTGTCCGCCCGCCGACAAGGACAAGTGTGTTTGCCCATCCAAGCTAAGTAAAACGGTATCTTCTTTATATTTGAGAGAAGGGGTAAGCGTTAACGTTCCGTTGGCAGGTAGAACGATTGGCCGTTGATGAAGTGAATGCGGACAAATCGGCGTGACTACCAACACGTCCACGGAAGGTTCCACAATCGGTCCGCCGGCCGCTAAGGAATAAGCGGTGGAACCGGTGGGGGTGGATACCACTACGCCATCTCCGTAATAAGAAGGCATTTGGGTTTGATTCCATTGGGCCTGTAAAATAAAAGCGCGCGGCGTGGCGGCGTGTAGGACACAATCGTTAAAAGCAAGGAAATCTTGTGCTTCTTGTTGCGGTTGCGTCACGTGGGCTTGTAATAAGGAACGCGTATGGAGGGTAAAAGCTCCTTTCAGTACTTGCTCTAACGAGGATATTACGGCCTCTTTTTCACAAGAAGCCAAAAATCCCAGCGTTCCGCAATTGATGCCGAATACGGGAATCTGTTTGGGGGCTGCCTGTCGGGCACATTGTAATAGGGTGCCGTCCCCGCCAAAACTTAGCAACATATCCGCCGAGGAGAGCTCCTCGGGTGAATTTAAAAAATCAACCTTTATTTGATGTGCGCGCAAAAAATCAGCCGCTTGTTGTGCCAAGGGTTGATTATGTTCTTTATTAACAAAGATGTATACGCGCTTTAAATCCATAAAAATATTGTAGCAAAATAAACCCCGGGGGCACAGTAGGCGGCTTGGAATAATGATATAATATAATTAATAATAAGTAGGGGGCATTCCATGTGGGATTATACAGATAAAGTAATGGATCATTTTAAACATCCGCGCAATGTGGGGGTTATCCCCAATGCGGACGGTACCGGCCAAGTAGGTAGTTTGGTGTGCGGGGATGCATTGCGTTTGACAATTAAGGTAAACAAAGAGACAGATGTGATTGAAGATGCCAAATTCGAAACATTTGGCTGCGCAAGTGCGATTGCCTCTTCTTCTATTTTAACGGAGATGGTGAAGGGTAAAACGATTGCAGAGGCCTCTAAAATTACCAATCAAGATATTGCGAATGCCCTGGGGAGTTTGCCGACCGAAAAAATGCATTGTTCCGTTATGGGAATGGAAGCGCTGGAAGCGGCGGTGCAAAGTTACCGAAACGGCGGAAAACCTGTGGTGTTTGAGCAAGAAGCCGAAAAAATTGTCTGTCATTGTTTTAATGTGTCCGAAGAAGCTATTATTAAAGCCATTCGTACCAATCATTTAACTACCGTAGAGGATGTGACCCACTTTACCAAAGCCGGTGGTGCTTGCGGGAGATGTAAAGGAGAAATTCAAAAGATTTTGGATAAAGTGAACGGATCTTGCGCGATTGAAACACCCGCCTCTAAGAAATATGAAGAAATGACGTTGGTAGAAAAAATCAGAAAAATTGAACAAGTGTTGGAAGAAGACATTCGCCCGAAACTCAATATGGACGGCGGGTCCGTAGAATTGGTGGACCTTGTCGGAAATACGGTAAAGGTACGCTTGATCGGTATGTGTAGCGGTTGCGCCGGTGCACAGGGAACGCTTAAAAATTTTATTGAAAAAGTTCTTCAAGACCGTATTTCAAAAGAATTAACGGTGGAGCAGGCCTAACATGAAAAAAGTGGTTTATTTAGATAATAACGCTACCACGCAGTGTGCACCCGAAGTAGTAGAAGCCATGTTGCCTTATTTTTCCGAAAAATATGGTAACGCTTCCAGTATACATAGTTTTGGCGGAGAAAATCGCCACGTTATTGATGCGGCCCGCCGGCAGGTGGCGCAGTTAATTCATGCCCAATACGACGATGAAATTATTTTTACTTCCTGTGCCTCGGAAAGTGATAATACTGCTATTTTTTCGGCGGTGCGTGCGAATCGTGCCAAAAAACATATCATCACGTCCGCAGTGGAGCATCCGGCGGTACTTGAACCGTTTAAGTTTTTGGAATCGCAAGGATACCGTGTCGACTATATCGGGGTGGATGAACAAGGGCGTTTTAATATGGAGCAATTCAAACGTTTGATAGATACACAAACCGCCGTTGTATCTGTAATGTGGGCCAATAGTGAAACCGGAACAATTTTCCCAATACAAGAAATTTCAAAAATTGCGCATGAATACGGAGCTGTTTTCCATACAGATGCTGTACAAGCGGTGGGGAAAATTCCGGTGGATGTGCAAGCTGCCGGGGTGGATATGCTTTCGCTTTCTGCCCATAAATTCCACGGCCCGAAAGGGATCGGCGTTTTATATGTAAAACGCGGAACGCGTTTCTTGCCCTATTTAATGGGAGGACACCAAGAAAAACACCGCCGTGCCGGGACGGAAAATGTTCCTTATATTGTGGGAATCGGAAAAGCGGCCGAGCTGGCGCAAAAACGGCTTTCCGGCGGAACAATGCAGAAAGTAGCTGCGCTGCGCGATGAACTGGAACAAGGTATTTTGAAAACGATTCCGGATGTCAAAGTAAACGGAGACCCGGAACACCGTGTTCCTAATACTACGAACATCAGCTTTGGCTATATTGAAGGGGAATCTATTTTGATGTTTTTAAATGATTTCGGTATTTGTGCTTCTTCGGGTTCGGCATGTACATCGGGTTCTTTGGAACCTTCCCATGTATTACGGGCGATGAAAGTGCCTTTCCAATTTGCCCACGGATCGGTTCGCTTTTCTCTTTCCGATCAAACCACCTCGGAAGAAGTTCGTTTAGTGCTTAAAGAGTTGCCGCCGATTATTGAGCGGCTGCGTGAAATTTCGCCATTTTCCAGAATGGCAAAGACACATGTTGCACCGTAATTCAACAGCTTTCGCAAAGGAGAGTATATGAGGAAGAACAGATTGTTATTGGCCGCACTGCTCGTTTTGCCGGTTTTGTTGAGCGCCAAAACGACTACTATTTACCACACCAGTGATGTACATGGTTTTTTCTATCCGCACAAAGGACAGGGCGGATATGCCGCTTTGGCTGCTGTAATGGAGAAAGGTCCGGAAAAATATTTGCTTCTGGACAGCGGAGATTTTGCCAACGGCACAGCGGAAACCCGCTATTCGAAAGGATTTAAAGCCGCTACCATTATGAATAAGATGGGGTATGACGCCACCACGGTGGGGAATCATGAGTTCGATTTCAAAAGCGCGGGGTTTGCGCCGTTAATCGGGCAGTTGAATTTCCCGGTTTTAGCAGCGAATTTCCTCAAGAAAGATTCTATGCAATATCCGCCGCACATTAGCCCCTATCAGATTTATGATGTAGATGGGATAAAAGTAGCTGTTATCGGGTTAGCCAATCGTACTCCCACCAACCCGGCGGATGAGTATTATTTTACCAAGCCGTTTGATGCGCTGGAGAAAGCATTAAACGAAGTTGAAAAACAACATCCACACTTTGTAGTAGTGTTGGTACATGATTCGATTGCAGATGAAAAACACGGACAGCAACCTTACACGTTGGAAATTGCCAAAAAATTTGGAGGACGTGTACACGTTGTTTTGGGTGGGCATGCACACCAGATTATTCAAAACCGCCGAGAGAATGGCGTGTTGTTTGTGGAGAGTGGCAGCTATCTGAAAAACGTCAGCAAAGTAACCGTGGAAACGGATGATAAAACGGGGAAAGTGGTGTCTTCTCGTTCGGAATTAATCCCGTTAATCATCGCTCAGACCGGGGAAGATAAAGAAATTAAAAAATTTGTAGATGATTTGCGTGAACCCGGCATCGATGAAATCGTAGGCGAAACAAAAGAAACCTTGGAAAAGAATCCCACCGTGAAAGACCGGTTAGATTCTCCGCTTAACGATTGGGTGGCCGATTTGATGCAAGCATACAGCGGTGCACCGATTGCCATTCACAATAACGGTGGCACACGTGTTACTTTGCGCCAAGGACCAACGTCTCGGCGTGATTTGGTGGAACTACATCCTTTTGATAATGAAATCGTGGCGGTAACAGTAGACGGGCGGTTCCTGAAACGCTTTATTAAAACGGGTTTTGCACCGCGCAGTTTGTTCACATACGCCGGGTTGGACATTACCTATAAAACCGATAAAAAAGGGCGAATTCGAGATATTTCTATTCTGCATAACGGAAAACCGTTAGAAAACCGTAAAATGTATACCGTTGTGACTAATTCCCATATTGCTTACGGTGGCAGTGAAGGGTTTTTGTTTAAAAAAATCGGCGACGATAAAAAACGGAAAATAGGGAACAAAACCTTGCGCGTTTTAGTGGAAGATGCCGTGCGGGAAGGAAATACGAAAGCGCCGCAAACGGGGAGAATTCGCCAAATCTGATGCGTAAATGGTTGTCTTGTTTTAGTTGCTTTTTGAGTGTATTGGCCGTGACTGCATGCGGGAATGAAAAGCTTCAGCATGTAGATGTGTATTTCACGGCTGATGCACTCGGTTTTTATGCTTCCCGCCCGGAGCCGCGTCTTAATGACCGCGAAGTGGGCGGATACGCCATTTTGAAAAATTTTGTACAAGGGTTGCAAGAACCTTATTTGCTCTTTGACGGAGGAAACTGGTTCGGCGCGGCCGCAGAAGGCCCCTTTACCAAAGGGCTTTTTATGGTTCCTTTTCTCAAAGAGATTCCTTATACGGCTGCCACGCTCAGCCCGGCTGACTTTAATTACGGCTGGCAGGTTGCTCGTCAAATTATGCGTCAGCTTCCTTTTCCGTTTGTAGCGGCGAACTTGAGGTTGGAAAATACCATTCCGTGGCCTTTGCATGATTACCAAATCCGTACGATTGATGGTTTCAAAATAGGGATCTTTGGCTTAGTTAATCTGCCACAGACGCATGGGAAAGACGTGCGTTTGCCGGGGTTGAGCGTGTTAGACCCGGTGCAAACGGCGCAGGAAATGGCCACGATGCTCAAAGAAAAGAAAGTGGATTATATTATTGTGTTAAGTTCTTTGGGTGTGTTGCAAACGGAAAAAATCAACAATATTCTTTTAGCCCAAGAAGTAGACGGTTTGGGTTTAATTCTTATTTCTAATCAGGACCGTGAACAGGCCGAAGCGGAGACAATAAACAATACGTTATTGGTTTATCCCGGTTCACGGTTAGATAGTGTGGC
>JAEEMS010000014.1 GCA_016283355.1 Elusimicrobiaceae bacterium | reverse complement strand
GTCATGGTTATCGTTTGCAGACATATTCCTCTTGTGTGTACAGCAATAGCATCTTTTCTTCTACCGGATCCGCAAGGTGTGTCTTTGGACGGCACTTTGGGATTAGGGGCGCATACCCGTTATTTTCTCTCTCAATTAGGGCCAAACGCTACCGTTTTAGGATTTGACAAAGACAAACATGCCTTGCAAATGGCTGTCGAACGAGTAGGAGACAGCCGCCTAAAGGCGTATCATAAAAGTTATACGCAAGCCCCCGAAGTGCTAAAAGAACTGGGGTTATCCGGCGTGAACGGGGCTTTATTTGATTTAGGGTTAAGTTCCTATCAACTGGATGATCCTTCTCGCGGATTCAGTATTCTCAACGACGGTCCGCTTGATATGCGTTTTGATAAAAATGCACCGTTAAGTGCGGCCACCATCGTCAATACTTGGTCCATGGCAGAGTTAGAACGCATTTTAGTAGAATATGGGGAGGAACGTCAGGCAAATGCCATTGCGCTGGCCATTATGAAGGCGCGGCGCGAAAACAACATAACCACAACTTCCCAACTAAAATTGTTAGTGGAACAAGTTTATAAAGGTCGAAGAGGTAAAACGCACCCGGCTACCCAAACTTTTCAAGCCCTTCGTATTGCTTGCAATCAGGAATTGGAAACGGTAGAAAATATGTTAGCATTGCTGGACCAACTTCTTTTACCCGGTGCAAGAGCGGCCATTTTAACGTTTCATTCTTTGGAAGACCGTTTGGTAAAGAACCGCTTTAAACAATTGGCTCAAACCGGTAATTGGACCTTACTTACCAAACACGCGCAGATCCCGGCTTATGAAGAAGTTCGGCAAAATCGTCGGGCACGCAGTGCTAAATTGCGAGTGATAGAACGTAACGTATGAAAAAGATTATATTACTCATCGTTTTTTGTTTGTGGGCTTTACTCATTACGGCAACCCATATCGCGATTAGCCGTACGGGCCGCGCTATTACACGACTACAAGAAGATGTGTCCGTGAAGGAAGCCCGTAACCAATATTTGCAACTGGAAATTGCCCGCCTTTCCAGTCCGGAAACAGTTACCCACTTTGCACGAGAACAATTGGGTATGCAGCCGGCAAATCCCTATGAAGTGGTGCAATTGGAGAAAATAAAATGATACGAAGAGGGAACACATTTTCTTCTCCCAATGTATTTAATGTGAAACGCCGGATGAAAGCGGTGTTGCTCCTTCTTATGCTTGCTCCACTGGTAATTATTGGCCGTTTGTTCTACATGCAAACTTTTTTACACCAAACATTTACCTCTAAAACAGAAAAGGCCATTTATGACTTTATTGCCGAAGACCGCTTGCGCGGGAAAATTTTAGATGTAAACGGCCGTCCGTTGGCGGAATCCGTGCGCACCCACTCTCTGGGACTCAACAAACGTTATATCAAGGATAAAAACAAAACGGTCGATTTCCTTTCCGAAACACTCGAAATGCCAAAATCCGAAATTCTAAAAAAATGGGATAAATCACGCAATTTCTTTTTCCTGGCAAAAAAAATTAAACCGGACAAATACATCAAATTGTCCTCTGTGATGCGCACGCAACTGGGGCAAGGAATGGAGCTTTCTCCGGAATATGAACGTATCCATCCTTACGGCAACAGTGCCTTAGATATTATCGGAGCTTCCAATTCCAAAAATTTTGGATTGTCGGGCATTGAGCAAATGTTTAATAAAGAACTAAGCCAAGATATCAGTAAAAAGCGTGCCAAACGCACACGGGGGGGAGATGTTATTTATAACCGCACGCTCAAAGAAAAAGTGGACATTTCCAACATTTATCTAACCATTGATGAAGTAGCCCAATATTATGTGGAACAAGCTTTGGCCAAAGCAGTAGAAAACGTTGAACCGGAACACGCTATTGCCATCGTACAAGAACCCTCTACCGGCAAAATTTTAGCGGCCGCCTCATACCCCATTAAGGACGGGCAATCCCTGGCATTTCAATTTACCTATGAACCAGGATCTACTTTTAAGACCATTGCCATTGCCTCGGCACTGGATGCAGGTGCCGTTCGTATCACGGATAGTATTCCCATGTCCGGGCGGAACTGGGAAGTCGCCAAAGGTGTCATTGTACGGGATAAACAGCACCAAAAAGATTATTTATCCATTCCAGAAATCATGCAGCTATCTTCAAACATCGGAGCGGGAAAGATTGCCGTAGAATTAGGCCCACGTAAATTATTTTCCTACATCCGTGAATTTGGTTTCGGGACAAAAACAGATATCAATTTTAACGGGGAATCCAAAGGAAGTGTTCCGCCTTACAGTACTTGGACACAAGTTGATACCGCCGCCCATGGTTACGGTTACGGAATTGCCATTACACCTATTCAATTGATTACGGCCTATTCCGCTATTGCCAACGATGGCGTTATGATGCAACCGCATCTGATTGACCGTATCGAACATGCAAACGGAAAAATTGAAAAATTATCCAAACCGGTAAAAATTCGAAATGTCATTCGTAAAGAAACCGCTCAAACGATGAAAAAAGTTTTACAAAGTGTTGTAGAAAACGGTTCAGGAAAACGTGCCCAAATTAAGGGATATAACGTAGCAGGCAAAACAGGTACCGCCGAAAAATTAACCAAAGAGGGGGGATACGCAAAACGCAATCACGTCGTTTCTTTTTGCGGCATGGTACCGGTATCCAATCCTCAATTTACGATTTTAATTATTTTAGATAATCCGGCCAAATACAGCTTTGGAGGAACCGCGGCGGCTCCTGTATTCAAGGATATAGCCCAACCGTTACTGACATTAAAAGGGATTGCACCGGATCAAATCGATTTTGATTTTAAATAAGGAGTAGGATATGAAGTTGCATTTAACAGCAGGGAAAATTGCAGAAATTACCGAAGGTACACTTGTTACCGGTAAAAAAGAGCAAATTGTAACTTCCTTTGTAACCGATTCTCGCGTAGTTACCAAAGGGGATGCTTTTATTGCTCTAAAGGGGGCCAAATTTGATGCGCGGGAATTCATTCCACAAGTGCTTAAGAAAGGAGCCAGCGTTATTATAGCAGAGGAAGGAGTTAAAATTCCCGCAAAAACTACGGTTACCTTTATTACAGTAAAAAATCCTCTTCAAGCATTACAAAGTTTAGCCAAATATCATCGGTTAAACAGTACGCTAAAAGTAGCAGCCATTACCGGCTCCAACGGAAAAAGTACCACCAAGCAAATGTTGCGCTCTATCTGCTCGGCTGCGGGTGAAACAATTGCCAACATGGGGAATTTTAACAATCAATTCGGTGTTCCCTTCTCTCTTTTGGAAATTCAACCCAAGCACAAATATGGCGTCTTTGAATTAGGGGCCTCTCACCCCGGAGATATTGATGAAACCGCCGCGCTGGCCATACCGGATGTGGCAGTTTTGACCAATGTGTCTGCTGCTCATTTGCAGTTTTTTCACGATCTGGAAACGGTTTATAAAACAAAAACAGAAATTACCCGCCACCTTAATTACGGAGGCACGCTGGTATATAACCACGATGATCCTTTGTTGTCACGCTTACAAATGGAATTTAAAGGGAAATCCATTTCTTTCGGTTTCAAACCGGGCGCCGATTTACAACTATTGGAAACATCCCTTTTGTCTTTTACTTACA
This sequence comes from Elusimicrobiaceae bacterium, assembly GCA_016283355.1. GTDB lineage: Bacteria > Elusimicrobiota > Elusimicrobia > Elusimicrobiales > Elusimicrobiaceae > Avelusimicrobium. The sequence continues at coordinate 25,171 of JAEEMS010000014.1, read as the reverse complement.
AAGGGGAAGCATACGTTTTCAACATGAAACTGGAACGCTATAATAAATTAAATGCGGCCGCTGCCATCGCAGCCGCGATTGCATTGGGCATCTACATGGATAAAATCCAGCAAGGGCTTGCTGCTTTCACTCCGATGCCTATGCGGATGGAACGTGTTAAAAAAGGGACTGCTTGTTTCATTTTAGATTGTTACAATGCAAACCCGGCCAGCATGCATAATGCACTGAATATTTTGGGGAAGGAACCAAACTCTCCGCGTATTGCCGTACTGGGAGATATGAAAGAATTGGGAGAAACTTCCAAAGAATACCATCGGTTGGTAGCCAGGCAAGTACTTGACAATCACATCGATTACGTATTTTTGGCCGGACCGGAAATGAAATATGCATACGAAAAACTCAAAACGGACCCTTCTTTGAAAGTTTATTATTCGCTTCAACCGGCAGGTTGGACAAAAGAATTGTCCGCCCTTGTCAAAAAAGGCGGAACTTGCTTAGTAAAAGCATCCCGTTCTATGAATTTTGAAACTATTTTTAAGGAGATCTAACATGCTATACTACCTCTCGCTGTTTAAGGACGACTTGTCCTTCCTGAATATTTTCAGTTACATCACGTTTCGTACCGGAGCGGCTATTTTCACATCGTTTTTGCTCACGTTGTGTATCGGCCCGGCTGTTGTCCGCAAATTACGCTCTTATAAAATCCAACAAATCGAACGGGAATACGGCCCCGCTTCGCATTTATCCAAAAACGGAACCCCTACCATGGGAGGAATTTTGATTTTTGTCAGTTTGGTGGTTAGCGTGTTATTGTGGGCAAAACTGGATACTAACTATATCTGGCTTTTGTTGTTTACTACGTTTACATTGGGGATTGCCGGTGTAATGGATGATTACACAAAACTCATCAAGAAAAATCCGGAAGGGATGAAATCTTCCATTAAATTGGCAATCCAACTGTTGACCGCTCTGGTGGTAGTTGTCTATTTGGCAATAAATCCGCCCAATGCACAATATTCTACTTCTATCATCATCCCCTATATGAGCAAAATGTTTTTGGATTTGTCTGTTTTCTATTTTGCATTCGCCATGCTCGTGATTATCGGCTCTTCTAATGCCACCAATCTCACGGACGGCTTGGATGGGCTTGCAAGCGGATGCATGGTCTTTACCGCCATCACATATGCTATTTTTGCCTACGTAGCGGGGAACATCAATTTCGCGGATTACTTAAAAATTATTTACGTTCCGGGCGCCGGGGAAATTACCGTATTTATGGGGGCTTTGGTTGGCTCGTGTATTGGCTTCTTATGGTTCAACGCTTACCCGGCTCAAGTATTTATGGGGGATACCAGTTCCCTCTTTTTAGGAGGAGTAATCGGTACTGCGGCCTTGTGCGTTAAACAAGAACTGTTGCTTCCGATTGCGGGGGGACTCTTTGTAATTGAAACAGTTTCCGTTATGTTACAAATGGGATATTTTAAACTAACGCACGGGAAACGGCTCTTCAAAATGGCCCCTATCCACCATCATTTTGAATTACTCGGTATCCCAGAACCCAAAGTGATTGTACGATTTTGGATTATCGGGGGAACGCTTATGTTGTTGGCGTTGGCCTCTTTAAAAATCAGATAAATTATGGCGCATACATTACCCAAACTTTCTAAAAGAACAACCGCCGGTTTAGTTCGCCGGGCTGCTCCCGCGGCAGCACGGCGCAAACCGGCTGATTCCAAATCATCCGGCGGTTGGAAACCGTTAAAACTTGACGGACATATTGCATTTATTGCGTTGGCCTTTGTACTGCTGGGACTTATTTTTACCTATTCTTCCAGTGCGTTTGAATCTGCCTCTTACTTTCAACGCCAACTCATTTTTGACGGAATCGGATTAGTGGTTGCGTTAGTACTTTCTCAAACGTTTGACCGAATTTTAAAACTTAAATTTTGCAAACCTATTTATTTAGTGTATATGACATGGGTGCTCCTGATCATCGTACTTTTTTCCCGAGAACAGGCCAACGTGCACCGCTGGATAGATTTGGGGGTATTCAAACTGCAACCTTCCGAAATTGCCAAAGTTACTTTGGTACTCTATACTGCCCAATATTTGGAAGGGGTTGCCGGTCGTTTGGCTAAAAACTGGAAATTGATGATTAAACCCGGTTTGGTTGCCGGTATTACTTTAGCACTTATTTTGGCAGAAAAAGATTTGGGCACACCTACCCTCATGGGGGGAGTATTTGTATTTATGTTACTGTCTGCAGGAGCTAGATTGTGGCATTTTTTCTTGCCCGGGCTTTTCCTCTCGCCGTTGGTTATTCATCAACTTCTTTTTGTGGCATATCGCCGCGAACGGATTTTCTCCTTCTTAAATCCGTTTGCCAGTGAAGGTTCCAGCGGATACCAATTAGTACAATCCTTTTTAGCGGTTGGCTCCGGCGGATGGTTTGGCAAAGGGTTGGGAAACAGCGAGCTAAAGATGCAATATTTACCAGCTGCCCATACGGATTTCATCTTTTCCATTATGTGCGAAGAGGTGGGAATGTTTGTCATTCTGGTAATTGCAGGTTTTTGTTGGTTGCTCATTCGCGGGGTAGCCCTTGCCAGCATTGCAAAAACTCACTTCCGCGCCTTGGTTATTTTTGGATTGACGCTTACAATTTGTTGCCAGGCCTTCTTTAATATGGCAATGGCCATCGGACTCCTTCCCACAAAAGGGATTGCCTTACCCTTTTTCTCCTACGGAGGGTCTTCGGTAATTATGACGTTAGCCATGATTGGGATTATCCTTAACATGGCCGCTGTAGATTCGACGCGCAGCACCCACTTAAAAGAAGATTTAACACACTACGCAAACAGGAATAAAAAATGAAAAATCAACGCTTTTTAATTGCATCTGGCGGCACCGGCGGCCATTTTTACCCGGGGTTATCGATTGGGCGTATCCTACAAGAAAAAGGAGCGGATGTTCGCTTTTTGGTACGAAAAAATGATTTAGCCATTGAAACACTTAAAAAATATAATCTTTCCTATGAGGAAATCGATTTAATCGGATTGCCCCGTTGCATCAATCCAATCCGTCATTTCCAATTCATAGTCAAATTGATTAAATCCCTGTTTCATACCCGAAAAATCATCCAAAATTTTCGGCCGAATGTTGCTTTTGGTACGGGGGGATATCTTACATTTCCTTTGATTTTTTGCGCTCATTTTATGGGTGTCAAAACAGCCCTACATGATTCTAACTCCCGCTTGGGACTCGTGAATAAAATCTGTGGACGATTTGCTGATTTATTCTTACTGGGTTTACCGATTGACCGGGAATTTAAAAATACCGTTTTGATAGGGACACCGCTGCGCCCCGAGTTTGCCCTCCCGGTAGACCGGGGGGAAGCCCTTTCCCGTTTAGGGCTCAATCCACAAGCGCCCACCGTACTCGTAATGGGCGGAAGCCAAGGAGCCCGCGGGCTCAACAAAGCCATCGTTGCTCTTGCCAAAGAAATGCCTTCTTACCAATTTATTCACCTTACGGGGAATCGTTGGTTTGAAACATTAAAACAAGATTACTCTTTGGTAAAGAATGTTTTGCCGTTGGCTTACAGCCACGAAATCTATGCATTGATGAAAAGTGCAGACCTTACCATCTGTCGTAGCGGGGCGGGGACCGTGGCCGAGCTCATTGCCTGCCGTTTGCCGGCCATTTGTGTTCCGTTTCCGCACGCAGCGGCCGATCATCAGTATTATAATGCAAAAATCTTGGCAGATGTGGGCGCGGCATGGATCTTAAGGGAAAGCGAAACACTATCACAGCAACTTTATCAACTGTTACAACATCACCCTGCGCAAACATGGTCCCAACTGCGCAAAAACTATGCAAACGTTCCTGTGCCGGATCCTTTACAAGCAACCGAAAAAATTTCGCAACGTTTACAAGAGTTATAATCGACACTTTATACAAAAAAACTCCCCGAGATCATTCTCGGGGAATTTTGTAAAAACAGAGAGCTTAACTTCCGGAAGGACATTCTCCTTGAGATAGTTGGGTGAAAGTTTTACATATACGATTCCAGTCGATATTGTCCGGAGCATCTTCTTCAGGTTGACATTTCACTTCCCGGCCTTCTCCGAGGTCACTGTTACTGTTCTCACAGAATATATACGTTACCGTATAATTGATACGCGTATCACTTGGTGTCTTAGTTCTCCGTCTTTTAACCGTTACTTTATCATTTCCCTCGTTCTCAGTATCCAATTCATAAATATAATTATCGGTTGTATACTTATTGCTATCCCACTTACCTCCCGTAATTTGCATATCCGCAATTTGTTCCCGGCTTTTTACTTTTTCCCCCGGATACATCTGGTGGGCACGTTGGATTGCATCCATAAATGCTTTCCCGTTAATCAATGCTTCTGACACACGGGACTTTTCCACAGCTTCCGCGTATTGCGGTAACGCAACGGCTGACAAAATGCCGATGATTAACACAACCACCAATAATTCAATCAAAGTAAAACCTTTGCTCATATTATTCTCCTTTTTTAAACTCCTCATAAGATAGTATAACAATTTTTATGATTTTCTCAAGTCCTTTTATTTTTGACACAAAAATCAAAATATAGTAATATATGAACATATATTCACATATCAAAGAGGTTTTATGAATTCTACGCCTGCAATTTCAAAAAAAAAGTTACCCGCCCGTAACATAACAGACGAGCAAAAATTGTACGATTTGGCAGATTTGTTTAAAGTGTTTGGGGATAGCACCCGGCTGCGCATTCTGTATTGTCTGTTTTCAAAAGAACAGTGTGTCAAAGAAATCGCCCAAATGCTACACATGACGCACTCGGCCATCTCTCATCAACTGCGTTATTTAAAACAAAATAAACTGGTAAAAACGCGTCGCAGCGGCCAAACAATAGTGTATTCGTTGGCCGACAAACACGTACAAACGATTTTTAACCAAGGGTTAAGCCATGTATCGGAGGGAAAATGAAATATTCTTTGAGTCACTCTTTTTCTCTGTTCGTAAAAGAAGGGGGGTTTTTAGCCATAGGATTTCTGTTATTTTTAGTAGGATGTTTTTGTCCCGCCGGATGTGCAAAAAATTATTTTTTTGTTCTTGCTTATCTTTGTGCGGGGCACAAAGTCCTTCTCCGTTCCTTTCGCAATCTGCGAGAAGGGGAAATTTTTGACGAAAATTTACTGATGAGTATTGCTTCGCTCGGCGCTTTTGCCATTGGAGAATTCCCGGAGGCAGCAGCCGTCATGCTGTTTTACCAAGTAGGGGAATGCCTGCAAGACCGCGCCGCCGATCAATCCCGCTCCCGTATCCGAAGTTTAATGGACCTGCGCCCCGACACTGCCCGTATACTTCTCGATCAACAGGAAACACTCCTTGCGCCGCAAAATGTATCTGTTGGGCAAATTATCCGCGTCCGCCCCGGTGAAAGAGTAGCGCTGGATGGCGAAATCATCAACGGAACCGGACTTTTAGATTTATCCGCCCTGACGGGAGAATCCCGCCCCGTTTCGTGTGAACCGGGCAATACTGTTTTAGCCGGGGCTATTCCTCAAAACACCGTATTGGATATCCGCGTACAAAAAACGTACGAAAATTCCACGTTGGCCAAAATTATCGAATTGGCAGAAATATCCTCGCACAAAAAATCCAAAGCGGAAAAATTTATTACCCGCTTTGCCCGCATTTATACGCCTGTGGTAGTAATCATTGCGGTCTTTTTGGCTTTTCTGCCACCCATCTTCTTAACAGACGCAAGTTTTAAAACTTGGATTTACCGTGCCCTTATTTTTCTAGTAATTTCCTGTCCTTGTGCGCTGGTTCTTTCCGTACCGCTGGGGTTCTTTGGAGGAATCGGAGCCGCCGCACGCCAAGGAATTTTGGTAAAAGGGGGAACTTATTTGGAACAACTCTCTCATATCTTTACGTTAGCTTTCGATAAAACCGGCACGCTTACGCAAGGGGTATTTGAGGTAATCAACATTCATCCGGCCCCCGGGTATCAACCGCAACAGGTTTTGGAAACAGCCGCCCGCCTGGAAGCACACTCCAATCATCCCATTGCCAAGGCCCTACTCCAAGCGTACAAACTTGCCCCGGCACCATTACCTAGCCCTGTTTTCGAAATTGCCGGGGAAGGCGTCCACGCGTGGGAATTTATAGCCGGCAACGAAAAATTACTGCAACGCTTTGGTATTACACCCTTATATACATCCCAATATACCTGTGTACACGTATGCCACAAAGGAAATTATTGCGGTTTGATTGAGTTAGGAGACCGTTTAAAACCTTCTACTTTAGCCGCTATGGATAAATTACGTGCGCTCGTACCGCAACTGGCGCTACTCAGCGGGGACGTTTCCCACGCGGTACAACAAACGGCCAAAGAATTATCCATTTCCCAGGTTTACGCCGGCTTACTACCGGCGGATAAAATATCCATCATAGAACAAATGCTCACACACGCCCCCAAAGGCACCGTTACCGCATTTGTGGGGGATGGTATCAATGATGCTCCGGTATTAACCAGGGCGGATGTAGGGATTGCGATGGGAGATTTGGGCTCAGACGCCGCCATTGAAGCTGCCGATGTGGTATTAATGACAGATGATATCGGCAAAATTGCCACCGCTATTGCCATTTCGCGCAAAACATTGCGTATCGTGAAACAAAACATTATTCTGGCTTTGTCCGTCAAACTGGCGGTATTAGTATTGGGGATTTTTGGTTTGGCCAACATGTGGGGGGCCGTGTTTGCGGATGTAGGCGTTTCCCTCTTAGCCGTACTAAATTCTCTACGTACCCTTTACGCAGAAAAATAAAAGTGCAATAATTTGGGAGTGAAATGTGTTATAGGACTGTAGCCCCCATAGTAACCGGGGAGCCACGGGAGGAAAACGAGCATGAAATTACTCAAACCTATTCTATTGGCGGTTCTCTTTGTACTCGCCTATCCGTGCGTAGCAAACGCACAGACAGGCGCGCTTATCAATAACCAACAAAGAGAGATAACACTCGCCTGGAGCAACCACAACCAGTCCTACTTACAATCCGTTTTTGGGGATGATGCCTCATGGACGGAGTATATCCGTGATATAGAGGACAACTCTTTTACCACCAACTACTCCGCTCTTTTCAACGCGTTGACGGCTGATTTTTTTCAAACCTACGGAGTTCACCCGCAACAGGCCTCTATGCAGCATTATAGAGATTATTACGCAAATCACCGCGATGATTATATGGGGGATTTTATTCTTCCCACTATTGCTATGTGGTATAAACGACCCTACGACAGCATTATTCCTCGCTACGAGGATGACAACTCGTACTGGCAAAATCCTTCCGTAGCAGGGGATACGTATGATTTCCTGGCGGAGATAGACCGTGGGGATACCATCCGTTTTATTGGCAGCTACATGGGGCTTTATTACGGCCATCCCTCTGAACAGAAAATACTGAAAAAGTTCTGGGAAAAGTGGGAAAAACGCTCGTCTTCCTCTGCAGCCAAACAAGACATTCCTGCCCTAAAGCGTGCCATGTTGGAGGAAATTCTGTCGCATGATCCGTCTTACGCGGTATATGAACTTGCCTCGGAAGAAATGGACCTTTGGCCACAATTGGTAGTCGACCCTGTTACAGCACAAGAACAAAATATGGTAACAGGTATTATAAATGCGGTCTGCGTACAGGATAATCCTACCGTAGCGTGCGAACGTTTTATCAATTACGCATCTCGCTACAACTATATTAATGATGTAACGGTCGAAGTTCAAGAACGATTGAAAGTATTATATCCGCATATTTACTTCGTCTGGTACCATCCGTATCCTTTCACCGCTTACGTTGATTGGTACTATCTGCCGTTGCGTCCGATTTTCTATCGTCCGTACCCGATATTGCCTCGTTATCCGTACCATCGGCCGGGTCGCCCGCATAGACCGGTAGTGGGGCCGTATCATCCGCACCACCCGAACGGCGGTCATAATCCAGGTGGACACAATCCGGGCCATAACCCCGGCGGACATGGCGGTAACCCCGGGAATCATCCCGGTGGACACCACCCGGGCGGACATGACCACAATCCGGGCCATAACCCTGGTGGGCATGGTGGTAATCCCGGCAATCATCCGGGCGGGCACGGAGACAATCCGGGCCACAACCCCGGTGGGCATGGCGGTAATCCCGGCAATCATCCGGGTGGACACGGAGACAATCCGGGTCATAATCCCGGTGGGCATGGCGGTAATCCCGGCAATCATCCGGGCGGGCACGGAGACAATCCGGGCCATAATCCCGGCGGGCATGGCGATAATCCGGGTAACGTTCATCCCAGATCCGGTGACAAGCATATTACCAACGTGCCTACACAGATGAAAGTGGACCGCTCAAGTAGTGTTGGAAATTTCCAACGGGCAGAAAAAGCAGTAGCACCGGGTGCAAGCACGCCTTCCACTCGTCCGTCTACCAGCCACTTTGGCCCTTCCCGTTCAACGGGCATGCCGGCCACAAAAACTTCGGCAATGTCGAACACCGCACGGCCGGCAACGGTCAGCCGCAACGTTTCCGCTGTAGAGAGAGGCAGCCGTCCTTCTACAGTAGCGACTCGCACAGCTTCGGCTCCAACCGAGCACACATCCGTGGCAAGCCGCAATACGGGATCCAAAACCGCTGTTTCGTCCGGTCCTACGCGTGTAACGCATGATTTTTCAACCGCAGGCCGCGCTGGCTCTTCAAGCCATTCCTCTTTCGGGGGGTCTTTAGCAAGCGGCAATCATAGCCGGGGGGGCCATCACGCAGGGCACTCTCGCCGCTAAAAAATAATGAATCCGTAAAAGCCCTTGTGCCTATACAGCACAAGGGCTTTTTAATTACTCTTGAAAATTTTGAATTCTCCATTATAATTTAAATATCAGTTAAAAAGGAGGCCTTATGAACAAGTTACTTACTTCTTTGTTAGTAACTGTGTCCTTGGCAGTTGCTTTATTTGCCAACGCACAGGAAACGCCCGACTATACACTTTCTTCCACGAACGAAGAAATACCGGTTTGGCTCACATTGGCATTTGACAATATGCCGGTAGAAGAAAAACAAGAATTTATTAATTTTATCTTAGGAAGAGATACCTCTCCCCACAATGATGGGTCCAATTATTACGACATGGAATTTGATCGTGATTACAGAAACCCAGAAGTTGCACTCCAAGATTTACAAAACGCATGGAGCAAATTAAAACCACAAGAGCGCATCCAAAAGCTCCAAAAGTGGGATACGGGTATTCAGGCACGCAACAAGGAACGGGCTGACCAATTTACCCCGGAAAATGTAAAAAAACTTCGTGAGGAGGCAGAAAGGGAAAGAATCGAAAGGAATAAGGAAATAGCTGACACAAATAAAAAACATGGCCTTTCTATTCCGGAAATACCCGCCCCTGATCCTGCGGATCTTGCGGCGGCAGATGCATACACTCCTAGTGTCTATAAGGAATTAACTTTGCGCCAACATTTCGACGAAGCCACGGCAAAATCTAAAGATAGAAAAGATGAAAAACCCGTAATGCAAGAGATTGCCGCGGCAGAAAAACCGCAGTCACACTCTCTTGATGCCCCTTTCCCGCAGAAACAAGGGCTTAAAGCTTGGCGGAAAAACGTTGCCTCAGCAGTCATTCCGCCAGAAGCGATTGAGTACGTCAACCAGCAAAATGCACTTCGCGCACAACAAGAGAAAGAAAGCAAAGCCCAAACCGTTGCCGCGGAGAAAAAACCGGCCGAAGAAAAAAAGGGACTTTTAGCAAAGATATTTAATACTCCCGCTTGGCAAAAACTACAAGAGGATATGAAAGAATCCTTTGCACAGTCCTCTGTCAAAAAAGCAAGTGATATCAAAGGCCTTCACTTTGATATAGATTCACCCTTTTTGAAAAAAGAAAGCACACAGGAGGAAGCTATCGACCCCTTTAAAGGAAATATTGCCCCTGTGAGAGCGCACCGTTATGCGTTAAAAACGCCACAATCTTCTTTCAGTAGCGCAATGAGCGTTTCTACATTACACGGTGGTTTGCGGAATGGAGGAGGTCCCCAAATTATGGTCGTTCCTCCCGCTGACGAAAAACCGACAGTACCCCTTGCCAAACCGGCTCCTGGTGCATCAGCGGATAATGCGCTAGATAAAGAAAAGATAAAGGAAGGAACGAAACAGAGCTTAGTGAAAAGCTATGCTCCGTGGGCACAGGCGCTTTACTCAGTAACCGAAAGAGTGAAGCATACGGTACGCACGGCGCCGAAAGCTTCGTCCACCAAGAAGATGGACCCGCCCATGCAAAAACTGACCAAAGACATCCGTGACCGGCTGCATTCTCATGAACTCTTGAAAGGGTATTATGTAGCGGTTGTCAATGTTGATGCGGTGGGAGTGGAAGGATTAACGAAATTGCATGAATTCTTAAATTTGAAATTATCAGAGGCAAAAGCGCCAAATGCTCCTAAAAAATTTGGTAAAGATTCTCAGTTCCCGTATTTCCGGATGTTAGACAAAGGGGATAGAATGGAAGTTGCATTTACCAATGATATCCGCTTGCGTATTCAAGCTAATCAGAAGAAGATGGATTTGTACCGCTTGAGTTGTGAAAATGAAGTTTGTACCACGGACAACAAACAAGTGGCCGGTAACAAAAATAACGAAGCTACGGTGCATATCATTCGCTAAATCGTTGTGATTTGTTTAGTAAACCAATCCCCCTATCGTAGACGAGGGGGGGATTGGCGTCCCAAAAAGGTTCTAGGTCCAAATGACCCTTTCATCTAGGTCTAAAGGCCCATGGAAAAAGAACAAAAAAGTATTAAACTATAAGTGTAGGAACACAAAAAAGGAGAACAGATATGAAAAAAATGATGATGTTTACACTCATTGGAGCCCTGGGTTTTTCAACAGCAATGGCTCAATCGGCCATTAAAACAGAAGAAACAACATCGGCCAAAATTGTTAGAGAAGAGGTAAGTCTTCTTTCTTCAGAACAAGTGAAAAATTTTACCTCGACGAATGATGGATTTTATTTACGGAATCTTGAATCCATGGCAAATACGGGGGGGCCGGATGATCCCAAAAAGGATACAGGATTCAATGAGCTTTTAGATAATACCAAGATCAATCTGAAAAAGCAGGGCGACGACGCTTATGATTTGATGCAATATAAATTCCTGACAAAATTATTTATCAAGCTCTATGAGATTCATCCTTCACAGGCAACCTCAGGCCAATACACGGAGTTTTATAAATTATTGTCTGAAGCTTTACCTAACACAAATGTATTAGCGACAATTGCCATTTGGCACACAGATAGCATTTACGGCATTGTTCCAACTTTACACATGTTGTCTTCATACTGGGATGACCCCGCAAGGGCTGCTCGCACTTATGATATTATGGCGTTAGTAGACCCAGTGGGAGCAAAAAAAACCTTGGAAGATGCCATTCTCGATGAAAATGCCGAAAACGGTTTTGGGAGAGGCGAGTACGGTGATGATAAAGAAGCAACGTTAGAAGAACACTTTTCGTTCTGGGAATCTCAAAACAATGACACGCCAAGCTGCCAAGATGCCAAACAATTGAAGAATGATTGCTTACAAGAACTTGCACAAAGAAAATTAAAAGAGGAAGAAGAATAGTTTAACTATCATCAAAATCCCCGGGCAATCGAAGTCCGGGGATTTTATTTAGTTCTCCTGCCAAAATCTAACTTAGCTACAATATTCTTTTCTCTGACACACTTCTCCCAATCAATGAAATTTTTCTAGGTCCAAATTACCCTTTCATCTAGGTCTAAAGACCCATGGCAAAGACCTATAAAAATATTAAACTATAAATGTCGAAACAAAAAAGGAGAACAAATATGAAGAAAATAGCCGTATTCGTATTGGGTCTTTTGATGGTTGCGCCCTCCGCCTTTGCGCGCAAACACAACGTAGATCTGAAAAAACTAACCAAAGAAATCCAAGAAATGGCTGCCAAAGCCAAACAAAATCCGGCCCCTATTGTATCCGTAGCGGCCCAACAAGAACCAACCCCAGTTGTAGCCGTAACAGCACAGCAAGAGTCAACCACACCCAAAATACTCGAACAAGAGGTCCGTAAACCCGTTGCGCAGGAACGAATCGCCTCTTTTTTCCAAGATTTAGCCGCGGCCTCTAAAATTAAGCGGGATACTGCCCGTTTTGGCTACACACCAGATTTAAACACACGAGGTTTGTCAAAGGAAGAGAAACAATCGGTAAAAGAAATTAAAAAACTGCTCAAATCTCACCCGATATTGAACGGATATTGGCTCGAATTTGATGCAAAAAATATTTCGGGGAAAAACTTAGAAGAGTTAAAAAACTTATTAAACTTGCCCATGTCAAGCAAAACGAATGTGCCGCAAAAAGCAGATAAAACAAAGGTACCTTATTACACGCTCCAACCGCACAACCTATTCGGAACGCATTTCAATGTAATTTCCGTTACGCTACCCCAAGCGACTGTAGTGCACATTAACCCGGTTCGCCGCAGCATCACGCTCTCTTTTGATTCATCCAAAGTTTCCGCAGAAAACATTATAGAGAGTGAAATTGCAAATTCTCGCTCTCCTTTTGCAGACCTAGATAACGCGGAACTACTCCCCAAAAGCATGTCCGCTTACTTGATAAAACTGGAGGAAGTTATTAATAGTTCAGGGGAAGAAAACATGACACCTGCACTGATGCGCAAAATGGTACATGGGGAAATAGATATTACTAATCCTCAGGATACCGAACTTTTTGTGTATTTAACAGGCATCGTGATGGAATTAATGGGAAACGGGCAAACCCCGGATGCTATTTCACTTGAACACTTAAAAGAATTTTATCAAGCCACCAAAAACTATGCAATCGGTCCATACGTATTGCCAACCATTGCTATTTGGCATAATGGCACCATTGACGGCTTAATGCCCTACCGCCACCCAACCAATCATTTTTGGGATATTCCGCAACAAGCGGGGCAAATGTATAACACCATGGCGCAAATCGATCACCAAGCGGCTTTAAATTTTTTAAAAGAAAATATCCGCACCGATTTCGAAGCATCCGGATATCTGCAACTATGGGATAAACCTTCGGAACTGGGTGCTGTAAGGCAATTGGTAGCTAATTTCTTTGCCGAATTTACCAGAGGTGGTAAACTCGCATCTCAAGATACTTACGAATTACAAACTTTCACGTTCAAATTGTTAAAAGAAGAAGATGATGGTGATGCAGAAACTTCCGCTAATGAGTAACGTAAATTTAAAAAGAAAATATCCCCCGGAAACCCCGGGGGATATTTTTATAAAGCAAAAGTTATTACCGCCCTCTTATTCGGCGGATATGAGCTAAATGCTCCTCATAGGTGTGGGAAAATACATGATGTCCGCCGCTATCAGCCACAAAATAAATGGCACTAAAATCTTTTTCCGGTTGTAACACACCTCTTACCGAAGCCGCGCTGGGGTTACAAATCGGCCCGGGGGGGAGCCCTTCATTTCTATAAGTATTGTAAGGATGATCGATACGTAAATCGTTCAGTGTAAGCCCTTTTTTCCAATAGCGGTTCTCTTTAAGCGAAAATCCAAGCGCATACTGGACGGTAGGATCTGCCTCCAGGCGTTTACCTATTCGATAGCGGTTTAAATACACCGCCGCAATTTTCGGACGTTCCTCATGGTGTACTGCCTCCCGTTCCACAATAGAGGCCACTGTAAGCACTTGTTTTTCGGTTAAATTAGTAGGGTATTCCTTCAGTAGCGGGGCAATATTTTTTTTGTATTGGGCCAACATCTCATCCACTACTTTTTGCGCCGGCGTATTTTCAGAAAAAAGATAGGTGGAAGGGTACAAATGCCCTTCTAATCCTTTTTGACGAACAATATTTAGAAAATCTTGCGCGTTTGTGATGTTATGTTCGGCCAATGCTTCCGCGATTTCCTCACTGCGCCACCCTTCTAAAAGTGTTACCCTTTCATAATGGTTGCATTGGCTGGTTTTAAGGCAATTAATTACCTCTATATCAGAAGTATTTTGGCGCAAATCAAACGCCCCTGCTTTAATATCTTGCGCTGAAGCGGTTAAACGCAAAATAATTTTGAATAACAACTCACTGCGAATGATTCCCTTTTCCTTCAACATTTTTGCCACTTGCGAAGCATTTTGTCCCGGCAAAATTTGAACTACTACTATCGGCCCTTTACTGAAAAAATAATACTTCACGGCCCATATACTGCCGACCGCCAATCCCAGTAAAAACACCAACGCTAATAGTCCTTTTCGCATTATTTCACAAGTTTAAAAAAATGCCGTTTTCCAATTTGCAGTACATCTCCCGCTTCAAACGCAAGCGGGCCATCCGTAGAAATTTTTTCGCCTTTCAGCCGCACTGCCCCTTGCTCAATCAATCCGCGAGCTTTGTTTTTGCTGGGAGCCGCCCCAGCCGCAAAAATCACCGCCGAAAGCAACACTCCGGACTCCGGTTTCAACTCCGGCATATCGCTGGGTAATTCTTTTTTAGAAAATACCGTTTCAAAATGCGTTTGTGCACCGTCCGCTAGTTCTTTAGAGTGAAAACGTTCTACCAACAAATGCGCCAATTTTTTCTTGGCCGCCATGGGGTGCATAGCTTTTATTTCATCTAAATTTTCGTTGGTTAAAAGTTCGTAATACATCGGCATAACTTCATCCGCAATAGACATAATTTTGCCAAACATATCTTCCGGTGCGTCCGTCAATCCCACATAGTTTTTGTAGGATTTGGACATTTTTTTCACACCGTCCAATCCAACAAGCAACGGCACGGTCAACGCTACCTGCGGCTCCTGTCCGTTATTTTTTTGCAATTGGCGACCAACGAGCAAATTAAAAATTTGATCCGTTCCACCCAATTCCACATCTGCCTTGAGCGCCACGGAATCTTGCCCTTGGAACAAGCTGTAGAGCACTTCCAACATACTAATCGGATTCCCGGCAGCCATACGCTTTTTGAAGTCGTCACGCTCCAACACTTGGGCTACCGTAATATGCTGCAATGTTTGTAAAAGGTCTTTGCCCGATACAAACGGGTCCAACCACTCACTGTTAAAACGTACCTCGGTTTTGGCCGGGTCCAACACTTTGAAGGCCTGATCGGTATACGTCTTAGCGTTGGCCAAAATTTGTTCGCGGCCCAGTACGGGGCGGGTAGAATCACGCCCGGAGGGATCTCCGATAGCCGCCGTAAAATCCCCAATAACGAGCACTGCCGTGTGCCCCATATCCTGGAAACGCCGCATCAAAGAAAGCGCTACACTATGCCCCAAGTGCAAATCAGCAGACGTCGGGTCACACCCCAATTTAATTTTAAGCGTTTTACCACTCTCTAATTTTTTAGCAAGATCTGCTTTGGATACAATATCCACGCAGCCGCGTGTTAAAAAAGAAATTTGTTCGTCAATCGTCATATTAAACTCCTCTAAATTTACCTATATTTTAGCAAATTCATTGATTAAGAAACTGCTCCATAGGAACCGCTTGCCCGTTTTCTTGCGGTATAATCACCTTCTCCTGCTCTCTGACTGAAACGGCTCTGTTTTTCCGTCGATTTTCTATCCATATCTTCTGTTTTTCGGGCAAAATCCGTTCAAGTTGGGCGGGATAGCATATCGCTAGGAATACTATGCTGCCCACCAAGCAGAGAGGTAGCAACAATCCACCTATCCCTATTAATAAATTGGGCAACAAATAAGAAGGTTGGTCCGCCGGCTTCGGGGTCCTTGGATTTACGATTCCCAATACAATTGTAAACACATCTACAACCAGATTCATCCCCGGAATAAGTAGAAGAATGATGAGCCAAAGCGGCCAGTCCAAGTGACGCAATCGCCGTGCCACCGCACACACAAAGATTATAGCCATTAATAAAGCAAGGAATATGAGCCACCACTCAAAACCCCTACCAAGAGAAGTAGCAAACCAAGCTGCTATACATATGGGAAGCATCCCACCTAACGAAAGTAATCCATGCGGTAATACATAATATCCAATAAATTCTTTTCTTCCTGCAATACCTTTCCAGCTAAAACATCTTTTAATATAGTTCATCATACTGGCTCTCCTAATAAAAATTGTACGGATCTGCCGATATTTGTACAGTAACCTTTTTAGCAGGCACAAAACTATCCAACTGTCCCAATACATCCAAATAATTTCCCGTAGAAACTTTAAACAACAAGTATTGTTTTTTAAGAGTATCCGTCTTTTTAGCGCACCATACGGGGCCCAACACTTCCAACACCTGTCCCTTCCCAATCTGCCCGATTCGTGTAGTTTCTGCCTGTAGTAATTCCATTTCTTTGGCTTTTACGGTTACGCGAATTAAGTGAACAAACGGGGGATAATTAAAACTTTCCCGTAGTGCAGTTTCCGTTTCCGCGGCTTGCGCATAAGAACCGTTTAAAAGGGGGGAATAATCATATTTTTCCGGGTCTGCCGTTTGAACAATTAAACGTCCGTGAGGCAAACTTGCCAAATGGCCTCTCAATTCAAATAGCAATTGGGTAAATTTCTCACTCGCACGAAAGTCGGGCCCGTCCAGTTCCAATTCTGCATCTACTACTGCCGCCAGCGTAACTTTGGCCCCTCGCAAAGCTCCCGAAGCCAAACGCGTTCCTACTACAATATCCGCTTTTCCGGTTTGTAAAGCATTTAACGCTTCAAATCCTTGTCCGTCTTTTGTTTTTAAAGTGTCCGAATCAAGCCGCAACAGCTTTGCCTTTGGAAACAACTTCATTATTTCCGCCGCAATTTTTTGCGTACCGCCACCGCGGGATTTGAAAATTTCATTTTTACATTTTGGGCATACTTGCTGTAAAGGTTCCGTCGCCCCGCAATTTTTGCAATACAGATGATCGCCTTGTTTTTCTGTTTTTTGCCGTGTCAAAATTGCGCCGCACTTTTTACATACGGCATACGCCCCGCAATTTAAACAGTAGTATGCATTTGCATATCCTCGCCGGTTCAAAATTAACAGAGAAGTTTCATGCCGTGCTAAATTTTCGGCCAACTGTCTTACTAATATATCCGAAAACAAGGTTGATTTTTCTCCTTTTTTGGGAGACGTTTTAATTTGTGGTGTAAATTGGTGTCCCGGCACAGATTCTTCAAAATCAATGACCTGCACCTGACGTTGCCATACTTCCTTTAACAATTCGATGCTAGGAGTAGCCGATACATAAATTAACGTAGCCCCGTGCATTTTTGCACGGAAAAACAGCAACTCCCGGGTATGATAGTAAGGTTTATTTTCTTCCTGTTTATAATTTTCATCACCTTCATCAAGCATAGCTACCAAACGTAAATTTTTAAAAGGTAATAATGAACCGGAACGCGTAGCAATTACCACGCAAGGCATTCCATTGGAAATTGCTGAAAAATATTTTTTCTTTTGGCTTAGTAACATTCGGCTGTGCCAACAGAACACGTTGTGTGTGCCGAAACGTTCTTGTGCTTCTCGGATAAACTGTCGTGCTGCAACAATATCGGGAACTGTAATCAAAATTTGCCCATAGCCGGACAAAACTTTCCCGGCCAAACGCAAAACTGTTTCTGTTTTTCCGCTGTAAGCTGGCCCCGCGAACAATACCGGATGAAAGGCATATGCACCAAATGCATGTACCGTATCCAATGCTTTTTGCTGGGAGGGGGTTAACTGAAAGGAGGGTGTTCGCACTTCTACGGACACTTCCGTTGTTTCACTTGACAATTTGTAGTAGGGTTGTGCGGGAACAAGTGAAAATAAAATCTGGCCGATGGGGCAACCCCATCGTGTTTTCATAAACCGTGCCAACGGAAATAAATCCGATCCAAAAAGCGGCCGTTCATCAATCACGGCAACAATATCTTTCAATTTGACATGGGAAGGCGCCGAACAAACCTCGCTTACATCCGTTACAAGCCCGCAGGTTAATTGATGCCCAAACGGAGCGGTAACACGGATTCCCGGGCGCACTTTTGAAACGAACTCATCCGGAATCGTGTAATCAAAATCGCGGTCCAGCGGTACATCAAAAACCACTTTACAATACATACTTATTTACGCGCGCCTTTTAAACCAAGTTGATCCATTACCATCTGTAAATCGGTCCATGCATCTTTTTTCCAGCCGGGATTACGCAGCAAAGCAGCCGGGTGAAATGTAGCGATGATTTGAACAGGTTTAGGCAGGGTTACGCTGTCCAGGTGCAAATCATAAAATTGACCGCGCAAAGCCCCCAAGGATTTCGCATCCGAAATAAGCGATTTGGCAGCTACTCCTCCTAACGCAATCACATATTTCGGGCAAATAATGGCAATCTGTTGTTCAATGTATTTCCGGCAACACGCAATTTCCTGTGCGTTGGGAGCCCGGTCATTGCCGTGTTTTTCCGGATGGAGAGGATCTATCATCGGGTGACATTTTGCGATATTGGCAATAAACACTTTTTCCCGAGTAAGACCCATTGCCACAATCATTTTATCAAGCAGTTGTCCGGCACGCCCCACAAACGGACGCCCTTGACGGTCTTCATCAAAACCGGGGCCTTCGCCCACAAACATTACTTCTGTATCAACATTTCCTTCACCGGGAACCGCTTGAATGCGCGTGCTTCCCAACGGGCAACGGGAACAATTCCGAATTGTTTCCGCTAACGTTTGTAACGCTTTTGTTTTTTGTGCAGTGCTCATTGTTTTAGCCATAGGAGCAGGAGAATCCATCTCACGTGTAGTTTTTTTCTGTTGAAATTCTACTGTTAACGTATCGCCTTGCGGTGTAGTGGTATCGCTTGGCGTACAAACAGTTGCGGCTGCACGTCTGGGTGCAGCCGCAGCAATCCATTCATCTTCGCCCTGGGCGGTTAAAAATTGTTTAAACTCCGCAGCCAACCGGCGCAAAGAATCGCGGGCCATATTATAACTTCATGGGTTCTTTGGCTTTGCGTTCCGCTTCCAAGCGGGCCGCTTCTTGCGCTTTGAGTTCAGCTTCCAAATTTTCTTTGCTCACGCGCAATACTTCTTCTTTTGAAACACGTTTTGTTAAAATATCATCCAACGCTTCTTTGATAACGGCAGCTGTAGGCAGATTTTTATATTTGTCTTGTTTTTTAAGTTCTTTGGCCCACATCGAAGCCAACACCACTACATCATAGCGGTCGCCGTCGAAGTTGGTCAATTTTGCGGCAAGTTCTTGATCGTTTTTTGCGGACATATACACTCCCTCTTTCTTACTTTAAATTTTTCAGTTTTTTGCTATCATGTCGGGACACACGGCATTGTTCGGCCTCAATAATCCCAGTCATTTTTGCAACAGCTTTTTTCAAATCGTCGTTGAGCAAAACATAATCGTATTTATCAATCTCGCGAATTTCTTTTTTGGCAGTTTCCAACCGTATTTCAATGTCTTGCGTATTGTCGTTACGGCCCAAAATTCGTTTTTTAAGTTCCTTCAAACTGGGCGGCACAATAAATACCAACACGGCCTGCGGATATTGCTCTTTTACCGTCCGGGCACCCTGCACATCAATTACCAAAATCGGGCAAATTCCCTTTTTCATGAGTCCATCCACAGATTTTTTGGGAATGCCGTAGTAATGGGTATGCACTTGAGCCCATTCGAGCATTTGATGTTTCTTGATGGCTTGCTCAAATTGTTTAATCGTCCAAAAGTGGTAATCTTTTCCGTTTTTTTCACCTTTCCGGGGAGAACGAGTGGTAGCGGTGACAACACGGTCTACCGTTTTATTGTGCTTTAAGACGGCCTCAATAATCGTAGTTTTACCGGCCCCTGAAGGGGATGAAATAATAATCGGAAAAGCCCTCATGCTTATATTTTAGTAAATACGGCCCACCTGTGCAAGGGCGAAATTTAAGATACCGGCAGATTTTTTTCACTTTGAATTCCAATAAAACAGCCCCCATCGAGGGGGCTGTTTTGTTACTTCTGAAAGACCCTTTTATTTGCGTTTCTTCTTAGCGAGCACATCTTTGGCAGCGGCTTGTGCAGCAGCCAGGCGCGCTATCGGCACACGGAAAGCCGAGCAGGAAACGTAGGTAAATCCTTCGCGGTGGCAGAACTCTACACTTTCCGGATCGCCGCCGTGTTCCCCGCAAATACCGATTTTCAAACCGGGTTTCACTTCACGGCTTTCAATAACGGCGTGTTGAATCAAACGGCCCACACCGTGTTGATCCAAGGTTTGGAACGGATCATGTTCCAAAATACCTTGGTGCAAGTATTCCGGTAAGAAAGAACCGATATCATCGCGGGAGAAACCAAACGTCATCTGCGTAAGGTCGTTGGTCCCGAAAGAGAAGAAGTCAGCTTCCGTGGCTACATCGGCCGCTAATACAGCCGCACGCGGAATTTCAATCATTGTGCCTACGGAGAATTTGAGTTTTTTCACTTTCGTTTTGGCAACTACTTCGTCATAGGCCTTGCGGATGAGTTTCTTTTGTGCAATAATTTCGTTCTTATCACAGGTAAGAGGAATCATGACTTCCGGTTCTGCTTTCGTTCCTTCTTTGATAAGCTCAGCGGCAGCTTCAAAAATAGCGCGGGCTTGCATTTCGGTAATTTCCGGATAGGTTACACCCAAGCGGATACCGCGGTGTCCCATCATCGGGTTCACTTCGTGAAGTCCGGTAGCACGTTCCTTGAACGTGTTCATATCAATTTTTAAGGATTGGGCCAACTCTTGCTGCTTATTGGGCAGGGTAGGCACAAATTCATGAAGCGGCGGATCCATCAAACGCACGGTTACGCTGTAACCTGCCATGGCCTTCATGGTTGCTTTAATTTCTTTTTTCATGTACGGGAATAATTCGTTCACGGCCGCTTTGCGTTCTTCCGCATTACCGGCTAAAATCATTTTGCGCAAAATGAACAACGGTTTTTCAGCGTTCTGACCGTAGAACATGTGTTCAATACGGAACAATCCAATCCCTTCCGCACCGAATTTGCGCGCTTTGGTAGCATCTTCTACCGTGTCAGCATTGGCGCGTACTTTCAGTTCGCGGATTTGGTCACACAGTGCTAAAAATTTAGACAAGTTCGTATTGCCTTCCCCAGCACCTAACATTTTGAGGGCACCCGCATAGACAAGCCCTTTGGTACCGTTCAGGGTCAATTCATCGCCTTCTTTGAACGATTTTCCGTTCATACGAATGGTCTTTTTGGCCAAGTCGATTTCCAAATCACCGCACCCTACAATACAGCATTTACCCCATCCACGGGCCACGAGTGCTGCGTGCGAGGTCATACCGCCGCGTTGGGTTAAAATACCGTTTGCGGCGCGCATCCCTTCAATATCTTCCGGGTTAGTTTCTTCGCGCACTAAAATAGCGGGAATTCCTTTAGAGTGCAACGCAATGGCATCATTGGAGTTAAACACAATTTTACCAGCGGCACCACCGGGACCTGCAGGAAGACCTTGGGCAATGGCTTTGGCATCTTTTTCGGCTTTCGGATCAATTGCCGGCAATAAAAGTTCGCCAAGTTGAGCGGGAGTTACGCGCAAAACGGCTTCTTCTTTCGTAATCAATTTTTCTTTTACCATGTCCAACGCCATTTGCACAGCCGCAATACCGTTGCGTTTTCCTACGCGGCACTGAAGCATCCAAAGCTGTTGATTTTCAATAGTAAATTCGATATCGAGCATGTCGTGGAAGTGTTTTTCAAGTTTCTTTTGAATAGCATCAAGTTCCTTGTACACTTTCGGCATGACTTTTTCCAAGGTAGGCAAATGGGCCGAGTGAGCATTTGTGGACCATTTGTTCATCGGGGAGGGGGTACGGATACCGGCTACCACGTCTTCCCCTTGTGCGTTGATTAAATATTCGCCGTAGAAATGAGAATCTCCGTTCCCCGGGTTGCGGGTAAACGCTACACCGGTTGCGCTGGTGTCGCCCATGTTACCAAATACCATGGTTTGCACGTTTACGGCCGTACCCCAATCTTCGGGGATGTTTTCAATAGCACGGTAAGCAATGGCGCGTTTCCCGTTCCAAGAGGCAAACACAGCACCGATTGCGCCCCACAATTGTTCCATCGGATCATCCGGGAAATCTTTACCGAGCACTTTTTTAACGGTTTTCTTAAATTCTACGCAAAGTTTTTTAAGTTCCGAAGCCGGAATTTTTGTATCATCTTTTACTTTGAGTTGTGCTTTTTTAGCGGCCAACATATTATCTAAAATTTTGCGGATACCTTCACCATCTTTAGGTTCAATGCCGGCGGCTTTTTCCATTACCACATCGGAATACATCATAATCAATCGGCGATAAGCATCATATACAAAGCGTTCATCACGGGTCTTGGCAATCATACCCGGAATTGTTTTTTCCGTAAGCCCAATGTTTAAAATTGTTTCCATCATACCCGGCATGGAAGCACGCGCACCGGAACGAACGGAAACCAAAAGCGGGTTCGTCTGAGAACCAAATTCTTTCTTGGCGGTTTTTTCTACTTTTTTCAAATTAGCTTCTACATCCGCTTTCAAAGATTTCGGATACGTTCTTTTGTTATTCCAATAGTAGGTACAAACTTCGGTAGTAATCGTGAAACCGGGAGGAACGGGCAATTTTAATTGACCGGCCATTTCTGCCAAGTTGGCCCCTTTTCCGCCCAGAAGTTCTTTCATTTTTCCGTGTCCTTCTGCCTTACCGGCACCGAAGGAATAAATATATTTAACAGATTTTTTAGCCGCCGTTTTAGAAGCGGTTTTCACGGTTTTTTTAGTAACCGTTTTTCTTGCAACTGTTTTTACCATTAGGTACTCTCCCTTAATAAAAATAACGACATGCGGGTTTACAATACCCGCACCAATCTTTTATATTGTAATATATTTGCGGGGGAAAATAAAGGAAGCATTCATCGTTTTTGTGCTATAATAATTGCAACAAGGAGAATATATGAAACTTTCATTTTTTGAGATTTTAATAGGGTTGGGAGGTCTATTTATCGTCGGTTGGTTCTTGACAACATGGCTTGATTTTGATGATTTTAATCAACAAAATCCTGCGGTTCCCATGCATATGTCTGGGAAAATTCCGGCTAAACCCGTTCTTAAAGAGGTAAAAATTGTAAAAATTCCATCCTCGGTATTTAATACATCTCTAAAGGAATCCAAAAAATATCTTCGTTTTTTTACATCCAACAAAAAATATGTGGTATGCTTTTATGCTCATACTTGGACGAGCACCAATTGGAAAAAAGAATTAAAGAAAGCTTTGGTGGAAAACGGTTTATTTGAATATTATCTCAAACATGTCACCACTGCCATGGCGAAAACTGTTGAAATCGGGCATAGCGAAGGAAACGGCAAAAACCCAACTGGACAATACTGGATACATTCCCAGTGCCTAAATAAAATCTGCATCATACACCCGCTTAAGAAGCAAATGGCCATCTTAAATACGGACGATCCAACAAAGATTGCTCCCTTTTTGGAAAAATATAAAGAGTGGTAATTACTTTCCTTTCAGATAGTCGCCGTGGAACCCTCGGCTTTGGGAAATATGGCGGCCAATAGATTGGATTTTCCCTTCAATACAAGCGCGGCATTTTGCCGGTGTATCCCCTGTACATATTTTACCGGGATAGAGTTCATATTTTTGCCGATAATTCCCTTCCGTCACATTTGGCATAACGACATTCGCACCGCACTGTAACGCCAACAAACGCCCTTGTGGATGAAGCGTTTCCATGGCCGTTGTAGCCGGGATATTAATATCCGGCAATAACAAGCGCATAATGGCCATCATTTTTAAGGAAAGTTCAAAATGGCCATTGGCCGTTTCCGAAAATAACGGAGTATCCGGATGCGGGATAAAAGGACCGATACCCGCCATATCCACTGGCAATCGTTGAAAAAACAACAGATCTTCTGCCAAACTTTCTAACGTCTGTCCGGGAAGCCCCACCAACGAACCGGAACCCACTTCATAGCCCAATTCTTTTAAATCTTGTAAGCAACGCAGCCGATTTTCGAACGACATACCCGGGTCTAATTTTTCATACAATGCTTTGTCCGTCGTTTCAATACGCAAAAGATAGCGGTCT
Source organism: Elusimicrobiaceae bacterium (assembly GCA_016283355.1). Lineage (GTDB taxonomy): Bacteria > Elusimicrobiota > Elusimicrobia > Elusimicrobiales > Elusimicrobiaceae > Avelusimicrobium. The sequence continues at coordinate 1,032 of JAEEMS010000014.1, read as the reverse complement.
GCACCGGCTTGTTTATACGATGCATATTCCTCGAGTTTTTTTTCTCCAATACTCAGGGTAATCACAAGTCCTATTTTTTTAATTTGCCGGATGATATCGCACATCACATCTGCCGAAAAGAATCCATCTTCCCCCGATTGCAATACCACTGTTTTATATCCGTAATCAACCGCTTTACGTGCCATTTCTACAATTTGTGCGGGGGACAACCGATAACGCTGTGCCCGCGTATTGGATTTACGAATACCACAGTACATACAATCGTTTTTACAATAATTGGAAAATTCAATCAGTCCGCGCAGATACACACCGTCCCCCACATATTTTTGGCGTGTCCGATCAGCCGCCGCAAACAAAACCGTGGGCTGCGTACTTTGCAAGAGCGTTACAATTTCTTGCTGCGTAAGTACATGAGTTTGTTCTGCCTTAGTAAGGATTTTGTCTATCATGTATAAAGTATACCAAATACCATTAGGACCTAGATGCGGCCTAGTACCTTTTGTCCCGGTCAGGTCCCAACAGTCCTATAAATTTTCTGGGTAAAAAATACCCCTTCACATAGGCCTAAAGACTCTGTTTTTTCCGTCATATAATCGCTATAGTATATATAGGGACCACCCCCGGAGATATTTATGACAGAAACAGAATGGAAATTATTACAAATTATCAAACTTCAACGGTTTGAAGAGGCCTTTTCCAACCTGGGAGCTGTTATCGCTTGGGATGAAGCCCTTATGCTGAGTATACACAGCACTACCTTACCCACCCCCGCTTTTGTAAGAACTCTATAATTTCAAAGGCAATTTCCTTTTGGTCTGTAATTTAGTATAATTAGTATGTACTTTTAGGTTAAGTATAAAATTAAAATAGGAGAAAGGCTCCGCTGCGGCTCGGTCGTTTTTCGGATAAATGCGGCTTGGTCGTTAGGTTGCAGCCTTAAGTGTAAAATAAAATGGTATTATCGATGCAAGACAGAAAAGACATCATCAGCAAATTCCAATCCAGCGCCAATGACACCGGCTCTGCCGCTGT
>JAEEMS010000001.1 GCA_016283355.1 Elusimicrobiaceae bacterium | reverse complement strand
TTTGGTAATGGCTTTGTTGCCTTTGGCATCGCCCACTACTTTTTTATCTTCCACCCCTTGCATAGAAAGCGGCGCAAAGTTGTATTGTTCTTTGGCATAAGCGCCTAATTTGGCGGCTGTACCGGGCCCCACGATTATTTGGTGTTGCCCGCCGGAAAACACATACCCGGCCACTCCCGGAATCTTACGCAATTTAGCACCTTGTGCTTTACTGTCATCTTTGAGCGTAAACCGGATGCGCGTCATACAGTTGCCTAACGTGGAAACGTTCTCTTCCCCGCCGACAGCTGCCATCATGTCTGTATAGATTTGTTTTACATCTGCAGCCATAATTTTCTCTCCCTTTTTGAAAGACAAATTCTTCTACACCATATTGTAGCAATTTCCACTTTCCTGTAAACAGTAAAAAGACCCAGGAAGTTTATAGGTCTTTTGGCACCGCCCCCCTGGGCACAAAGACCCTTGCGGACACGCCCCCAAAAACCGTACTATAAAGGGTACAGAACGATTTGTAAGGAGAAAAAAATGAACACAAAAACAATCCGTTGTATCCTGGCGCTTACCGTTTGTTTTGTTACCGTCTCGGCCCAGGCAATTAATATTAAAGCAGTGCCCAAACCCAGCAAGGTATCCCCCAAAATAGCTCTTCCGCACGCCGGGATAACAATTAAACCAACCTCCCAAAGTGCTCTCACTACCGTCAAAGATGCCGCCAAAAATTTGGCGGATCAATTCAACGGGAAGGCCTTTGACCGTGAAATGGATCAGATTGCTGCCAATATCCGACAAAGTATAGATAGGCAATACATGACAAGCCAGCAGCTCAAAGAGCAAAGCTACACCACGTTTATTTCCGGCGGGAAGAACGGGACCGTCTTGTCGCGCGAAGTAGGATTTCGCGATATTTTCTTGCCCAATATAATCACGTTGGACAGTTCTTCCGCCCCTCAACCGGTGGGGCAGTTTTTCCGTCTCCCGCAAGCAAGCGGGTTGCGGTCTCAACACGCCTACATGGACCAATTAGCCCAGCATTTTGACGGCCGGGCCTCCTATGACTTGTTACTGCATGCGATGCCGCCGGAAAAGCTCCAAACCGATCCCTACGCCGGCGATTTACTCAAACTGACTCTCCACGCGTATGAATTAGTGGCAAAGGACCAATTCACAGTCAAAATGAACCTAAAGGATGACTTGCCGGTTACGTGGGATTTGCTTTTTGCCATGGATGGAGCCACGCTAAAAGTGCTTGATAAGAAAGACAGCAAATTTCAAGCTCTTTCTGCCATTGTCAAGGAAGAATTTAGCAACTTAAAAGAGGGGATGCAACAAGGAATCCCGCCCGAGACGGCAGCGTATAGAAGTAGAGATACACTGTACGATTACATTATTTCCATGGCCCATGCTAGATATGCCAAGAGGACAAGGAAAGCCCAACAAGGAACAACCCCCGTTGAAAACTCGTACACGGATGAACGATTTAAAGACGATCTTTTATTCCCGGAAAGTTGGGAAACCGAAATACCGAGTTTCCTGGATGCCATGCAAGCGGTATCGTTCACAGAATACATGGTAAAAGAGAACAAGTTTAATTTCCCCGTTTTCAAACGAAACATCACAAGCTTTAACTATCTGATTGTTGATTTGTGGCATAAATTGTGGAACGACAAACTGTCCCCGGAAGCCGGCCAGTTCTTGTTGAAAGATTACATGTACGCAAATGATGCGCTGCCGGTCGGCGATATAATGGATCAAACATACCAAGTTTATTTATCGAACCAGCTTTTCCCGGGGTTTAACTTCGGGATACACCCGGAAACGTTAAAGCAAGTTTGCGATAATATAAGAGATGAAATCATCGCTCCCACCGCCCTGGAACGGTTCAACTTTCAGTTGGGCATGATCGCGGTGTTGCTCGCCAAAACATTACCGGAAAGCGAGTTTTGGAAAACGCTTGATAGAGACACCCAAATCAAAGTACAAAACGTCCGCAGATTATTGGACACAATCCGCCAAAATACGGAAAAGATAATGCAAGACAAACCCGGCGCAAACAACTAAACCGCCGTTTTCCGTACAAGAAATTGGTTGTACACAAAAAAACACCCCGCACAAGCGGGGCGTTTTTTTGGCTATGTTAATTTCCCAAATTAGCTCAAGTGTTTGGAAATGTATTTGCTCATTTCAAACATGCTGATTTGTTTTTTGCCTTCAAAAATAGCAGACAGTTTGCTGTCGGCATTGATCATGCGTTTGTTGGTTTTATCTTGAAGGTTGTTTTTCTTAATATAATCCCACATTTTTTTGACTACTTCGGTGCGGGGCAAGGCGGTAGAACCGACAACGGCCGCTAAAGAAGAGCTGGGGGTTAAAGGGGTCATAAATTTTGCATTTGCTTTTGCCATAATAATTCTCCTAGTAATAATTTATTTTATTGTAGCATAGTAGCGCCCCTGCCACAAGCAGACGCGCTACTACGTTAGAAAAGTCCTACGCCGCTACTTTTACTTTGGGTGCGGCGGCTAATACTTCTTTGCTGCAGCCCGATTCGTATTTCTTGAAGTTTTCCACAAAGGACTTGGCCAACGATTCGTATTTAGCCATGTATTCTTCTTTGTTGCTCCACAAGTTAATCGGGTTCAAAATCTCAGAAGGCACGCCTTCGCACGAAGTCGGGATTTGGAAACCAAACACCGGGTCCGTAATGAACTGCGCCTTGGCCAATTTCCCGTCCAACGCGGCATTTAACAAAGCGCGCGTATACTTGATGCTGATACGGTTGCCTACGCCGTAGGGACCGCCGATCCAGCCCGTGTTGACAAGCCAGCAATCCACGTTGTGTTCTTGAATTTTCTTTTTCAAGAGTTCCGCGTAGACACTCGGGTGCAAGGGCATGAACGGCCCGCCGAAGCAGGTAGAGAACGTGCTGGTGGGTTCTTTGACGCCTTTTTCCGTACCGGCCACTTTGGCGGTGTAACCGCTGATAAAGTGATAGAGTGCTTGGTCCGGTGAGAGTTTGGAAATGGGCGGCATCACACCGAAAGCATCACAGGTAAGGAAAATGATGTTCTTGGGGTGCGTAGCGCGTTTGGATTCTACCGCGTTGTCAATAAAGTGAAGCGGATAGCAAGCGCGGGTATTTTCCGTAAGCGTATCGTCATCCAAATTGAGTTTGCCGGTTTCCGGGTCAAAAACGACGTTTTCCAATACCGTGCCGAAGCGGCGGGTAGTGGAATAAATTTGCGGTTCGGCTTCTTCGTTGAGTTTAATGACTTTCGCGTAGCAACCGCCTTCAAAGTTAAACACGCCTTCGTTGTCCCAGCCGTGTTCATCGTCGCCAATCAAACCGCGGGTAATGTCAGCGGACAAGGTGGTTTTCCCGGTGCCCGAAAGCCCAAAGAAAATCGCGCTGTCGTTTTTGCTGCCCACGTTGGCGGAGCAGTGCATGGTCATAATGCCTTTTTGCGGCAAGAGGAAATTCATAACGGTGAACAATGCTTTTTTGTTTTCGCCGCCGTATTCGGAACCGATGACCAAAATGATTTTCTTTTCAAAGTTGATGAGGATGGCGGTTTCGGAAACGGTACCGTCGGTAGCCGGGTCTACGTGCATTTTGGGCAAGCAGATTAACGTGAACTGCGGCACAAAGTTTTTCAGTTCTTCCTGTTTGGGTTCGATGAACATATTTTTTACAAAAATGTTCGTCCAAGCACATTCGGTAATGGCGCGCACTTTCAGGCGGGAGTTTTCGCTCGACCCTACATAAGCGTCGCGCACAAACAGGTCTTTATCTTCCACATATTTTTGCACTTTGGCAAAAATTTTGTCAAAGTATTCCGGTTTAATACCTTTGTTGGATTTGTTATAAAAAAGTTTCCCTTCAATGTCTTTGGTTTCCACAAAATAGCGGTCGTTTGGGCTGCGGCCGGTGTGTTTGCCGGTGCTCACGCAAATGGGCCCCCCGTAGACAATGTTCGCTTCGTTGCGGTTTAATGCTTCCTGGTACAACGCCGGGGTGGACATATTCCAATAAACGGTTTTGTTCGTTTTGATGTTGGCGTGTTCCAGGCCATATTCCGGTTTAAAATAATCCGGTTTTGCATTCAATGTTTTCATGTGTTAATTCCTCGTTACAATTTTATCCCCGATTTTCAGTTCGTTCGGAGCGGTTTCATCCAGCGCCCAGCGAATTCTTCGGACTCCTTCTATTATAGAATTTTTGTCCGCACAAAAGCTAATGCGCAAATACCCTTCCGCCCCAAATGCACGTCCGGGTACAACAGCCACCAATGCTTTTTCGAGCAAATACGCAGCCAACGCGCCCGAATCCGTATTGTAGTGGCTAAAATCGACAAATGAGTAAAAAGTTCCTTGCGGTTTTTCCACACGGATGTGGGGAATTTGTTTAAGTTCTGTTAGCAGCGTATTGCGGTTTTCTTCCAATACGCGCCGCAAATCCGCAATACAATCTTGCGGTCCGTTTAACGTGGCCAACGCTGCCGCTTCGGACACGTCACTGTTGCACGAGGTGCTTTGCGCTTGAATTTTCCCCATCGCTGCAATAAGCGCAGCGTTTTCACTCACGGCCCATCCGATGCGCAACCCTGTAAGTCCGTAGAGTTTGGACACACCGTTAATGAGCACTAAATTTTGGTAATTTTTGGCATACGCACACGGATTGGGAACTTTCCCGCCGTCAAATACCAACTGGTGATAAATATCATCCATTACCAAATAAATCTGTTTTTCTTCGGCAAATTGCACCAGCTGCCGGATAAAATCTTCGTCCAGAATATGACCGGCCGGGTTGCACGGGCTGTTGAGCAAAATGGCTTTGGTGCGCGGCGTAACGGCCGCCATCATTTGTGCGGCGGTAACGCGCAATCCGTTTTGCGGGGTAACCACTACGGGTGTTCCCCCCACCAGCTTTACCATTTCCGGGTAACTTACCCAATACGGCGCCGGGAAAACCACTTCATCCCCTTCCTGCACCGTACTCATCAAAAAATTGAAAAGCGCTTGTTTGGCACCGGCACAAATGAGCACGTTTTTAAGGTCAAAGGCATGCTTGTAATGCGTTTTTGTGTAGGATAAAACAGCTTTCTTGAGTTCCGGTGTACCGGAGGAAGGCGTGTATTTTATTTTGCGGCTTTGGGCTTTGGCTATCAAGGCCTCTACCGCTGCCATAGGCGCGGGATACGTCGGTTCTCCCCCGCCCAAATGTACCACCGGCTCGCCGGCGGCTTTTAAGGCACGCGCTTTGGCGTTGATGGCTAAAGTAGGGGAATCCCCCACGGTCTGTACTCTGTGTGAAAGTGATAACATAACAAATCCTTACTATATTGTATCATTTAATCACGCGCGTCGGGTGACTTCGGCTGCGCTTGATTCTCTTTGGCAGGGTCGTACACACGGTCCGCCACTTGCGGCGTAAACGTTAAATTTTCACGGTGGATAGTTCCCGCCAAAAACGGCACGGCTTTGTGCACGTAGTATTGGGTAACCCATTGTTTTTTACCGTCCACTTCCCGCAACAGTTTTACTTTTTTAAGCGGATAAAAATCCGGTGTGAAAAGGGCCAAATATCCCGCCAACCCGCCACCGTGCATATAGGGCACTTTTTCCGGGTGGGAAATACGGTTTATGGGGTAAATGGTTGCACGCAAGTTGGGAACACTTGCAAGGGCTTTCTCTTCCTGTTCTACCGTCAATAAATCACGTGATAAATCAAGCCCGTCGCTCATCATGGTGCTGGCACGTTCCCGGTCTATCTCCGGTTTCTTCAAATCTTTCAGGTACGATACTTTCTCCAGCGTTACCACTCGCGGCGCGAGTGTTTCCAAATCAAACGTCACCACCTCCACTCGCTCAAACACGTGCGATTCAAAGCGCGCAACGGTGGAAGTCCCGTCGTATCCGGCACGTTGTGGGGTGTAGCTGGGATCGCTGGACATCATACTACACACGCCGCCGATTTTTTCAAAATTATTTCGCGCAACGGTGGTTGTAGAAGGCGGAATATCGCGGATGGACATTTCAGCCGGAGATTCTTCCAATGCTTTATCCAAAATAACACGGGGCGCATTGCCGTAACGGCTGCGGTAAGAGGTTTGCATCACTTGGGCAAATTGTTCCAACGTCATGTAATCTTCCGGGTGTTTAAGCGCACGTTTGCGGCGCCAACGGTTGATAAATTTTTCGTCCTGCGGGTCGGCAACCACGTTTTCCATGGCGCGCAAACTACGGCGTTCGTTTTCCCACGCCACCCATTTGGGGCTGTTCAAATAGAAGGAGGGCGCCACGTCTTCTTCGTACACGGCCGAACGGCGCGTTTGCGTAAAATAATCGCGCAAGCTGACATTGACCACTTTTGTTCCGTCGTAATATTGCACCGGTCTGTGCCAAAGTCTATTGATGTAATTGCGGTCGGCGCGCAATCCTCTCTTTTCAATTTGGGTCACCATTTCTTCCCAGTTGCGCCGAAGCCCTTTGGTAAGTTCCGGGTGGTTGCGGTACGAAAACCCCTGCTCAAACGTGTAATCGCGCATACCGATGACCAAATCTTTTAACTCTACGTTATGGGTGTAAATAGTACCGTCTTCGTCCGCCAGTTCCACAAACCGGGCGATGTTTTTATTGAATTTATTTTTGTAGTATCCGTGCGGCAAACGTTCCGTATTGGGAATCAAATTGGCCGTATACATAAACTCCGGCAATTTGCCCGTTTCGCGCATCGGTTTCAAAATCAGTTCTTCCGCTTCTTCCATGGTCATATAATAGATGTATTCCATCACGTTATTGGCCTTGGCATCGGACATCCCTTCAATTACTTCAATTTGGTTACGCGGCTTAAAATAGCCGTGTTTATAATAATCCAGCCAATCGCGCACCAAGCGTTCCTCGTCCGCTTTTGTTAAGCCGGAAGGATACGTTTTTTGAAAGTAACCGCGCAAAACGGAAGTAGTTTGCGCAGGGGCTTGCGCAACAGGTGCTTGTGTTTGGGCGGTGCTTTCTTTCCCCTGCAGCCGGTTACGCCACTGCACAAACGTATCGGTGGCCAAGGCGGAGAAATCAAACAAAATAACTTCGGCCGGGTCCCCCGTTTGCACAACGGATTGCAACGAAGCAAACACCGGGTCTACCCGCAAACTGTTTTGCACC
>JAEEMS010000013.1 GCA_016283355.1 Elusimicrobiaceae bacterium | reverse complement strand
GCACCGTATGAATTTGAAAACCCGCCATTTCGGCGGGTTTTAAATTTTTAGGAAGATTTTTTAGTTTAGCGTGAGAGTTCTTGCAAGGTTCGCTCCAACCATCGATCCAATTTTTTGGACAATCGGTCCCGTTGGGCGGATTTTGCTTGTTTACCTATTCGTTGGTTGATCCCCCCTTGGGCAATAATATCTTTCGTAGACATATTTCGACCATTTTGCTGCTGTGTCGGTTCCTCATACACGTCTTCCAGTAATTGCCGACGTCGGTTATACACTCGCTTTATGTAACGAAGGACTTTTGGCTTATTTACCCCCTCTCTATAATCACCTCTGTACCCGCCTTTATGGTAAACATACATTTTTAATAAGCACACAACGCCCCGTTGTCCAAAAAACCGCTCCTTATACTTTTCCATTTCACCGGTATGAATTTTGGAAGTATAGCGAAGTTGCGCGACGTAATCTATCGCATGGTTGTTTTGCACAGACAGACGCTCCACACGGTCCCACAAATATGAATAATATATGATTTCCCCTTTGGGACCACGTTCCTTCACCGGGCGGCCGAAAACGTCCGATTTTAATGTTTCGACAGCGGGTGTTTCTTCCCAATCCACATCTCCTTGCGGCGTAGCAAACGGATAGACCGTACTGCTTACTTTTTTACCCTTCTCATACGTATTAAGTATAACCGCCCCGTTGTCTTCGCTTATCTTAATACGGTAGGGGCCTTTGCCGGCGGACATACCACATATATAGTACTCTTTCGATTTGGGACATATTGTTTTCCACCCCCGGTCCCCCCCACGGCATTTATTACGGGTAATATCTATTAGGTTAATTATTCCCTCCGCATCATCACAGGTTAAATTTTTTGCCGATCCCATGACCGCCTTGCGTTTTTCAGTAGAACCATACACCGGGTCCGAATTAATCGAACGGGCTGTCACATATTGGTCCGAGAGGCCAAGCGTGTGCCCGATTTCGTGTCTGCTGAGTCGTTGCTTATTATCTCGCCCTAATGATATTATCTTTTGAAGAAAACTAATGTTATAAGGTAAATAAATATGAAAAATAGGAGATTTTAAATCCAGACATCCCCCGCTATAACTGGAACCGCATTTCCATTGAACGTCTTTGAGCGTCGTAAATGTGAAATTTACGTCATTTCCTTCCTCGCTTATGCGCACCCGTATTCCCTCACGCAGTATCGGCAAAATATCCGCAAATTCATCTTCCCTTCCGCTTTTTTCAATCCACTCCGCCGCATTGAAGAACCAATCGTCATAAAATTTTGCAATCATACGGCTTAGTTCATCATAATGTTCTTCGGCGTAGGCGCTGTCACGCAATAAACCAACAGAAAGGGACTCCCCGTTCAAAACCTTTCGCAGCAGATATTTCTTTCCTGTGTTAGCGGGCGTGGATTCATCTACATAATCATGCAAAGCCCCCCACTGGGTAGCATTGGCTCCTACTACCCCCAAAAACACACAACCTATCAAAAGCAATATCCCGCGTATTTTCATAATAGATAGTATAGAGGAGCAATGCGCGTTTTTCAAGGGGCATACAAACACGTTATGTTTGTAAGAAAAAATTTTTACGCATTTATGCACGTAGCCAAGATTACAGGGCCTATCGTAACATAGGCCCAGGGCCCAAAATAACTGAGCCCAAATCACCCCTTCACATAGGTCTTTTTGACCCTACCAATCGCGGAATTGTTGCGGATGTAGATTTACTTCAACGGGTAATTATCGTCCACAGGACTCAAACCCTCCGTTCAAAGGACGATACAATAGCAATTTCTTACATTGAAGCTAAGAAATTCTAAATACAAAAGAGGGATAAACTAAAAACGCCCCCTTTTAACCAGGGGGCGTTTTTATAGCTACCAAACAATTATTTGTGAATATCTTGCGCAGGTTTTTTGCTAGTCAAAATCGCCCAAGAGAGTACCGCCAATAAGGCAATTACCACACACCACCCCAATTTGCCGAGCGGGGTAAAGTCGTTGTGATAATTGACGATAATCGGCGCCACGATAACGGCTACCATGTTGACTACTTTAATAAGCGGATTGACCGCCGGACCGGCTGTATCTTTCAAGGGGTCGCCCACCGTATCGCCCACTACACTGGCTTTGTGGCGTTCGGAACCTTTGCCGGTGTTGGCTGCAATATCGGACGGTTCATCTTCTACCACTTTCTTTGCGTTATCCCAAGCACCGCCGGCGTTGGACATAAACACCGCCAGGAGCTGCCCGGAAACGATAATCCCGGCCAAGAACCCGCCCAGCGCTTCTACGCCAAACGCAAGCCCTACTACTACCGGGGAAACAATCCCCAGCAAGGCCAAGATGACTAATTCCTTTTGAGCGGCAATCGTGGAAATGCTAACAGCACGTGTATAATCGGGTTTGGCTTTCCCTTCCAAAACCCCACCTTTAAACTGGCGGCGTACTTCTTGCACAATTAAGGCAGCCGCACGGCTGACTGCATTAATAGCAAAGGAAGAGAACAACCACGGCAACGCACCACCAATGAGCATCCCTACAAAGACAACCGGGTTGGAAACCACAATGCCCACTTCGGACAAGAGCGTTAATACTTTGTCTTCACCGGCATTGGCCCAAGCATCATTGAGCAAACTTTGCACATTGCTCACGTCTACCATGTAGGAAGCAAACAAGGATACCGCCGCGATTACAGCAGACCCGATTGCTACCCCTTTGGTAATGGCTTTGGTGGTGTTTCCCACACCGTCCAAATCGGCCATGATTTGGCGGGCTTTTTTGGTTTCTTCATCTTTCATTTCATGCCAGGCCATTTCACCGATACCGTTTGCGTTATCCGCAATCGGACCGAACGAGTCCATGGCTACGTTGTTACCGGTTAGAGTGAGCATCCCGATACCCGTCATAGCTACACCATAGAGAATAAAGTTGAATTTCTCAACAGCCGTTAAACCTTCAATCGTACCGAAAATTGCCACCGAACAGAAAATGGAGGCGGCAATTACAAGGGTGGTCCACACGGCGGATTCAAACCCTACGGCTATACCCGATAAAATCGTGGTGGCCGAACCGGTGGCCGTAGATTTTTTTACCTCTTGGACGGGTTTGTTCTCCGTACCGGTAAAATATTCGGTCAAACGGTCAATGGAAATGGCAAGTAAAATACCAATCGTGGTAGCCGCAAACGGACGCCACCAACCACCTACCACATCCGCCATGTAATAGTAAGCGAGTACGCCAAAAATCGCCACGGAAATCGCAGCCGAAATAGAGTACCCTTTGAAAATGGCTTTCATAGCGTTGCCGGCAGAGCGCTTGGAATCTTTTACCGCATACGTGCCGATAATAGAACAGAGCACGCCAATCCCGCGCACAAGGAGCGGATAGACAATCCATTCGTGGTGACCGGTTAAGCGCCACAACCCGATACCTAAAATAAGGCCGGACACGATCGTCACTTCATACGATTCAAAAATATCCGCGGCCATACCGGCACAGTCGCCTACGTTATCGCCTACCAAATCGGCTACTACGGCCGGGTTACGCGGGTCATCCTCCGGAATACCGGCTTCCACTTTGCCTACGAGGTCCGCGCCCACGTCAGCGGCTTTGGTATAAATACCGCCACCCACACGCATAAAAAGCGCCAGGAGCGTACCGCCAAAACCGAAGCCCAAGAGTGCATCCGGTGCTGCAATACCAAAGATAATAAAGATAATCGTACCACCGAACAAACCTAAACCGTCCGTCAACATCCCGGTTACGGTACCGGCGCGGTAAGCAATGCGTAAGGCATCGCCAAAACTGCGTTTGGAAGCAGCGGTTACACGCACATTGGCATCCACCGCAATACGCATCCCAAGTTGCCCTACGAGCAGCGAAAATACTGCCCCCAAGATAAATGCCCCTGCACGCCCGAAAGCGGCAATCAATTTAATTTTTTCCGGGGACAAACCCACGAACCGTTCCATGGAATCTTGCGATACCGGAACGATATAGACAGATAAAAACAAACATATCGTAAGCAGCCCGATGAGCGGCAAAATTGTTTTGAGTTGCCGTTTTAAATAAGCATTGGCTCCTTCGCGAATGGCGCCCCACACTTTTTGCATTTCAGGGGTGCCGGCATCTTCATTAATAACTTGTTTGCGCAAGAAAAGCGCGTAAAGAAGCCCCAAGATTGCAATAAACAATACTCCAAACAGCGCGTATTGCTCACCAATCCGCAGGGACGAAATTCCATACCACATTTTATTCTCCTTTTGTGTAAGGTCTTACTGCAATTACTATTATAATAAGAAAAATCTGTTTTGTACATTTCATTTCTGGGCCCAGGCCTAGATCAACTAGGTCAAAAGACCTATTGTCTTTCTTCTCTGCCTTTTTTATACTTTAACCATGCGTAGAAGATTGTTCTTTCTTTTTCTGAGTTTGGTGGCACTTCCTTGCTTCGCGGGGGAAGTGGCTCATGCTGTTGCCACGGCTGCCAACACGGCGCGGTCGTCGGCGCAAACTCCGCAACAAATCAGTAGTCGTCGTTTTCAACGGTTACGGTATTATCCTGTTTCTTTAACTCCTGCCGCAAAAGTGAAAGATTCCCGGCAAAAACAAATTTATGCTGCAGCTGTTTATTTATACAACATGCAGCGAAGTTTAGATGCATATCAACAAACAAATTGCACCAATTTGACGCTTAATTTTTTAGGTGCGTTGGATGGATTTTATCGTTTTAATGAATTCTTTCCCTCAAACGGCCAAATTTTTTACCTAGCTCATCAGAAAGAAATCCAACAACAGGTGCAACGTTTCTTCCAAGAAAGCCACACTCATTATGCACGCAATGAAAAATTAGAGTATTCTCTCATGCTATTATTAAAATATATCCCCCGGCATAATAATCAACTTGGATACTTTAAACCCAAACACAACAAAATTGTAGGAGAACTTCCTTCAAAAGACGCTTCTCAACTTACCTTGCTTTGGCAAGCAGCTAAAAATGAAACTGCAAAAAAAGCTGTGTTATTTGAATGGAAAACTATTCCGTCGCAAGCGATAGATTTCCCACTAGTTTATACAGGTTCTCATATTCAACGCACTTACCGTTGGGCAAAGGAGGAGTGTAATTACGCTAGCTATATCTTAGGAAAAACACTTGCCACCCACATAACGAAACACCCGAACCAATGGGCCCATGCTCGTATTTATTTATTAACCGCTCGCCCAAAAGAAGGGAAATATTTGCTGTCCGCACAAGGGAAACGCTTTACCTTAGCTAACGGAAAAGTGGCTGATGCCTGGCAGTATCATACCGCCGTTCTACTGGTTTTCCAATCGACCTCCGGGGCCTTTATACCTGTCATAATGGATTCTTTTTTAGGAGGGGATCATTACTTAACCCCTCATGATTGGTTGGATAAATTTCACGCCAAAACGATTTTCTTTGCTGAACCGTTCCAAGTAAAAACTGAAGTTGAAAATAACATAGTCATCCCTTCCGAAATACAAGGGCGAGACATCCTTTATCATAATCATCGTTACACTCCTGCCCCTATTGAAGAATAACAAGGCCCTCCTAAAAAGAGAGCCCTGTTTGTTTCTTCGTAATAGTGCTTTTCACATCGATTTTTTGGAGGGTCCTTTTTGTTTTTCCGACAATTTGAAATTCTCCAAGTCGTCTTCGTGTTCAATTTCGTCCTCCAAAATTTCACGAATGATGTGTGCAGTAACCGGATCCCGGCCTCTTAAACGTTCCAAAATGCGGTTATAAACTTCTATCGCGCAACGTTCTCCCTGGATATTTTGACCCAATAATTCCATAGCATCGGGATTAGACGGCGTAAGATAACCGCACGTGCTCTCTTTCATCCACTCTTCCGGCGAAAGAATGGGAGTGCCACCCAGTTCGATAATACGTTTAGCAAGTTTGTTCGCATGGTCTAATTCTTCCTGGGCGTGTTCTTCCAACTCGGGAATGAGTGCATGCGCATAAGGCCCTGTAGCCACTTTTGCGCCTACCCAATATTGGTAGTAGGCCAACCATTCATCACAATACGCTTGGTTGAGTACTTGGATGAGCGTGTCAACATCTACTCCGGCACGTTCTACAATTTCTCTTCCTTTAAGTCCCATAGGTGACCCCCTTTATTAAGATTTTCTAGTAACCTGGGAAAGATAGTGTAACAGTTCCCCTCTTGTTTAACCAGTTTAAAAATTAATTAGTTTTGGGCATAAAAAATCCCCGTGCATAGGCACGGGGAAAAATAATAAATATTTTTTTAATATCCTTTCACACCGGAAAGCGATTCGTCTTTCTCAATCCAGTCCTTTACTTCTATGACACGGTACTGGGTGGCCGTGTCGCGCACGTAAACCTTTTCAATACCGGCATTAATAATCATACGCTTGCACATGGAACAACTGTTGGAATTGCAGATATAATCCCCGGTAGAAACTTCCCGGCCGGAAAGATATAAATCCGCTCCCAGCATTTTATCGCGCGAAGCACTGATAATAGCATTGGCCTCGGCATGCACACTACGGCACAATTCATACCGTTCCCCGCGGGGAATATTTAACTGTTGGCGAATACACGTGCCCAAATCACAACAATTCTTACGACCTCGAGGAGCTCCCACATATCCGGTAGAAATCACTTCATCATTTTTTACAATTACCGCGCCATATCGGCGACGCAAACACGTACCGCGTTTGGAAACAACATCTGCCAAATCCAAGTAATAGTTAACCTTATCTTGCCGAACCATAGATGCTCCTCATGTTATAATGCAATTTTCAATTTGCGCGCCAACGCGCGGATAATATCTTTTTTCTTGGCTTCCTCTCCCAATGCGCGAACTCCCAAAAAAGCAAATTCTTGCGCTTTGATTGTGTCCACCGGGAAATCGAAGATTTCCAAATAGTTTAAAAACTCA
Organism: Elusimicrobiaceae bacterium; assembly: GCA_016283355.1. Classification (GTDB taxonomy): domain Bacteria; phylum Elusimicrobiota; class Elusimicrobia; order Elusimicrobiales; family Elusimicrobiaceae; genus Avelusimicrobium. The sequence goes on along the minus strand of JAEEMS010000013.1, from coordinate 63,750 downwards.
ACCAATTTATACGCCCCCGTTTTATTACGCGGGTCTCTTGCAAATGCAAACGACAGCGAATTAAGCCGGGTGGTAATTACGTCCTTCAATTCGGGCGACATTACATCAATGCCCAACGTTTTTACATCTTCCATAATTTCTTCAATTTCATTGATATTCGTATCCGCTGCACTGAATTGGGCTTTTAAATCGGCCGCCAACACTTGCTGTGCTACCGTTAAGAAAAGCGGAGGAATGGGAGTTCCGACAGATTGCAACCCTCTCACAATGGGGTAATGATGTTCAAAAATGGCAGAAAACTCTTCATAGGTTTCTTGAGCCATACGTTTGCGGGCCGTCTCCACTACTTTGCGCCGAACATCCGTCAGCATAAAAGATAACGGATATTCCTGTTCAAACGTCCGGCGCATCAGCCCGGCACATGCCTCGTAATGGCCCTCCCCAAACAACCGGGAAAGCTGATTATATACAATCGTACGATCGGACAACGGACCGGCTACACAAACAAAATTCGATTCACTTTGGCGCAAAACGGCAAATTGCAACGCCTTCTCCTCCAGTGTAATAGCGGAACGCAAAGTAAAGGAACCGTAAACAAGTTTGGCATGTTTATGATGTAAATCCACCGGGGAATAATGCAAAATATCGTACGTATAAATACGCTTAGGATTTACCGTTTTATCTGCCAGGAGAGAAACCACGTACTCCAACGCAATTTTTTCCATGGGCATCATTTGCGGTTTAACATAACGCTCATACACTGTGGCCCCGTTACCCAAATCCGATAAATTGCTGGGAGCTAAAGCCAAGCGATTGATAAATTCCGGCTCGATATCGGTACCCGTCAAATTACGGTTGAGTTCGATTGCACGGGCAGCGTACTGCATAATTTGCACCGTTTCGATGCCGCTAATTTCATCAAAGAACCAACCGCAGCTTGTATACATCAAAAGAGCATTACGCTGCATTTCCAGCAACATCAACGGGAAAGACGGATTCTCAAGCCCTTCTTGCGTAGCATGCGTCTGCAAGAACTGTTCACGGTTCTTTTCACTACGGTCCAAAATAAGATCAATGTAAGCATTACGGGCTGCCCAAATATCCTTTAAATACTTCGGACCCAGTGTTTCAAATGTTTTTATCCCTTCATCACGCACAAAATCAAGAGCTGCACGCAACGGAGCACGCCATTTTTGATGCCAACCGGGTTTCCCGCCGGAATTGCACCCGCAATTATTACGCCAACGCTCTACCCCATGGAAACAACTCCAAGACGTGTTTTCTACAATTTGTGCTTCATATGTAGGGGGATGTTTTTCTAAAAACTCGCCATAAACCGTGAGTGTGACGTCCGGGCTTTCTTCTATTTTTTTAAGACAATATGCCAACGCCATTTCCGAAAATTTTTGATGGTGCCCATACGTTTCCCCATCTGTAGCAATATGCATCAGTTGGGCCTCATCCCCTCCGTTATACGTGCTGAGCAACCGTGCGGCAAATTTTTCCCCGGATGATAAGGTATCGGAAAAGGCAATCCCCTGCGAAATCGGCCCGTCATAAAAGAAAAGCGCAATTTGTTTACCGCTGGGAAGGTTGCATTGGTACGCACGCTTTGGGTCCACGCCCGCACCTACATTTTCCCACTCATCGGCCCCGATTTTGCGCACCCGCGCACATTGTCCGGGAGCCAAAATAACAAATTTCATTCCTTGCGCAGCCAACGCTTCCAAGGTATCTGTATTACACGCCGTTTCTGCCAACCAAACAGATTCCGGTTTACGGCCGAATCGTTTTTCAAAATCAGCAATCCCCCACTTAATTTGGGTTTCTTTATCATGCGCATTGGCCAACGGCAAAATCATGTGATTGTACACTTGCGCAATCGCACTGCCGTGTCCGCCGAAACGCTTTTGGCTTTTCTTATCTGCTTCCAAAATAGCTTGATAAACGGTGGGTTCCTCTTTTTCCATCCAGGATAGAATGGTCGGCCCAAAGTTAAAACTGATGCGGGAATAATTGTTGGCCAAATCGATTAAATTCTTTTTGTCATCCAATACCCGCGCTAAAGCATTAGGTGAATAACATTCCGAGCAAACGCGCTCGTTCCAATCGTGTGCCGGGAAGGCACTATCTTGCAACTCAATCGTTTCCAGCCAGGCGTTTTCCCGCGGCGGCTGATAAAAGTGGCCGTGTATACATAAATATTTCATACTTATTATTTTATATCAATTCTTGCAGGTTTGTGCACAAAGTTTTTGTCTTGACGGGGATAAAAAAAAGGATATAATATAGGTAGCTGTCTAGTTTAAGAGGGGTTCTCCTATGAAAAAAACATTTATTTTGGATACCAACGTATTGCTACACGATATCACCTGTTTACAAGCATTTGAAGACAACGACATCATCATTCCAATGGCCGTTATCGAAGAGTTAGACACCTTCAAAACAGAAGGAGACACTCGCGGGAAAAATGCACGTATGGCTTCCCGCACCTTAGATGAGATGCGTAAATTGGGGCGACTAAACGAAGGAGTACCATTGCCCAAAGGCGGAACGTTAAAAATTGAAATGGACAAGCCCAATTCTTTGCCCGCCTGCATTGCTTTTAATAAAGTGGACAACTCACTGCTGAACATTGCCTATACATTAAGTAAAAAAGAGGGAGCTTACAAAAAAAATACGGCCCCGGTGATTGTAGTAACCAAAGACATCAATATGCGCCTCAAAGCCGAGGCATTGGGGTTGTCGTCCCAGGATTATAACAAGGACAAAGTTAATTTGGACGAGCTCTACACCGGCGTAACGGAAGAGGAAGTATCTTCCGAGGCGATTGACCAATTCTACCGTAGCAAAAAGATGGAACTGGACCCTTCTCGGTTCTTTCCGAACCAATTTGTTATTTTAAAAACAGCGGACGGCAGCAAAAAATCCGCCATCGGGCGCGTATCCAACAACGGAGAATTCGTTTTGCGTCCGTTGCCCAACCAAGAACCCACCGCTTGGGGTATTAAACCTCTTAATAAGGAACAACGCTTTGCCATGGAACTGTTACTGGATGACAACTTGGACATTGTTACCCTAGTGGGCACAGCCGGAACCGGAAAAACACTTATTACCTTGGCTACCGGGTTGCAACGTACTATGGATGAAAATGCATATCGCCGCATGGTGGTGTGCCGTTCTATCGTACCGGTAGGGCGGGACTTAGGATTTTTACCGGGATCCAAAGAAGAAAAGTTAGAGGCCTGGATGGGCGCCATTTACGACAACTTGGCCTTCTTGGCAGACCGTAAAAACCCCGATGAAGGCGAAGAAAAAGCCCATTACCTTTTGGATAGCGGGAAGATAGAGATTGCCTCCGTTACCCACATGCGCGGACGCTCTTTACCGGGCCAATATATGATTGTGGATGATGCGCAGAACCTCACTCCGCACGAAATGAAAACAATTCTTACCCGCGCGGGGGAAGGAACGAAAGTAATTATCACCGGCGACCCCTACCAGATTGACACCCCTTATTTGGATGTATCCTCCAACGGGCTTACCTATTTGGTTGATCGTTTAAAAGGCCAGAAAAATTACGGACATATTACGTTCACCAAAACCGAACGTAGCCGCTTAGCGGACTTGGCCTCCCGCTTGTTGTAAACGGGCCCTGCAGTTTTAAAATCCCCCCGTCAGGGGGGATTTTGCTATAGGACCTTTTTACCATCAATCTAGGCCTTTTGGTCCCCTTTATCTAGGTCCAAAGACCCTTGTAAAAATTCCCCCCTCCATTATACTATGTATGTAAGGTAATCTTAATGGTGAGGAAGTTATGAAGAAAATTTTAGCGCAAATTCTTATTTTTTCGTTACTGTTTAACATGTGTGTACCGGCATTTGCCAATGCAAATTTTACAGGTTCTTATGTAGAAACAGAGGCCAATGATTCTCTAGAAAACGCAAAACGTTACAATCAACTGCAAAAAGAATTGCTCCAAGCTACGCGCGCAAAAGATTTCACGCGGCAAGCCGTGCTTTGGAAAGAACTGAAAGAACTTCGTGAAGCCATGAACAATACTGCCTGGAAACAAATTACCCAAAGGTTCCAAGCGGACGTCGCTAATATCGAAGAATACTACAAGATGTATGTACAACTATACAACATAGAACGGGATGAAGAGTTGGAAAAGTCTCTGGATAAATATGATTTTAAACAACATGATAAATCTTTACAACATTTGAAAGATTTGAAGGACTCAATTGATTTCTTCAAAAAGAAAATGCAAAGCCGCTCTTTCATCACAACTAAAATCTTGCAAGAGATGGAAAATGAAAAATCTTCCAATCATTCTGTTTCCCATTATGCAGAAAAATTTACAAATCCGGATATACCTACCATCGGTCCGCAAGTAAGAAGTGCTTCCGGACTGGCGTATAAAATTGAACATGAAGAAGACGGGGTTAAGTTCGAGGATTTAATCGGATATATCAGTCCGGTTGACCAAGCACTTCTTCCTCCAGCAGACCCCGAATTAGTGGCCGTTGCGGCTACGTTGCTGGGGAATACGGTGGAAATGTTTCCTTACGTGGTGGGTAATAACAATAAAGAAGGCCTAAAGGCGCTTGCTACCAATAAAGATAATCTGTGGGAAACAAAACATCCTTACCGTGTTGATTTACTGTACATTCAAGTTATTTTATTGAAAAAAATTAATGAATTGAAAGAAAAATTGAAAACAGAATCCAGTGTCCTTGACATCTTGGCGCTTTCGGAATTGCGTATTGCATTGTTAAAAATTATCAAATTCTATTTGGATAACGACATTCCCAACCCTACCACTTTTCATGATAAACAAGTCACTCCTTTAGAAACAGGATTCGGCAAGTTTCAACGCGGGGATGACAACCCTGAGATCCAGCGCGCTTCCCAAAGAGCACTGTTGGAGAAAATGCAAAATGATTTTATCGCTGAAATGGAATCCTATTTGAATAAAACCAAATCCAGCCAAACTTCTCAAGAGTTTGAGCAAGCTATCTTTTTAGCTTCCGAGGCCACCAAATACACCCTTTTAAACGATCCGAAACAATTGAAAGATCTCGTTTCCTTAGTGAATAAGGCCCGGGGACATAGAAAATTTGAGGATATGATCGACACTCCCTTTGATGAAATCGGCGGAGAAAAACTAAATTATCATTTTGCTCCTGTTGTGGCCTCTGTCTTCAGTACCATTAATGAAATGGTACAACAAGCGTCTGTTTCCGATTCTTCTTTGCAAGAGATCATGAACCAACTGGTAGAGTTTGTAGGCCCGACTGACAAAGAAGGAAAGGACCAGGAATATATACTCCCTATCCGCTTGGCGGCGGTGGAAACGGCCAGTTTTTTCTCCCAAAATTATTTGGCAAAACCAAAAAAAGATGAGCTGAACCTTCCGACTTCCTTTGGGCCGCTTTGGGCTTCCTTACCGATTTTGGATACGGATTTGAACGAATTTTTTGCCTTTCGCGCCACACAAATCTACTGCCCGTTGGCACAAACCCCGGAACAACATACCGATTCTATTTATGGATTGGGGCCCAGTAAAGTCGACGAGTTAGCAAACCGATTGGCGGAAATAATACATCGTTTTTCCCCTCCCGGCGGTGTTATCAGTGCCCCCGGGCAAGGCCCGCGTTTTTCTCAACCTTTGCCTTGTGTTGTACACAGTATCAATAATAACAAATCTCTTTACGCTGCCTCTACTCTAAACGGCGTTGCCGGTTTTTTCAAAGAGGTAATTTTGTGGGTATTCATTCCTGAAATGGCTTTTGCAAGAATCGCTAGAGGGTATCGTATGGCGCGCGGGCTCTTTGCCTCTTTACCTCGTTCTTACAAACAAGCAAAGGCCGCGTACCGGGCAGCCCGCCTGCAGCGTGAAATAAAAACTATTAACTACACCGGCAAAACTTGGAAACCCGCGGCCAAGGAATTACGCGGTACAGCTACTGAGAAAGTTGCCCAACAGGTAAGACAATCCGGCGCATGGGGAGTCGCCGCAGACGAGTCACGTTTTGCTGCCAAACAAACAGCCCAGTTTGCCACGGAAGCCGCGGAACAAGGGGCAAAGAATTTTACCAAAAAAGCGGCCGCACAAGGTGCAAAAAATTTAGGCACAGAGGCCGCCGCACAGCGGGCTTCGAATGTAGGAAAGGAACTCGTCCCGGCAAATTCGGGAGGAGTAACCCTGTGGAAACCCACCCCCGAGCAACTGGCAGAAGAAGAATTCAAATCACCTTGGAAAGCCGCTTTGAAAGTGTTCTTTGAAAGCGAAAAAACAGGTGCCCAAGCATCCGAATTGATTAGAGGGGCCGCGAAAAAGCGTAATCTTGTAACGTTCTTTACGCGTGAAGAAAAAAACGGTCAAATAATAGACAAACCGATCCGTAGCAATAAAGAATTAAAAAAACTAATCAAAGAAGGGAAATTGGAAGAAGGCGGACTTTTTGCCAGCCAACCCGTCCTTGACGCTAACGGTGTAGTAAGCATAACAGAGTGGAGATTGACTGTTCCCAAAAAAGCAAATTATGTTGACATCGGTAATGCCATGTTAAGACAAGACCAGTGGGAAGTTGTCAGCGGAAAACCGGGAACCGTTATGAAAAAACTTGCATCCGGGGAGCGTAGTGCCATTTCAGAGAAATTAAGATTGCAAAGCAGAATTGAAGCGAAGCTGTTGCAACAGGGCGGAGTAGATGTTTACGTTGAAACAGAAAGCGGCATACAATTGCTTCCGAATTTATCGAAGGAAGCTTTGCAAGAACTCGAGCATACAACCCCCGTGTATATATTACCCAAAGGATCGCTGTCAAAATCCTCCACAAAAAAACTGGGAGGTATGGTTGCAAAAGAAACGGCGGAAAATTCCACAGCGATCGTAACTACAAAAGAAATAATAGAAAACTCCGGAGCTGTAAAAACCACTTTGAGAGAATGGCAACTTGCAGGGGAAAGAGCTTTCCCAGATGTACTGAAAGGACAGGTTGCTACCTTTGTTGGGGACGGATTCACCACGCACGCCACTTCCCTAATGATGAACGAGGTCTATGCACTCTTCTATGGAACCCAAATCCGTGCAGCCGCCGATTTGGCTACGCCGTTGATTTTGTCTAACGGGACCGGAAGAGCTGCCCGTACCATAAATGCTTTACGCAAGATCCTGCCGCAAGTGAAAGTAGCACCCGCTTTTTCCCGTGCGGCAGCCCCGGAATGGATTCCCGCAAACTTGAAATCGGTAGCCGCCGGTTTACAACGGTTCTCGCTTTCTCAATTTTCCGGGAATACAATATTCTTCGGCACTCTTTTAATAGCGGATCAAGTAAAAATTATACAAGATGCCTTCCTTAAGATGAGTGAAGTGTTTGCCAATCAAGACATGCAAAAACTCTTACAGGACAAACCAGCACTCAGAGAATTTTTGGCAGAAGAGGAAAAAAAGGCCTCTCAGGAAGGAAATAAAAAAGAAGAAACTCAAGGGCCTATTTTAACGGATGCCCTTAAACCTGCCTCTTCGTATGAGGGAATTACGTTCTTCTTGCCGCTCCTCCCCATTTGGAGAATGTATACAAACATAAAAAATGAGTTGGGAATCCAAACGGCAAAATGGTCCGAATTACGTCTTATAACGGATGATCAAGAAGAAGAATTACTCCTTAACAATTATTACGTTGAGACCAAAAAAATTCTTGGACAGGAGACCCTGCAAAAGATGGCGGAAAAATCCGGCATAGAATACATTAAAACAGAATTAGGGAATTTAAGGGAGAAAGTAAAGAAAGATAAAACAATTCAATCTCTGAGCCGATCCGATGACAAATTATTGGAAAATATTGGCACCATCTACAATAATGCTATTAATATTATCGAATCTTCAAACGCTAAAAATATAGAACCATTGGCTAAATGGATCCAAACGGATGTGGAAATAGCCAGAGGAAAAGCGGATGCTATTTCTCAGCTCGATGAAGATGACAAAACAGATACCAAGGAAACACGCTCTGCCGATGGCAAGAAAAAGCAAATGAGCCCTCGCGAAAGCATTAACACTTCCTTTGACAATTATTTGAACCGGGTACAAACCATCCGGACCAATACAACCATCACGTCTCAACAAAGAGAGGAAACCTTAGTAAAAGAATTCAAAAATACGTTGACGGAAATAGCGTTGATAGTGAATTTCTCCAAAACAAGCCAAAGAAAAATATTCCCCCAGGAAATTCCAGATCCTACGCTCAAACAACAAATAGATGCAATTTATGATAAGGCCCGCAGCGTTATTTTGAGTGATAAACGGACTCTAAAGGAAAAGCAACAAGCCGGGAACAAAGCGTTGAAAGAACAAGATCTTCGCATACAGCAGTACAAGATCCAACAATTCTTAGCTGCTCCGGAGTTTTTCTTGTATGCACAGACGGACCCCGAATTTGTGAACCAAATTGTGGCCAGATGGAATAAGTATATAGACGACAGACAAAAAATTTGGGATCAAGATTTGTCCGACAAGAAGAAGATGGCAAAATTGCAAAACTTAGCCATACGATTTGACAGCCAAAACGCCAAAATCATGAATGAGGAAGAAATAAAAACATTCTTCTTGCAAGACGGCTTAAAACAGGCCTTGGCGCTGGTTTATCCGGAATACGGTGAAGAAGTGCGAGCCACCTTTGAGGCAAGAAATCAAGAACTCCAAAAAATTGACCTGGATTCTGAACGGTCCGAAGGCGAGAAATTCATGGAAAGATACAAACAGCAATCTGACGCCAATTTGATATTGCAAAATACCACGTATAAATATCAAAAAAAGGCGGCACAAGATACAAAATTCTGGAGCAAATTTGCCCATGCACCCGAAACCAGCCAAGAAACGTGGAACGAAGTTGCCAAAACGTTCATCACATTTGATATGGTTTTACTCTATGCAGAATTAGAGGAGAACAATATTACCCTCACCGATCAATTACAAGACGAAATCGGAGAGCAATATGAAGTATTCCTTGCCAGGTTGGAATCCATCTATAACGAAGAAGATATAGATGCGGAGATGATGGACTTCATGACCTTACAAATGGCATACAAAGGAGCAGTATTCTCTTCCTATCGTCACCATCAGACAGACCGTCGAAATTGGAAATAATAAACATTCCGGGTTTGCGCTCCCGGAAGTAAAGAAGTAATTAAAATCCCCGGTAAAACCGGGGATTTTAATGTATGAAACTTTAGTTTATTCGTTAATGCAATCCGCACTTACAAATGTGGTCTTTTTCGCGTTGGAAATTTTCCAAACTTTCTTTTTCAAGCGGCCGATACTCGCTTGTGCGGCGGATGAGTTCATCAAAATCAATGGTCTTAGAAGGAAACATCGGCCCGTCTACACAGGCAAATCTAACCTGCCCTTCCACCGTTACACGGCAACAACCGCACATGCCTGTGCCGTCTAGCATAATGGGGTTTAAACTGGCATGGGGCACAATCCCTAATTTATCCATCAACCGCGAAGTAAATTTCATCATAGGAATCGGCCCAATGATAAACCCAACATTTATTTTTTCGCCCGCATCATGTAACATTTGCAAGGCATCGGTTACCATGCCTTTCATTCCGTAAGAACCATCATCGGTGGCACAAACGGTTTTGTCGCATAAATCAACCATTTCTTTTTCCAAAATCAACAAATCTTTAGTGCGGGCACCAAGTATGGCAATCACTTTATTGCCCGCTTGTTTCAAAACGCGTGCAATCGGGAATACTTCGGCAATACCTACCCCGCCCCCCACCACGGCAACGGTTCCGTAGTTTTTAACTTCAACCGGTGTTCCCAAAGGACCGGCTACATTTAAAAATTTATCGCCCTTTTGAAATGAATTAAACAAAGAGGTGGATTTGCCAATTGCTTGAATAATCACCGTAATCGTACCTTTGTGCGCGTTCCAGTCCACCAGAGTTACCGGTACACGTTCACCGCCTTCTCGTCCGCGCAAAATGACAAATTGCCCGGCGCGTGCGCTTTTGGCAATTAAAGGTTTATAAATTTCAAATTTAACAATCACATCATTTAATTGTTCACGCAAAACGATTTCGTTTTCTTGCATTTTATTTTCCCCCCAAATAAGCATGAATACGCTTGGCCGCTTCTATACCGTCTTTCATAGCCAAGAGCACCGTAGCACCGCCGCGAATAATGTCTCCCCCGGCATATACACCGGGAATGGAGGTTTTCCCTTGTTCATCCATCTCCACTACCCCGCGTGAAGTGGTCTTTAAATCGGGCGTTGTTTTGGCAATCACGGGGTTAGGCCGCTGACCGATTGCTACAATGACAGTATCCGCTTCTTTCACAAATTCCGAACCGGGGATCTCCACCGGGCGGCGACGGCCTTTTTCATCGGGAGCACCCAATTCGTTACGGGTAAACTTGATCCCTTTTACACGGCCGTTTTCATCGGTTAGGATTTCTTTGGGCGTAAGTAAAAATTCAAAACCAACTCCTTCCTCTTTGGCGTGTTCCACCTCAGCAGCGCGGGCCGGCATTTCGGCCGCACTGCGGCGGTAACAAACCGTAACGCTCTGCGGCTCTAAGCGCATAGCACTGCGGGCTGCATCCATCGCACTGTTCCCGGCCCCCAATACAACCACCTGTTGGCCGATTTTAATGGGAGTATCTGTTTGCGGAAATTTATAGGCCTGCATCAAATTGATGCGCGTTAAAAATTCGTTCGCACTATAAACTCCTACGCCGTTTTCACCGGGGATACCGGTCATTGTCGGTAAACCTGCCCCGCTGCCCACATAAACGGCATCAAATTGTGCTAACAGTTCTTTTACTGTTTGCGTGGCACCTACCAGTACATCCGGTATAAATTTAACCCCCATGGCTTTGACAGTTTCGATTTCGTGATCAATCACTTCCCGCGGTAAACGGAACGAAGGAATTCCATAACGCAAGACCCCGCCAAACGCATGCAATGCTTCAAAAACGGTAACATCATGCCCGGCACGGGCCAACTCGGCAGCCGCCGCGATGGAAGACGGACCGGAACCGATACATACTACTTTTTTGCCGGTTTTTGGGGCCGTTTTAGGGGCTTTTAGGAGCCCTTGTTTACGGGCGGTATCGGCAGTATAGCGTTCCAACATCCCGATATTTACAGCTCCGAATTTGTCTTTTAGCACGCAATTACCTTCGCAATGTTTTTCCTGCGGGCAAACACGGCCGCAGATAGCCGGCAGCAAACTGGTTTCCATAATTTTGCTTACCGCCGCGCCGATATTTCCCCCTTTGACGTAGGCAATAAAATCCGGGATTTGCACCCCCACCGGGCAATTGGCTTGGCAGCGGGCATTTTTGCAATGCAAACAACGCTCCGCCTCATTATGGGCCTGTTCATCTGTGAAAGTATGGGCTACTTCTTCAAAATTATGTTTACGTACATCGGGGGCTTGTTGATAGCCGTTATTGCGTGGGGCGGAGGGATTGGGCATAAAAAGTCCTCTAATCAATAAATACGGGTTTAAATTTAACCATTTAATAGTTATAATAATATTATACCAAAGCAAAAGGAGGGGTGATTATGTGTAATAGAAACTGTGGAAGCAACTTTGCCGCTTTTCTTTTGGGCGCGCTTGTAGGCGCGGCTGCCGGCGTGTTATTGGCTCCTGCCAAAGGGGAAACCACCCGCCGCAAACTCAAACGCTGGGCCAATGATACCTACGAAGACCAAAAAGAATATATGCTGGAACATGCCCGCGATTTTAAAAACAGGGCACAAGAACAGCTGGAAGTAGCGCGCGAAAAATTTAATGACGGAAAAGAAAAGGCCGTTAAAGAATTTAACCGCCGCAAAGACGAAATTGTCGCCAAATTCAGAAAAGACGAAGACAAATAAGTTTTCAAAACGCAAAACCGGGCACCGAGTGCCCGGTTTTTTTATGCTTTTCCCTCCTAAAATAAGTACGAAATCCTTAATCTTGCCCTTCCCAAAAGGCCTATATTTCATCTAGGTCCAAAAACCTTGTTATTTTAGGTCTTTTGACCCTGGTATTTCCCTTTTTAAAGAGGTACGCTCATAGTAGGGACTTGAGGATATAAGATGAAACCAATGTCTATTAAAAAATTGTTCACGTTAGCCCTGGTGCTTTGCTTGGGCTGCGGTATGGCTTTTGCTCAGGGGAAAATCATTACAAACGGATGGCAAAAGGTTGCAAAAAACCGTGCCAAAATATTGGAGCACTTACGCGCAAAGAATCCGGGAGCGAAGATGGGGCTATTGGAACAAATTGCTACCAAATTATGGAAAGAAGAACTAGCCAGGAGAGCGGGCAAACCTGGAACAGTGATTGTATCAAAGGCAGACATACAACGTGCGGCGGCGCAGGCGGTTCCGGAGGATCTACTCCCTTTCAACACTCACACCCATATTGATGTGGATTTAAACCCCGCAAGTTTAGGGGCCGCACATGGGCTCCCTTCCATGGCAGAGATGGAAAAGATGGGAAAGCACGAAGCCAATTTGGTTGCTTTATATAAAAACAAAGGCGCTCTGCCCACTAGTTTGAGTAACCCGTATTTAACTCCAGAGGAACGAGCCGTCACGGAAGATATTATCAACAATTTGGCAGATTCGTTTTTTTATGAACACGGGTATTTTCCCCAAACAAACGGAACCTCAACGATAGATGGAGTTCCGGAATTTTTCCTTGCAAGAGAGATGATGTTAGTGAACCCGATACCGTGGCACGAAATGCTCAATGAACGCGCCGAATATGGAAACGCATGTACAAAATACTACTTCATCTTAAAAGGGTATCTTTTTGAGAAAGGATCCAGACTGTCGCCAGGAGTTCGTTTTCCTAAAGAGGAGAAACGTATAGCAGACGGAATTGCAATGGCTCTACAAAAAGGAAACCCGGAAACACGGGAATATCAGTTGCTTAAAAAACTTTATGATTATGCACAGCAATTCCCGCAAGCCACGAACGAAGAACCGTTTTGGGAAAAAACTGAGTTTGCATTGAAGACAGATACCCCTTTTAGAGAACAAGTATTGCCCCAACCCACCGTCCGAATTCCCCTCCCCGAGGATGTGGCATCCAATTGGGAACTTGCACAGGAAAGAAAAGCGTTTGCACAGTGGCGTCAACAAAACATAGAACTCCAAACAAACCTCGATACGGAAGCAAAACAAGGAGATGAATTGCAAAGGAGAATAGAGGCAATAGAAAGAGAGCAGGCCTTGGCAGAACAAAGGGCTTTGAAAAAACAATTGAAAGAACAAAATGAACTCGCTAACGGATATATAATTCAAATTCGCACATATAATGAATGGCTTGACGAAATGGAGGATACTTATCGTCATCTTAAGCAGACATTCCAAAAAAATGAGGGCATGGACTTGCAAAGCACCGGATTAAAAGCGCAAACTGCTTATTATAGGAATTTACTAAAAACCAGACCTTTCCGTTGGGATTTAGATGCGGGTCTACCGAAACTTATATCAAAACAATTAATCAAGTATAACAAGATAGAAATGTGGGTCTACACATTGGAACAAAGACGTCGAGATCTGATGAAGGCATTTGATCAATTAACGTTTAAACTTCAATATTGGGAAAATCTTGCAGAGGATTTTGCTATAGACGAAAGGATAAAAGAACAGCACAACATTCTGGAAACCGTGTCTTTTGACGATTTCCGTAGAAAAAATTCAAAACTTAAAAAACAACAACTGCCTACGCGGAAAAGTGAAAAAGCTTGGAATGAGATGCTTGACGATAGGCAAAACGCATTTGAAGAAGAGCAACTTCTCGACGGATTAAACGAGCAACAAATATTGGATCCAGAATACAAGGAAGCCATGGCCGAAAAAGTACAGGAAGATGCATACTTTGCGGATTTCCAGAAAAAAAATCAGGACCTTGACAATAACCATAGTGAAAAAGCTTGGGATGAGATGCTTGACGATAGGCAAAACGCATTTGAAGAAGAGCTATTTTTCGACGGATTAAACGAGCAGCAAGTATTGGCTCAAGAATACGAGGAAGCCATGGCCGAAAAAGCACAGGAAGATACATATTTGGCGGATTTCCAGAAAAAGAATCAAGATCTTGACAATAACGAAGGAATTCCCGATATGGAAGCCGAGTGGAAGCAACTGTACCCAGGATTGCAGCTGAAACAATTTGAAGCACTTGGCAGCCAAGCCGATGATTACCTCCGTGAATATAGAGAATGGTTGGATAAAGCTGAAAAAACTTATTATCAGTTTGAGGAAATGTTTCGAAATATAGACAAATACAACATCAGCATTAAGAAATTATATTCGCAAGTTACAAATTATAGGTATTACCTCGTTTTCGAAAGAAGAGTTTCAGAACAGGAAGCAAAGAGAGTATTAGGCGAAGCTCGGAATTTAAGGTGGAAACATCCCTTTGAAATAATTCCCGATAATGTTTGGCAGTCTTTCGACAAATTCATTGTGCCCCGAGAAAAGGAATATTACCAACTAAGAGATGCAGAATTTGACCTACTTGGGAAGTTTGGACAATTAATAGAAGAAATCATAGAATACAAACATCCAAAGCATTCTAAGAATCCTTCATCGTTAGAAAAAGAAAGCCCAAACCCACGTAGTGAAGATTTACCGTTACAAAATGCGCCAAAAAGGGTAAGACATCCTACACACTTTTAATCTTTAAAATCCCCGCCAATATGGCGGGGATCTATATGTAAAAATCCAAACCGGATAAAGGATTTTTACGCCACCAGGACTCTTTTAAAATCGTGTTCGGCAACGGAGAACGCTTCCTTTACGGAAAGCGGCTCCGGCCCTGCGGAAACTTTGCTAAGGAAAAGTTCGTGATTGGAAACGGCATGGATGATTTCGTCCACTAAAAGCCCGCGGTCCACTTCTTTTTCAACCGCATCAATTACGCCGGAAGCATTTTTGGGGGCTAAAATATTTTCCACTTTGCAGTGTAACATTTTAACCGCGCTGGCTTCTTCGTAGCGGAGGTGGCCTTTGTAAAGCGGAAAGCTTACCACGCACCCTTTGTAATTAAGACGTTTTTTAAGCACACCTTGAATCACTTTGTCCGATAACATGGCTTGATTGTCGTTATCAATATTGGGGAACGTCATATCGGAGGGCATAACCGCATCTGCTCGCCGGAATAAATGCTTATAGGGTAAAAATTCCGCATCTTCCATTTGGGCCAACGTCTTCAGTACCCCCGATACGCCCGGGAAATACTTGATACAGTTGAGCGCACCCCCATTGGAAAGCCCCGCTACAAAATCGCCCGCCATTTGCGTTACCGTAAGCGGCAAATCACTAAACGCCGGAGAAGAATACCCCAAATCAATGGCCGGAGCCAATACCCAGTTAATCCCCACACTTAGCGCCATGCGCGCCGTTAAATAACCCTTGCGGTAAGGAGCATCGTGTTCCTGCATAGAAGCAATTTGCGGATTGGTAGGAAGGGACGGCGCATCCGTGATAACCTCTCTTAAATTGTCCGAAATATCGGCACAGAATAATAATTGATCGTAAGGAGAGACATCTTGCATGCGGGCCACAAAATCTTTTGTCTCTTGCGCAGTTCCCCCGTATACGCAAAATCCCCCCACCCCGCGCCGCGCCAACGCTTGCGCTTCTTTCAAATCGCTCTTACCAAACCAAAAACCGGGAAAGATGATACGGGCCGCTTTCATTTTATTGCGCTCCTAAAATAGAGGGAATTAAGGCCTGCTCCGTGGTTGATTTCTCAACAGGGATTCCAGATGTGTCCGTAACGGGCATTGTTGTTATGATATCGGGTGCCAAATCGGGCTTGTGCGGTGTTTTGAACCATTGAAGGATAGAAGGGCGCAAATATTTATCCAACATTTCATGCGACGTTAAATCATACGCGGTGAGGAAAGTCACTTTCCCCTCTCCTGTTGTCAAAAAAGCCACGTTGCGGATGACACTGGCTTCCAAAAATCCTTTTCTATCTGCCGAACCGGCCGCAATCAATAAATCGCCTTTGTACAAACGAATGGAAGGAATAACCAATACATCCCGGATATTGGCGGACGGACTAATAAGGGCCACCGTCTGCACTCCGGTTAACAAGGCGCCCTTCATGGCTACTTGGGCCCCCAAACCGGCACCTAATAATGCTATTTTATCCAACGGAACATTTTTGCTTTTTAAAAAGGTAACGGCGGCTTCTACGTCTTGCACCATTTTGTTGAAAGGATTATCAACGCCCTCTTTCTCAAAACTTTTTACCGATCCCCGGCCTGTGCTTTGACCGTGGCCGCGCAAATCAAGGGCCAAATAACCAAAACCGCCTTTGGCTAAATCCCCTTCCAAAGAGGCAAATTCTTCCTTTTTCTTGTTCAGATCATGCAACAGAATAACGGTCTTCTCGTCCGCTTGCGCCGGTAAGTAAGAGGCCGACAACGCCCATCCATCCCGCGTGGTAAACGAAACGGACTGCACTTTAGGAGCCGCAAACAACGGCCCGGCTAAAAAAAGTAATAATCCAACTTTTAGAAAACGATTCATCACGCGTCCAAAACCTCTTGCGGATTAAACCACAAGGCAATTTCCCGCTGTGCATCCTCGGCCGAACCGGAGGCGTGTGCACAGTTTAGCATTTCATCAAAAGCGATTCGCCCAAAAGTGCCGCGGATGGTCCACGGGTCAGCTTTCTCCGGATTGGTGGCCCCTAAGGCCTGGCGTACTTGTGCAATCGCATTTTCCCCTTGCAGTACAAAGGCATAAATCTTGTGATTGGGAATATGGTTGTATTCTCCCATCATATAACGAATAACCCCGTTAATAAACGGCTTATCCGCCAAGTGTTGATAATGTTGCCGGGCCAGTTCGTCCGTCAGTTGCACTACCTTCGCACCGACGATTGTTAAGCCCAAACGTTCAAATCTGTCCAGAATAATCCCCGCAATTCGTTTTTCAATAGCATCGGGTTTAATTAAAACAAGCGTCCTTTCTATCATACAAACATTATACCAATCTAAAAGCCCCTGTCAACGCCTTACCGTGTAAAAAAGATGTTTTTCCTACCTCATTTAAGTATAATATAGGGAACAGGAGCGCGTATGGCCGTAAAAAATTTTTTCATCACCGCAGGGGATGTATCGGGCGATATTCATGCCGCCAATTTAATGGCTGCGTTGAAAGCACAGGATCCGTCCGTACGATTTACCGCCGTCGGCGGGTCGCGCATGCAATCTTTAGCAGATACTTTCCTATGTGATTTGGCAAGCCAAGGCATTACGGGATTTGTAGAACCTATCAAAAAAATCCCGCAGCTGGCACAGTTGCTCAAAAAAATCCGCGCGCATTTCGAAACAAACCGGCCTACGGCCGTTATTGCCGTGGATTATTATGGGTTTAATTACCGAGTACTTTTATTGGCCAAGCGGTACAATATTCCTTGCTTTTATTATGTAACGCCGCAAGTGTGGGCTTCGCGCCAATATCGCGCCAAACGGTTGGCAGCTTTGACGCAAAAAATGTACGTTATTTATCCTTTCGAGCCCGATTTCCACCAACAATTCGGTGGGAATGCCGTATTCTTGGGGAATCCTCTTTTGGATAAAATCCCCGCGCCAGTTGAAAAAACTTATCCCGCTCAAGATGATAAAAATTATCCTTGGAAATTAGGCCTCTTGCCGGGCAGTCGCCCCGGTGAAATCAACCGTTTACTCCCTGTGTTTTATCAAACTTTTAAACAGGTATTGCAACATTATCCAAACACGCACGCCTATTTATTTGCTTTACCGCAAGCCGATGATAAACAATTGCTTTCTCTCCTGGGAGAAACACCGCACCCGCAGTTTCATTTGGTAAAGGAAACGGACTACAAACAACGCGCACAGATGGATTATCTGCTGGCTTGTTCCGGTACCGCTACTTTGGAAAACGCGTTGCTCGGCGTGCCGATGTTAGTAGCTTATAAAATGTTTTACCCTACTTACCTGGTGGCGCGTTGCGTGGTAAAAGTAAAGGATATTTCTTTGGTGAATATTTTGGCAAAGAAACGACTTGTTCCCGAGCTGATTCAACAAGATGCTTCTGCGTACAAATGCACCCAAGAAACGTTGGCAATGTTTTCTCATCCGCAAAAATTAACCGCGCTACGCAATGACCTACTGCAACTACGGGCCTCTTTGGGAGAACCCGGTGTTGCCGACCGCGCCGCCTTGGATATTTTAAAGGAGCTATCCAAATGAATACGCCCAACTTACAGGATTTGCTCAAAAAATTTAGAGAGTATAACCCCAATCAGGATACTTCGTTGATTGAGAAAGCATATCATTTTGCCGAAAAAGCCCACGCAGGGCAAAAACGGGAAAGTGGCGAACCGTATTTCACGCACTGTTGCCATGTGGCAGATATTTTGATGGATTTTAACCTGGATGCGGATACCATTTGCGCGGGCCTATTACACGACACGGTGGAAGATACGCCCGTTACCAATGAAGATTTACGCAAAGAATTTAATAAAGAAGTGGCCCATATGGTACAGGGCGTTACAAAAATCGGCGATTTAAAATTTTCCTCCAGTGATGAGGAAACGGTAGAAAATTGGCGCAAAATGCTCATTGCGGTTGCGGAAGATGTACGCGTTATTTTGATCAAATTGGCCGACCGTACCCATAACATGCGCACTTTGGGTGCCATGTCCCCCGAAAAACAACAATTCAAAGCATACGAAACCATTTCCCTCTATGCGCCGCTCGCCCAGCGGTTGGGAATGTTTACCATTAAAACCGACTTGGAAGATTTATCGTTTAAATATCTTCATCCGCAAGAATATGAAAATTTAAAACAACAAGTGGAAGCACGTACCGCGGACCGGCAAGCCGCGTTGGAATCTTTTAAAAAAACATTGGAACCGGCCCTTCAGGCCGATCACCTGGAATCCCGCATTTTGGCACGGGCCAAAAATTATTATTCTATTTACCGCAAAATGCAGAGCCATCATTGCTCTTTTGAAGAAATACAAGATTCTTTGGGTGTACGTATTATTACCAAAACATTGCAAGATTGCTACCGCGCTTTGGGAATTGTGCACAACGTTTTTAAACCGATTGCCGGTACATTTACCGATTATATCGCCACTCCTAAAGCCAATATGTACCAAAGTATTCATACCACTGTTTTATCTCCAACGGGAGATATCATTGAAATTCAAATCCGCACCGAAGAAATGCACAAAACATGTGAGTACGGGATTGCCGCGCACTGGCGGTATAAGCTTGGCGGTAGTAAGCAAGATAAAAACTTTGACGAAAAAATTAACTGGATCCGCCGCTGGATTGAGTGGCAGCAGGATTTGACTGCCCCGCGCGAATTTTTGGAAGGATTCCGCACAGACGTCAACTTACAACAAATTTTTGTATTCACGCCGCGCGCAGATGTAAAATCTTTGCCGGAAGGTTCCACGCCTATCGATTTTGCTTATTCTATTCACACCGATATCGGCGACCACTATGCAGGGGCACGCGTCAATAACCGTATGGTACGTATGGATTACAAATTTAAAACAGGGGATGTGTGTGAAATTATTACCCGCAAAAACGGGGAACCCAAACGCGATTGGTTGGAATTCGCCAAAACCGCCAATGCACGTAGCCATATCAAACGCTTCCTACGCGGGAAAGGAATCGACTTATGAACGAAATATTAACTTGCCGTCATTGCCACACCCCCATTGAAGAAACGGACAATTTTTGCCGTGCCTGTGGCCGGAGTTTGAAACAGGGTTACAGCTTTTGGTTCACGCATACCGGCATTATTTTGCTGGCGTTGTTAGCCGGCCCGTTTGCGTTACCGTTTGTATGGATGAGCAAAATAATTAGCCCGGTGGCTAAGTGGATTTATTCGGCCGTACTGCTCTTAATCGGGTACTATTTTATACTTACCTGTTATAAACTTTTTCTACTCATTCAAACCTCTACAAATATGCTTCTGCACGGGTTTTAAACAAAAAGTCCTCATATTTTTATATAATATTCAGTGCGCTATTGAGTAAATTAAGGAGAAAAAATAATAATGACAGACAGTGAAGTTAGACATAACGTTTCCAAAGCAGGCCATCCGAAAGGGTTATATATGCTTTTTATGGTGGAAATGTGGGAACGTTTCAACTATTACGGCATGAGAGCTCTCCTGTCGCTCTTCATGATCAGCGCCGTAATTGGTTTTTCGAAAGAGAAAGCCAGTAATATCTACGGCATGTTCACGGCTCTTGTTTATTTAACCCCGGTTATCGGCGGTTATTTAGCAGACCGCTATGTCGGCAAACGCCATTCGATCACCATTGGGGCATCGTTGATGGCATTGGGCCAATTTACTTTGGCCGCTTATGATATCATTCCGCCGGTAGCAGCGCTTGCCGCTGGCTTAACGC
The DNA here is from genome assembly GCA_016283355.1 of Elusimicrobiaceae bacterium. Taxonomy (GTDB): domain Bacteria; phylum Elusimicrobiota; class Elusimicrobia; order Elusimicrobiales; family Elusimicrobiaceae; genus Avelusimicrobium. The sequence continues at coordinate 43,308 of JAEEMS010000013.1, read as the reverse complement.
TCATCATCATTGGAAACGGGTTCTTTAAACCCAACATTTCCTCTATTGTGGGAGAACTATACGAACCCAATGATATACGCCGTGACGGTGGTTTTACCATTTTCTACATGGGTATTAATATCGGTGCTTTCTTTGCGCCGTTTGTGTGTGGGTTCTTTGGAGAACAAACCGGTGCGGCAAATGTTATCTTTTCCCACGCATTTGAAAATAAATGCTTGTTAGCCAACGGAGAAGTAGCCAATTCGTTTATCTGCTCCGCGTGGCAACATTTGGCTTTTCCGCAGTGGAAATATGGCTTTATTGCAGCCGGTATCGGGATGGTAATCGGTTTAATCTGGTACACCGTTTCCCAAAACAAATACCTGGGACACATTGGGTTGCATCCAGTGCGTAAAAATACAGGCAGCAACGACGAAGAAGAACGTGCTAAAGCCGAAGCCGCCAACAAACCGCTTACACAAGAAGAATGGGACAAAATCAAAGCAATTGCTACGTTTACGTTCTTTGCCGTGTTCTTTTTCACCTTCTTTGAACAAGCCGGCACTTCTTTAAACTTCTTTGCGGCCGAAGCTACTAACTTGAATCCGGTATTGCCACTCATCGGTGAAATTCATTTGAAAGCTTCTTACTTCCAGGCAATCAACCCGATTTTCGTGGTGCTATTTGCCCCGATATTTGCCAAGTTATGGATTAAACTGGGGGACAAAGATCCGTCCATTCCTTCCAAATTTGGTTGGGGGTTATTCCTGCAAGGGTTGGCTTTCGTAATTATTGCCATTGGAGCGGCTGTGTATACCTCTAACGGGCCGGTCAGTGCGTTGTGGCTCATCTTTATGTATATGTTCTGCACGATGGGCGAACTGTGCTTGAGTCCGGTGGGGCTCTCCATGGTTACCAAACTGGCACCTTTAAAATTCATGTCCCTACTTATGGGAATTTGGTTGATGGGCTCTTTCTTCGGGAACCTATTGGCCGGATGGCTCGCCAGCCACTATGAATCTTGGAGTTTAACAACGCTATTCTCCGTGCCGGCTATCGGTTCTATGGCCTTCGGCGTAATTATGTGGATTATGGCCGGAAAAATCAAACAGTGGATGCACGGTGTGCATTAATTGTAAAAACATATTAAAACAGCCCTCGGGATTTACCGAGGGCTGTTTTTTACAGCAACATCTGCAAAATCTTACACCGAAAATTTACTCCACTTCCTGCCGTTGAAAACCTTCTTCTCCTAACCGGATACATATTTCTTTTCCTTTCTCATTACCTTTTTGGTAACGGCACACCTTTTTCCACTGGCCCTCTTTTTCGCGCTGAACGGTTACTACATAATTGTTATCGAGTGCTTGCAATTGGAACGAGCAACCGTCTTCTTTCGTCGGCTCGCAGCTGCCGGTATATTCAAAATAAGCACTGCGGCAGGAAGAAGCATCACACGTAGTTTCCGAAAGGTTCCCTACGGAGATAAAGCGATGAAGATCGGCTTCCCCTTCCCCCGTTGTTTCTCCCTCTCTCTTACCGATTGTTATAATACCTTCTTTGACCTCTTCAAGGGAAAATTCTGTTTCCATTATAATTTGGCTTACATTTAATACCGCCTCTAGCGGGGCTAAAACCGTATCATATTGCTGCTGAGCGGTTTGGTAAATATCGCTCTGCTGTATTTTTGCCAACGTATGGGAAACCCCTTTCCAAATTGAAAATCCAATCCACGCCAACAGGATGATTCCAACTAAAAGCAACAATCCCGTCCGCTTGCTCCAACCGCGACACGCTATCTTTTTCATAAATTCCTCCGAAAATAAAAAATTTCATTTACACTATAAGAAAAAATAAAAAAATTACAAGAAACAATTTTTCAAACGCATATAAAAAGCTACCTCTGTGGGAGGGCGCTTTTTCAAAATAAAAGAGATTATTCTTCTGGGGTTTCGGTAGGTGTAATATTGAGAGAGGCCAACAACATATCTACCAGGCGGATATCACTGGGATATTGCACCAGTTCGTGCGCTTTGAGAAGGGATACCCAGCGAATGGCCAAAATTTCACTGGCATCATGTTTGCCGATACGGCCCAATTTTTTCATTAAATACCATTGGACCATTTTTTTTATGTAGTTTCCTTGAAACGTAAATGCATATTTCACACGAATCATCGGACGCACAATAACTGCTTTGTAGCCGGTCTCTTCCAATACTTCGCGCAATGCGGCCTGGCGGGGTGTTTCTCCCGCCTCAATATGGCCTTTGGGAAAAGTCCAAATCTTTTTCCCTTTCATATTCTTGACCTGGACCAACAATACTTTCCGTCCGTCAAGAATTACGCCGCCGCATGAAAATTCCGAAACAATCATATTTATTGCTCTACTTGATGTGCCACGTTTAAAATTTTCTCTTCCTGTAAAATAGGGCCATAGAATTGTATGCCAACGGGAAGCCCCTGTTTGTCCTTTCCAAACGGCACGCTAATCCCTGCCAATCCGCCGATGTTCCCTTGGCAAGTGTACAAATCCGCCAAATACAACGCGATGGGATTTTCGTCATGATAACCAATCTTAAAGGCCGTAGTAGGCGAGGTGGGCGTCAGTAATACATCCACCTGTTGAAACACTTTTTTAAAATCTTCACGAATCAGCTCACGCACTTTCATCGCTTTCAAAAAGCAGGCCTCGTAATTCTCGGACCGAAGCGCATACGTCCCGATTACAATTCTCTTTTTAACTTCCAAGCCAAAAGGAGCACGAGAATTTAAATAATAACTGTTTAAATCCGCAGCTGTTGTATCCGCATATCCGTAACGGATGCCATCATAACGGCCTAGATTGGAACTTGCTTCTGCACTAGTAATAATGTAATAGCAAGGAGCAGAATACTTTGCATACGGAAGGGATACTTCCACCACTTCGGCACCTTTTGATTTTAACAGCGCAGCCGCTTCTTTTACACGATTTTTAATTGAATCATCCAACCCATCTAAAAAGCCCTTGGGAAGCCCCACTTTTACGCCTTTTAAATCTTTGGTAAAAAGGGAAGAATAGGAAGGAACCGGATCTTCCAAAGAAGTACAATCATGTACATCCTTACCGGAAATCACTTCTAACACATCCGCAGCATCCTTTACGGTGGTAGCCAAAACACCTACCTGATCTGCGCTGGAGGCAAAGGAAATTACCCCGTAACGGGAAATGCGCCCGTACCCAGGTTTAATACCTACCACACCGCAAAATCCGGCCGGTTGACGCACCGACCCGCCTGTATCTGTTCCCAAAGCTACCGGCACCATTCCGGCCGCCACTGCCGCTGCACTACCGCCGGAAGATCCCCCCGGAACACGGGTAAGATCAACCGGATTGTGTACCGGCCCATAGACAGACGTTTCATTACTGCTTCCCATGGCAAACTCATCCATATTGGTACGGCCAACAATCACAGCATCGGCTTGGATGAGTCGCTCCACAGCCGTAGAAGTATAGGCAGCTTCATAATTGGCAAGCATTTTGGAACAGCACGTTACTTTGTGCCCTTTATAAAGAAAATTATCTTTGATCCCTACCGGCACACCGGCCAAAGGCCCTAGCTTTTCCCCGCGAGCACGTTTTTCATCTACTGCACGGGCTTGGGCAAGGGCATCTTGCTCAAACACTTCCACAAAAGCATTAATAGAGGGATTTTTTTGGGAGATAACGGATAAACTTTCCCGCGTAATTTCTTCTGCGGTTTTCTGGCCGGAGGTTATGGCGGCAACTATTTCTGCTACACTGTGCATATCAAAGTACCTTCTTTACCTTCGCACAGTCCTTTTCTTCTTGTGCAAAACGGGCACGTAATTCTTTTGCCAATTCCAAATTAACCACAGGATCATCCGGGCGCAAATGCGCCGCTAAATTAGAATGTTGTAACGATACACCTTCTGTATCCACACCGGACAAATCATTGACCCATTTAAAAAGCGCTTCCAACTGCGCCTCGTAAATGGCGGCCTCTTGTTCACTGACTGCCATATCGGCCATTTTGCCGGTATGCATCACGTCTTTTTTTGTAATTGCCATATCAATCTCCCTTTAACACTATATTTTATATAATAATTTAGAGATTTAGTAAAGCTTTTATAACAGGGGGATGTCAAGATGTCTAACAATATGCCTAAAGACCATTTTATTTTATCCATTATCGCGGTAATTGTATCTTGCTTAACGGGATTTTTTACAATTCCGATTGCTTTGGCTGCTTTGATTTTCTCACTGCGTATACAAGATTTAAATCGCCAAGAACGCAGCGAGGAGGCATTCTCCCTATCCCGTTGGGCAGCGGTGTTTGGTTGGCTGACTATTCTTATTGCCTTAATTCCGGTAATTTTGTTTATCTTGTTCGGCGGAGCCATTATTGCATTTATTTCCGCGATGATCGCATCGGCGGCGTAAATTAAAACATAAAAATCCCCGGGCGAAACCCGGGGATTTCAAATCAATCGTACATTCTACTTTATGCCAATGTGCTCGTAAGAAATACCTGATTTTTAATAGCCGTTGCCTGCTGCCTCCGCAGAAGCATTTCCTCTTACATCAATGTCCAAGGCATCCAAGTCGTTCGTAAATTCCCCATTAGCCAACTGGTATGCCGTTTCGGCTGTCTCTAAATTTTTCAGGAAAATCGTCGCCTCCGTGGCACGAGATTTTTCTACGGCTTTGTTATATTGCGGCAACGCAACCGCTGCCAAAATGCCGATAATCAACACGACAACTAATAATTCAATTAACGTAAAACCAGCTGTATTTTTCATAAGAACCCTCACTCAAAACAAAATTCTCCGTCACCTAATAGTATAAGTAAAAAACAAACCTTTTTCAAGAAAAATTTTAAGTATTATGATTGGCGCGCGTGTTCTTACAAAATTTCCAACGGGGCAAATTTAAGCATAAATGTACGACGAGTACCATTACCGAAAAGTACGGTAATTTTGGCACTTTCGCCGGACCCGACAATCTGAACGATTTTCCCTTGACCGAACACTCCGTGTTTTACCAACCCGCCCACGGCTACACCGTCCGCATTTTTCTCGGCCGGAACCGCGGGCACTTCCGGTTCGGGCATTTTGTAGCCGGGCACACGGCGCGGATCCGATAAATGATACGAGGAAGGGGCCGCATCGAAAGTTTTATTTCTCAAGGAAGAAGATTCTGTATAATCCAAATCTTGGTTGGGTTCTATTTCATATCCGTATTCATCATATTGTTTTTGAAATTTGCTCTTGGATGCATACCCTTCAAAATCTTCGGTTCGGTGGGAACGGGAGCCGCCGCGCCCATAAAACGAACGGCGTTGATAATTTCCCCCTTGGTATCCGCCCGAAGCGCTGCCGCCGTACAAACCGTATTTAGCACGGTAGTCCGTAAAGCGAGGTTGCGTTTCCTGCACTTCACTTTCATCCACAAGCCCGCTTTCGAACAAAAAACGGGAAGGTGTGTTTTGTTGTAACTGCCCGAACTTTCGCCGTGTTTGTGCGTAGGTTAAAAATAATCGTTTCTTAGCGCGGGTCATAGCCACGTAGCACAAACGGCGTTCTTCTTCCAAATCGTCTTCGTTATCGCACCCGATGGGAAAGAGATTCTCTTCCAAACCGGTTACAAAAACATCTGCAAATTCCAGTCCTTTGGCTAAGTGTACCGTCATCAAGGTAACCGCGCCGTCCGTAGCGGCGTTGGTATCATCTTCGCCGGAAAGGAGGGAAACTTCTTGTAGGAAATCTGCCACGGAGGGATCTTTTTCGCCGCGTTCGCAGCGTTCTTCATATTCTTTTACGGCGTTCACAAGTGCATCCAAGTTCTGCAGGCGGGATTCGGCTTCCGGGTCTTTTTCCATTTCTGCTTTTACACTATCCAAATACCCGGACTCTATCAAAATTTTGTGAAAAATATCTGCGGGAGCAGTTAGCAGCATATCTCCGCGCCAGTTCTCAAACAGTTGAATAAGCTTAATAGCTGATTTCTGTGCCATAGATGAAATTCCCGGTACAAACGCAGCCTTTTTAAGCGCGTCATACAGTGAAATTCCGTTGGCACTCGCGTAATCCAGCAGCACCTTCTGTGCCTTATCCCCAATACCACGAGTAGGCGTGTTGATAATACGAAGTAAACTTACATTATCGGCTGAATTAACTAAGATACGTGCATAACACATTAAATCTTTGATCTCTTTACGGTCATAGAACCGCACCGTACCAATTAAACGGTATGGAATTTGGTAACGCCGGAAATAATCTTCAAAACTGCGGCTCTGCGCGTTAGTGCGGTAAAACACAGCCATATCTTTTAAACTTTCCCCGTCGTTTTCAACAAGGGCCTTAATGGTGTGACTTACCCAACGGGCTTCATCCCCTTCACTTAGGCAAGAACGCACTTCTATCGGCTCGCCTTCTTGTTGCTCTGTAAATAAATTTTTATCCTTGCGTTTTTTATTTTTGGTAATTAAACGGTTGGAAGCATCTAAAATTACTTTGGTGGAACGGTAGTTCTGTTCAAGCGTAATAATTTTGGCATCTTTGAAATCTTTTTCAAATTCCAAAATATTGCGAATGTTCGCTCCGCGCCAGGAATAGATACTCTGGTCCGGGTCCCCCACCACACAAAGTTTACGGTGTTTCTCAGCCAGGGTTTTGGTAATTAAGTATTGCGTATGGTTCGTGTCCTGGTACTCGTCCACTAAAATATATTGAAAAAAATCTTGATAATAAGTCCGTACATCTTCGTGTGCGCGAAAAAGTTGCATGGTTTTGACAAGCAAATCCCCAAAATCGAGTGCTCCCGCTTCTTTGAGTTTTTTCTCATAACGGCGATAAACTTCGGCAGCTCGAATGTATCCGTCTACTCCCGAGGCCGTTACTTTTTGCATGAACGCATCGGGACTGACCATATCGTCCTTGGCGCGGGAAATAATACTGACAATTTGTCCCACTTCTTTTTTGGGTTCTTTAACGCCCATTTCCTGCAAAATAAGCGTAACGACTTTTTTCTGGTCATTATCATCGTAAATGGCAAAATCTTTCGTGAGGCCGATTTTCTCTGCGTGTTGCCTAAGCACCCGTACGCCAAAGGAGTGAAACGTGTGAATCCACACACGCCGCGCCGCACTTTCCCCCACCAATTGGTGTACACGTTCACGCATTTCTCCGGCAGCTTTGTTGGTAAACGTGACGGCCAAAATGCGTGCTGGATGATAACCGTCCGCAATTAACTTGGCGATTTTGGTGGTTAAAGTTTTGGTTTTGCCCGTACCCGCACCGGCTACAATAAGGCACGGCCCCCCGTCGTATAGAGCGGCCTCTCGCTGTTGCGGATTTAAGGAATTTAAAGCTTCTTCTACGGTCATTTTATTTCTTCTTTCCGTACTACTTGCAAACCCATTAGTTTTTTACCAAATGATTTTCTAAAAAAGCGTTCACAAATAGAAAAGTAAAAGATACATCCTGCTAAACTTATAAAAAATCCCGTCATTCCGTCGGCTACTGCATCTCCGGACGTCCACATATTCTGCGTGTTAAGGGCTATAAAAAAAGAAAGAGGCAGTATAGCTGCGTCTATTAAGTAACTTATCAATACACGCCACCAAACTAAATTATTTTTGGATAGACAAATACCCGTAGCCATTTTCCCAGGGGACGCATTCCCTATGATTCCCTCAAAAATAAAAAAATACAACAAACAAAAAATATATAAAAATAAATCCAAAACTGGAATCAAACGATCCCCGTCCAATTGTTCAACTTGGAAACCTAGTAGGGAACTCCCCGAAAAGGTAAGATGGGAAAGCAAAGAAGCTCCGACTACAAAGATAACAAAGAAATCCAAACTGTAGGCCCCTACTAATCCCCAAAACTTAGCTCTTTTCATGCCACAGTATCTCCTTTATTTTAATTTTAGTTGTACATATGTTTCTATGTGTTCGCTGTGCGGAAAGAAATCAAACGCTTCCACGTTCAAAATGTTATAGTGCTGCGTGAGTGTTTTAAGGTCCGTTGCCAACGTAACGGGGTTGCAGGAAATGTAAAGTACATTTTCCACGTTGCTCTGCGCTACTGCCTTACACGCACGCGGGTGCATACCGCTACGAGGTGGGTCCAAAATAATGAGTGCGTCTTTTTTCTCTATAGGTTGCTCTTTTACAAAATCTTCCACGCGAGAGCAAAAAAATTGCACGTTTTTGACGTTATTTAGTTTAGCGTTTTCAATGCCGTTATAAATGGCCGGAGCCACACTTTCCACACAAATACTTTTCTCACACAGGTCCGCACACGAGAGCGAAAAACTTCCCGCCCCACCGTACAAATCGTAAATGCGTTTAGGCGCAATTTGTTTAACAACCCCACGCACCTTGGAATACATCTTTTGTGCAGTGGACGTATTGGTTTGGAAAAATGACTGCGGAGAAAGTTTAAAAATGACTTCGCGCTCGGTTTTTCCGTCCCTGTCCGTCAACATAATTTTTTCAAAAATGTGATCTTTGCCTTTTAGCACACGCAAACTTTCCGGCTCGGCGGTATCCGCGAGGCCATTATTCACGGCCGCCATAATGTGGGCATTGGGGAGTACGGATTCCACGGCGGCCACAAACGTTTTTTCGTTAAAATCGTCCGTAACAAACAACACTACAATTTGTTCGCCGGTGTTTTTACCTTCACGTACCATAAGGTGGCGCAAGATGCCCGTGTGTTTGCGCTGGTCGTAGTAAGAAAGATTCTCTTTTGCGGCCCACGCGCGGATGGCATCCACCAGCGGAACTAATTTATCGCTAAATAAAAAACATTCTTGCAAATCGACGGCACGGTCCCATCGGCCTTTGAGTTTAAAACCGAGTGTTTGTTCAAATTCTAAGGGGCGGGTTTTATTTTCCGGATCGTTCTTTTTGTAATCCTCGCGCCATTTCACTTGATGACAAAACCCAAGTTCCACTTTGTTGCGGAAATAAACGGGGTTTTCCGTCGTTGTAACGGGGATTTCTTTCGTCCAAAAATCTTTCAGCGTTTCTTGCAGTTTGGCGCGTTTTTTGGCTACTTGTTCTTCATAAGATAAGTTAAGCAACGCGCAGCCGCCGCACGTGCCAAAATGTTTGCAGGTAATGTTAGGCATTGATTTTAAACAGGCAGACGTCGCCGTCCTTTACAATATAATCTTTCCCTTCGCTACGGATAAGGCCGTGTTCGCGCAGGGCTTTTTCGCTACCGTACTTTTCAAGGTCATCAAAGGTGTAAACGTCTGCACGAATAAAACCTTTTTCAAAATCGCTGTGAATTTTGCCGGCCGCTTGCGGAGCAGTACATCCAACGGGAATAAGCCAACTGCGCACTTCTACCTCCGGCCCGGCCGTAAAATAGGTACAGAGGTTTAAAAGTTTCATTCCTTCGCGCACAATTTTTTCCAGGCCGGTATAATCGTTGCCGGTTTCGGCCAAGAAGGCCTTTTTTTCCTCTTCACTAAATTCGGCAATGTCGGCTTCAAATTTTACGGAGAGTTCCACAAATCCGGAACCGTTTTCTTTGGCGTACTTGGCTACTTTTTCCGCATTTTCTACGTTGCGTTTTTCGGAATTATTACCAACGTATAACACCGGTTTAGACGTTAAAAATTGATATTCTTTGAGTTCTTCCGGCTCTAATCCTAAAGAAGAAACCATTTTTCCGTTTTCAAGGGCGGCTTTAATTTCTTTCATCCGTTCCCATGCGGCCACGGCATCTTTTTTGCCGGATTTAGCGTTAGAAGCCAAGCGGTCGCAAATTTTGGTGGCTGTTTCCAAATCGGCCAGCATGAGTTCGGTATTGATTACTTCAATATCGCGCAAAGGATCTACGGAATTCATTACGTGGGTAACGTTCTCATCTTCAAAAAGTCGCACTACATGGATAATGGCATCCACTTCGCGGATGTTGGCTAAAAATTTGTTGCCCAAACCTTCCCCTTGACTTGCTCCTTTGACGATACCGGCAATATCTACAAATTTAATAAATGCAGCCGTTTTCTTGGGCGGTTTAAACATTTCAAACAATTTGTCCAAACGTTTATCGGGAATGGCTACGATACCTACGTTGGGCTCGATAGTACAAAAAGGATAGTTGCTGGCTTCTGCGCCGGCACAGGTCAAAGCATTAAAAAGGGTGGATTTGCCCACGTTGGGCAACCCGACAATACCGATTTCCATATGAAGAACTCCTAAAAAAAATGCTAAAACATCTATATAGATATTTTAGCATTTTGGGATGCTTCTGTACGCCCAGAAATTTTTATTCAATATCCCTTAGTATTTAAGGAGAAAATATGTCTTTACAAAACAAACTAACACGTTGGAAAGAAGAAAATTTACTCACGCAAGAGCAATGTGAGAAAATTTTAACCTTTGAACGTAAACGCACCGGGAATACTTTTTGGCATACGGCCTTCATTATTGCGGGGTTGCTTATTGGATTGGGAATTTGTTTACTAATAGCTTCTAACTGGGATGCTTTGGGTGCGGTTGTTAAAATCGTAGGAGATTTTGCTATATTGGGTGCACTATTCTATACCACTTGGTGGTGTGTAATACATGAAAGAAAAGGGTTAAAGGAACTCTTTGCTATTCTTTCTTTCCTAATGATTGGTGCCACCATTGGATTATTAGGCCAAGTGTTTAATTTAGAAGGAGGGTGGCAATCTTTCGCGCTGGCATGGGCCCTACTGGGATTGCCATTTGTAGTAGTAAGCCGGGCATTGTTTTTTAATTTAGGATGGGTGTGTTTATGTTTCAGCGCATTCGATATGAGTTGGATTGGGAAAATACTCAAACACCTTTGGAAAACTTTTGATGGCTCTGCAATTATCTTTGTTGCCTTGTTATGTCTACTTAGTTACGCCGGTAAAAAATTGGATGAAACGGCTCACCCGTACACGCTGCTCCCCAAAGCATTCAGCAAGCTGGTATTATGGCTGGCATATATTTTCACATGGCTTTTGGGGTTGCACTGGGGGACAAGAAATTTCTTACACTCACCCGATTGGCTAACCGTTATCATCGCCAATTTGTTTGTGTTCATTTTCTTTGGTGCCCGAATGTTTTTGGCTATTAAAACGCAAAATCTTATTTCCTTCCGGCGCAACGCTATTTTAGCCGAAATTTACATTTTTGTATTGTTTGCTTCGTGCTTCGGGAGTCTGTTCCTCTCCGGCCTTGGATTTATTGCAGGTGGGCTGGCGATTTTAGGACTAATTTATGCACTGCGGCGTACGTCCCGCTATATTAGAACGATGGGAGAATTCAAATGAAAGCAAAAATTTTAGCAATCTGTTTTGCCATACCTTTTGTGTGCCTTGTTATTTGGACGATTACTCTTGCCTGGCAACGCAATCACGGAAGTGAAGTAAAGGTGGCGGTCATGGGTTATGACCCGCGTGATTTACTTTCCGGTCACTACATTCAATACCAAATCGATTGGACACACACTGATTGTTCCCAATTTAAGAGGAATCAGTGCCCGGAACAAGATTTTTGCAAGGATGCCCGCTGGGGGCGTCAATGCCGCTTTTACATTCCGGAGAACAAGGCCCGCGATTTAGACAAACTTTTCCGTAAACGTAACGATACGGATACGAAATTTGAAGTGGTCTATTCCTATCAGCCGGGTCGAAAAGTCATCGCCAAACAACTGCTGATTAACGGAGAGGATTGGCGCAAAGCCCTTCCTTAACCGTTCGCTCAAAATTTGCTAAAATAAAGATATCTGTCCCGTTCGTCTAGTGGCCCAGGACGCCGCCCTCTCAAGGCGGAGATCACGAGTTCGAATCTCGTACGGGACGTTTTTTAGAGGGGTGTTATGGAATTAACGTTGGTTCAAACCGTGTTACTTTCTCTTCTTATCTTTGTTGTTTTACTCCTTCCGCTGACCGTTCATAAAGTAGAAGAAAATTTAGAAGCATTTTTGTTTGTTTGCGGGATTTTCGCCGTGACTGTTTCCCATGTTTGGAGCTGGCATTTGGTGGGAGTGGCGCTGAAGGATCCCCTTAAAATTACGGCAGCCGTACTCATTGCCGGGCTGTTGTTCCGTCAGTTTCACACGCAACTTCAGCATTTAACGCAGTTCGCAGTTAAAAAATTGGGACTACGTTGGACGCTTTTTTCTATCGTATTCATATTAGGGCTTTCTTCCAGCATTATTACCGCTATTATCGCCGCGCTTATTTTGGCGGAAGTGGCAGTTATGTTGCCGTTGGGACGAAAGGGACGCATTAAACTGGTAACGTTTTCCTGTTATGCAATCGGGATGGGAGCTATCTTAACCGCTATCGGAGAACCGTTAGGAACGGTTGTTATTTCCAAACTTTCCGGGGCACCGCATAACGCCGGATTTTTCTACTTAATCGAACACTTGGGGTGGTATGTGTTGGGCGGTGTTTTGTTCATGGCCGGGATGGCCAGTTCTCTACGAGAAGATACCATCGCACATGCCCCCGGGGCCAAAGCGGCAGACACCCAAAGCGAACATTCCGTTAAAAGTATTTTTATACGCGCCGGAAAAGTTTATCTGTTTGTAATGGCCTTAACATTTTTAGGGGATGGCCTAAAGCCGTTGGCCCTAAAAACAATTTCGCATTTACACGCCGGATGGTTGTATTGGATTAATATGCTTTCAGCCGTATTGGATAATGCCACACTGGCCGCTATTGAAGTAACCCCCGCCATTACAGACCGGACTCTTACGTTTCTCTTGATGAGCTTGATTATATCGGGAGGGATGTTGATCCCCGGCAATATTCCCAATATTATTTGTGCATCCAAATTGGGAATTAAAAGCAAAGAATGGATGAAATCTGCGTTTGGATTGGGAATTGTGTTGCTGATTGCTTACTTTGTCATCCTTTCTGCGGTGTTGTAAGAGCAATCTTTTATCATATAGCCGATTGCGTACAAGCAATCGGCTTTTTTTATATAATCTAGGTATCTTAAAAATGGGGTTTGAAAATGAAAATTCATTCTTTTAATGTACAGCCGAATTTACCAGATAATATCAAGTTTTTACAAGAACTCGCCAACGATATGTGGTTTACGTGGAACTGGCGTGCCATCTTACTGTTTGTGCAAATTGATAACGATTTATGGACGGCCTCCAAACGCAACCCCAAATGGTTTTTGGGAAGCATTCCGCAAAAACGCTTTGAAGAATTAAGCCAAGACGAAAATTTCGTCCGGAATTTAAATGAAGTAAAAGACGCTTACTACAAGTATAAAAACGATCCGCATACTTGGTACCACGAGAGAAAGCAAGAAAACGGACAAATGTTAACTGCTTATTTTTCAATGGAATACGGAATCGGTGAAGGATTACCCATTTATTCCGGCGGGTTAGGAATGTTGGCAGGGGATCACATGAAATCCGCCAGCGACCTGGGAATGCCGATCATCGGCGTGGGGCTGTTTTACAAACAGGGGTACGTACGCCAAGTACTCAACCGGGAAGGGTGGCAAAATGAAGAATACCCCGATAACGATTGGGCCCACATGCCGGTAGAACGCGTAACCAAAGACGGGAAAGATATCATCATAGATATCCACCTGGCAAATGAAACCGTGAAAGCGTGCATTTGGCGTGTACCGGTAGGAAGAACTTCTTTGTTCTTGTTAGATACCAATTTGCAAGAAAACACACCCGCTCAACGCGCCATTACCGAAAAACTCTACGGCGGTGACCGCGAAAACCGCATCCGCCAGGAAGTAGTGCTGGGTATCGGCGGGGTAAAAGCGTTAAATGCCATGGGAATTTACCCGACGGTTTATCACATTAACGAAGGGCACAGCGCTTTCTTATTATTTGAACGTATTATTGATTTGATGCGACGCGAAAAATTAACATTCGCCCAAGCGCGCGAAAAAGTGTGGACCACTTCCGTATTTACTACCCACACACCTGTCATCGCCGGGAACGAACATTTCAACCCGGAACTCGTCCGCAAATATATGGCCTATTACGCCGGAGAAATGGGACTCTCTTGGGATCAATTTTTAGCTATCGGTAAGGAAACTCCGCAATCGGCCACTTACTGTATGACCGTAGTGGCTTTGCGCTTATCCGCGTTTTGCAATGGAGTGGCCAAATTACACGGACTGGTCAGTCGTGAAATGTGGCATAATTTGTGGCCGGAACTTCCACTCAAAGAAGTGCCGATTACCAGCATTACCAACGGGGTACACAGTGCTTCGTGGATTTCCCATGAGCTCAATGAACTTGTCCGCCGTTACCTGTTTAACAACGATCAACTCAGCGAAATGGACCCTTCGGTCCCCAATTTGTGGAACAACGTGGACAATATTCCCAACGAAGAATTATGGGCCGTCCACTCTGCACGCAAAAACAAACTCATCGGCATGGCCCGGGAACGTGTTGCCCACCAGCTAAGCCGCCAAGGGTTTGATTTATTAACTGTCAAGAAAACAAATCGCGTACTGAAAGATGGAGTATTAACCATCGGCTTTGCCCGCCGTTTTGCTACTTACAAACGGGCAACGTTGCTTTTTAAAGATTTAAACCGCTTAGATAAAATTGTCAACAATCCGGAACGACCGGTACAATTTGTCTTCGCCGGAAAAGCGCACCCGGCCGATACCGCAGGTAAAGAATTTATCAAATTGATTGTCGGGCTGACACAGAACGATCCTCGCTTTAAAAATAAAATCGTATTCTTGGAAGATTACAACATGAACGTGGCCCGCTACATGGTACAAGGGGTAGACATTTGGCTCAACAACCCCATCCGCCCGATGGAAGCAAGCGGTACCAGCGGCATGAAAGCGGCTCTTAACGGGGCGTTGGCATTGTCCGTATTAGACGGTTGGTGGGATGAAGTGGGCCCCTGTGAATTCGGGTGGTCTATCGGCGGGCCGGAAGTGTATAGGTCCGATGAAGAACGCGACAGTGTGGAGTCGGAAGCTCTTTATAACCTTATTGAACAAGAAATTGCTCCCACCTACTATGCGAAAGAAGAAGGAAAAAATTATTCTCCGGCCTGGATGGCCCTGATGAAGGAATCTATCAAACGCATCGTGCCGTTTTTCAACACACACCGCATGGTAAAAGAATACTATCAAATGTTCTATGTACCGGCCCATAACTATGGCTTAGGGCTTAACGAACCCGGAAAAATAGAACGGATAGCCGATTGGCACAAAAAAATTGCGGATAACTGGTATCGCGTGTCCGTTACGGACATTACACCCCAACCGGAAAATGCTATCTTGATGAGTTCACAGGTAAATTTCAAAGCACGTGTATTTTTGGGCAATTTATTGCCCGAAGATATACAGGTGGAACTTTACTTGGGCCAACGTGGTAACCGCGGGGATATCCTTAAAGAAGCTGCCATCCCCATGAATTGCACCGGCAAAGAAGGAGATGCTTATATCTATGAGGTTTCCATGGCTCCCATCAACAGCGGACGGCAAGATTATGCGTTACGTGTGCTCCCCAAGAACCCGGCGTTGCCCCATATCCTAACGCCACTGTTTATCCGTTGGGAAGAATAACACTTTAAAAATTATCCGTCCTCCTTTGTTTAAAAGAGGAGGGCGGCTGTTTATTTTATGCTCAACATTGTACTTGTAAACCCCGAAATTCCTTTCAATACCGGCAATATCGGCCGCTCTTGTGTGGCCACCGGCACCCGTTTGCATTTGGTAGGGAAACTGGGATTTAAAATTGCCTCTAAAGAAATACGGCGCAGCGGGCTTGATTATTGGCCTAATCTGGATTACCGCCGCTACGAAACATGGGAACTGTTTTTAGAAAAAGAAAAACCCACACGTGACAAATTGTTTTTTCTTTCCACCAAAGGGAAAACCGCTTATTGGGACGTACACATCCCGGCCGATGCTTACCTGGTATTTGGGGCGGAAGGGTTTGGACTACCCAAAGAATTTTACGAAATTTATAAAGACCGCCTATTTACTATTCCGATGAGCGGACCGGTACGGTCTCTCAATTTATCTTCTTCCGCGGCTATTGTTTTATTTGAAACATTGCGTCAAAACCGCCCGGCTTAAGTATTCCCTCATTTCTTAAAATAAAAAACCCCGGAAAATCCGGGGGTAAAATTTATAAGATTTTATTTCTATAAGATAGGATAAATAGTAGCACCGTTAGCTGCTACTGATTCTTTTCCGATTACACTACAATAGCGATTATAACTTTCCCGAGCACCATTACATGATAAAGTATTGGGACCCGTTTGCAAACAAGCGCTACATAACATGTTGTCAATTTCTCCATTGGTAAGATGAATCTCCAAACTATACATATCCCCGCCATTTCGTTCTATACCGATATTGCAGGTATTCGAGGTGCAACCTTTCGCAGGGATTTGCATAAAAAAATGATTTAATTTTGGTAAGCCCCTATCCGAAAGATTATTCCAATATACAGTTTCACCCAGATCTTGCATACCAGCGGATGTAAGAGGGTAATGACCCCACATCCAATAATACGCGTTTAAATCGTCCGCCAACGCCTTTATGTATACAATACCTTCGCGGGAACGCCCCGTTTCAAGAGCAATATGATACTTGGGAACCGCCACAGCCATCAGCGTGCCCACAATTACCACCACAATCAACATCTCTATCAACGTGAAACCCTTTTTCATAACCAATCTTTTCCAAATTTAAACTTGCCTATTTTCAATTTTGTTATAAATCTTTCAACTGGCACAACCCGTTATTCCCTCGCAGAACGCATCCCGAAACCCGGGTACAATTTCCATTTGATAAATAGCACTGCTGGTTCCTTTCTGTTTAAACCCCAACTGTTGGCAATAACGTGCAAATTCATTTCCCGAGGTTTGTCTATCGTCGTTCGGACCATTGGTACAGGTAATCCCTGTCAGTGTGCCATCGTGCAGGTGACCGTACATGGCATAAAACCCTCTCCGTTTCAACCGTATCCAAACTTTATTGTCGGCTTTTCGCGAAATCCATAATCCACCCGCCGTTATATGCTCAAAATGTTTCAAGCGTGGATATTGCGTAGAATAATCTCCATTCGTGTAGAGCTGCAGGTCTGCACCTGTCGGATATTTGCCATGAGCCATATAATAAGCATTTAAATCCGTCGCCACCTGTTCGATATACCTCAACCCTTCCGCCGAGCGGCCCCGCTCCAACGCTATATAAAACTTAGGCGCGGCTACTGCCATCAATACCCCTACAATTACCGTTACAATCAGCAGTTCAATTAACGTAAACCCTTTTTTCATAAATCCTCCGTACCCGTATTATATAAAAATTTCAACAAACTACCCTTATTTTATAGAATAAGGGAAATATGAAAAAAAACAAGTACATTTTTGTTATTTTATTTTTTTTGAATTTATTTAATTATATAGACCGGCAAGCACTTTATGCCGTTTTTCCGTTATTACAGCGTGACTTACACTTGGCCGATTGGCAACTGGGCACGTTGGCCTCGGCCTTTATGGTGGTGTATATGTGCTACGCTCCGTTAATCGGTTACCTGGCAGACCGTTCCGCCCGTCAAAAATGGATACAAGCCAGTGCCTTTGTATGGAGTACCGCCACATTGCTGTGCGCCGGAGCTAAAAATTTTGCGATGTTGCTGTGTGCCCGCGGATTAACCGGCATTGGGGAAGGCGGATTTACCACCGTGGCTCAACCTTTTCTGGCGGAACATTACCCCAAAGCAAAACATGCCCGCGTATTGGCCTCCTTTGGCTTGGCGTTACCGTTGGGCAGTGCCCTAGGTTATGCTTTAGGCGGAGCGATCGGGCAACATTGGGGATGGAAAGCCGCGTTTATGTGCGTAGCTATCCCGGGATTTGTGTTGGCGCTGCTCAGCGGACATCTTAAAGATGAAGCACATCACACCCGCGAAAAAGAACCCCGTTGGAAAGAGTACCGCGCCCTTTTACAAAATAAACCGTTTTTATACATTTGCCTTACACAGGCCATGATTACTTTTTTAATGGGCGGATGCGCAGCATGGATACCCACTTATTTAGTCCGTTATCTGCATATCAATACCGCACAAGCCGGCACGTTGTTTGGCGGATTGTTAATTGTCGGTGGGGCAGCCGGTACTTGGTTAGGTGGTAAATTAGCGGAATATTTATTTGCCAAAACACCCCGGGGATACTATTTGACCATGGCCTTTGCGTTGATAGGTTGTTTGCCATTTATGGGGGCGGGTTTGTGGGCCCAATCGTTAGGGGGAATGCTGGTATGTTTTAGTGCGGTAATTGTACTTTTATTCTTGCCAACGGGGGCAATCTCCGCTGCATTGATAGATACCACTGCCCCCACGGTACGCTCCATGGCGTTTGCGGTAAACATTTTTATTATCCACTTGTTGGGGGATGCCCTTTCCCCTACGCTGATCGGCACTCTTTCTTCTTTCTACCAATTACGAAATGCGCTCTTGATAGCCGGACTGGTAACAATCCCCGGACTCTATTTCTGCTATTTAGCCCAAAAATATCATCCGCTTCAAAAGCATTAAACCGCATCAAAGCCGGCTTGCAATGCTTTTTGGTTGAGTTCCAACATTTCCGGTTTGGCACGTTTGTAAACCTTCTTCATGGCATGCGCCACACTTTCCAACGTCACCGCTCCGGTAGCTTTGATAAATGCACCCAGTGCCACCAAATTAGCCACGCGAGCCATGCCGACTTTTTCGGCGATTTGGTTGCACGGCACACAAAGCACTTGGATATCTTTACGTGTAGGGTGTGAATTTACCAAAGAACTGTTTAAAATAAGTAGCCCACCCTTTTTAAGCATGGGCTCAAATTTAGGAAGGGATGGCTCATTCATTACAATAACCGTGTCCGGCACTGATACGATAGGCGTGTACACTTCGCCATCGGAAACGACCACCGAACAATTGGCTGTTCCGCCGCGCATTTCCGGCCCGTAAGAGGGCAACCAGCTGGCATTTAATTTATTTTCTACGCCCGCTTGTGCCAGTAAAATTCCGGCAGAAACAACGCCTTGTCCGCCAAATCCTGCTATACGAATTCCTTGATACATTATTTCGCCCCCTCATCTTTAAATACACCCAGCGGATACTGCGGAATCATTTTGGTACGCACAAATTCAAGTGCTTGTTCCACGGATGCATGCCAGTTGGTAGGGCATTGGGAAATTACTTCCACCATGGAAAAACCAACATTATTTACCTGGTTCTCAAACGCTTTTTTGATGCACGCCTTGGCTTTCAGTACGTTTTGAGGAGTGTCCACCGCTACACGCGCCAGATATTTGGAACCGGTAATTTGTGAAAGCATCTCACACATATTGATCGGCCACCCTTGCATTTTCGGGTCACGCCCTTTGGGAGCCGTGGTAGCCACTTGGCCAACCAGTGTGGTAGGTGCCATTTGGCCGCCGGTCATTCCGTAAATAGCATTGTTAATAAAAATAACGGTAATGTTTTCACTGCGCACGGCGGCGTGGACAATTTCCGCCATACCGATAGAAGCAAGGTCGCCATCCCCTTGATAGGAAAATACGATAGCCCCCGGTTTTGAACGTTTGACACCCGTAGCAATCGCAGGCCCGCGGCCATGCGCACCTTGCACGGTATCACACGTAAAATAATCGTCGGCAAATACGGCACACCCTACCGGAGCCACACCAATAACACGGTCTGCAATATTAAGTTCTTCAAATGTTTCTGCAAGTAACCGGTGCACAATCCCGTGACCACAACCCGGACAATAGTGCATGGGTAGATCGGTAAGAGTAGAAGGTTTTTTAGCTAAAATGGTAGACATTATTTTACCTCCTTGCGGTCGCCTTGCACACCAAGCGACAAGTCCCGCTTGCATTCATAGGTAAATCCTTCGGCATGAGTTTGTAAATCAAAAAGTCCTTCTTTTTTGCCGGTTAAGAGCGATTTGGCTGCCGTTAAAATTTGCTCACCGTCCGGTTGACCGCCGGCAGGATAAGCATTAAGCCCTACTGGCACACTGTCCCCAACGGCAAGCTTTACGTCTTGTACCAACTGGCCCAAACTTTGTTCCACCACCAAAATACCTTTGGCTTTTTGTGATACCTCTTTGAGGGCTTTGGAAGGGAACGGCCAAAGTGTAATCGGGCGGAAAAGGCCCACTTTTAAGCCCTTTTCTTCAGCCTTGCTTACCGCTTCCAAACAAGCACGGGAAGACAGACCATACGCTACTAAAATGACATCCGCCCCTTCACAGTTGCGGGCTTCATAGCGGGCTTCGGTTTTTTCGATTAGGCCATAGCGTTTGGCGCGCTCGGTAACATCCGCAATTAAATTGTCCCCTTTGTAAGAAAACACTTTGCTTTTCTTGCGGCCGTTTTTGTGGATATCCACGGCCCAGTCAAACTTGCCGATTTTGTTTGGGTCCACAGGGTCAAAGTTAAACGCCATACTTTCCATCATTTGGCCCAAAATTCCGTCGGCCAAAATCATGCACGGCATACGGTATTTTTCCGCTAAATCGAAACCGAGTTTGGGGAAATTTCCTAATTCTTCCACAGAATTGGGAGCCAATACAATGATGTGATAGTCCCCGTTCCCACCGCCACGTGTGGCTTGGAAATAATCCCCCTGCGCACCGGAAATGCTGCCTAACCCCGGTCCACCGCGCATTACGTTTACGATAAGACACGGTAAATCGGCACTGGCTAAATAGGTAATCCCTTCTTGCTTTAAACTAATCCCCGGGGAGGAAGAACTGGTCATACTGCGCGTACCGGTAGCAGCAGCGCCGTACACCATATTGATAGCGGCTACTTCACTTTCCGCTTGGACAAATGCACCCCCGTTGTCAGCCATATGGGCCGCCATATATTCCGGCACTTCGTTTTGGGGGGTAATAGGATAGCCGGCAAAAAATCGTGCACCGGCACGGATGGCACCTTCGGCCAGGGCTTCGTTGCCTTTACGTAATGTTTTTTGGGTCATAAAATCAGTCCTTTAGTACCGTAATGGCCACATCGGGGCACATCACATAACACATCTTGCAGCCGATACAATCCTCCGGCCGGATTTGCTGCGCCGGGAAATACCCTTTCTTACTAATCGTTTTTGAAGGGGCCAAACATTTCTTCGGGCACACGTTCACACACAGATAACACGCTTTGCAGCGGTTGGTGTCCACTTCAATTTTGGGCATAAGCCTCCTCTGCGTTTTTAGGGACAGACCTAAAAAAACTTATTATATACAGTGTACCTCTTTTCAAATGGGGATACAATAATTTTGCTACAATTGGGCTATGACAAAAAATCAAATTTATAAAAGTTTAATTCCTCAAATTACCGCTCTTTTGCAAATGGAAACGGATGCAATAGCCAATATGGCCAATGTATCCTCGGCCCTTTTTAACGGACTGCCCGATTTGAATTGGGCCGGGTTTTACATCTTACGCGGGAACGAACTGGTATTGGGACCATTTCAAGGTAAACCGGCTTGTGTGCGGATAAAAATGGGGCGTGGCGTATGTGGCACATGTGCGCAAACCGGCCAAACCCAACGAGTGGCCGATGTACATAAATTCCCCGGCCACATTGCGTGCGATAGTGCTTCTAAAAGTGAAATTGTTATACCGATTTTCAAAAACAAGCAAGTGTGGGGTGTACTGGATATAGATTCCCCCATTGAAAACCGCTTTGACGCAGAAGACCAGCAATACTTGGAAAACGTTGTGCGGGAATTTGAAAAACACTCTTTTATATAAAAAGCGAAATGCCGAGGGACAGGATCGAACTGTCGACACCTGGTTTTTCAGACCAGTGCTCTACCACTGAGCTACCTCGGCATTACAGTAATATAATACCAAATTTTGTTAGGACGCGCAATACAAAACAGGCGTCAAAAGGCCCACGCAACACTTGGGTCTTTTGGCCCTTGCGATAATCTGGGGGAAATTATAGAATTTTGGAAAATGTATCCTTACAGGAGCGAACAATGAAGAAATTGTTTACCTTGAAACGAATACTTATGTTGATGTCTGCGAGTTTTCTGCTTGCCCCGGTATATGTACAAGCCCAAACTTCCCAAGCTAACACTAGACAAGCTCACCCCCGCAAATGTCTTATAGATGACCAGCCACAATCTGCTCTCCAAAGCAACGTAGCGCGCAGGATATCAGAACGTAACAGAATATTAGAACGTGAAAAGTATTATTTGTTTGACCGCGTAAAAACAATGTGCCGAGAATGGCCCAAATGCAAGGAATGGGCCATGACACGCCGAAAGGAAAATCCATCATTTACCATTATTGATGCGGAAGTGGAATATTATGTTGAACAGAATTCTGGATGGCCTTTTTGGCAACACAATTTTTACGTAAAAGTGTTGGAAAATTTACAAGAACAATTTTACGTATTTAGAACGGAAATTAATCACAAATCCGAAAATCCTTATTCTTTCCCGGACACTCCTCAAAAAATCGCAAAGTTCCCCGGCCACCCATTTACTGATATGCCCTCCAACCATGCCAGGTACGAATTGGAAGAGCGTTATGGAGCCCCCTACCACAGCAAAAAAATGCGCCAGAGATGGCCGGAAATATCTGATGAACATTGGTGGCAAATGGGAAGAGGCGTGGAACAACAGCGTGTTATTTGGGACAAAAACGGCAATCCCTGCTGGGAGCGCCGCTTTGATTACATTATATTCTCCGGCATATATCCTGTCGAAGATATGAAAAGATATGCGGTGATTGCGCGCCAAAATAAATTAGGAGAACCGTTTAAATACATTGATGCGAAAAAAGCGAATTCTATTTTAATTAGGGCACACTATATTCCACATTTTTGTATTACGGTAGTATATCGCCCAAAAGAGGTATCAAACAAATGAAAAAATTATATTGCTTATTACTCAGTGCAACACTCATTTTAATCAGCTTGGCACCCACATATGCACAGGCCACAACTTCCAAGTTGAAATCCAACATTGTGCACAAATTATTAGAACGTGAAGATTTTTACATGTCCGACCGCGTAAAAATAATATGCGAGGAATGGCCCAAATGCAAGGAATGGGCCATGGCACGCTACAAAGAAAACCCGTCCTTTAAAATCAGAGACGCGGAAGTGGAATACTACGTAATAGACCCCGTGGAACTTGTTTGGGCCTATAACCTTTATATAGAAGTGTTTGAGGATTGGCGGCCGCAAGTTTACTTGTTTCGCGCAAGACTCCAAACAATTTATGCGGTTCCTGTAAGTACTAAACAGTATTTTCGTCCCTTACCTGAAAAAATCAAAAAATTTCCGGGGCATCCGTTTACCAATATGCCTGCACAACACTCCAAATACGTAGGTAGTGAAATATATAAAAAATGGCCCCAAGCCATAGGACCTTTTTGGCCGCATATTCGATGGGCCAGCGAGCAACAACGCGTCATTTGGGACAAGAATGGAGATAATCCGAGATGGGAACGTCGCCTTGATTTTACTCTTGCCGGGGCCGTTGACGATAAAACGCGTGTAGGGGCATTAATCGCCCGTCAACAAAAATTGGGAGATCCGTTTAAGTATATTGATGCGAAGAATTCAAATTCAATTTTGCATAGAACATCTTCCTCGGATACTCCTAATTTTTCTCTCTAAAGATAGGATAAAGGTATTAAAGGATATTTTATGAAAAAATTATATTGCTTATTACTCAGTGCAACACTCATTTTAATCAGCTTGGTACCCACATATGCACAGGCCACAACTTCCAAGTTGAAGTCCAATATCGCGCGTAAAGTGTTGGAACAGGAAAAATACTATATGTTCGACCGCGTAAAAACAATGTGCCGAGAATGGCCCGGTTGTGAAAAATGGGCCAAAGAACAGCACAAGAAAAACCCTTCTTTCCACATTATTGATGCGGAAGTGGAATATTATGTTACTAACCCAGAGAAGAAATCCCCATGGAGCGTAGCATCCATTTGGCATTACAACTTGTACATAAAAACAATGGAAGATTTACAAACACGAGCTTATGTTATCGCAAAGGATAAGGAATTCGGTTTTGATCTTAAGGAAATTAAGAAATTCCCCGGACACCCGTTTACCGATATGCCTTCCGAACACGCTAAGTGTGTAATAGAAACCTGGGAAATTGGCCCCGTTGACCTCCCGAAAGACAACAAACTACGCAAAAGATGGGCCGGCTCCATGATGGATAATTCCTGGTTACAGGTAATGAGCGCCATAGAACAACAACGCGTTCTTTGGGATGAAAAAGACAACCCGCTTTGGGTGCGCCGCTTGGATTGGGCCCCTTGGTTTCTAAATGTCCTTTCCTTCCCTAAAGGGGCATTAATAGCACGCCAAAATAAATTAGGGGAACCGTTTAAATATATTGATGCAAAAAAGGCAAACTCTGTTTTGCAGGAAGCAGACAGACAACCTGATTTTGCCTTCTTTATACGTCACTAATGATGAGGAGCATAAAATGAAGAAATTATTTGTGATTATCAGTACCTTGCTCATTTTGGCAAGCGTTTCTTATGTATACGCCAAGAGCACCCCTAAAGAATTGGCAGCGGCCGTAAAACGGGAAACAAGCAAATATGCCTCTATTTACAGCAAACCACGCGTGAAACAAATGTGCGAAGAATGGCCCGGCTGCCAGGAATGGGTAGCCAACCGCGCCGCCCAGCAACCCGGCTCCTTCCACGTGATTGATGCGGAAATAGAACACAGGATAACTCATTTTGAGAAAAATGAGACCCTTTGGAAACATATCTTTTATCTGCAAACAGTGGAAGGTAGCAAAGCAAAGGCCTACCGCTTTGAACGAATTAAAATAGACAGGGATAATTCTCATACCGACACTCTCAAATACATCAAGGAAAGCCGCGGGTATATTTATCTCATTCCTGATGAAATTAAAAAATTTCCGGAACATCCGATAAAAGAACACCCTTCCGAGCACGCACGTTACCACGTGTCTACTACATCCAACGATAGTTTAGCGAAATGTCTAAAATGGGATAAGTGTAAAGAACTGCTTAAAGAAAAAATGGCCAGTATCAGTAAAGCAGTAGAGGAACAGTATATTCATAACTATGATGAAAACGGCAACGCTCTTTGGGCGCGCAGTTTGTATGTACAACTTTACTATTATTCCGGCGGAAGCGCTTCTTTGGCATTCTATACAGAGCAAAAAAAAGTGGGTGGGGCTTATATTCATCACAATCCGCACAAAATTAACCAATGTCCTTACCACCCGGACTTTATTTTTTAAAATGGAGTGATTATGAAAAAACTAATAACACTAACAACGACTTTTGCATTGGTTTTAATTAGCGTTGCATCTGTTGCTAAAGAACCCTCTGCAAAAGAATTGGCCACCAATGCAAAGAAAGCGGCTGTTAAGCAACGCAACCTCTATGCTGATGAACGCGTGAAACAAATGTGCGAAGAATGGCCCGGCTGCCAGGAATGGGTAGGACTAAAATCTGCCAATACTGTTTCTTTTCAGTTGATAGATACTGAAGTCGCACATTGGATTCCCGACTGGGATGGAAAAGAAGCCGTGTGGTGGCACCGTTTTTACGCACAAACCCGCGAAAACGGTCAAATAAAAGCTTATGAATTTTTGCGGATTTCAGATAAAAAGGGTGGAAATGTCAAATATCTTCCGCCCACCGAAATGCGAAATAAATTCCCAGGGCACCCGTTGCCGCAGGAACCTTCTACTCATGCTTTAGTGGAAAATCTCAGTATTCTTTTCCCTAATGAAAAGATATGTAAAGCATGGCCGGGATGTATGGATGCCATTGCTGATCGAAGGAATAGCCACACGAGCAACGAGTTTGGCATAGTACGTGTAACTCGTACCCAATATATCAGCAAATGGGACGCTCAAGGTAACGCTTACTGGACGCGTGGCCTCTTTGTAAAGTTTACAACGGGGTCGATTTCTAGTGATGTGCTATATTTTTCTGCTCATCAAACAAAACCCGGGGGAGCTTACACATATGAATCCCCTAAGCGAGTAAAATATATTCCTTCTGCTCCAATTAATTTTAGGATATCTGTTGATGTTGAATGAGTAAGTCTCTTCAAAAAGAAAACCGCCTTTACTAAATTGTAAAGGCGGTTTTTATATACTAAAAGTTTTATCGCTTTTGCACCAATGCAAAGTGCAGATATTCCGTTTCCGGCATACCGATCAGCACCGGGTGGTCTTTGGCTTGGCCGCGCAATTCCACCAGCACCGCATTCGTACCGGATTTGCTGACACCTTGGCGGATAATGTCCACAAACAGTTCACGCGAAACATGGTGGCTGCAGGTGGAGAATGCCAAATACCCACCGGGTTTTAAACCCTCAAGCGCCATTTTGACAAGTTTTACATACAAGCCAACCGCCTGCGGGAGTGCCTTGCGGCTTTTGACAAACGCGGGCGGGTCTAACAAAACGATATCGGGTTGGTCCGGCAGTTCGCCTTTTTTCATGGCGGAAAGCAAACGCTCGGCATCGTCACGATGGAAAATAGCAATATCCGAAACACCGTTAAGTTCCGCATTTTTCTTGGCATATTCTACAGCCGCAGCAGAGGAATCACACCCCCACACTTGGTTTGCGCCGGCCAATGCGGCCGTAATGCCAAAGGAACCAATATAGGAATACAAATCAAGCACCAGTTTATCTTTGAAATACGGTTTTAAAAATTCGCGGTTTTCGCGTTGGTCAAAATAAAAACCGGTTTTCTGCCCACCGCGAAGCGGCACACTGTATTTTACGCCGTTCTCTTCAATTTCTACTTCTTCGGGCACTTCGCCGATAATTTCAGGCGTGTTGGTGAGCCCCTCCAACGCGCGGAAGGAACTGTCATTTTTATAATAAATGCCTTTGGGTTTGAAGATTTTTTTGAGTGCTTTGGTAATTTGCGGTTTTAACTGCTCCATGCCAGCCGTTAAAACATCCACTACCAATACGTCCCCGTAACGGTCCACGATAAGGCCGGGCATATGATCGGCCTCGCCGTAGCACATACGGCCGTATTTGCGCACCCCGATTTCCTTGCGATACGCATAAGCATTGTCTAAATTTTCAAACACAAAATCTTCCGGCAAGTCCCCCTCGCCTTTGGTAATTAAACGGACCGCAATTAAACTGTGCGGGTTAAAACAACCATACCCCACTTGTTTGCCTTCGTGATTGACAACACGTACCAACGTGCCCGGCTCAATAGAGGTATCTAAACCGTCAATCTCGTTGGAAAATACCCACCAATGGCCGGCTTGCAAACGGCGTTCTTCTTTGGCTTTGAGTTTAATTTCGGTCATCATAAAATTATTGATTCAATCCTTCTACTTTGGTGAACGGAATTTTAGCCGCACAAAGCGGGCATTGTTTGGCCGTAAAAGTTTGAATCGGATACGCCAAAAGTGACCGCAACGGTACCGTAAGCGGCAAGTAACCCATAGAGCGATCCACAATTACGCCCACGCCGATTACTTCCCCTTTGAGGCGGTTGACCAGTTCAATAGCACGGTTAATTTTGCGCCCGGAAACAGCCACATCATCCACAATCAGCACGTTTTCCCCCTCTTTGATTGTGAAATTATGTTTTAAAATCATATTTCCGTCATCATCTTTGGAAGCGAAAATAGCCCGTACGCCGCGCGTGCGCGCTACTTCTTGCGCCAATACAGAATCGGACGGGGTAAGCGCCATAATTACATCTGCTTTTTTGGTAAATTTGTCCGATAAAGCCCCCGCAATGCGTTGCGCCAAATTGGGGTGCTGCATTAAAAGGGAAGTTTGCAAATACGTCTGGCTGTGAAAACCAGAAGGCATTACAAAATGCCCTTCCAGGATGGCTCCGTGTTCTTGGAGCAAACAAAGAACGTCAATGTTATTTCTTGGCATGGAAGTCTCCTTTTAAAAATTCTTCGGCGGTGTGGAAATCCGTGGGCAATCCTTGCTCTTGCGCCGTTTGAATGGTTTGACCGGCTTTTTTGGCACTTTTCATTTCCAGTTTCGGCTTGTTCATAGCCGCTGAAACACGGAAAGCCAATGCCGGGTTCCCGGATTCATCCGTTAAATTTTCCGCCAATGCGCTACCGCGGGAAGTATTATGGAACATCGTCCAAATTGTTAAATCAAACGTTTCGTTTACCCAATCCGTCCATCCGCTTACGTTTGCGGAAATAGTGGGCCCTACGGTATACGCATTTTTAATATTCATTTTACCATTTTCAAATTCTGCTGCAACCGCCATATCGGAAAATTCTACATCTTTTAGTACTTTCCCTACTTTAAAACTCCCGGCTTTCTCCATACGATTCATAATAATAAACGGTTGAAATGTAACGTTTAACGCTTGTTGTTCTTCGGCCAGTTTTTCCATTTGGTGAATGACGCCCCCCTCCAAACGAGTGTTCAACGTGCCGTTCAAGCGGGCAGCGCCTTCCTCAAGGCCCGTAAAATCGAATTCCGCATCAAAGTTATTGCCCGATAAAATTTGAGAAGAAAAGGTATCCGCCGCAAAGGTCCCCGCCAAATTGGGCATAAAATTGGGCAGACGGTCACGGAAATTGCGCAACCACGCCAATTCCCCGGTTACCTCCGGCTTTGCCGGACCGGCCCCCACCAACGGAGAAATAACGGTTACGAAATCACGCACGGTTTCAATAAAGGCCATAGGATCTAGTTTCTTTAGGTATAAGTTCGTGCGGATTTTACGGTTTTTACTTTTCAAATTATTAACCGTTACACTCATGCGGAAAGGAACGCCGTTTAAATCGCTATCCGCTATATGGGCATACAAATTCCCTTTGCGCCAGGTGGTACTTAGCTGCAATTTTTCAAAAGTGGTACGATCTACCTGCACCTTCCCCGTTTGGGTGCGCACGTACCAATCCGTAAAATGGTCCTTGATTTGGATTTCTCCCGTTAAGTTTTCAAGGGGGAACGTATAAAGTTCTCCCTGTGCATCTTTAACGTCGGCATGGAAAAGCGGTACAGAAAATTTGCCGCCTTGGCGTTTGATTTGTGCAGAAAGGGAACCGCTGCCTTTCATCTTATATTTTGCGAGCAAAGGCCAGTATTTTTCTTTCCCCGATAGCGCAAATGTGTTGGTAGCCACGTTGAAATCTGCCACGTAAGACGGTTGTGAGAAAGTAACCAATCCGTTGCCGGTAGCTTTGATATCCGCAGCTGTTAAAGTGGCTTGTTCCAATTTAATTTGCTGGTAATCATTTTGCCACACGCCTTTTGCCGTCACCGTCGATTTGGGAAGGGAAAAAGCGTTGTTTTCCAAGTGGAAAAGAGATAAATCTTTATTGGTGAACGCCGGGATAGTAGCTTGTAAATTAAAATACGGTTGACGCAAATTATCCAAATCCAATGTAATTTCCACCGGTTTGCGGAACAAATACGCTTGCGCACGGAAACTGCGCAGCGCAAATTTTCCCCAATCAAAATCTGCAAAGTTTACATGCCCCGTTCCTTCAATTTCCATATCGGAAATATTGCCTTCCCATTCGCTACGAAACACCATATCCAAGGTGAAACGGGATAGTTCGTCAAAACGCAACTTCTCAAAATAGAGGTTTAACCCATACAGGGCGTGCGTTACGGAAGTTTTT
Organism: Elusimicrobiaceae bacterium; assembly: GCA_016283355.1. GTDB lineage: Bacteria > Elusimicrobiota > Elusimicrobia > Elusimicrobiales > Elusimicrobiaceae > Avelusimicrobium. The sequence goes on along the minus strand of JAEEMS010000013.1, from coordinate 13,711 downwards.
AAATCTTTGTAACTCAGCACCGCATTTTTAACAGTCCAGTTATTTACGTGCACTACGAACCGCTCCCCGGATTTGCTGGTATACACCGATTCCCGCTGCGGTGTTTGAATTTGCGGGATATTATACAAGCCGTTTTCCTGCCGGACAACATTAAACCGGGGCGCCACAAGCGTTACATCTTCAATGATTAGCTTTTTATCCAACAAGGCAGGCAAGCTGAAAGTTAACATTACGGACTCCGCTGATACGAGTGCACGGCCGGGTTCTCCCTCCGTATCCAAAACAGAAAATCCTTTCAGTTCTAATGTATTAATAAATGCTAGATCCAACGAAGAAATAATAACCGGCCGGCCTAATCGGGTTTGCAGTTCTTGGGTAAGCATTTCGCTAATATGTTGCGGGTTAAAAGCCCTCAAGAAAAGGATCCATCCCGCCACACCGGCCAAAATAGCTAGCATCGAAAAAAGCAAAAATGTCCGCAGCGCAAAAATGGCAAAGGATTTGCCAAAATTCTTTGAAAAGCGCAAGAAGCGCAGCCATTTTCCTTTTTTCTTAGTCATAAATTAAAGTGTATTTAAAACCCATTCTATTATATAGTTTACTATAATTCGCCAGGTAGTAACGGTTCCTTTTATTACCTGCAATCCGGCCGCTTGCAAATGTACTTGCATGGGATACAAAACTTTGAGCACACCGGCTAAAATCAACAAATTAGCCAAAACGATTGTAACCAAAGAAAAAATCTTTCCGCCGGCCAATTGTAAATCCGGTTGGTCGGCTTCCCAAAGCGTCTTGAATGTTTGGATAAAATGAAATGACAAGAAAAACCCCACACATCCCAATACATAAGGACGCAAAACAGTTATGTCTCTTACCAACCCGCCCCCCCAATACAATAACACCGTAGCCAGCATATATCCCGGTATAAAATACGGAGCCAATACCACAAATGCATTGGTTTTATTCATTTTGACATATCCGTTATTTTTTTTAATAGAAATTTTGCTGACTTTATACCCACATAACCAAGCGCAAAAAGCATGCGTCATTTCATGCACAAGAACGTACGGTCGGGAGAAATCATATACGGTGTAATGAAGAATAGGATACAATACAAGCCCTACAAAAAACGGCCAAGCGATCTGCCACTTCCCCAATACGGGACCTAGCAGACGGACTAATTCAACCACCGTCCAGAAAAGGGTAGGAAGTAACACAAAAGCAATTAAAAATTTTAGAAACCGCGCCATTAAAATTTTTCCTTCCAAGCCACAGTTTGGTAACATGTTTGCGCCAACGTACAAGCCGCTTGCAGCACGGGGGTCTCCACGGCACAGGGTTTTAAATCAACTGCCAAAAATACCCGCACGGCCTCTATAACGGCCTGTTTCAGAAGGGGCACCGTCCGCGCACCGGGGATTTGTAAGGAACCCTGGTAAAGTACCGTCGTACCGAAACGGCGCAAGGCCCCTCCTAAAATTTTATGTCCATCAGCCGCCAACACATCATTTTCCACCGGATTTACAAAACAAGCATTGGCCAAATGATTTTGGCTAGGGCGGTATGCATCTTTTTCAACAGATCCTTCCAAAGAAATCCCTTTTTCCCCCACCATAGTAAGAGAACGGACAATTTGTGCATGCAACTGTCGGTAAATGTCTGCCGGTTTGCCCGGATGTTGAAAAACCAACGAAAAAGTTAAATCATCCTTATGGAAAACAACTCCGCCGCCGGTAGGGCGGCGTGTCATAATGCCGGGAAAATTCGGAGGTAAGATTCGTTGAACGTCCTTATACGGTTGTGCATACCCGTAGGTAACAGCCGTTGCAGCCCCCCAATGGAAAAAACGCAGAGACACTTCGGCCGGACGGGTTTTGACCATTGTTTCGTCCAATGCCATGTGTTCGTACACATTCAAAGGAGGGGTATTAAGCAATAAGTTCATTTTTGTTTTTACAACTCAGCACATTTCATTTCCTAAACAAAAACAACAACCCCCAAGCCCGCTATGTGACGAGAGGATTTACCACCGTAAGTTAGGTTGTCGGGCTGCTGAAACCTCATCGATACGGCGCACCGGCTGCGTGTGAGGGGCTTCTTTGACGACTTGCGCATCGGTACAAACTTCTTCATAAATTCGTTCCATCGCGCTGATAAAAGCATCCAGCATTTCTTTACTTTCCGTTTCTGTGGGTTCAACCATAATGGCTTCCGGCACAATAAGCGGAAAGTAAATTGTAGGTGCATAGAAACCGTAGTCCAATAATCTTTTGGCTATATCCGATGTATGAACCCCGTTCATGGAATGCGGGTCTATCGTCAACACACATTCATGCATACAATTACGGTCAAAGAATGCGTTAAATTTACCTTTTAAACGGGCACGGACGTAGTTCGCGTTTAAAATTGCGTTTTCAGCAATTTCTTTTAAAGTTGTTGCATCAAATTGACGCAAATAACAATATCCGCGGATACATACCGCAATATTCCCGTAAAATGCCTTCATCTTGCCCATGCTTTCGGGCCTTTGCGCCAACGTATAGTGCCCGTTTTCAAAAGTTACCAACGGTTGAGGTAAATAGGGGGCCACATGTTCGGCCGCCCCAACGGGCCCCGAGCCCGGGCCACCGCCACCATGCGGGGCTCCGAACGTTTTGTGCAAATTCAGATGCATAATATCGACCCCAAAATCGGCGGGTTTGGCCAACCCGATAAGCGCATTAAAATTGGCTCCGTCCATATACAAAAGGGCGCCGACTTTATGTACCATTTCCGCAATTTCGCGGATATCTGTTTCAAAAAGTCCTACTGTATTGGGAACGGTCAACATAACTACCGCTGTTTTATCCGTTAAAGCCGCTTTTAATGCCTCTTTATCCACACAACCGTTAGGAGCAGATTTAATATTGACAACGGTGTACCCTGCCATATTGGCCGTGGCCGGATTGGTACCATGGGCCGTATCCGGCACAATTACTTCCGTGCGATTTGCCCCATTATGCGCATCGTGATAGGCACGGGCCGTTAAGATGCCGGTCAGTTCCCCATGTGCTCCGGCGGCAGGTTGCAACGTAAAGGCAGCAAGACCCGTTATCTTTTTTAGGAGTTCTTGCAAGTTGTATAAAATTTCCAACGTACCTTGTACCGCACTTTCCGGTGCAAACGGATGCGCTTTCGCAAACGGTTCCAACACGCTTAACGTATCGTACGCTTTTGGATTGTATTTCATGGTACAAGAACCCAACGGATAAAATTGCCCATCCAAGCAATAATTTTGTTGGGATAACCGTGTAAAATGACGGACCGTATCAAACTCGCTTAGTTCGGGCAAGCGTGGATTTTCCTGCCGCAAATATCCGGCAGGTAAATAATCAGATGCCTTTTTTTGTGCTTTGGCGTAACGCACCCCTCGACGGCCCGGACGGGATTTTTCAATAGATAATTCGTTTTTTATCAAAATTTCTTGCATATCAAATCCCCCTCAAAGCATCTGCGTATGCTTTCAACTCGCTCTCTGTACGCAGTTCGGTAGCACACACAAGCAGACAATTCTTCATTGCCGTACAAGTATTTCCCAAATCATGTCCGGCCGCAATACCACGTTCCGCCATTTTTTCAATAACTTCTTTGGCGGTCATCGGACAAGATACTAAAAATTCATTGAAGAACGGGGCCCCTGTACCGGCTTTAAAACCCGGAATAGCATTTATTAAATCAGCTAACTGATGCGCACGTTCCAAATTAAGTTCAGCAACTTCTCGCAATCCTTGGGGCCCTAATAACGTCAAATAAATAACCGCATTTAGAGCACAAAGTGCTTCATTGGAACAGATGTTGGAAGAAGCTTTCTCGCGGCGGATGTGTTGTTCGCGCGCCTGCAGGGTAAGAACAAAAGCACGTTTTGCATCGTGATCTTTGGCAATCCCCACAATGCGCCCCGGCAATTGACGTACATACGCCTTTTTGGCAGCCATTATACCCAACCCCGGTCCGCCGAAACTAATCGGATTACCCAATGGTTGCCCTTCACAAACAGCAAAATCAGCATTATACTCCCCGGGCGTCTGCACAACCCCTAGCGAAATGGGATTTACCACCGCTACCAAAAGTGCCCCGGCCGCATGTACCACTTCGGAAACAGCCTGTGCATCTTCTAAATTTCCTAAAAAATTAGGCGTGGGTAATACAAAACAAGCGGTCTTATCGGACAATTGCGCTTGAAGTTCTTTTATTGCTAACGTTGCGTTGGTCTGCACTTTGGCCTCTGTAATTGTCAGCCCTGCGTGGCGCGTATAAGTGGTAAGAACTTCTTTGTAGTGCGGATGGAGCAATGTGGAAACAATCACTTCTTTGCGCCCCGTAATGCGCGCCGCGGCCAAAACGGCCTCTGTCATAGCGGTGGCACCATCGTAATGAGAAGCGGTGGCTACGTCCATGTTCATAAGCGCGCACACACAACTTTGAAATTCATAAATGGTTTGTAATGTTCCTTGGCTGGCTTCGGCCTGATAGGGAGTGTACGCTGTTAAAAATTCTCCCCGGCTTGATAATGCCGGTACCGCAGCCGGGATGAAATGTTCGTACATTCCCGCGCCGATAAAGTTTTTTAACGGTTTATTTTTGGCGGCCAATTCGTGTATATGGGCTGTTAATTCGGCCTCCGTAAGCGCGTGCGGCAAATCAAGTGTCGGGTAGAGAAATTGAGAGGGAATTTGCTGCAATAATTCTTCGATGGAAGAAACCCCTATTTTTTGCAGCATTTCTTCTTTATCTTTTTGAGTAGTCGGTGTAAACATAATTTTCCTATAGTAAAACCCCCGCCGTAGCGGGGGTACAGATACGTGTTAAATTATTTTTGAAGGGTGGCTTTGTATCCTTCAAAATCCAAAAGAGCGTTGAAATCTTCGGGATGGGTCATCTTAATTTTTAAAAGCCAGCCGCCGGCATGCGGTTCGCGGTTGACTAAAGCGGGATCCGCTGCAAGTGCCTCATTTACAGCCACAATTTCACCGCTAACGGGAGCATAAATTTCACTGGCTGATTTAACGGATTCGATTACACAGCAATTTTCCCCTACTTTTACCGTGCGTCCCACTTTGGGCAAGTCAACAAACACAATATCGCTGATTTCTTCTTGTGCATGATCGCTGATGCCTACAACCGCCACATCTCCTTCCACAAAAGCCCATTCGTGCGTTTTGGCAAAACGACAATTTTCTTGGTTATACATTATGCTCTCCTTAAACCCGATTTTTATAAAACGGTGTTTTTACAACTTCCGCCGGTACCTTGCGCCCATGGATTTCCACCTCCACTGCCGCTCCTACCGGTATGTCGGCCTGAATGTAACCGACACCAATTCCTTTAAACAAGGGAGAAAAAGTTCCGCTTGTTAAAAATCCTTTTTCTTCATCGTGTACAAATATCTTGCATCCCTCACGTGGCACGCCGGGCATTTTCAGCTTAATTCCCATTAGTTTCGTTGAAAAACCGGCTGTTTTTTTGGCCACCAAGGATGCTTTACCAATAAAGTTTCCCTTCGCCGGTTTTACCACCCACCCGCAATTAGCTTCATACGGGGTGCGGGTTTGGTCCGCATCCGCACCATTGAGTAAATATCCCGCTTCCAAACGTAATACATCGCGTGCCCCCAGGCCACAAGGTTTTACGCCAAGTTTCAACAGTTCGTTCCAAAGCGTTTCTATTTGCGCATTGGGCAACATGATTTCTACGCCATCTTCACCGGTATAACCGGTCCGAGTCACATATCCTTTTGCACCAAAAAGTGTTATTTCGGTAATATGGAAACGTGCCAATTGGGCTGTTTGCGGTAAAATACGGGCTACTGTTTCCAACGCCAAAGGCCCTTGCAAGGCAATCATGCCCCACACGTCGCTTTCGTTGCGTACCGTTACCTCAAAAGAGGCGGACTGTTTTTGAAACCAGGCAAAATCTTCGTCAACACATGCGGCATTCACAACGACTAAAAATTTCTGAGGAGTTAGACAAAAAGCGATAGCATCATCAATAATGGTTCCTTGTTCCGTTAAAATATGAGAATAAGTACCGGCAGAAGGAATATTTTTGATATCGTTGCAATTGACGTATTGCAAAAAAGGCCAGGCATCCTTACCTTCTACCACAAGTTGGCCCATATGAGAGACATCAAACATTCCAACGCGCTCTCGCACGGCTTTATGTTCGGCAATAATGCTGTCAAATTGGACGGGAAGCAGCCATCCATGGAAATCCACCATTTTCCCGCCCGCTTTTTCGCAGGCAGCACAAAGGGCAGTTTGTTTCAGTTTTGTCATAAGTTCCTCTCTACGATTATTGTATAAAATTTGTCTGTTTTTTATACAATATATATATGTCCGATACACAAACCGTCATCAGCGATGTAAAATTATTTTTAGAACGCCTTAAAAAAGATTTGCCCGAAGTGTTTGGGAAAGAAGAGAAACGTCCTACCGAAATCAAACTGGGGCAAAAAGAAACGCCTTCGCTATCCATTAGCGGCAACAAAGTGCTTTACAACGGGGATTTGTTTGAAGCTCGTATGTACATCACTCCCGATCAGGAAGAAGGCGTGGCGTTTGACGGCTCCGTTTTTCACATTTACCTACAAAGTAAGCAAGGTGATCCTTCGGCATTAGTAACCGGATGGCTTAAAGACAACGCCAAAGAAATTATCCCAGCCAAAACAAAAGGATGGGCTGAAAAAATGGGCGTGGAATTTAATAATATAGTAGTGAAAGACCAACAAACCGTGTGGGGCAGCTGTTCCAGTAAGAAAAATTTAAATTTTTCCTACCGTATTATCAAAATGCCTCCGGCCGTACAAGATTATTTGATGATTCATGAATTGTGCCACTTGACCTACATGAATCATCAGGAAGAATATTGGACCATGGTGGCCCAATACTGCCCGGATTACAAGCTGCACCGCCGTTGGCTCAATGAAAACAAAGATGCTATCTTTGCCGAAGTGTCTTTGAGCTACCGCGAAGAAGAAACCCCTTCCGACAACCAAACGAACCCCAACCCCAACGCTTAATTTATTTTTGTACTTATAATAATTCCCGGACGATTTCACCGGGGAATGCAGTGCAACTCTTTTGCAAATTTCAGCTATGTAACAAAATACCCCGGGCTTCACCCGGGGCATTTTTATAGGAGACCTCAAACCCTTGGCTGTGGGCCTGAAGTTTACAACCAAATTTCAACGAAGAATAGCTAGCGGTTTTTCCGATACTTCATGAATCCGTTTAACATCTTTTTTCACAAGCGCTACCAACTTCCCTTGGTACAAAATACCATCCCCCACTTGAAGGGTGGAATCACCATAATGTACTTTGCCGGGGCGATAGTACCGTTTGGAACATACTACCCCTTTGGAATGGAAGAAAGAGGCAATAGTGTCCAAAACACCATGCCCAAAATGTTCTTCCAACGATTGGCCTTTGGGCGTAGCCTCCATTGGAAGGCCCTTTAAACCTTTGGTAAGTTCGGGGGAAACTTCAATGTAGACAACATCCCCTTTCATGCGGAAAGATTTTGAAGTGCCTATTCCTTTTTTGCCGTTAGCAAAAATAAGTGTAAATTGGTTGAGTTGCCAATTTTGTTTCATACAAACTTTCGGCATAACTACTTGCCCCGTTTGTACAAGCACCCCTTTGCATTGGGTTTGCTTTGTTTTTTTGTCTAATACTATTTTAGATTTATGCACAAACCCACGGGAAGGACGCAACATTACGTCTCGCATTTCCACTTCGCGGAACCAATTCAAGGTGATTTTTACTTCGGACTGTTGGGTTTGGGCAACGCGGGTGACTTTGCGTTGCAAATCGGCTGTGGTTTGGGCAAAACCGACATTACCGACAAATAAGATACCTGCTATCACAACTTTTAAAAAATACTTGTTCATAGAATATCCTCTCTTTTGTTGATACTTTTATTATACAAAAGTTAGTTCAAACTAACAAGTATTTTTAAAAAATTATATTTTACGTCTAAAAATAAATAATTTGTTGCTAAACAATAAATTAGCTTTATTTAACTTTAGGTGTAAAGCACAAAGCCCAACGCGCCACTAATCACTAATACAAAAATCGGCCCGGCTTTGAATTTCCATACTGCCAAAAACGCCCCAATGAGAAGCAGAACGCTTTTATAGTCGATGATGTTTTGCACATTACAAAGCACGAGCGCAGCTGCTGCAATCAAACCTACTACCGCCGGACGAAGACCTTTTAAAACGTCTTCTACGGTCTTACTGCGGCGATATTGCAGAAAAAATCTGCTAATAAAAATCATCAAAATAAACGACGGCAAACACACCGCCACCGTAGCTACCACCGCCCCCCACACACTGTGCGTTATACTGTAACCCGTATAGGTGGCCATATTGATTCCCACCGGGCCGGGTGTCACTTGGCTTAGGGCTACAATGTCGGTAAACTGAGCGGTGGAAAGATAGGCGTGTTTATGTACAATTTCATTTTGGATAAACGAAATCATGGCGTATCCACCGCCAAAGTTAAAAAGGCCTATTTTAAAGAAAGTAAAAAATAATTTCAGAAAAATCATTTTGTTTCTCCCTCGGCGCGTCCGTACAAGTAGCCGCCCAGCCCCGCTAAAATAACAAGGTACACCGGGGAAATACCCATCGCCCAAACCGCCAATGCAACCACAATAGGAATCCACACCGTTTTCCAGGTAATGTTTGCCGCGCGGGCCAAATTAAATACCGGTACTAAAATAAGTGCGATGACCGCCGGGCGCACTCCCATAAATATACGGCGGATGATTGGGTTTTGTTGATACGTTTTAAAAAATATAGCCAAAATCAAAATGATGATAAAAGAAGGTAGGGCTGCACCCAGTGCGGCAAAAATAGCGCCCCACACACCGTGAACTTTGTAGCCGGTTAAAATGGCCGTGTTAATAGCCATAATACCGGGAGCGGCTTGGGCAAGGGCCAACGTGTCCAAGAAATCTTCCCTGGACAAATATTTCCCACATAACTCACGCTCCATCAGCGGCACCATAGCATACCCGCCACCGAGTGTAAACAGACCGATTTTACCAAACACAAGGAAAAGTGAAAAAAGCACCTTCATAAAATTATTGTACCAATTAACTTTGTTATAATGGTAGTTGTGGGGAACGTATGAAAAAAATTATTTTAACAATCGCATTTTGTTTTGCCACAACCGGATTTGTGGCCGCACAAATTAAACTTCCCGATATTGCTAGCAGTGCAAAAGCAGCTGATTATTCTTCCTTTATGAAAGAGGATTTTCCTAACGGACAGCCCAAAGAGAAAGTTTTGGTACCCGACGAATTGGATGTACGCTCTTATGACTTATCCGATTGGGATTTCTCAAACTATACTGTTGAAGAACTGGCAGACATCTTACGCTTTGACGAAGTTACTAAATTTCCACCAAAAAATAAATTGCCCAAAGGATTTAACCCAAAGAAAATTCTGAAAAACGGCAAAAACCCTGGGTTAGGCCTCTATGCTCTTCACAAAAAAGGCATTGACGGGCGCGGTGTGTCCATAGCACTTTTGGATCAACCGATACAAACCAACCACAAAGAGTATAAACACGCGCTTGTATGGTATAAAGTAATGCCAAATATGAAAAAATCGAACGCCGCTATGCACGGTGCAGCATTGGCCTCTATCGCTGTTGGTAAAAAAGTAGGCGTGGCACCTAAAGCCAATCTGTTTTTCTACGCGGCAGGGATTAGTCGGGATGCCACCCCTTTTGCGACTGCCTTAGATGAAATTTACGAGTTGAACAAACAACTTCCGCCCGAGCAAAGAGTGCGCGCGGTGGGAATCTCGCAGGGATTTAGCGACAGAGGCACCTATTTCAAAAACACTCCGGGGATCAGCCAGTTCTTAGATGCAAAAAAGAAACTGGAAGAAAGCGGCGTTGCTGTGTTTATGGCGGGGAATTGGGATGTTGAATCTCTTAGTCGAAATCATTCTTTATCGCATCCTGATAAACTCCCTTACTGCCATCCGACCTATTGGTGGGGAAAAGATTCAGATTACTACAAACAACAGCGCGATTATTTGACCGTTCCCACATGCTTTCGCGTAACAGCTTCTCCCACCGGGGAAAACCATTATGTACACTATGCCCATGGCGGTTTTTCATGGGCGGTGCCGTATATAGTGGGGATGTACGCATTGGCCGTGCAAGTGTACCCCAATTTAACCAAAGAAATTTTCACGGAAGCGTGGAAGAAAACCGCCTTAAATCCTACATGCGAATTTCAAGGCGTAGAGTTTGAGGCCTACAACCTATTGCAACCTGCCAAGTTAATAGAGAATTTACAAAAAAGAAAACGACAAGAAGAAGCACAATAGTTACAAGGAACAATTAAAATCCCCCGGGGTCACCCGGGGGATTTTTTGTTTGCTCTCAATATATCTTAATTGTTCTTGATGTATTGGATCTTCTTCGGCTTCCTAAAACCTCGTAACGTCGGATCTCCCGCATTCGTCGCGTTCGTCGTTGTCGTAGTAGTAGTCACCGTTCGCTGTGTTTGCACCGGTTGCGTATACGTCGTTTGTTGCGTTACATACCGCAGCATACCCGCCACCGAGTGTAAACAGACCGATTTTACCAAACACAAGGAAAAGCGAAAAAAGTTCTTTCATAGAGGTATTGTACTATTTTAATTCAGGGGTTTTTATTGAGGATTTCCCCGACTTACGTTTATCCCGTTCACAATACCAATTGGACCTATAAAGCATCTAGGCCCTTTTTCTTTTTTTGGCTGGGCCTTTTGGCCCTGGTGCACTACCACTTTAATATGCATTAATAGTAAGAGAAACACAAAAGATGAAACATAAAATGCCTGTACCGTTACCCAACGGAGTCAAAAACGCTGTACAACGGTATAACAGGCATAAGGAGAAAGACATGCACAACTTAAAAAAAATGTGTGCAATTGGCCTTGCTATAATCCTAGGCCCGCTTGCGTTTGGATATAACCCTGTCGACTTACCCAATTACTCGGGATCTCGAAAAGCACACAAACAACTAACCGCCAAGGTTTTTGAAATGCTACGTACTAAACAGTACTCCGCAGCTAAAAAATTCCTTGACTCTATTCCTCCGTGCCCGGAAGGAACAATTAGAAAAGATCAAATCCCCGCCTATTGTTTTGGCGACTGGCGTGACACAGTAGATGTACAACACTCTGCCAAAGAACCGAAATATATATACCGCGACTATGTGTTAAATGCAGTACGTCTTTCAGATATTCTATCTGATGCATTAGCTAAGCATTATCGTTACCTCTATGGGAGTAATCCTTACGATGCTGGTAAATTCGACAAAGAGAATTCGGTAAAGTTCTATAAGATTTATAAGCACAATACTTGGCTAGAACCCATTGTCAAAGAAAATTTGTTTATATGGCCCACAGCTCCGGTAATCAAGGACAAACCAGTTCTCCACCGACTCGGAATTGAAGCGTATGACACCGTTCTTCTTGCCAAAACAATCGGGCACTCTAAAGAATCCTCTGATCTGGCAGAAGACAGACTTTATAATATAACTTATAGAGATGTATTCAAAGACGCGCAATCGTTCATAGAAGGAGCCTGGTCCAGAGCGAAAGAAACAGGGGACAAGGAACCCTTCTATCTTCTCAAAATCAAATTATTGGAAAAAATCCTATCCCCTCAAAATTACCATCTGCCGGGCAAGTCTTACAACCTTACTGCATTGGCCAGTATCGTAGGCAAATTAGGATCAGAAGATCTTACACAAGCCCAAAAAGCTTGGGAGGTTGTCATTATCAAACCTGTTACGAAAAAAATGAAGGATAATGCCAAAAAAATGTATGACTTCTGCTTGGAACATATCGGAGAAAGTGACGAATTTTCTACGATAGAACCAATGTGGTGTGTTATTTTTAAATTATATGCCCAACAATATGGCCTAATTGCGCCGGATACTAGAAAAGTTGCTCAAAAAGTTCGCGACCGCGTTAATTCCCCCCGGCAATAGTTTCATCTTCCCCAAATAATAGTCCTACAAAAATCCCCCGGTTACCCGGGGGATAATTTTTTGCCTTTCCAATCTTAATTGTCTTTGATGTATTGGATCTTCTTCGGCTTCCTAAAACCTCGTAACGTCGGATCTCCCGCATTCGTCGCGTTCGTCGTTGTCGTAGTAGTAGTCACCGTTCGCTGCGTTTGCACCGGTTGCGTATACGTCGTTTGTTGCGTTACATACCGCTGTTGTACCGGTTGCGTATACGTCGTCTGCTGCGTCACATACCGCGTCTGCACCGGTTGTGTATACGTCGTCTGTTGCTGCGTCACGTACCGCGTCTGCGTCTGCTGCGTGCTGCTGGGACGTGTATACCGCTGCTGCGTTTGGATATATCGCTGTTGCCGTTGCTGCGTATTGTTTGTCGGACGTGTATACTGCGTTTGCGTATACCGCTGTTGCGTCGGCCGATAATTGTTCGCATCTTCCCCAAACGTATACCGGATCCCCGCATGTACACCCCATCCTTTCATCTTCTCGCCGGCTTCATAGCTCCCTAACGCATAGAAGTACAGGTCCTTCGTCAACTGCATGTTCAACCCCGCATTCACCTCTGCCGTTCCGCCTTTTAAGCTCGTCTTCTCCTTTACACCATCATACGTCACATCCCCTTCCCCGGCAAATTCATACCGGTACGCTAACTCTAACAACGGCTCGATAATTAACCCGTTGTTGCGGATGTGATTGTACGATAACAAGATCGCCGCCTTCGCATTGATATAATCTGCAGAGTCATACGTCAGCTCTTTCCCATTGCTTACTTCTGCCGTATCTTTCCCCGCTTTTAAGTATGACAACTCTACCTTCGGCTCTATCCTCACGTAGTCATTCCGTGACGTGCGGTTCTCTATGCTCTTACCTACCTCTACACTCGCTGTCAATAGGTTCCGCTTCGGCGTGTATGTCAATAACGTCGAGCCCAGGTTCTCATGATGCTTCATGTTTAGCTTCGTCCAGAAGTTCCTCGCCGCTATATCTACAAACCACCCCGATTGGTCCATCAACGTCGCATAAATACCTACCGTCGGAGATTCTCCGTCTCCCTTCTCATACGCGCCGTTGTCTTTCTTCGTCTTAATACCATCCGCCTTTACATACCCTACCAACACACCTGCATAGAGTTTTGTCGGTTCATCGGCTCTAAATAACCAGTCATACCCTGCTTCCCCGCCAAATAGGTTCATGTCCGTGTCTATCAGGTCGCTTACCGTCATGTCTTTATAATAGTTGCGTACCCATACCCCGTTGCGTTTGTTGGTGTTGTCCATATTGCGCAAATCACCTAAACGACGTTGTAATGAGTTCATGCCCGTCTGCGCTACTATTACGTTTAACATCGGGATGTTTAACATCGTCTTAAATGTGTCTGTGTACGGATCTTCCCCATTACTGCGTAAGTAATAGTCCCGGTCCGTCCCTTGATTGAGCGTATATTCATACGCCCCTTCTTCCCATTTGCCGCCGGCCAAATTAAACGACCCATTTACCGTCGCACCATCTGCAAAATCTACCAGCTTGATGCCATCCCCGGTTGTGGCATTGGCTGTCGCGCCAACGTTCCTTAAGGATAAGGTAGCATCACCACTGTAGGAGCTTTCTACCACTAACTGGTCCGCCGTTTGGTT
>JAEEMS010000012.1 GCA_016283355.1 Elusimicrobiaceae bacterium | reverse complement strand
CAATGTGCAAAGTGCCGAGAGGATACAGAGAGCCAATACCTTGCTTGTGTTGCGTTTCATAAGTTTCTCCTTGTTTTTGTGTTCCTACTTTTTCCTTCCTTAATAGAATAGGAAAAGAACCCTGAAAAAAAAAGGGCCCTTTGGCCCAGAAATACGTTGAATTTCGGCCTATAAAAAGCATGGGCCTTGGGCCTATATGCACCTGGGCCTTTGGACCTATTTTAGATTTTGGACTCTACAGGCGGGCGCACGGAGAGCGGATTTAAAAAACTTGACATCTTTTTCTCAGATTGGTAGCATAAATTAGTTTAGGCAAATTTTTTGAGCGCCTAAGTTGAGGAGCATTGAGGCCGTATGAACTTGCTACACGGGAAGGATATTCTGGATATCTCCACGCTGACACGGGAAGAAATCACCCTTATTTTCCAAACAGCCGATACCATGAAAAGACGGCTTAGACAAAAAGCAAAAAAGAGCACATATCTCAAGGGGAAAGCTATCATTAATTTATTTTGTGAGCCGAGTACCCGAACAAGAACTTCTTTCGAATTAGCCGGCAAATACCTAGGGGCAGATGTTATTAATTTCACAACATCTGCCTCTAGTGTTTTAAAGGGGGAAAGTTTTCGCGATACGTTGCTAACCCTGCAAGCCATGCATTGTGATGCACTGGTGTTGCGCCACCCGGTGGAAGGAAGCGCCCGGTGGGCCGCCGCGCAATTGGCACCCGTTGTCATTAACGCCGGGGACGGTGCACATGCACACCCCACACAGGCACTATTGGATTTATTTACCTTGCGCGAAAAAGGAATCGAACTCAAAGGGCGCAAAATGGTAATCGTGGGCGACATTTTGCACAGCCGCGTGGCGCGTTCCAACATTGCGCTGTGGTCGAAATACGGCGCAGATATTCACGTATGCGGCCCGGCCACGTTGCTGCCCCGCCACGCAGAACAATTGGGCGTAACGGTCCACGCGCGTTTGGAAGATGCTTTGAAAGAGGCCTCGGTTATCAATGTGCTGCGCATTCAACTGGAACGCCAACAAAAAGGGATGTTCCCTTCCGCACGGGAGTACGCACGGTTGTTTGGCATTAACGAAGAACGAATGAAACTTGCCCGCCCCGATGCGGTGATTTTACATCCCGGCCCGCTCAACCGCGGGTTGGAAATTGCGTGGCAAACCTCTTACGGCAAGCAAGCCGCCATTTTACAACAGGTGGAAAACGGCGTGGCCGTGCGCATGGCGCTGTTGGCACTGACACTTCAGGGAGAAACGAACAATGAAAATTTTGATTAAAAACGGGCACGTGGTAGACCCTTCCCAATCTCTTGATACAACGGCCGATGTGCTGGTGGAAAACGGACATGTTAAAGAAATCGCCCCGCATATTAATGTAAAGTGTGAGCGCGTGTTTGACGCAAAAGGACTTGCGGTCATTCCCGGGTTGGTAGATATGCACACCCATTTGCGCGAGCCCGGTTACGAAGCCAAAGAAGATATCGTAAGCGGCACACAAGCTGCCGCACACGGCGGTGTTACCACCGTGGCATGCATGCCCAACACAAAACCGGTAATTGATTCCTCTATTTTAGTATCCGGCGTGAAAGCCCGCGCTGAGCAGCACGGTTTTGCACATGTGGAAGTAATCGGCGCCATTACGAAAAACAGCGAAGGAAAAGAATTGTCCGAAATGGGCGATATGGCCGCGCGCGGCGCCGTGGCGTTTTCGGACGACGGACATCACGTATCTTCCGCACGCGTGTTCTTGTTGGCCGCACAGTACGCCAAGGCCTTAAATAAACCGCTTATTTCACACGCGATAGACGAAGAACTCAACACACAAGGTTTTATGCACGAAGGCATTGTATCTACCCGCTTGGGGATTCCGGGGGTACCTTCGGTGGCGGAAGATATGGCGGTGGCGCGCGATTGTTTGGTGGCCCAATACACGGGCGCGCACGTCCACATTGCCCATGTTTCCACGCAAGGCGCGGTGGACCTTATTCGACATTTTAAAAAGCAAGGTGTTCATGTGACGGCCGAAGCGGCCGTGCATCATCTTACGCTCACTGACGAAGCGTGCAGCGGTTTTAATACGGCCGCTAAAATCAGCCCGCCGCTACGCAGTATGGAGCACGTGCGTGCGTTGCGCCAAGGCGTATTGGACGGTACCATTGATATCATTGTGACCGATCATTCCCCACACGCATCCGAAGAGAAAGATGTGGAGTTTCGCTATGCGCCCAACGGATTCCCGGGACTCGAAACCTCCTTGGGTGTGTTGCTGACCGATTTGTATCACACCGGCCAAATGGATTTATCTACCTTAATTAATAAGATGAGTTGTGAGCCGGCACGGTTATTCGGGTTGCCGGGCGGCACGTTGCGGCCGGGTGCGGTGGCCGATATTGCTATTGTGGACCTCGCGCGCGAATGGACGGTGGACAGCAACCGTTTTTACACGCGCGGAAAATTCACCCCTTTTGAAGGAAAAAAATGCAAAGGCCAAGTAGTGGCTACACTGTTGGCCGGAAAATTTGTGATGGAAAACGGAGAAATTCAATGCAACTAAGATTCAATCAATTCGTTCAATTTGCCTCACAAACGGAGGCGTTATAATATGCCAAAAATCAGCAATGTACGCAAAGTATTGGTGATCGGTTCCGGACCGATTGTAATCGGCCAAGCTGCCGAATTTGACTATGCCGGCACACAGGCCTGCCGCGCGTTAAAAGAAGAAGGCGTAGAGGTGGTGCTTGTTAATTCCAACCCGGCCACCATTATGACCGATACGCAAATTGCGGACCGTGTGTATGTGGAACCGATTACGGTCGATTTTTTGGAGCGCGTGATTCAAAAAGAACGCCCCGATTCCCTGTTGGCAACGTTGGGCGGACAAATCGGTTTGAATATGGCCATGGCGTTGGAAGAAAAAGGGGTGTTGTCTTACTACGGGGTGCGCGTATTGGGTACGCCGCTAAGCGCCATTCGCCGCGGGGAAGACCGCGAATGTTTTAAGCAAACCATGGAAAAAATTTCACAGCCCGTTCCCGAAAGTGTGATTGTTACCCATGCGGACGAGGCCCTGGATTTTGCAAAACAAATCGGCTATCCGCTTATCATACGGCCGGCTTATACGTTGGGCGGTACGGGCGGCGGCATCGCACGAGACGCCGCGGAGCTGTCCGACATGATTGCCAAAGGGTTGGATTGTAGTCCGATCGGACAATGTTTGGTGGAACGCTCGATTGCCGGGTGGAAAGAAATTGAATTTGAAGTCATCCGCGATGCGGCGGATAACTGCTTAATTGTATGCTCGATGGAGAACGTAGACCCCGTCGGGATTCACACCGGGGATTCAATTGTAGTGGCGCCGGCGCTGACGTTAAACGATAAAGAAATGCAACTGCTGCGCAAAGCGGCCGTGGACATTGTGCGTGCGTTAGGTGTAGTGGGCGGGTGCAACGTACAATTGGCGCTTAAACCCAACTCTACCGATTATTACGTAATTGAGGTCAATCCGCGTGTGAGCCGTTCGTCGGCCTTGGCCTCCAAAGCTACCGCGTATCCGATTGCCAAAGTAACTTCCAAAATTGCACTGGGGTACCGGTTGGACGAAATTGCTACACCGATGTCTCCGGGAGCCCATGCGTTGTTTGAACCGCAAGTAGATTACATCGTGGTAAAATTTCCGCGTTGGCCGTTTGATAAATTCCGCACGGCCGACCGTACGTTAGGGCCGCAAATGAAAGCAACCGGGGAAGTAATGTCGCTGGAATATTCGTTTGAAAGTGCGTTGCTCAAAGCAGTACGCTCGTTAGAAATCGGGCGGCTTCACTTGGAACAACCCGAACTCAAATCCAAAACGGATGACGAAGTCCGCGCCGCCATTGCCACGCCCGACAGTGAACGCCTTTTTGCCATTGCCGAAGGCCTGCGCCGCGGTTTTACCACCCAAGAAATTTACGATTCTACGCAAATTGATCCGTGGTTTATTGATAAAATCCGCAACATTGTGGCGGTGGAAAAAGAACTCTCCGCCGGGCCGCTCACGCCGGAATTATTGAAGAAAGCCAAGCAATTTCAATTTGCCGATAAGACAATCGGAACCTTGACCGGACGGAGCGAAGAAGAAATCCGTGCGTTGCGCCACACGTATCAAATTCTTCCCGCGTACCGGATGGTGAATACCTATCCGACCGCGCACAAACAAGATACGGGATATTATTATTCCACCTACAGCGCGCCGGATGAAGTGCCCGTTTCCGGCAAACGCAAAGTAGTGGTGTTAGGATCGGGGCCGATACGTATCGGGCAAGGGGTAGAGTTTGATTATTGCTCGGTGCACAGTGTGCACGCGTTGAAGGGCGTGGGGTATGAAACGCTCATCATTAACAACAACCCCGAAACCGTCTCTACCGATTTTGATATTTCCGACCGCTTGTATTTTGAACCGCTGACAACGGAAGATGTACTCAGTGTGTGGGAAAAAGAAAACCCCGACGGAGTACTCGTGCAATTTGGCGGACAAACCGCTATCAATTTGGCGGCTCCGCTAAGCAAAGCCGGTGTGAAAATTTTGGGTTCCGATGTGGATAGTATCGACCAAGCCGAAGACCGGCGCCGTTTTGATGAACTCCTGACTTCGTACCAAATTCCGCGGCCGCAAGGACGCACGTGTTTTACAACGAAAGAAGCGTTTGAAGCCGCGCGCGAAATCGGATACCCGGTTATGGTGCGCCCTTCGTATGTGCTGGGAGGACGGGCGATGGAAATTGTCTGCAAAGAGGACGAACTGGCCCGTTATATGACCTACGCTGTGAAGGTGAATGCCGAACATCCCGTGCTGGTGGACCATTATGTCATGGGGGATGAGGTGGAAGTGGATGCTATTTCCGACGGAAAAGAAGTATTTCTGCCGGGCATTATGCAACATATTGAAAAAACCGGTATTCACTCCGGCGATTCGATTGCCGTTTATCCGCCGCGCGATATGACCGAACACGTCATTCAGCAAATTATTGACTACACTACCAAATTGGCGCTGGGGTTACACCTCAAAGGCATGATGAACGTGCAATACATTGTGCGGGATAACAAAGTATATGTGATTGAGGTCAACCCGCGTTCTTCGCGCACGGTGCCGTTTTTGAGCAAAGTAACGGGCGTGCCGATGGTGGAAGTAGCTGTAAAATGTGCGCTTGGGTTTTCGCTCAAGCAACAAGGGTATAAACCGGGATTGCAACTGTTTCCCAATTTTTACGCGGCCAAAGCGCCTGTGTTTAGTTTTAACAAAATGACCAACGTAGATACGGTGCTGGGCCCGGAGATGAAATCCACCGGCGAGGTCATGGCGTGCGATTACCAATATAACCGCGCACTTTACAAAGCATTTTTGGCAGCCGGTATACACATTGCGCAAACGGGAACGGTGTTAATGACCGTCAATGACGATGACAAACCGGAAGCCGCCCAAATTGCAAGGGGATTTATTGATTTGGGTTATTCCATTTTGGCCACCAGCGGTACGGCGGAATATTTGCAAGAACAAGGTATTCCCGTGCAAACCGCGCTTAAAGTAAACGAAGGGGAAAACAACTTAATTCAAGATATTAAGGCAGGCCATATTGCGTTGGTTATCAATACGCCCAATCATACGTCCAGCGCGGCCAAAGACGGATTTAAAATCCGCCGCGCCAGTGTGGAACGTTCGATTGCGTGTTTGACTTCCATTGATACGGCCCGCGGTTTACAAAAAGTATTGCGCGCCATGCGCCGACGCGTACCGCGCGTATTGGCATTGCAGGATTTGGAATGGGAGCGCGAAGTTTAATGACAAAAATACTGGAAGAATCCCCTATACTTTTACAGCAACCGCTGGATGCACATACGCATTTGTTGCGGTTGGGGGCCCGGCAAATTGCGCGGGAAGTACAACCGGGGCAATTTGTGCACATCAAACAAATATCGTCGGGAAATTCGCTGTTGCGTCATCCGTTTGGGGTGGCGGCAACAGACCTTAAAAACGGTACAGTAGATATTATTTACCGCGAAATCGGCGCGTTCACCCGCACGCTCACTACCTTATCTTCAAACGATACGCTTAGCGTACTGGGCCCGCTGGGGCACGGGTTTGATGTAACGTGTCACCGTGCGTTGTTGGTGGGGGGCGGAACGGGGCTTGCACCGCTATTATTTTTGGCCTCTTTGTTAGGGCCGCAAAAAGCAGACGTGTTGATGGGCGGGCGTACGAAAAGCGAACTTTTTTGGCAAAACTTATATCGCCCGTTTGTAGCAAAAATATTCGTAACAACCGACGACGGCTCCTGCGGTACGCGCGGAACCGTGATGGCCGCGTTGCCTTCGCTCCTTACGCAAGGGTATGACCGCGTGTATACTTGCGGGCCTTCTCCCATGATGCAAGCGGTGGCCGGAGCGTGTGCGGCGCAAAAAATTCCATGCCAAGTGTCGCTTGAGCGGTATATGGCGTGCGGATTAGGGGCGTGTTTATCGTGCACGTGTAAAGGGCGCGAAAAACGGTTAAAAGTATGTACGGACGGCCCTGTCTTTTGGGCGCAGGAGGTAGAATGGTGAATTTACTTAACGTGAATTTGGCCGGCATACCGCTTAAAACGCCGGTGATTGCGGCGTCCGGCACATTTGGATTCGGGCGGGAATTTGCGGAGTTGGTGCCGTTGGAAGAATTGGGCGCCGTGTGTATAAAAGGGTTGTCGCTTCGCCCTTGGGAAGGAAACCGCGGCCAACGCGTAACGCAAACACCGTCGGGCGTATTAAACGCTATTGGGTTAGAAAATCCGGGATGCGATTATTTTTTGGAACATATTTTACCGCAGTTGCGTACTTATAAAGTGCCCGTGATTGCCAATATATACGGCCACAGCGTGCAGGAATACGGCGAGGTGGCCCGCGCGTTGGATACAGACGGTATTTGCGCGGTGGAAATCAACATTTCTTGCCCCAATGTCAAACAAGGCGGACTGGCGCTTGGCACAGATCCGGCGGTAATTACCGAAGTAGTCCGTGCGGTCAAAAAGAATACACATAAACCGGTAATTACCAAACTTTCCCCTAACGTAACCGATATCGTTTGTTTGGCCAAAGCCGCCGAAAAAGCGGGCAGTGATGCGCTCTCGCTTATCAATACTTTGTTAGGAATGAAAATTGATATCCGCACGCACAAACCCGTGTTGGGTAATATCGTGGGCGGCCTAAGCGGTCCGGCGGTGCGCCCGGTGGCGGTGCGCATGGTGTACCAAGTAGCGCAGCACGTGGCGGTGCCGATTATCGGCATGGGG
This sequence comes from Elusimicrobiaceae bacterium, assembly GCA_016283355.1. GTDB lineage: Bacteria > Elusimicrobiota > Elusimicrobia > Elusimicrobiales > Elusimicrobiaceae > Avelusimicrobium. Next base: position 20,575 of record JAEEMS010000012.1, on the reverse strand, counting down.
GGGATTACGTGTGCGGAGGATGCGCTTGAATTTATGATGGCGGGCGCGAAGGCGGTGGCCGTCGGCACAGCGAATTTGTACCAGCCCGATACGGTGCACACGCTAACGCAAGATTTACAAACCTATTGCGAAGAAAAACACCTTTCCAATTTGCAAGATATTGTGGGGGTGGCGTTGCCGCAGGGCAAAAAAAGCATGTTGTATTCCCAAGGAGTAAAAGGATGAAAGATAAATTGATTGTTGCGTTGGATTTCCCGACGTTGCAAGATGCAAAAGCATGTGTAGATGCGTGCGGGGAAGAAGTAACGTATTACAAAGTGGGGATGGAATTATACTACGCGGCTGGGAACGAAATGATTTCGTTTCTTAAACAAAAGCAAAAAAAAGTTTTTTTAGATTTGAAATTGCAAGATATTCCCAACACGGTTTCCCGCGCGGTGCGGGTGCTCACGCGGTTGGGCGTCGATATGATTAACGTGCATGCGGTGGGCGGGCTTAAAATGATGCAAGCGGCCAAGCAAAGCATGCGGGAAGAAGCGCAAGCGTTGGGAATTGCGGCACCTAAATTGATTGCCGTAACGATACTAACCAGTATGGACGAAACAGAATTTTCCGCGCTTAACTATCGCACATCCGTGGCGGAGCAAGTAGTGTCGCTTGCAAAATTAGCGAAGCAAGCGGGGTTGGACGGCGTGGTAGCTTCCGCGCAGGAAGCCAAAAAAATCCGCCAAGCGTGCGGATCCGACTTTTTGATTGTAACACCGGGGGTACGCCCGGCCGGTGCGGCCACGCAAGACCAAAGCCGCATTACAACTCCGGCCACAGCTATTCAAAACGGGGCCGATTATTTGGTGGTGGGCCGCCCGATTACACAAGCGGCCAATCCGCAGGATGCTGCGCGGAATATTCAACAAGAAATTTGTAATGCTTAGGAGTAACTATGGAAACATTAACGGAAAAAGACGTTCTCAAATTATTGGAAGAAACAAAAGCCGTTTTGCACGGTCATTTTTTGCTGACCAGCGGGTTGCACAGCCCCGTGTATGTGGAAAAATTTAATGTATTGCAACATCCCGCGTATACCGAACGGCTCTGCCGGGAAATTGCACGCAGATTTGAGAAAGACAATATTGAATTGGTAATCGGGCCGGTAACGGGAGGAATTTTGCTAAGCCACGAGGTAGGCAAAGCGTTGGGCACGCGCGCTATTTTTGCCGAACGGGTTGACGGGAAAATGACGTTAAAACGCGGTTTTGAAATTCCGCCCGGTATGCGGGTGTTGGTGGTGGAAGATGTGGTCACCACGGGCGGTAGCGTGCGTGAAGTGATGCAAGTGGTGCGCGAACACGGCGGTGAGGTAGCCGGCGTGGGGTTGTTGGTGGACCGCAGCGGCGGCAAGGCCGATTTTGGCGTGCGTACGGAAGCGCTTGTACACTTGACGGTGGAAACGTACACGGCTGAAAATTGCCCGCTTTGCCGTGAAGGCAAACCGTTTACAAAACGGGGCCGCACCGGAAAGTAATTTTTAAGTGGTCCCTTATTTGTACATAAAAAAACACCCCCGATTTGGGGGTGTTTTTTGTAGAACGATACAATTAGTAGGTAATGCTTATCGGATAGCTACCAGTGTACTCACCGACCGGTTGAGCGGCACCGATATGCAACGTACCACCTATGTAGAACTCAGAAGCAGTGTTACCACTGGCCGCAGCGTTGGTTGTGAACGTATCCACAGTCATAGAACCAGACACAGAGCCATTAAGTGTGGCGGCAGAGGTAGGCAAATTGACTGCATATTGAGCATCACCTAAACCGGAAACGGTAAATTTATCGGAAGAGATAGTTTCACCGCCTACGTGTTGTACTCCGTCACCATCGTTTACTGAAGGGTTAGAAGCCGCTGCACCAACGGTTACGGTAGTGGCTTGCCCCGGTTTGACGATGATACCAAAGTTCAAAGCATCCGCAGTCGCATGGGTCAACGTCACAGCCTCTACAATTTTGGCTTTGGCGGTACCATTTACTGGATCCGTTTTCGCTGCATAGGACAGCGTGCCCGCGAAAACTAACAACATAGACAATCCGATTAGTTTTTTCATATTTTTTCTCCTTATAGCTCGTCGTAAAAAAACGAGTACACTTATATTATAACAGAAAATGGGAAATTTTCAAGGGCGATTTTTTGTATTTCTCGAGGAAATTTTGGAAATTTAGCGGCCGTTGTTGTTTTTTCTACGACGATAAAACGCCTACAACGATCAATCGTTTTTGATTTTTTGCAGGAACCGTTGTTTGTATCCTTGGTAGCGGTGGTAGTACGTACGGGCTTTTTGTTTCATCTGGTCCCACCAAGGATGCGCGGGTTGCTGCGCGGTCATCACCGCAGTTGGCGCGGCAGTTTGTGAGGACTTCGCGGTTTGTGCGGAAGTTGTTTTTGCACTTTGTTTGGCGTGTTGTGCCGCGCGCGTTGTTCCTGCTTGTCGTTTGACAGCGGTGCGCGTGTGTGTTTTGCGCGCAGACGATTTTTTGTTGCGTGTTGTGCGTGCTTGCTTGCGGGCGTTTGGAACCAGTACCATATCGCGCACTTCAAATTGTTCGATTTCTTTAAGTGCAACGGTAATTGTTTTTTGTTGGTGTAGTTCAAGGTCTTTTGCTTGTGATTCATCCAAACGGATTTGATAGGTGCCCAGCGGTACTTGCGGGAACGAATAATAGCCGTCATATTCGGACACTTTATTGCCCACCAATTGCCCGTCTTTATATAGGTTGACCAGAGCCCCGCGGAAGGGAACCCGTTTGCCTTTTGCATCTACCTTATATACGGTGCCTTCCAAGTCCCCGGTGCCTACAATGGGGAACGAAAGATACATCACCTGTGCAGGACGCAATTTGATGGTGCGTGTGCCGGCGGTATTTAATAAGGAAAGCGTATCATCCACGTTGCTGATGTCTACATCAATGTCAACATCCCGGTAGGCCGATACGTGCGTGAGCAACGTGTTGCCTTCTTTCGTGTGTTTGTGCGAATCATACACGTTTACGTGGGGTTTAACGGTAAAATCTGCCGCGGGCAAAGTTTCTTCATCCGTGTCAAACCGGCCGTTGCCGTTGGTGTCCATATACGCGAAGGAAGAAATCGCTCCCGTGCCTTGCACTTTGCTGCCGGTAGTGTAAATACTGCGGTTGAGCCAATCGGGCACAAAGGAAACGTTGTAGCCGATAAATGCGTAAGTATTGTGACGGTTAGAGGTGCCCGCTTCAAAGGAAAGGTAGCCGTATTTGGTCAGATAACTTAAATTGGCGGAGTATAACCCTTCGTAATTGTGTTCGGACAAACTGCGCGATTGGTACGCGTAGCGCGCACCGAATTTCAAGCGATCGCTAAGTGAGCGGTGGGCGGTAAATTCCACATTGTACATGCGGTCGTACGTGAAATTGTACGTAGTGCTGCCGCGCAATGTCCACGGACCGTATATGCGGTTAGCCGTTAACATCAGCTGACGGTTGAACGAACCGTTATAATAATCGTAGTGCATGTACTGTGCGTTGAGATAGATATTATAAGGTAGCGTTTGCGAAACGGAAACGGTGTGTTCCGTTTGTGTGCCGGCATGGTTTAAAATGGAAAAGTGATGCAGCGAATACGAGAACGGTATGCTGATTAAATGAAAAGGCGAAAGCACTTTATTCACGCGCAAAGTCGTTTCGTTTTCCATGGTGGTGTTATTAAACAAGTTGCGCGACAGGACTGCGCGCCCGTAGTGGATGTGTTCAAATGCAACGTCCCAATCCCACAGCGAAGTTTGCCCGTAAAAATTCAACGTAGCGACGGATTTTTCCAAATCTACTACCGTGCCGATACTGGAAAAAATACCGTACGCAAACAATGATAAGTCGCCCGCCACGTATTCTTTGTCTTTGCGGTACATCTCCTGCGGCGGCCAATCTTCGTAGAGCTCCAACGAATCTGCCATGGCGGAAACGTTAAGCGTTAAGAAATCGGTAAGCCCGTACCCTGCCTCTATAAAAGCATTGTGTCCGCGGGACGAGGAGCGGGGGGACGGACGTGTTTGAATTAAATAACGGTTTTTATGAATGTAGTTTAAGCGCAAACGGCCTTTGCCGCGGTTTAATATATTGCCGTTAAAGAAAATGATTTCCTCTTTTTCTTTGGTTTGGCCCTGCGGACCGTAGAACACTAATTTGAATTTATTTTTACCCAGCAAAAGCGGAATATCGGCAAATTCAAAATAGCCGTTATTGCTTTGATTTTGATACCCCAGTAATTCCTCGTTGCGGTAGAGTTCCACTTCCCACCCTAAGGGTAATGCGTCGCGGAACGTATAAGTTTTATCGTCGGGCGAGAGGATGGACTCGGTGGACATTTTAAACCCAACGCCGGGGGTGTTGGAGGAGTTTTCCGCGTTGGAATAAGAATACGTATCGCCCATTTCCAAATGTTTAAATAGTCCTAAAATGTGTCCGGTTTCATCTTCCCGTGCGGTTTTAAACGTAAGGACGGGAGAGTCATCTATCGTAGAAGAATAGGCGTTAAATTCGGAATCGAAGCCCCCGGTCAAAAAAGATGCGTTGGCGGTGTAGCTTAAGTTGTCGGCGGTGTGTTGCCCTTGGTTTTTGGACACACTGTAGCGAGCCGATAAATCAATAAACGGCATTTGCAGCCAATCGGATTGTGTGTAAACATCTTTGTTGAGTTGTTGCTGTCGGGCGGCTTCTTTTTCTTTGGCCACTTGGTCAAAACGTTTTTGTTTCTGACGGCGGGAGAGTTCCAAATCAAACGGTAAATTCCCGGCGGAAGTAACTTTTAAACTTTGGTTGGCAAAATCAAATTCGCTTTGTGTATTTAAAATTTTATCAATCAGTTGTATCGAAAGGTAGATTTCATCGTCGTAATACAAGTAGTCGTCTTGCGATACGTCAAACATGTTTTTCCCTACCCGGCCGGTATGCTTGTTGAAATCCACCCGTACGGTATTGCTGTGGTTTTCAAGCCATCCGGTTAAAGCATTTTCTGCTTTATTGTAAGTAATGGGAACTTCCACATCGTCCGATAAATAGGTAGCCGGGAGGAATAAACGATTGTCTTGGTACAGGGCTTCTAACGCGGAATTAATAATTACCGGGCCCGAATAAGCGTTAATAATAATAAAATTGTCTTGCGAAATTTGTGCATGCGCAAGCGGTGCTCCTGGCAATGTAGCCAAGAGCACAGCGTATATAAGCAAATAAAGTTTACGCAGCAACGACAAGGGACGCCTCTTTTATAATTTAATTTCTGTTTGTGATAAAAGTTTATCTTTTTGAAGTTGGTTTTCATCCGTCTCGGTAAAGAGCACTTTTAACGTTTTTCCTTTGAGGTCCTTGGCGGTAAGCGGTTTGTTTTCTTTTTTACCTTCTTTGTTGGTAACGGCATCTTTGAGGTACAGCGGAATTTGCGTTTCCAACGACTCGGTAGCGGGCAGCATGTAGCGCCCTTTGATGTATCCGATCATTTCATCTCCATCCCATACGGTTAAATCACCGCGTACGGAAGTGCGTGTTTCTTGGGGTTGACGGTGCATGATAACACGCAAGGAAGTGATATCGTTTTTGGTGATAAGTCCTTTTGTTTCCAAAGAGACAGGTGCGTTTTCTTTTACTTTGTAGCGCACAAATACCGGGATAGAGAAAGACGGAATCGGCGTAATTTTGACGCTGAAAGTGCCGGGCTTTAAGGACTCTTTGGTGGCAGGTTTTTCAAGCAATACTTCCGTGAAAGTAACATATCCCACGTATTCCCCGGGCTCTAATCCTTCGGGGATGCGTTTTAAAACACGTATGGTTTGGCTTTGGGAAGGTTTAAGCATCACGGAGCGCGGACTGTAGCGCAACAAGCGGGTGGCGCTGGCGGCGGGGATGTCTTTCTCATCTACCTCCGTATAAGACCCGTCCGGATTTTGTTTTTTGAAAGACAACGTAACCCGGTAGTTGGAGCTTTCCAACGCGCTTGAGTTAATCAGTGTGACTTCCGCGGATTTTGTTTTATCGTCAAAAAATAAATATTTGGGATAAATCATAATCCCGGCTGTGGCAGATGAAACCATACTGAACAGTGCCAATAAAAGTATTCCTTTTTTCATATCATCTCCTATTAATATGTAATCGATACGGGATAAGACCCGGTATATTCTCCAACCGACGAACCGCCCGGTACAGTCAATGTGCCCCCGACAGTAAATGTGTGGGCGCCGTTTTCCAATACGCAATTTGTGGTACAGGATGAAGTAAAATTGTCAATCGTAAGTGTATCGGAACCGTTGCTTATGGAGGCCGTGGCAGGTAATGAAACGTCAAAAGATTGCCCGGTGTTGCCTGTAACGGTGAACGAATCCGCGTGGGTGGTTGTCAACGGACAGAGTGTGTTGGTGGGCGTAGCTGTTCCGTCGGCCCGGACCGTAATTGTTTGTTGGGTACTGCTGCGGCAGATATTACCAAAGTCCAAAGCAGCGTTTTGATCATGCCGGAGTGAAAGGCGCGGCTCTATACGAACGATAATATCGACAGGGACATTTGTCCAATTGGTTCCGAGGGCTGTGTTTCCGACTCTGAATTGCACAGGGCCCGAAACAGTGCCTGAAATAGTACAACCTCCGCTGCCGGAGAACGAACTTAAAGTTAGTTTGGCACCCAGCGGGAAGGATTCGCTGTCATTGCGGGCGGACCCGGTGGCAGAGGTAGCGCCGCCGGTAGTTGTGAAATTGTCGATAACAACGGAACCGCATCCCGCAGTGGTTATCGTAGTGGAAACCGTTGACCTGTTTGTTTGAAAAGTAACGGTGGAACCAAAGAGAGATTCCAACCAGCTAAAGTTGCCGATAATGGCCGTTCCAGCACTTCCGCCCGTCAATCCGGTTAGAGGGCCTGTTTCTCCTGTGGAGACAGCTCCGGTAGCAGATATCGTAACGGTGTTGAATCCATCGGTACTGTCAAGGATGTACCCCATTGAACCAAAATCAATGGTGGGTGGTTTTGTTACACTCCCTGCAAAACCGGACGAACTTATGAACAGCAAATAAGTAAATAAAATAAATCTCTTCATAAAACACCTTCTACTATAGTATAGCAAAATACGACGGGTTATGACGAGAAATTATCAAATAAAAAGATCCTGCTTAGTGGGCCCGCGGGCCCGGCAGGAGCTTTTATTTTAAAAAGAATCCGGTTGCGTCCAATGAGGATGGGGCTATTCAAGATATATTTTTATGTTTTTTGCGGGGAACTGGGGCAGTTCTTCAAGCCCCTCATCAATTATTTTGGCCATTCTCTGTTTGATGGCTTTTGTTCTCGGGCTGCGCGATTCTCTGTTTTTTTGAAGATCCCTTTCGGTTTCTAGGTAATATGTTTTTTGCGAGTCAACCGGGGTACATTTGCGCAGTGTTTCTGCTTGTTCGTCTGTCAATGTTGTTGTTTCATCGTCGTTTTCTTCCAGAGGGGGGCATTGCCGCGACTCTAATTCGTATCCCTTTTCAAAAAGCTCCCTATCATCCTCATCCATGTGTGAGGTAATGGTTTTAAACTCCACCATCATTGCGTTGGGAGAGCGCAATAAATAAGGGAGCGAATGAGGCAAATCTTCCTCCAGGTGGCCTAATCCGGCCCAAATAATTATGATGTCGTAATCATTTTCCACTTCGCTGATTCGCTGGACCCATTGGTAGTTGCGTTGTGTCACGCCCCAATCACTGCCACATAGCATATTGTGTACAAATTCAAGTTCTGTCAGTTTTGGAGTATCTTTTTTTATGGAATCGATATACTCCGGGGGGACTTCCCCTTCCCTGTATTTCTGTTTTTTGAAGTCAACCCCGGCATAAAATATTTCGTTCCCGGGGTCTTCCGTCTGTTGTACGGAAGATAACCGTTGCGGATTTTTTTTCAAAATATCAAAATTATTTAAAAAGACATCCGGTTTTGTAAATACCGTAATATCAAGTTTAGACAACTCCTTTTTGTTGAGCAGTATGAATGCCACTCTTTGCAGTATCTCTTTTTCAAAAAGAGATTTGATATCGCGATGGAGTTGTTCACTGTCGGACTCGCGGACATACTGATTGCCGACCTTCATTAAGAAGCCGTTGTTTGTTTTTTGAAAAATAATATCATCCAAGGCCAGTATGTCCATCTTTTGCTTCTTGGCAAATTGTTTGATGCCATAAAAGTCGTCAATAAAATGACTGTTTTTCTTCACATGGTGTAAAGGGACACGGAGCGGATGAGAAATCCTTGCAAATTCGGTGGCCAACAAAATTTTCTGGCCGGGATTTTGTTGTCCAATCGCAGTGATAAACGCTTTGATTTCTCGTTCAATGGCGGGTTCATCATGGTATTCCCCGATATAGATATACCGGACGTCTTTGTTTCCGACGTCTTTGGCTAATTTTGCATAGTCGGGCAGGCCTTGAGCTATTTCTCTACTGGAATAGTAGATGAGTTTATTTTGTAAATAGGTAAACTCTTCATTGGTCTTTCTTTCTTTTTCGTTTGCTTTTTCAAAATCTTCGTAGCTGATAATGGGCAAACCGTACCAAGTGTTATCTAGGGTTTGAGGGCGTGCTTGGGTGGCCTGTTGGGCAATGGTTTGTTTGAGTTCTTTCATCGACGGCGCTGCCCAGGCATTTGCCTGCGTAAGCAGACAACCCATGAAAAATAAAATCGGTAACACTCGTTTGTTCATACTATTACTTCTCCTGTCGGAGCCAACCGTAAGGGTTGGCTCCGGTATATGCTATTTAAAGTATATATCTATATATTTGCGTGGCATATCGGGGAAACGGGCCGGTTCCGTTTGCTGCTTTTTGGGTTCTTTTACGTTTCTTATCAACTCGGCCATTTTCTGCAGTGTTTTTTTGTCTTTCTTTGAGTCAAGGGTCTCTTCATCGACTTCAAGGTAAAATGTACCTGTTGCTTTCTTATAAATGTCTTCGTATGCTTTTTCGATTTTGGCGACTCTTTCCCTCTGTTCTTCCGATAGACCCGATAGACCCGAATTTTCGAACCCCGAGATGTCTTCCAGTAACTGCCGTTCATATACCGCATCATCAAATATGTCTTTGCTTGCTTGCGGTTGTTCGGAGGGGGATTTATTCAGCTCAAAAGCAACTGCGTCGGAAGACCCTATCAACATGTCTAGGGAAGAGGGGGACATCTGAGACATCGTACCGAAGTCACACCAAATGATTATCATATCGTAGTCGTCTTTTACTTTGTTAATCAGTTGAGCCGCCTTGAGATTTAGTTGTTTTCTGCTCAACGCACTTTGTTGGACGTATTGATTTAAGTACGTAAAGAGTGCTACCTCACTAAATAACTGTAAATAAGTGGTACGATTCTCGCCGGGATAGATGCCGTCTACGGGGTCGAAGCCGTCCGGAGTAGGGAGTGTGCGCGCGATGTATGCGGCAACGAGTGGTTCCATTTCGGGGGCAGAGATATCTTTTTTTATTTCGGCCCATGCCGGCTCTTGACACATCTGCTTATAAATTTTTTTTATGACATCCGGGGACATCAAGGATCGGGCAATTTGAAAGGCCATCCCATCCTTGCCGGACGACAGTATATCAAGTGCATATTGCTTTATTTCATCGCCGTAGAGGGAAATAAGGTCCTCAAGGATAGGTTCGTCAATGTCAGGGCAGACATAGGTATCCCCTACTTTCAACATACTGGCCGCATCTTTGAGTTGGATAATTTCCTCCCCCAAAGCAAGGGTATCTATTTCCAACTTTTCGGCTACATCATTCACGCCGTTTGCATCTATCGAGAAATGAAAAGAATTATCATGTGGCATCAACGGATTGACAAGCGGATGCGGAATTTGTAAAAAACTGGAGGCCAACAAGATTTTTTTGCCGGAGTTATCCTTGACTATGGTGCGGATGATTTTTTCGGCTTCTTGTGAGGTGCGTTCCTCTCCGTTTTCCACAATATAGACGTATTTAACACCTTTGGTCAACGCGGCATAATCGGGGGTTCCTTCATGAAATGTTCCCGTAAGAATCTCGTCGCCGTAGAGGTCTGCAAGATAGCCACGAAATTCATTGTTGATAATCTTTGTTTCCTCATTTGCCTTTTCAAAAGCTTTGTAGCTGATAACGGGCAAATCGCCCCATTTATTTTCCGGTGCTTGCGTTTTGGGGTTTGCCTGCGGCTGACGTGCCGTTTGCGTTTTGGTTGTTGCTTGTTGGTTGGAACGTCGGGCGGCTGCGGCCTTTCTTTGTACGGATGCAGCCAACGGGGTATATGCCCAAGCACTTGTTTGTGCAAGTAAACAAAGTATAAGTGATACAACAGATAAGAAACGTTTGTTCATAAATTTATTCTCCTTATTATCAGTGTAAAAGAAATAAAGTGATAAAACCAGGGTCAAAGGACCCAGGAACGGGAAGAAAAAGTACCTAAAAAAAAGGGACCAAAAGACCTAGATGTTTTTTGGGCCCTCCAAAGATTTTATTTGTGCATAGGGGCTTTTTACAAACTGCGGATGGCCCAATTTTTGGGATAGAGGTTATTGGCGCGGTCGCCCAAGTTTTTCATAAACCCGAGCGGATGATTTTGATACGTTACCAACACAAACCCTTTGGGGGTGGAAGCGGGGAGGGGGAAACTTTCGCGGTGCAGATACCGTTGCGCTTGCTCCAGCGACAGCTCCGCATGCGGATAATCTTGCAACGGCGCCGTGAGCGACAATGCTTGCGCCACGGAGGGGATTTTTTCTTTCCCTTTTTCTTCAAAGGTAGGGATACCGTCGGACAATACGTGAATCAGCCGGTGCGTTTGCGCGTAGCGGCGTGCGGACGCGGGCAATAAAACGGGCGCGGCGGGCGTTCCTTTTTTGCGCAGCACCGCCATAAAAAGGCCTTCGCTTTTTGTAATACCGGGGATAAAGCGGTACACCGGCTCGTTCCAACCGGGCAATAACGAGCCCGTAATGTTCCACGCATTTTGTGTGGGCACTTCCAAAATTTCCGCGCCTAATTCCTGTGCGATAAACCGTACGTTTTCTTCGTTTTCGTGTGTGTTGAATGTACACGTGCTGTACACCAGTAAACCGCCCGCGCGCAAACAAGGCCAGATATCCTGCAAAATTTGGCGTTGGCGTTTTTGGCAGAAATGAACATTTTGCAAACTCCATTCGTTTACGGTGTCCGCATCGCGGCGGAACAACCCTTCGCCCGAGCACGGCACATCCGTTACAATAACGTCAAACTGCCAACCCGTTTGATTAAAATCGTGCGCGTAATTGTGTGTAACAAGTACATCCGGGTGGCCTTGTTTGAGCATATTTTCCAAAAGGATATTGGCACGGCGGCGGTCCGGCTCGTTAGATACCAACATAGAGCCCTGTGGCAACGCGGCGCGCAGTAAGGTGGATTTTCCGCCGGGTGCGCCGCATAAATCCAGCGCTAACACCGGGGAAGAAACAAACGTGCGCAACACATGGTCCAAAAATAAAGACCCGGCTTCCTGCACGTAATACACGCCCGCGTGCAAGAGCGGGTCGCGCGTAAAATCGGGGCGTTCGCTGAGCCAATAACCGTGTTTACACCACGGTACGGGGGTGGTCGTTGAAAAAATCGTTTCCCCGTCGGTTTTCCACGGATTTAAACGGATGCTGGTGGCGGGCGTTTCTTGAAAAGATTGCAAAAAACGCTGCCAACGTGCGGGGCCGAACAAATCGGCGGTGTAGGTGCAAAAATCTTGCGGCAAATTTGTCATAAAAATCTCGCCAAACGCTCTTATTATTTTACAATAAATACCTTTATGTAAATGAAGGTATTCAACAAAGTGACACACTGGGGACCAATAGACCTAGGCCGTACATAGGTCCAAAGACCCTTGTGCGTAAATATCAATTTTGTTTCAATAAGAGGGAGTTCCCATTATATATAGGGGGTTCCCATATATATAAGGGTGTTATTTTGTACCGTATAGGAGTATTATGAAAAAAATCCTGCTAAGTGTGTTGTTTTCCCTCCCGCTTATTTGTCACGCAGCCCCGGGAGATATCAAACCGGGGGTTGGCAAAGCGGCACTGCAAGCGCTGCGGAATGCCGCCGGCCCTTCGCGCAGTTTGCCTTCTTTGATGGAGATGAGTGTTCGCTCTTCTCTGCTGTCCAAAGGTGCAGAGGGCGAAGCTCAAGTGGCCGGGCAAATTGCTGCATTGAAAGCAGCAATAGATGGCCGCCGAACTTTGTTTGCGGCAAACCCGCAAACGTGGGAACAGTTGCGGGATGTGGCGTTGTTTTCCTCTTATGCTTCCCAATTTTCCGATACGCTAACGCAGAGCCAATTTGAGGATTTGATGCTTAACGATGTATTTGGTACCGAGGCAGCCCACGAATATTTTTCGTACCCGTCTTATAAAGCAGGGATACGTCCGTTTGTTACCACCAAGCAGCCGTTTTATGTGCAAACGCAAAACTCCAAAAAGGAGGAAGTTGAACTACTTATTCCCGAAGGATCCGAAGTGCAAGTACTCGGGAAGTTGTTCCCGGATGATGGCGAAATGGACATAAGATACTGGCTGAACCATTTGTATGGACGTATGCAACGCAGGGGAAAAGAATACCCGGCGTTGCGCCAAAAAGCCAAACAACCGCACCTTACGAAGACGATGTACCTCACCGAGAAAGATTTGGAAGAATTGGTCTTTTCCTCGCAGGCAGACCAACTCTTTACCACGGTATTTTTAGTGAATGACAGAGACACCGTCACGCCGGCCATGTTTACCCGTGTTCCGCTGGCAGTTGGGACCCTATATCAACGCCACTATCCGGCAGGGAGCTTGGTGTATCTCATCCATTCCGCAAAGTATTACGCGCAACGGACGATACCGAATTGGGCGGTAAAAATGAATGAACTTCTCTACCTAGTCAATGCCATAAATTATGATAAAACAGTGTCCCTGGAGTGGTTTGATAAAGAGAGATCCCCCAAAGGGGATGTGGTTTACAGACCCAAAACGTTTATGTTGTGGGACGGCAATCCCACGCTTTATATCATCGGCCCGCAGGATGTGCTTTCCCTTCGTACATATTCAGATGGAGAGCAACACTGGGAACTGCTTACGGACGCAGTGACCGCAAAAGCATTTAGAGAAGATGCCCAAACAGCGCTGCCGGATGCACAGAAGTTACTGGCCAAATTGCCGGAAAACAAGGACATACAATCCCAGGTTTATGACGCCTCAAAAATAACGCCGGTTAAAACGGGGGATACGCAGGTGATGCAACATTCATTTGATGCGCTGGACGTGGTCAAGGCCCTTTTCGGGCGAAACGAGGAATTGTTGAACCGTTTAAAACAAGGTCAAGACATCACCGTTGATGATTTGCGACGTTGGAGCCAACCCAAGGAGACCCGCACTTTCAGCCCACAAAGAAGGGTTCCCGAAGAAGAACCGAAAATCACAGCTTCCAAACACGACGGTGCGGAAAAAAAGGATGCGCGTCGGGGGAATGCTCCTTATGTTGTACATGTGCAAAAAGTGGAAACGCCCCAACAGCAACCCACGGTATCCATACCGACAGAGGAAGAAATAGCAACATTAAAATCATCGGAAAAAATCAATCCGGTACCGGAAAGATATAATTTTAAACATTTTAATCCCCGCTTTCACAAAGGAAACAACAAATACATTATGTATCAAGTAGTGGAAGAGGTAACTTTGTCAAACGGGAAAACGGCCCACCCCGGCGATTATATTGATGTAACAGGCGGCAGAATATCGGTGCGTAGTGCGGAAGATGTACAACGGATGTTCACCCCCATTTCAAAAGGGAAAAACAAAAATCGCATCCAGTAAATCACCGCGATAGAAAGGTAGAAGGAATGAAAAAAATCATTGTTTTGCTCATCTTGTGTTTACCGCTTGCCGGCTATGCAAACGGCGGTGAGTTGATGCTAAAAGTGTCGGCCAAAGCCAGGCAGGCACTCCAAAATGCCCCCACGACCTGGAAAAGTTTAAACCGGGGGATGCTGCTTGATTTAAAGGTGAGTGAAAGTATAGGTATAGAAGGTGTGGCTAAAGAAATTGAAAAAATGCGCAAGGGATTTTCCGCAAGGGAAACTTTCGTGGCGGCCAACCCGCAACAGTTTGAAACGTTGCTGCACCGCGCCCAAGGTTCCAGTTTGGAAGAACTTTCCGCGTTGGTGTCGAGTGGCGATTTGATGGATTTATTTATTTTAGATGCTTACGGGAACAACCCCAAAACGGAATTTGTTACGCTCCCGCAATATACGCAAGGGCAACGCCCAACCGTTGTTACGAAACGGGATTTTTACGTGAAAGCGGACGTCTGGAGAAATGAACAACTCACTTACGAGAATGTATTTATCCCTGCAGGGTCCGAGGTGCAGTTGGCAGGAAAGTTATTGCCGGATCGGGGAGTGGTCCCTATTTCGGATTGGATTGAATACGTTGCAAGTAGACGACGCTCATTCGACGGTCAGCTCGCGCAGAAAGTGCGCGCACAGGTAAAACAACCTTTGCTGCCTCAAGATTTTACTTTCACCAGGCGGGATGTTGCCAATTTAATGGCTTCCCCACAAGCGGACAAAGTGTTTAGTCCTGCCTTTATGGTTAGCTTGGCAGGGAGATACTATCGGCCGGCTGTGGTATCGCGCATTCCGTTAGGTATGACGGATGGCACAATGTACACGCTTCCGGCGGGAACCGCTTTCACTGTGTCGAGCGCCAGCGACGAGGGTGGAGCGTATGGTGAGTATCTTGCAAGCACGATATTCAACCCCAAATTCCTTAAACCGGTCAACGCTATGATAGAAGAGGTTAGGCACATGCCCATGGAATTTTTTGTTTCCCAGCGGGCGGCCGACGGTAAAGTCGTTTATCATCCAAAAATGTTGATGCTTTGGGAGAACGAAGGATTGCGTATCCTTACCCCGCAAAATACGCTACGCATTGTGAAGGAAGGGGATAGACAAATATTGAAACTGGTGGATGAAGGTATCCCCTTTGATGAATTTTGTGAAGCGGCAAAAGTGGAACTGCCGAAAAAAGAGGAATTGTTGGCTAACTTGCCGCAGCAATCTACCTCTTTGAAAGTTTTTGACTTGGATGAAGTGGGGAGAGTGAAACTCTCTACCGAGCGGCTCGGAAGCAGTTGGAAAGATGTATACAATGCCTTTGGGTATTCCTCGGTGGTGTATAAAAAATTAAGTGAGGGGGGGAATATCAATGTAGAAGACCTGCAAGCGGAGAGTGACCGTTTGGCCACAGAACGGGGGCTTTCATCCCTGCCGGGGTACAACACCCCGAACGACATTCTGCCAACGCGCAACCAACCGCTGTGATGGTTACATTCCCTAATAACGCAACTGTTGTTGCGCCGGGAGGGGAGTAAGGAAATTTTGCCAATGATACACAAGGGTTTCCCCCATGACTGTGTAGACGCGTCCTGGAAAGTTGCGACGGTGCGCGGGTTGAAGAAAGTGGGGCGGATGTTTGAAAAAATAAAATAGTTTTGTAACCGGAGTGTTTTGCTCCGCTATAATAAGAGAGGTATAAGGAATGAAAAAAATAATTGTTTTACTCGCGCTGTGTATGCCGCTTGTCGGCTATGCAAACGGCGGTAAACTTTCCCCAATAGTGTTGGGCAAAGCCAGACAGGCACTCCAAAATGCCCCCACGACCTGGAAAAGTTTAAACCGGGGGCTCCTGCTTAGTTTAGATGTGAGCGAAGGTATAGGTATAAAAGGTGTGGCGGAAAAAGTGGCACAACTGCGGAAGGGATTTTCCGCAAGGGAAAACTTCGTGGCGGCCAACCCGCAACAGTTTAAAACATTACTGCACCGTGCACAAGGTTCCAGTTTGGGGGAGCTTTCCTCGCTGGTGACGGACAAAGATTTGATGGATTTATTTTTTGTAGATGCTTACGGGTCCGACCCTAAAACGGAATTTGTTACGCTCCCACAGTATACACAAGGGGAACGCCCAACCGTTGTCACTAAGCAGGATTTCTACGTGAAAGTGAACGTCTCGGGAAATGAACCAAACATTTACGAGGATGTATTTATCCCCGCAGGATCCGAAGTGCAGTTGGCAGGTAAGCTTGCGCCACAGGCGGGTACGAGCATTGTATCGGATTGGATTGAATACGTTGCGAGCAGACGTCACTTAATCGGCGGTCTGCGTGCGGAGGAGCTGCGCTCACAGGTAAAACAAGCTTTACTGCCTCAAGATTTTACTTTCACCTTGCAGGAAGTTACCGATTTGATGGCTTCCCCGGAGGCGGACAAAGTGTTTAGCCCGGCATTTATGATGAACTCGGCAGGAAGATACTACAAGCCGGCTATGGTATCGCGTATTCCGTTACGTATTATGGATGGCAGAGCATACACGTATCCGGCGGGAACCGTTTTCGGCGTGTCGAGAGCCGGCAGCAAGGATGAGCTGTATGGTGAATATCTTGCGAGCCCGATAGAAGAGTTCCAATTTCTTAAACCGGTCAACGATAGAATAGAGGAGGTCAGACACATGCCCATGGAACTTTTTGTTTCCCAGCGGGCGGCCGACGGTAAAGTCGTTTATCATCCAAAAATGTTGATGCTTTGGCGGGACGAAGGATTGCGTATCCTCACCCCGCAAAATACGTTGCGCATTGTGAATAAAGGAACGAAACAAATATTGAAATTAGTGGATGAAGCTATTTCCCTTGACGAATTTTGTGAAGCGGCAAAAGTGGAACTGCCGAAAAAAGAGGAATTGTTGGCTAACTTGCCGGAGCAATCTACCTCTTGGAAAGTTTTTGACTTGGATGAAGTGGGGAGAGTGGAACTTTCTACCGATCGGCTCGGATGGAGTATGGATGATGTGTACCATGTTTTTGGATACCATTCCGGCGTGTACGATAAAGTAGGCATGGAACCTATTACCATAGAAGACCTGCAAGCGGAGAGTGACCGTTTGGCCAAAGAGCGGGGGCTTCCCTCTATGCCGGGGTACAAGCGCACTCCCAAGCAATCTGCGACGCGGACCCCTACGGCACCGGTACGGACGGAAGAAGCAACCCCCGTGCCGCCGGTTGCAACTTCCCAAACAACGAACATTGCACCGCTACAGGAACCTGTTAAGCCGAAGGGTGTCTCAATGGATGCCAAGGTGCCAAACCGGATTCCGAAAGGAATCGACCCGAAATGGGTGGATAGCGAACCGGCCGTATTTTACGATAAGCACGACCGCAGTAACAGTCGCAAGCGCTTTGTTGTGTGGGAGGTTGTGGAAGGGTTTAAATTGCCCGACGGCACAGTTGCAAATAAAAAGGATTATGTTCAAGATAGGGACGGAAAAATTATTGTTTATTCGGGTGCTGTGTTCCGTAACAATTATGTGCGCGCTTTTTAATTACGTGCCCAGTGATTTATATTTAATAGAGGAATCGTTATGAAAAAAATGTTAGTTGTTGGTACGTTGTTGTTCTTGCCGTTTCTGAGCCATGCGGAAATAAACTGGAGGTTACCGCGATTTGAACTCCCCCAGACAGTGCTTGCCCAAATGGAGCGTGCAAAAGCGGCCCGGCAGCCCTACAACCAGATGTTAAAAGGGGTGACCCTGCGCACGTTGGGGAAAAATGCTAAAAATCCCATTGCAATAAATAGTTTGGAACTCATTAAAAACGCAATCAATAATCCCGATAAGATGCTTGCGGATGTGGCCCGTGCTTCCTGGATACATGATAGCATAAACCCGTATATCAAGCTAGATGATTTGCGTGCCCTGTTTATAATGGACCTCTATTTGCCATTCTCCACGGATGAATTTGTAAAACTTGCCCCGGGGGAAACCCTGTCCGTTGACAAAGCCCCATTTGTGACTGCACAGCGTGATTTTTATGTGCTGCGTGATCGTCGCAGACCCAATGGCACTGTAAAACAGGAAAAATGGTGGTTGCCGAAGGGCTCCACCTTCCGTTTGGATGACACCTTCGGGCGTGAAAATTTTGGCATCAATTCTTGGGAAAGTTATGTAAAGACCACTATTCAAGGGATTGCAAAGCGGGGCAAAGAACTCGCTGAAGCGCGCGGAGCAGCCACAAAAACTTTTATGGGTCGCAAATTGTCCCTTGTAGGGGATGATGTATTGAAGTTGATGTTTTCGGAGAATGCGGGCGAGTTTTTCGGTGAGCCCATCTTGATTAACCATACGGGAAAACCTCGGTTGGCCGTACCGATTAACACCTATCCGCTGACGATAGGTGGGCAAACATATACCTCTCCCACTTATGTGGAGTTGTATGTTGATGCCAGCGGCACGCTTCGCTATGGTGTAACTGAAAACCTTGATAAACTAGATGCTTTTGATGAAGAGGAGCTTGCAGAATACTTGAATTCCGATTGGTTCGATTTGTACACAGCCAAGGACGGTACCGATTTGTATGTCCCCAAACATCCCCTGTTGTTTCGGTATATTGATACGGATGATACATATGTAGCCGGTCGTTCGGATGTGTTTGTAAAAAGCCAGCACGCAGATCTGGATCTTGACCCCCACGGTAGTGCTACTTTGGCGACATCGGCTATGACGTTGGGAGAATATAGAGAAGCGTTTCTTTCCAACGAGGTTTACCCGGTGGTGGTGCCGAGTGCTTTGCCGGAGGAGAACCCCATCAGATTGGTCCCCACGAAAACGATGGAAGGAAAATTGCGCTCCAAAAAAACTTCGCAACCGGTGGCACCGTCCGTAATTAACAGTAACAATCTGGAGCCCCGTTCCCAAACGTTTGAACATACCTATCCGTTCAATTTGGGAAAAAAATACTGCGAATTATCACGCGTGGTAAAATCGTTTGAATTGCCCGACGGCAAAATCGTCAACGAAGGCGATTATATTGAAATGAACGGTCCGCAGGGCCCGGTGGTTGTGTTTACGGCAATGGAAGTGCAAGATCTCTTTAAGCCCGTTACAGAGTAAACCGGATCGTTCACGCTTTTGCGTGTGAAAGATAAATTTATGAAAGGAGTTATTATGAAAGGAGTTATTATGAAAAAAATGTCGGTTGTGCTGGCGTTATCATGTTTACCGTTGTTCGCCCATGCACAATTTAAAGGCCTCCAGCTCCCTGCTACAGAGCCGTTATTCCGATTCGTCATGCGGGGATTGGATAATGCCCGGATGGCCAAGATAAAACTGCGTGCCGAACAAGCTACCGCTGCCAAAAACATTGTGGCAGTTGCCAGGGAAGTGCGCTCTCCCAAAATGCCTGCCAGGAGATATGATGGACAAATGCCGTGGGTAGATGAAATTAAATCCGTCGTGCCTAAGTTGGACGAACATACCTTTTTTAGGGGAGGTTATTCGTCTGCTTTTGATGCGGATGTGTACGCCCGCAATCCCGATATGCCGATTTACCACAGCACTTATGAGAATTATTCAATTACCTGGGATTTGTGCCAGCGATATATTGAAAAAGTGTCTAATCTGCTTAAAGCACCGCAAAAGCCAAATCATCAGCCAAAAATAACTGAGCAAGAAGCCCGGGAGTTGTTAGCAGAAGGGGAGGGAGTGCAATGGTCGCTCCGTTACCTGGTTGGTAATTCCATGCGCAAGGCAGATGATGCCATGATGAAAATGGATAATGCGCTTAGCGATATACTTAAAAACCTTGGCGTAATAGCGGGTAAATCTTCGTCATCGCTTCCGCTGCCGGTAAATCCCCAACTGGCCTCCGAGAGGTTAAAGGAGCGCTTGGATAGAGGATTGCCGCTGCGATAAGGATAGTATTCCAATGAAAAAACTTTTATTCATCACGCTGATTGGAATTTTTTGCTTTGCTGCGGTAAATACATTTGGCAGATGAACGGAACGTGCAGTTCGTTCTGTCGCGGCGATTAAAATATCCCGGGATGTTTATAACTGTTTGAAAACCCACCCTTGCGGTGGGTTTTTACATGGCGAAGCGGTGCAAACGCGCCCGTAAGGGCGGAGGTATTCAAGCAAACGAGCAACAACGAAGTAGGTCTTTTTAGGCAAAAAAATTTGGACCGGAAGGGACTATCGTTTTGCCCAAGCGCGGATAATTTTTTCAACAAAAAAGGCCTAATTCTAGGCGCGAGTTTGTGCAGTATACCGGCGGGAACGCGCCCGTAAGGGCGGAGGTATTCAAGCAAACGAGCAACAACGAAGTAGGTCTTTTTAGGCAAAAAAATTTGGGGCAGCAATTTTTGATGGGGTGCGGGTTCTTAGAACGCCGAGTGGCAATGCGCAATTCCCTGTTTAACAGGCAATTAACAGGCAAAAAACAGGCATTTGAAAAGTTTATCCTTTGGATTCTAAAGCATTGTGAGAATTTTATCTCTCTTCTGAGAAATATCCGCCAAAAACACTTCAAATTCCCTACGCAGAGAAACAGGGAATATACAGGCAAATATCAGGCAAGAAACAGAGAAATTTAGAAACCTTCAATGGCCTTTATTTCTTTGGTGGTTTTACCGGGACATATCCAGAAGAATCTTTTAAAGGCGGGACAATTCCGCCTAAATGTTTTTCATTAGTTGGCAT
>JAEEMS010000011.1 GCA_016283355.1 Elusimicrobiaceae bacterium | reverse complement strand
GAGGGTGGTATTATTTTTGATATTATCAACATTATTACCACCCAATTGGTTCGTGGGCGTCGACGTTCTATCTCTTTAGGAGTCGGCCTGGAAGATAAAAAATCTAAAGAATTCGCTTTCGATATGTTTGTTCGTTATCCGGATTTGGTTACTGGAGCTGTTTCTTCTCTCGATTACGAAAAGCATCAGGTAACAAAACCGAAACATTTAGAATTGCTTATAAATTCAATATTCAAAAACTCTAATATTTTGATGTTACAGCTCAAAAATGAACGCCTAAATTTTATCAGATATAAACCAACCCAAAAGATCTTATCCTCAGCTATTATAAGGGTTGAAAAAATGCAGAATGAGATTGATTGACCCCATGCCAAATTCTGGGCAAGAAAAAACGAACAAGAGTGGTAATGGGCTTATTAAAATCAATCAGCATTATAATTGCAGATGCCCCAAAGGATTTGTAATTTATTTTTCAGAGATGCTTGATCCGCTCTTCGCCCTCTCTTCTCGTGTTGCAACAATCTCTTCGTAAAACAAAGTTGGATAACAGGTAAAATAAAATATAAACCAATTTAGAATAAATACCGATGGTGAATAAAAATTCTGTCCGCTCCACAAACCATGCGCCATTTTATTGCGCACATTAAAGTAATCAGTGCATAGAAGCATTTTTAAATTGAAATATATCTTATTAGTAATTCGTTTCTCATCCAATAGCGTATTTAATAACCATTTCATCTCTATCTTATAGGGTTGCCTTCCCACAGAATCTAATTTTGTAATAGGCTTAATCCCATAAAGCAGATTCCTAAAACTATTTTCTAATTGCGGAATGAGTAACGAAGAACTAGTTACCAAATCTTGTTTTAAGAAGTAATATAATCCCTTAGCAAAAATTGCTTCCCGCCCTACAGGAACAAATGGATTGTGAACACAAAAAGGAATCAGATCTTGGGTTGTAAAAAAATGATCAAGTGTAATTCTAGAAAGCATCGGAGCAAGTGCATGAACACAGGTGTCTGCCCAATACCATTGCAAAATCATGTAAAACGACATAGGATGAGAATTTTTCTCATCTAGAATTGAAGACGTAAATCCTTTTTCATCAATTATATTTGCTGCGAATATGTCTGATAAAATCCCGCGTGGACGCGTTTCTTCGATATCTTGTTGAGTGGGAATTAGGGCAAGGCATTTTGCGACTTCTTTCAAACTCTCTTGCAAAGATTTCGCTGCAACATCTTTTTCGCTCTGCAAAATACGAGATGTATCGATTTTTTCTTGTATAGGTATTGACACTAAGGTATCTAAAATTCTTGGAGATTTGTTTTCTATTTCTTGTATTAATTGCTCCCATTTTTGATGGCAATCAGGCAAATTAACATAGATGCTAGCAGCTTTTTGAAGGAGATGTATCTCCTGATGAATTAAATTAATCTGATGAGCTTCCTTTTCAAACAAAGCGGCTTTTTGTTTCAATAGTTCTTGTACTTTCCTCCGATCTCCTGCCTTATCCACGGCTTGGATCATCAGATCAAATATTTGATGTTGTTCCAAAGGTTCAGCCGCTGTTTTTTGCAATAACTCTTCCAATCGAGGGATATAACCCTTGATCTCATCAACAGAACAGTGATTGATTAATGTTCGGAAGGAAGATTCAATGAAGAGGAAATTATCATGAGAATAAGGCATATTTACCAACTCCATTGTCTTTAATAAAAATGATTCTCTGATAGTGGCTTGTTTCAAACGTTCAGCCGTACATACACCATAAGCCAAAATTTCCGAGAAATATAATCTGATGCTCAAAGAATAAGGCGGTTGGAATTGTTGAGACATAACATCTAATATCTCTAAGTATGTTTGTAATGAGCCCAGGGCTGCACGGAAGTTGTCTTTAGAATCAGGAAGCTTTTTGTATTGCCAGAGGAACCCCAAAAATAACACCTTGATGTAGGAGTTTTTAATTTTGTCTATATTTTGGAACAATAGGACGCAATCTTCTTCGGAGAATGAATTGATAACGCCAGTGTTATAAAATTCAATCTTTTCCTCTGTTATATGAAAGCTTTGTAAAGCACAAAAAAAGTCTACCAAGGGATTATTATAGCCACATTTCTTTTTCCATTCATAGATAGCTGGGCGGATTCCATCCATTTCAGCGGTGGCTATACTTTCCCAAAAATTTTTATTTTGCAAAGTTTGTAGGTTTTCTAAAACATCCATTAGGGACACGCCCCCAAAAAGTTATATATCTATTATACCAAGAGTCGTTCTTATAAAATGATAAAAGCTATGTAAGAGATAGCTGCCAAATCAACACTACAAAAAACTGTTTTCGAAGGTAGCAAACGCATTTCTTGTGCTAATAGCAACAAATATGCGGAAGCATCTTTTTCTGCCATAAAGTATGTAAAATGGCAGAAAGAAAATAGTAGAGCCCTCAGGGTCTGCCCAAGTTATGGCAGAAAGTTTTTCTGCCATTTTTCTGCCGAGCGTTTGTATAGTTTTTGATACATAAGTTGTCTAATTTACCCAAAATAATTGTGGTTTTATAGTGTCCAAAATATGTAGAGCTGTCCTATATGTGCTACAATACCAGGAGGGAGGATACTATGTTTGAAAAGGAAAAGATTTGTAAGAATTGCGGCAGCATTGGGCATGAACAGAAAATGGCTTGTACTACTACGAGCCATTGGATAGTAATTGGATTATTAGGACTTTTTTTGTTCGTTATTCTTCCATTTATTCTTGCGTTACCATTGTTTGCCTTTTTCTATGGTCTTGATAGATTGCTTCTCCCTAGAAAAATAGTATGTCCTTCCTGTAAAGCTGAAGGGACTATGATACCTGTGAATACGCCCATTGGTAAAAAATTACTTCAAGAATTTGAAAAAAATAGGCAAGATGATTAAAGTGTGGGAGATAAAATGAATAAAATACTCGAATTCATATTTATAATAGGATTTATATTATTGTTTGTATATTTATATGCTTTCACAAACATTTTTTATAATCCATACGGTGGTAATAATGGGGATGGAGGAATGGTCGTTACAACAGCGCCTGATAATCTTCGTGTATATGTCTCTGACGAGACAGTTTCCTTCTATCCTGCCACTCCCATTACCCAAGTGCTTTTGTATAGATCAAATATTACAAACTTACGTATGACAACGATAGATTCTGCGAGGATACTTGGTTATCATAAAGATACAAATTTTGATTGCTTTAGCTACACCTGTGGGATTAGATGCTTCGTTAAAAAACTTTTTAATATTCCTGCTACTCCGTGGGATAAACAAGGCAATTGGATCTTTGAATGCAAAACACACAAACTGATACCTCGTTTAGATATAGATGCGCTAAGGTTGCGCTTAGCTGCTGAGTATGGAGATAAAGGGCTGGTCAAGCAATTATTATCAATGGGTGTAAAAGTTAACACCTTTGTTAATGAATATGGAGAAACAGCTCTACTGATTGCTTGCCATAACGGAAGGGCTGATATCGCACAAATTTTGTTAGACGCTGGGGCTGATTGGAACATAAAATCAAATAACGGTACTAAACCTTTAATGGATGCTTGTTCAAACGGACACTCCTCTGTTGTGAAAGTTTTGCTAAGTGCGGGAGCAAATGCCAATGAAAATGATGATGGACTAACCGTATTGATGGTAGCAAGTCAGAAAGGTTATACGGATGTAGTCAACGCTTTAATTTCCGCAGGCGCAAATGTTAATGACCAAACTGCTCAAGGGGTAACGGCTTTGATGTGGGCTAGTTTTGGAGGACATTCCGAAACAGTGCAGGCATTACTTGCTGCAGGAGCAGATTACAAATTAGTTGATGAAGAAGGATATACTGCTTTGGTATGGGCCGTTCAAACAGGGAAAACGGAAATTGTCAAAATTTTATTAGAGGGAGGGGCTAATGCAAATGTGTCAGATAAGGAAGGGAACTCGGTTTTAACAATGGCACAGTCTAATGGCTATAATGATATAGAAAAATTGCTTCGTCAATTCGGTGCAGATTATTAAGTTAGATTCTACTCACCCTTTACCGCAAAGTAGAGGGTTTTTTATAGTGCCCAAAAGTATGTAAAAAGTCACACCCAAAATATTAGTTCAAGTCCGAGTAGATGCGGTCTGTTGAGTGCCAGGGTGTGCCCAAAAAGTGCCAACCTTCCGCATAGTTTTGGATATATAACATTGCTTATATTGCTACCAATTTCTCGTCGTAAAAAGGCAGAAAAAAGCCCGCTCTCTTCTGAGAACGGGCTCTCGTCAATCTCTGCGCCCACCAGGACTTGAACCTGGAACCCATCGATTATGAGTCGATTGCTCTAACCAATTGAGCTATAGGCGCTAAACCTATATTCATTATAACAAAAAATTTTTTTATGAGGGGAAATTTTTCACTTTGAACAAAATGTGATAAAATATATATATAACTCCGGGATGGTGTAATGGTAACACGAATGTCTCTGGAACATTAATTCTAGGTTCGAATCCTAGTCCCGGAAAATTTAAAGCCGCCGAATCGGCGGTTTTTTATTGGTGTGAATTTTGCTAACATTGGATAGTGAGAATAAAAGAATTTTGCAATACGAAGCTATTTCGACGTGGAAAATTAAAATCTAGGGATTTAATATGTTTGAATTGATAATAGGTTTGATATTGTTTGGAATTGGGGGTTGGTGGTGGTATTCCTATAAAAAATTTTTTAAAAATGCCATCATTGTGCAAGGGATTATTTCCGGCTACAAAACATATCAAAAGCACGAGAAGGAGCGCGAAATTACCATGTACGATGCCGTAATTTCTTTTTCATTCGAAGGTAAACCGCGTGAAATAACGGGTAAAATATCTTCTAGTACCAAGCCGAAAGTTGGAACCTATTGCAAAATAGGCATTAATCCCACTAATGTGCAAGACATACGTGTGGAGACGATGGGAGAGAAAATATTTTTTTATGGATTTATAGGTTTTGGGCTATTTTGGATTATAACAGGGTTGGTGCGATTGTTCTAATAGTTCTTATCTGCGTATTGTGCGGATTTTTCAGACACGCGCCAGATTTTATTTTTTGCTACAATATTCGTAACGGGGCATGGCTCAAGTGGTAGAGCGCCCGCTTTGGGAGCGGGAGGTTCCCGGTTCAAGTCCGGGTGCCCCGATTTTTTTATGGTATCTAAAGATTTCTCACCCTGCGTGTTAAATTTTATACATTCCCCTTCTGATATCGAAGGGGAAACTATCCTTGACGGCGTTCGCACGCTTACGTCCCGCGTGGTTGAAGTGCCGGGTAAATTCTCTTCTCTCTTTCTATCCATTCAAGCGCAAATTCCGGAAGATAGCTATGTGCTTTTGGAGGCACAAGTGCGCGTACGGGAAAAGTGGAGCCCTTTTTTTAAATTGGGGATGCTTTCCGCCCATTTGCAAACCAGTTTTCCGCCACAACAAAATGATTTCGGCCGTGTGAATACAGACGAATTGCAACTGGCTGTTCCCGCAAATGCCTACCGTTATCAAGTTCATCTTTCCGGGAAAGCAACTGTAGAACAAGTGGCTGCGTGTTTGGTAAAAGATCCCTTTGTATACAATGAAAAATTTGCTTGCCGTCTGCCACGCAAAAGCGTTTGCTATCCGGTGGATAATCCGATTAGCCAAATGGCACAAAAGACGAAGGAAAAACGACGTATTTGCAGCCCGACTGCGTTATGTATGGCTTTGGGACGTTTGGGAATTGAACTCCCGTTACCGGAGGTAATGGCCGGTGTGCATGACGGTTTTGCCGATGTGTATGGCAATTGGCTTTTTAATATGGCATACGCCGGCACGCAACCGGGGATAACGGCCTACACACATCGATTTTCTTCGTTAGAGGAATTAAAAGAATTTTTGACACCGCAAACGTGTGTATTGGCCAGTATCGCTTTTGAAGAAAACGAACTTCCCGGCGCACCACTGGCCCGTACACCCGGGCATTTGGTGGTAATCGAAGGGTGGAAAAATAATCAGATTTTAGTGGCCGATCCGGCTGCCCCCACGGCGGATACCGTGCGCCGTTCTTACGGTAAAACGGAATTTGCCGCTGCGTGGCTTAAACGCAAACAGGGGATGAGTTATATTGTGAGGAAAAAATGAAAAAAATAATCAGTTTATTAGGGTTTGTTTTATTGTTGGCAGCGTGTGCTCCTACTTCCACGCAAGACGTAACGGAGCAATTGGTAGTAGCACATAAAAGTGAGATGGAATCACTCGATCCGGTGTTTTCCTACGACGGTGTTACACATGGAATGCTCATCAACGTTTATGACACGCTTTTAAAATTTAAAGGCAGTGAACTGACGGAACTGGAGCCGTCGCTTTCGTTGCAGGTTCCCTCCAAAGAAAACGGATTAATTTCCCAAGACGGACGTACTTATACGTTCCCTATTCGCAAAGGTGTCAAATTCCACAACGGCGAAATTTTAACGCCGGAAGATGTGCGTTATTCTTTGTTGCGGTTTTTGCTTTCCGACGTGGCGGGCGGCCCGTCGAGTTTGTTATTAGAGCCGATTTTGGGCGTTTCTTCTACCCGTAACGATAAAGGCGAGATTGTGGTAGATTTTAAAGATGCGGCCAACGCTGTCCGTGTAGAAGGGGATAATGTGGTCATCACGCTCAAACGCCCGTTTGCACCGTTCTTGTTTATCTTGGCACGTTGGGGATACGTGATGAATAAAGAATGGGCCGTCGGTTTGGGAGCATGGGACGGTACGGAAGAAACGTGGAAAAAATTTAACAATTTTACCAAAGAACAGACGCCGTTGTTCCAAGTAACCAATGGTACGGGGCCTTTTAAAATTGCTCGGTGGGATATCGCGGGTAAAAATGTGGTGCTTACCGCTAATGAAGAATACTTTGCCGGTGCTCCGAAAATCAAAACGATTTTTATGCGTACGGTGGATGAACCTTCTACCATGCGTCTGCTGCTGGAAGCGGGGGATGCGGATATCGCAGAAATTTCGCCAAAGTTTGTGGCCCAGTTAAAAAATAATCCGAATGTTGTGCTTTATGATAACTTGCCGCGGTTGCGTACAGACCCGGTTCTCTTTTTTACATTAGATATTAATATGCAAGCCAATCCGGATGTAGGTTCCGGCAAATTGGACGGAGAGGGAATCCCATCTGATTTCTTTAATGATAAAGATCTGCGCAAAGCGTTTGAATATGCATTTGATTATGAGGCCTTTTTGAACGAATCTTTGGAAGGCCGTGGGGAAATGGCTATCGGGCCGGCCCCCAAAGGGCTTGTGCCGCAAGACAGCAGTTTTAAACGCTATCATTTTGATTTGAAGAAAGCCGAAGAGTATTTTAGAAAAGCATGGGGCGGCCAAGTGTGGGAGAAAGGTTTTAAATTCACACTTACGTATAACACCAGCGGCGAAATGCGCCAAATTGCCAGTGAAATTTTAAAACGAAATGTGGAAAGTTTAAACCCCAAATTTAAAATCGATTTGCGCGGTGTTACGTGGCCGGCATTTTTGGAAAAAACAGCCAAACGTCAAATGCCGTTATGGGCCCGCGGATGGGTGGCGGATTTTGCTGATGCACACAATTTTTATTTTCCTTTTGCCCATAGCCAGGGAAGATATGCCCTCTCACAAGGGTATAAAAATCCGGAGGCCGACCGCTTGATTGAACAAGCGGTGGCGGAAACCAATCAACAGAAACGCAACCAGCTTTATAAACAAGTACATAACCTCATTCACGAGGATGCCATGCAGATTTACACCGTGCATCCCACCGGGTTATGGGCCGTACGAAGTAACGTGAAAGGTTTTACGG
Organism: Elusimicrobiaceae bacterium; assembly: GCA_016283355.1. Taxonomy (GTDB): domain Bacteria; phylum Elusimicrobiota; class Elusimicrobia; order Elusimicrobiales; family Elusimicrobiaceae; genus Avelusimicrobium. The sequence continues at coordinate 11,213 of JAEEMS010000011.1, read as the reverse complement.
ATAACCCCGTATATATGGGTATTTATTACTACCCCATTTATAAAGTGGCAGCGGATGCCAAGTAATGGGTGTGATTTAGTACAATGAATTTATGAATAATCTTTGCCCGTTGGATGGCCGTTATCAATTGCAAACCCAACTACTGCGCCAAGTGATGGGGGAACGTGCGTTTGTTTCCGCGCGAGTGTATACGGAAGTTGCATGGTTTATGCAACTGGCTGCGCTGAAACTGTTTGCGTTAAGTGCTGCGGACAAAAAAATTTTGACCAAACTTTTCCCTCTTTCGGATGCGGATTTTGCGCTCATTTCTCGTATTGAAACAGAGGGATACAAACATATTCCAGCCACTCGCCACGATGTAAAAGCCATAGAATATTTTTTGCGTTTGAAATTGGAAAAAACGCCGCTTAAAAACCGCGTAAACTGGATTCATTTTGCGCTGACCAGCGAGGATATTAACAGTGTTGCTTATGCGCAGGTGTTGGCGGACGGAGTGGAAAAAGGGGCCTTGCCTGTCTTAGAAAATATCCGCAAAGTGTTGGCACAGTTGGCCCGCAAGGAAGCGCATTCTTTATTGCTGGCACGTACCCATGGCCAACCGGCCGTTCCGACCACATTTGGAAAAGAAATCCGTGTGTTTGAAGCGCGCCTTGCTCGTCAAATCAGCATCCTTAAAAAACAGCAAATTTCTTGTAAATTCGGTGGGGCTGTAGGTAATTTTAGTGCGCAGTATGCGGCTTTTCCGTCTATAAATTGGCCGCGCGCTGCCAAGCAGTTAGTTCAATCTTTAAATAAAAACCGCCGTATTAAACTTTTTTTAAACCCGGTAACGACCCAAATCGATCATCGCGATACGTACGCGGAACTTTTTGATAATTTGCGCCGTATTCATGTGATTTTGTTAGACGCTTCGCGGGATATGTGGCAATATATTTCTGCCGGACTGGTACATCAAAAAACGGTAGCCGGCGAAGTGGGTTCCTCCACAATGCCGCAAAAAGTTAATCCAATTGATTTTGAAAATGCAGAAGGAAACTTACAGCTTTCAAATGCACTGCTTGCGTTGTTAGCGGAAAAATTGCCCGTTTCCCGTTTGCAGCGGGATTTATCGGACTCGACGGTGCTACGCAATATGGGGGTGGCCCTTGGGTATGGAGTGGTGGCGTATGCTTCTTTTTTAAAAGGATTTTCCAAAATTGCCTTTGACCGTAAAGCCGCATGGAACGAATTGGAACAACATCCCGAAGTATTGGCCGAAGGAATACAAACGATTTTGCGCGCTGAAGGATTTGAGCAACCCTACGAAACCCTCAAAAAATTTACCCGCGGGCGTAAGGTAACGCCGGAACTTTTGCAGCAGTTTATCGATTCGTTGCCGGTGCAAGCAACGGTCAAAAAACGTCTTAAAAATTTAACACTAACCAATTATACGGGTTTAGCAGCCCGATTGGCGGAGGGAAAATATGATTGATGTGGTTTGCGGTGGTCAAGCAGGAGACGAAGGAAAAGGAAAAATTGCGGCCTATTTATCTTATACTGGTAATTACGATTACTGCGTGCGGGTAGGAGGACCTAACGCAGGGCATACGGTTGAATTGGATGGGAAATCGTATACGTTAAAAAATATCCCTTCCGGATTTCTAAATTCTAAAACAAAATTGGTGTTGGGCGCCGGTGCTTATACGAAAACCGAGTGGTTGCTTGATGAGGTGAAAAAAACAGGCACGCAGGACCGGCTGATTATTGACCCCTACGCTGTGCTGATTACAGATGAACAAACCGCTGCCGAACGTGGCGCGGCGCATTTTATGAATAAGATCGGCAGTGTGGGTACCGGGCTTGGGCAAGCTGTGAAAGAACGCATTGAACGGCGCGATATCAAGTTCGCCAAAGATGAGCCGCTTCTTAAGGACTATATCCAAGAAGTGCCGGAACTGCTTAATAAATGTTTGGATAAGGGCGGGAATATTTTGTTGGAAGGTACGCAGGGGATCAAACTTTCGCTCTTGCATGGGGAATATCCCTTTGTTACATCACGCGATACAACGGCTAGCACGTTTTTAGGAGAAGCCGGTTTAGGACCCAAATCCGTGCGGGATGTATATGTGGTTTTTAAACCGTATGTAACGCGGGTGGGGCCCGGCCCGTTGGAAAAAGAATTGACGGACGAAAAAGAGTTGAAAGTGTATCATACCAAGGGACACGAAATAGGCACTGTAAGCAAACGCTTGCGCCGTGTGGGAGAATTTGAAAATCGTGCGGCGGCCCGTGCGCTTATGATTAACGGTTGTACGAAAATCGCCATCACGCATATTGATATGTTCCCGGGGAATGACCGTGTGAAAAACGTGAAAGATTTTACGCCGCAGGCACAAGAATTTTTGGCGCAGTTGCGTGCTTTGTCGGCCCAGGTATATCCGCACCCCAAGATTGCCATTATTTCTACCGGGCCGGATATGAAAGATACGTTATTATTGTGATTTTTTCCAGAAAAAAGAATCCCGGGTTAACACCCGGGATTTTTATTGGAAACTAAGTATTAGCGCTTGTCCATTTCGTAATCGCTGCCCCAGTGTTGCTTGGCAAGAGATTTTAACGAGGCCCCCAATTCGCTGATTTGCGTGATGGAGGTCAACGGGGCGTGATTATTATGTACTACCCCGATGCCGATAGCTAAAAGCGGAAATTTTTCTAATTTTCCCTGGCGATTTTCGCTAAGCATATAACCGTTTTTGCGGTCCTCCTCGCTATAAAAAGAGGGGGAAATGCGGTCTGTTTGTGTGGTAATTTCCTTTGCTACCGTTTCGGCGTATTCAAACGGACAAACTACAATAAAATCGTCTCCGCCGATATGCCCCACAAAGGAGTCAGGGATATTTTCAGCTGCTTTTACGATAATTTGTGCTTGGGTTTTGAGCACGTGATCCCCGGCGTCAAAACCGTATTTGTCGTTAAACGATTTGAAATTATTTAAATCACAATATAGCACGGCAAATTTTTTGCCCGAAGTAATTGCTTGTTCCAAAGTGGTTTGAATAGAAGGGTTTCCCGGCAAGTGCGTCAGCGGATTGGAATACATTTTTTGTTTGTTGCGTTTAAGGAGCAACTTAACGCGGGCCACAATTTCATCTACATCTGCCGGTTTGCTTAAATACTCATCAATATCTAAGTTAAGCCCTTCCATTTTGGTGGCTTTATCCGTAACGGCGGTAAAAATGATAATCGGGGTATGCAAGTAACCGGTGCGGCTGCGCACTTCTTTTACTACGTCAAATCCCGTTTTGCGTGGCATTTCATAATCCAAAATAAGCAAATCCGGGTTTTCTTTATAAGTTTTTTCAATGGCCTCCTGTCCGTCTTGTGCTTCAATGACAGTATAGCCGGCATCAACGAGCACCTCGGAAACGAGGGTTCGGATTGCTTGGGAGTCATCGGCTAATAAAATTTTTTCACTGGATTGCATATGTAGTTATTAAAGAAAATCTTGCAATGCAATGCAAGTTTAAGGTTTGTATATAAATGACAGCAGCATTTCCCGTTTGTGATCTCGCCGCCAGGAAAAAAAGTCCGCCGGTTGGCAACAGGTGCACTTATCGGAGAATTGAATGTCTTCCGGATTCAATCCGGCTTGTAGCAACTGCAAGCCGATGGCAGTATTTAAATCCACAAAAGTTTTGGTTCCTCGCGTATGGAGCGTCTGTGAAGGAAATTGACGTGCGGTATCTTGCTGTACTTCGAAACAGCAGGATTGAATATGCGGCCCGGCCCACACACAAAGCGGGGCCGTTGTTTTGGTTTGCAGGGCACGGACGGTTTTAAGCGGTAATTGAGCGGCTACGCCGCGCCAACCACAATGGGAAAGCCCCCACACGCTTGCATCTTTGGCCCACACAAAAAGCGGAACGCAATCAGCCGTTACAATGGCTGCTCCCCAAGCGGCCGGAGCCGGGGCGAAAATCCAACCATCGCCATCTTGTGGGGAAGCAGATGCAAAAGAACGACATTCGGCCTCATTGCTAAAAGAAAAAAGAGTATCACTGTGGATTTGGTGGAGGTGGAGCATTTTTTGCGGGTCTATTCCAAGCCGGATAAATATTTCGGCCTGTCGGTCTATTGCATTCATTGGGCCTTCGCGCCGGTCCAATGTGCCTGCAATAAAACCGTGTTGTAAAAGGCGCGGGTCTGTAAAAATTTTCATACGCTTAATTTTTTGAGATATACACGTGTTATCGGAGCGCGTAACACTTGTTGAGCGAGGCGTTTGAAGCGGGTCGGGTCATCGCTGACGTAAAAACGGACACTTCCTTTGCCGATTGCCCGCGCTTGATGGAAAGTAGATAAATAACTTTTCACTTGTGCGGCCAATGTGTCCGACGGATCTACCAAATGGACGGATGGTCCGAAGATTTCTGCCAAAAGCGGTTTTAAAACGGGATAATGGGTACATCCCAAAATGACAGTGTCGATTTTTTTACGTAACAATGTTGCGGCGTAATGCTGTGCAATTAAACGCGTGGCGGGTTGGCGGGCAAAATTCTCTTCCACCAAAGGGACAAAAAGAGGTGCTGCCTGCGGAAAAACTTTTTCTTTTTTGCTTAGGCGGGAGATGGCCTTTTCATAAGCACGGCTGCGTACCGTACCTTCAGTTCCCAAGAGGGCAATTTTGTGGTTGCGTGTCATGGCAACGGCTTTTTGGGCACCCGGCTCAATGACCCCCAAAACGGGTACGCGGCATTGCTTTTGCAAGGTGGGTAATGCTTGGGCCGAAGCGGTATTGCACGCAACTACAATTAATTTGACCCCTTGTTCTTGTAAAAAAGCGGCAATCGCGCAAGATAATTTTGTGACCGTTTGTTTGGATTTTGCGCCGTAAGGAACATTGGCACTATCTCCAAAATAAATGAAATGTTCGTGCGGTAATGCTTTGCGCAGGGCTTTTAGAACGGTAAGCCCGCCCAAACCCGAATCAAAAATTCCGATGGGATGCTCTTTCATACTTTTATTATAGTAATTTATAGGCAAAAGAGGACAAAGAGCTCTCTTTGTGCTACAATATTTTTATGTCACGAAAATTGTTTCTTTCCTTTGCCCTTCTGGTGGGGATAACGGCGGTCGGCTGGGCTGCCGATACGGCCCCTTTGATTGTAGAAGGTAGTTTTTCTTCATCGGCCAATACGGCGGCGGACGCGCAGGTGTTTGACCAAGCGGCGCGCGACCGGGAGATCGGGCAGTTGCGTGACTGGATCCAGACGGAAAAGTACCAGGACGTCCTCAACCGTATCAACACGTTAACCGTACAAAATTATTTGGACGACCGTTTTTATTTGTTTTCGGCCATTGCGCATGACGGCTTACAACAATATGAAGATGTGGTTTACTCAGCCAGCCAAGCTATAGCCGTTGCTCCGCAAGATCCGCGCCCGTACCTTTTGCGGGCCACCGCGTATACGCGGTTAGGAAATTACGAACGCGCGCAAATGGATTTGGATACGGCTTTGAAGTTAAATCCTTCCTCTTTCATGGGACAGGCCCTGCAAAAAGAATTAAATGAAAAAAACCCCGCATCCGTTCAGCGTTTGAAAACCGGGTCTGCCGAAACGTCTACACAGCAGCGTCCTCGTTGGTTTTACGTCTATTTTATTATCGTCTTTTTGGCAATTTTGCTATTTATATATTTTCGTTACGAGGACCTTTTCCAAAAGCCGAAAAACGCCTTTACCCGTAAAGAAGTAGAAATTAAAGAACAGTACGATTTTATCCGCCAAATCGGAGAAGGCGGTATGGGACAAGTATATGAAGCGTACGATAAGGTGCTCAAGCGCAAAGTAGCCATTAAGCGTGTGCGTCCGGAGTTGGTACGCAGTAATTATGTGCGGGAACAATTTTTATCCGAAGCCCGTACTCTGGCTTTGTTACGCCATCCGTATATTGTGGAAGTGTATACGGTCATTGAATCGGAAAGTTCGCTTTATTTGGTTTTTGAATACGTGGATGGACAAACATTGGAAACCCGGTTGGATATTGACGGACGTATTTTGTTTTCACAAGCCAAAGAAATTTTCAAATATGTTTGCCAAGGGTTATCCTATGCACATTCACAGTCGATTATCCACTGCGACCTTAAACCCGGCAACATTATGATTTTGGAAGATAACAAAGCCAAGGTGATGGATTTCGGCGTGGCACGTAAAGCGGTAGATACACAAACCGGAGCCCGCACCGTGGCCGGGACACCGGCTTATATGGCACCGGAACAGCAAAAAGGATACATGAAAAAACAATCGGATGTGTATTCCTTGGCTCTTTGTTTCTACGAAGCGTTGGTGGGGCAAGTGCCCTGGACGGTAAAAGGATTTGATATTGCCAATAAAAAAATTGTACCGGCTTCCAAGTTAGCCCCCTTTATTCCGCCGGAAGTAGATACGCTATTGGAGAATGCGTTAAAAGAAGATCCGAACGAGCGCACCCAGTCAGTAGACGAATTCTGGGAGCAACTTTCTGCTATCGAACCGATGGAAGAAGACGATCCTTCCAAAACCCATTATTAAGAAGATGTAATAAAAACCCCTGCTTTTGCAGGGGTTTTTATTACCGAAGTATTTCCTTTGCACTTTCAAAAATTGTTTCCAGTGTTCGGTAAATTGGTTTCTCCCCAAAGTGGGTTTCCCATTTGTAATTGTAGAGTTTGTCACTGATAGCGTAGGCGGCAACTCCTTTGATTCTGCGTTTTTTACACACCGCATAAAACGCGGCTGTTTCCATTTCTACCGTCAGCACCGCATGTTTTTGGTAATGTTTGATTTCTTCCTTTGTTTCGCGGAAAATAGCATCGGTAGACCAATTGCGCCCTATGTGAAAATTTTGTTTACGGGCCCGTAACGCTTGTTGCAACCGGGTGAACAATTGTTTGTGGGGGGTAGCGATAGGCGCGGCCGTGTAGCAGGGAGAGGTCCCGTCATCACATAATGCTTCGTTGCATAGCACAATGTCGGCCGGTTGCACTTCTTCTTGTAAACTGCCTGCCAGCCCGATGAAAGCGACTTCTTTCACTCCCAAGGCAATCAACACTTCCAACGTCGTGGCCATGGCGGGGGCTCCGTAACCAAAGTTGGTTACGTAACAAAGATTTTTCCCTTCCAAGACATAGATATCGGCTTCACAATGGTATTGTTTAAATTTATGGTGCGAAGTCACGTATTTGGTAAGGGATGAAATCGGGCAAATAATGGCTTTCGAAGGCAGTTTTAATCCTGCCGCAATGTGGCCGACATAATTATCGGCGCTGGAAATGGCCCGTAAGGCCGGTTTTTTGTTTTTAGGAAATAAAAGATTCATACCTATACTATACCATTTCGGTAAAGCAGAAAAAAACTTTACAAGCAACGCGTATAGGTGTTATTATATAAGTATATTCCATTTTTTAGGGTGTGGATTATGTTGAAAACATACCAAATTATTGATAGAAAATTGCAAGAAGTGGATGAAAAAAATGCGCAAGTGTACGTCTATACAAATCCGACGGCACAAGAGCAGCGTTTTTTAGTTGAACAATGCCAAATTGACGAACACACCCTGGCCAGTACATTGGATCCGGATGAACTCCCGCGGTTGGAATTCGAACCGGAACATACCGTAATGATTTACAAACGTCCCAAAAATTATTCCGGGAAAGACCAATTGGAATTTAAAGTAGCTTCGGTGGGGATGTTTTTATTCAAAGATAAATTGATGATTGTATTGGCCGAAGATATCCCGCTGTTTGTGGGAAAGCGGTTCCAATCAGTTTCTTCTATTAAAGAAGTGTTTTTGAAACTGGTATACAATTCCATTTCTCACTACGTAGAGCATTTGCGTATTATTCATATGATTTCGGAGGAAATTGAAGACAAAATCACGGAATCCATGGATAACACGTATTTGCTTAATTTGTTTAGTTTGGTGAAAAGTTTGGTGTATTATGCCGAAGCCATTACATCGAACGGATTTGTATTTGAAAAAACACGCACGTTGGCCGGCCGCATCGGTTTTGATGAACAAAATATGGAAATGTTGGACGATATTATCGTAGAAAACATGCAATGCAAAGCCCAGGCAGATATTTACTCCAACATTTTGGCGCAGTTATTGGATGCCCGTTCTTCTATTGTTAACAACAATTTGAACCAGTTGATGAAAAAATTGAACGTTATTACTATCTGGATGATGGTGCCGACGTTTGTAGTCAGTGCTTATGGGATGAACGTTGCGCTTCCGATGGCCAAACACCCTTATGCTTTTTGGATGTTGATGGGGTTTTGTTTGGTGTTGGTGTGGGGGGTTATGATTTACTGGCGCCGTAAAAACTGGTAAAGATTTTTGCTTGTGCTGAAAAACCCCGCTACAAAAAGCGGGGTTTTATTTTGAATGTAGCTGTTTTCGGTATTTTTTATTGGACATTTGTTTGGAGAATAAGATTCCCCTGTTCATCAAAAATAAATTGTTTGCCATCGGGAAAAGTAAGGGTAGTTTGCCAACGGTTGGGGGAACCAATTTTTCCGTTCATATATAAATGCACCCCGTTGGAAAGCATATAACTTTCAGAGCCGCCGTCTCTGTATTGGGCGTGACGTACGACGGAAAGGCCAATTTCTTTTAACGAATTATTGTTGTATTCAATGTCTTCCCACCATTTTTCTGTTGTGCGCTTGATTTCTTCACTGGGTTCGATGGGTTCGGTTTCATTGAATGTAAGGCGGACAATTTCCCAACAAGGGCGACCCTCAATCGTGCATTGGACAGAGGGAGAAAAGGCAGAAGGGGACGTTGACGAGAGTACCTTAAAGAGATGTTTTCCCGTCAACAAAAGAAGAATGACAAAAACTAAAACACCTATTACGATAAGAACTTTTTTCATAATTATCGGCAAAACGAAGAAAATACACTCTTTTATTTTTCTGTTTTAATGCCCCAAAAAGCTCGGTACAACACGGCCAACAATCCAAACAATACGTAGAGCGAGAATACAATCAATACTACGTCTTGCGGAAATTTAATCAGTAGTACCACCAAACATACGATGAGCAACAAAAACCAAACGGATAATTTCTTTTCGCGTTTCGCTTTAAAAGCAGCGTAGGGAATTTTGGATACCATCAATAAAGAAAAGAACAACATGGCAAACCAGATAAAATTATACAAATGCGGTAAGTAACGGTCCAAATACGGCAAATTATGGCCGTTGCCTTGCATGATTTGGTAGGAAATGGCAAAGGAAGCCAAAATGGCGGCGGGTGTAGGAACGGGGAGACCGCTAAAATATTTTTTGGAACCATTTCCTTCCTTGGCCATTGTGTTAAATTTGGCCAAGCGCAATACACCGAAACACGTGTAAATACAGGCAATCATTCCGCCCCAAAGCGGTTTGGATTGTAATACAAAGAAATACATCAAAAATGCAGGGGCCGCGCAAAAGGACATGGTGTCGGCTAGTGAGTCCATTTCTATCCCAAATTCGCTCTCCACTCCTAACAAGCGGGCTACACGGCCATCAAACATGTCGAATACGGCAGCAATCAAAATTAACCAGCCGGCTTGGGCATAATTTCCTTTGGCAGAGGCCAAAATAGAAAAGAACCCACAGGCCAAATTCCCTAACGTAAAAAGCGAAGGGGCCGTCAATGCGCCCGTTTGTTTGAGTTTAGTGACGACAGTAGGGGATTGCGTTTCTTTCATATTATTTCCACAAAGCCAATACAGTAATGTGTCCTTGCACTTTTTGGCCTTCTTTTACTACAACGCGCACCTTGTCTTTCGGTAAATAGACCGCTACCTGGGAACCAAAACGTACCAAACCGAGTCGGCGTCCCATCGCGATGTCTTGTTGCGGCTTGACCCAACATTCAATACGTCGGGCAATGGCACCGGTAATTTGTTCCACGTGGGCGAATTTGGTGGGATCGCCGTCTTTGAAGATTTGAATTAAATTGCGTTCGTTTTTAACAGCATCGGGATTATCCGCAAAAAGGAAAGTTCCTTTGTTGTAAAAAATATCTCCGGTTTTCCCGGCCACCGTCGTGCGTTGAACATGGATATCAAAAATAGAAAGGAAAATACGAATAACTACGGAATTGGGGTCCTCTTCCGTTTTGATGGACATGACGGTTCCGTCTGCCGGGCAAGCAATTTCGTCATCGGCAAAGACGGTATAACGGTTCGGATCGCGGAAGAAATAAGCGCACAAAATGCCAAGCAGTATAATAAATATACCCATTTTGTACCATCCGAACCAAATAAATGCCGCCGCTATGAGCATAGCGATGGCGCAAAACTTCAAACCCAGGGCTAAAACGGTATTCACCCAGCCCAAACTTTTTGACAAGGTACGAAAAATATCTGCAATCATATTTCTATTACTGGTGGGATGATTTTTGGCAGGTTTTTAAGTGGGCAGGGGGGGACTTGAACCCCCACGGCCTTGCGGCCAACAGATTTTAAGTCTGTCGCGTCTGCCATTCCGCCACCAGCCCTCTTACCTCTTTATTGTAACAAAATTTACTTAACTTTGCACGTTTATTTGCCAAAGTGCTTGAAGCTATTGTAGAACTTTTTACAGAAAATTGCTTTGACGTCCATTTCTCTTAAGTCGGTTTGTAAAGCCCTATCATCCGTAACGGCGATTACGCGCCGGCCGGAGTTATGCAGAAAAAGGGCTTGCTCCCGGATGATTTGGTCCGCCGATTCCCCTTCAGAAAAAGAAATGTGTACCCCTGCCCGATACAAAGGCCCTATCGGACGGAACGGACCGTCAAAAATGACGTGATATTCATGCATGGCATACTGCTCTTGCGATGACATCTCTGTCAAAAAATCTAAGAAATCTTCCGTTACTTCTTCTTCCGAGCGGGAAAACTCGTGCAAAAAACTCCGCACAATATTTAACCCATCTATTAGGTAAATGGTAGGTTTGGTGCTGATGTACATTGGTTGCCTTTCCTGCGAAAAATTGGTATAAGAAAATGATACAATATAATACCTGTTTTGGGTGGTTATTTGACAATTTTCGTCACGGGGGTGTAATAGATTCGACGGGTATCTGTTGCCGCTCGGGAGCAAGTGCCGGTTGGCCAGGCCGGCTAAAATAGGGCCAAAAAAATAAGCAACAACAATCAAGTTGCCTGGGCTAACGCTTAGTCCACTGCGCCTTTTGTGTTTCCCATGCGCAAAAGGGTCGCAGT
>JAEEMS010000010.1 GCA_016283355.1 Elusimicrobiaceae bacterium | reverse complement strand
TCCCCATAGCGGGTTTCTTTCAACGAGCGTTCACCCGTTAAGCGAACCGTGTTGACGGTGGAGGGTTTCCATTCCAAAGAAAGGAAATATCCTACTAAGTCAACATCGTCTTTACCGTTTAATTCTTCATCGTATTTGCGCATATCGTAGGTTACTTTGGCCGTACCGGTCACTTTGGAAGCAACTTGACCATTGACACCTAAACCAATGCGGTGGCTGTCCGAATTGTTGAGGTCATAATCTTTGTAGTCAATATTGGAATACATGTATTCTACGAAGAAGTTTGTTTTGGCGGACAGGTTATAATACAACTGCGCACCTAAATTGACACGGTTGCGGTTCAAATAGGACCAATCGGATTCAAAATAGCGGTTGTAAATATCTTCCGCTAAGAAACCGATGCCAAACGTTTTTTCCGTAGAAGTTACATACGAAAGATAGGCATCGTTTTGAAGACGTTTGGTGCGTTCTGTATCGGCGTTGTTGGCCGGGTCGGATGTATAGAGCACTTTGTCCCCGATTTTGAATTGTTGATTGGACAACTCTAAGCCGCCGAAAGCATCCCAGTAGTTGTTGGTGCTGGGATCTTTGGTGTAGGCATTGTAACCTACGGTGGCGTTGGCATCAAATTTCATGCCGGAGTTGGGAATCATCGTTTGATAGTCAGCCCCCACGCGGGTGGTGCTGATGAGGGAATCTCTTTTCCCGTAGTGGGTCAAGTAGATGTTGTCATCATAGGTGACGGTTTCAGAGGCCATAAAAGTCAACGGCTTGTTAGCCATGGCCGGCAAAGCCACAAAAGCAGCTAAAGCAATGATTGCAAATTTTTTCATTGTTCTTTATTCTCCTTAATTGCCGCTAGTAGGAGCGGACGGGCTGATTTCTTCTTCAAGATAGAAATCGTTCATGGCTTGTTGGGCTGCAAGCGCATTGGTAGAACGAGAATTATCCAAAGCCGCTTCCGCTTCTTTTACGAAAGCAGGAACATCTTCGGTTTTCTCTTCCGTTACAGGCGTCGGTTTGGTTTGGACGTTGTTGCGATTGGTTTGCGCATTGAGAGGAGCAATGTTCCAATTTTCTTGATCGTCTCTGTTTACGCGGGCAATAGCAGCCACTTTGGTTTGGTATCCTTGCGGTACGGTAAATGTTCTACCGCCGGTAGTAACATAGGCAGGGCCGCCTCTTTCTACGGACATATATTGTGTTTTCGGTTCTACTAAAAGCAATGTTCTACCGTCGGCACTGACAACACTCCCGCCCACTTGAATACGGTTCAAGTTGGTTCCGGCAATAAGTACATTTCCTTTGGCATCGGAACTCATTTGAACAGTTTGACCCTGCGGTACCGTTACAACAACTTCATCATAGTTGATGACGGTTTTGGCATTTCCAATAACGGTCAACGCGGTGCCCGATTTGAATGTAACCGGCTGCTGACCTTCTTGGATCACTGTGACAGCTGCATTTAACGTTGCAGCAAAACACAGCGTGCTTGTTAAGCACAAAAACTTCTTGATCATAAAGGTGCTTCCTCCTGATTAATTTATTTACCTAAAAATTATAGCATTTAAAAAGAAAAGAGTACATCTTTTTTGAGAATTTTTCAGGCTAGTTAAAAGCGGATGCGGCTGTATAGTTTGTAAAGCCCCCAACCCACCAAAGTTCCCAGCGTATTGTTGAATACATCATCGAGTTCACAACTTCCTAAATAAAAACTGGCTTGCAATAACTCAATCGTCATGGAAACGAGCGCTCCGGCCAAAATTACCTTCCACCAGCAAGCTTTTTTGCTAAGTAATCCAGCAAAAAAGCCAAAAGGTATAAAACAAACAATATTGAGGAAACATTCTTCTATCGGGGAGTTTTTGGTTACTTCAAAAATATTTTGGCTGCTCCATAAAACGGAATTACAAATGGCTTTTGAAACGGTTTTAAATCCCCCCCAACAAGCAAATGCCACTTTGTATGTGTAGAAAGGTTTAAAATGGAACGATATGGGCGCGCGCGGGGTGCGGCATAGAAGAGAAAAATAAAGAATGCTTGCCCCGTAGAGTGACGCGAAGGACCAAAGATAAATTTTTTGATGTACTTGCTTTTTGAACAAACGGCATCCCAACGGAATCAGAAAAAGTCCGATGATAACGCCCAATGTTAACCAAAGTACTTGTTTCATATTTTTCCATTATACCAATTTAAGGGTCGAAAAAAAGATTTTTCGTTATTTGATGGTGGGTCATTCAATAAAGTATAATAATACAATATGATTCATATTTCGTCTCATTATAAGTGGTTAGTTACCGGTGGGGCAGGTTTTATTGGGTCGCATTTGGTGAAAGAACTGGTGCGACAGGGGCAGCACGTTACTGTTTTTGATGATCTTTCCGGCGGTAATTTACAAAATTTATCTTCCGTAGCGGATAAAATTACGTTTATCCAAGGAAATATTTGCGATTATGCGGCTGTGTTAAAGGTGTGTACGGGCGTAGATTATATCTTGCACCATGCCGCATTGGTATCGGTGGCAGAATCCGTAGAAAAGCCGTTGGAAACGGAGCAGATTAACGTACAGGGAACATTGCACGTGTTAGAAGCGGCCCGCGTTTGTAAAGTAAAAAGAGTTGTTTTTGCTTCCTCTAGCGCGGTGTACGGTAACCGGCCGGAACTGCCTTATAAAGAAACAACTGTTCCCGATTGCCAGTCCCCTTATGCTTGGAGCAAACAGGCCGGTGCGGAATTGTGCCAACTTTATACGAAGGTATATGGATTGGAAACAGTCGCTTTGCGCTACTTCAATGTGTTTGGCCCAGGGCAAAATCCCAATTCCGCTTATGCGGCGGTAATTGCTAAATTTATGCAATTGGCATCAGCAGACAAACCATTGGGAATTGATTGGGATGGTCTGCAAAGCCGGGATTTTGTGAATGTAGCGGATGTTGTGCAAGCTAACTTATTGGCGGCTACGAAAGGAAAGGCGGGAGAAATTTATAATGTGGCATCGGGCCGGACGTATTCCCTCTTGGAATTAGCGGATACCATTGAAAAGATTGCAGGGAAAAAATTGGAGCGGGTTTTCCGTCCGAAACGAGCCGGTGATGTACGCTTGTCGGCGGCTGATATTACAAAAATCAAGCAATTGGGTTTTAGTCCTTCGGTTTCACTGGAAGAAGGATTGCGGGAAATGTGGGCAAAGAATAAATGAGGATGATTTTTAAAACCAATGTACTCTCATATAGGAGAAAATGCATGAAAAAATATCTGTTCTTAGGTTTGTTGCTTTTGGTAAATCCGCTGTTTGCGCGGGAGTTCCCTTTGTGCATGTATGGCGTATCGGATTCGCAAGATTTGGGGATGTTGAAAGAAGCGGGATTCTCTTGTATTCAAACATATAAAACGGCGCCGGAAACCTTGTCCACTTTGGCCCAAGAGGCGCAAAAACAGGGTATGAAAGTAGTATTTTACCCCAATCAAATTTTGGGAACCTCTTATGAAAAAGATGCTCAAAATTGGCCTATATTGGCGTGGTATTTGACGGATGAGCCCGATGTGCATAAATGGAGTCGTAAACGTGTTAAAAAAGCCCACGAACAAACTAAAAAAGCATTTCCCCAACATGATACTACATTGGTAATAGGACAAGGAATTACTTTGGTCCCTTTTTATGATTTGACGGACGTGATGATGGTGGATTGGTATCCGGTTCCTCACTTAAAATTAACGTCGTTTGGGGATAATGTGCGTTATACCAAACAAGGAATGGCAAAAAGAAAACGAAAGGATAATGCTTTGTGGGGTGTGGTGCAAATTTTTGATTGGAAAACTTATAAACAACGCCGTCCGGATAATGACCGAATTGGCCGATTCCCGACAGAAGAAGAAATCCGTTTTATGAGTTTTCATGGAATTTTAAACGGGGCTACCGGATTATTTTATTTTACATTTGCACCCAGCGGGAAAAAGACCGCGACGGTGTCCCCGGATTTATGGAAACGAGTAACGGCGGTAACGCAGCAATTACATCAGTTGCTCCCGATATTAGAGGGAGGAACTATTACGGATAATCCGATTTTTGTTGCCACGCCTTTGCAAATACAAACCCGTTCGTACGAAGGGAAAAAATATTCTTTTCTGTTGAATACTTCGGACCAGGAACAAGCAGTTCCGGCGGAATTTTTGGATGATAAATATCAAGTGCTTACCGGGAGTAAAACAAAAACAATTCCTCCTTATGGTGTGTGGGTACTAAAATATTCTTAGGAAAAGAAATAAAATTTTTGTTATAATATCCTTATAAGAAGAAAATTTGTGATGTTTGGAGAGGTGGCTGAGAGGCCGAAAGCGGCGGTTTGCTAAACCGTTATACGGGTTAATTCCCGTATCGAGGGTTCGAATCCCTCCCTCTCCGTATTTTAGTTTTTAATTTTAAGCATAAATCCCCGTTGAGGTTAATTCCCGACGGGGATTTTTTTATGAACAACTGATAGCATAGTATTTCTGGGTTCATTTTGGCTTTTACAAAAATTTATTGGATTTTATGCTAACTAGGCTAGGTAGAAAGGCGTTCACTAAAGATTTATTTAATAGAGACTTGCCCTTGCTAATCTCTGTATAGATGAGAACAACTTTTTACTATTCACATTTTACCCTTGGTTCCAATCACTCGTAGTACGACTATGAACAGGTGTTATTACTGCATTTTCGGGGGGTGGATTTGTTGTAACACACATTCCTTTTACGTAATCTTTACCCATCGTCTTTTTAAGCCAGTTATAAAACCTGTCCGTAAACATTGGAGAACAGTTTCTAGCAGAGTCCACGCTTATAACGTAGTTCCCATACGTCATTGGAGAGCCGGATGTTCCGGGTATCAAATCCGTTACACGTTCATAAAAAATAGCGTTTGTACCTTTATGTGTGCCTTGAGGTACAAAACTGAAAGTTACAACGCCCTTATTGGCTTCGTGGATGTAATAAGCAGTTAAAGGAAAAGAATAAGAAGTTGCCCCCGGAAAGCCGAGTTCAGGTATAAGAGTTTGTTCCGACAAAATAAACAAGTGAAAATGCTTTATAGGATGATTGATAAATCGTTTCCACAATGAAGACTCTTTCTTTTGTGCCGACAACAAGTTGCTTTTTGCTCCGTCTAACATTTCCCCAGGGATTACATTTTTTAACGGACCTAACTGTGCTTCTATTTGTTGAAATTGTTGATTAACCTTTTCAAAAGCTGGCTTAGATGGGTCCGCACTTGGTACATAAATTAAAGCCAAATCCTCGCCACGACCAGTATTTGTGCTATCTAGTTTTAACGTAGGGTTAAATAGGAATACCTTTCCATTTGCGTCTTTGCCTGTAACCGTCATATCTACTACCAATGAAAAGGGAGCCGAATTACCGGGAGCGTCCAACCGTTCTTTTACAGAAACCCCTAGTGCTAGAACAGGTTTATTTTTGGTATTCATTTGTTGAAACGGGCCGTGCGCACACGTAAGGAACCAATTTTTATGCAAACGAAAGGCGGTTGCCGTTCCCATTTCTACACTCCCGTCAGGCATATGTTTAGTTACTACACGGAGCTGGTAAGTATTTGCGAGTATATCATTTTGGGCAGCCTGAGAATTTGACACAGTAGCCAATAGTGGTTGATACTCCTGTTGTTGCGTTTGCTCTGTAGTTGCTCCATTACGAACAGACGCTTTTTGCATTACTGGTATTTGTTTTTTTGCAAAAGACAATACGGCACAACCAATAAGTAATAAAGGTAATAATTTTTTCATAACACTTTCCCGTACAACCACAGTATAACATTAACCAGTAAAGATTTCAAGGATTTGACCATCGATGTCAATCAGCATCTTGCTACCCAAACTACACCCACCGTAGAATTAAAATAGCACCTTTGGGGTGCTTTTTTAATTATATGATGCGCTCCGTATACGTTGCATTTGACGAATTTACTTCTGTAGGGGATAAAAGCTTTTTAAAAGGCCCTGGCAACCCGCCAACACATCTTGCCAAGTTTGTTCAAAATTACCTGTATACCAGGGGTCGGCCACTTCGCGGGTAGAGTTTGCGTACTCCATTAGTAAATGAATTTTATGCGCATTATCGGGGCCACAAATACGTTCTATATTGCGGAGATTGGCGTGATCCATCCCAATGAGCAAATCGTAAACGGTATAATCGGTACAGGTCAGTTGACGAGCCGTTTTTCCGGTGCAGGAAATGCCGTGTTCGGCCAATTTTTGCCGGGCCGGTGGGTAGACCGGATTCCCAATCTCCTCCGTGCTGGTAGCGGCGGAAGCTATGTTAAAATGAGACGAAAGCCCTGCCTTTTGCACGAGGTCTTTTAAAACAAATTCAGCCATGGGACTGCGGCAGATGTTGCCGTGGCAAATAAATAAAATTTTGTGCATAGTTAAAAATCCCCGCTGTAGCGGGGAGAATTTAAAAGCTCTTTTTAAGACCATCTTTGAGAGAGGTGAACTGTTGGCCTGTAAGCGTTTGCCATTTTTTACCAGAGCAAATCCAATGGCCGGGGATGGTGGCTTCGGTCACTTTATCATAGTTGAGTGCAGGTTGCGTTCCCGTTATTTTGGCACATCCTTCGTAAATCTTAGCAGCCACGTTCATCATCCACTTGGGGGCGTTAGGCATAAACGGTTTGCGTACGTTCATGGCTTTTGCCATTTCCGTGATAAAACAATCCCAAGAGTAGGTTTGTTCTTCCGTCACAAAATAAGTTTCTCCCCCCGTATCTTTGCGTATGAATGCTTGGTAAAGGGCTTCTACCAAATCAGAAACGTGTACAAAACTAAAGTAACCGTTCCCCGATGTATTGACCATGAGGCCGCGTTTTACCCAAAGTGCGATTTTAGAGACGCCGGAATCGTTTTTCCCGTACACAATCGGCGGGCGAATAATCGTCCATTTTACACCGGAACGAATATTATTTTTAAGCAATTGTTCGGCCGCTTGTTTTGTGATACCGTAATCGGACACCGGGGTAGGTTGCATGGCTTCGGTCCGCGGTTGGTCTTTATCGGGGGCAAAACCACTGGCCGCCAAACTGGATACCTGGATATAAGTGGTAACGGAAGGGGTTTTGTTGATTGCTTCTATCACATTGGCAGTTACATCGACATTGGCGCGCTTAAAATCTTGGTAATTAAACCCAAAGATAGCGGCCGCTAAGTGAAATACCCCCACACATCCGTCCATTACTTTTTGCAGCGATGTTGCATCTTGGTAATCTGCTTGTACCAAAGTAACGGCAGGATTGGCAGGTTGCTCTTTGGGGGTGTGACGGGTTGTGATACGTACGTTATACCCCTCTTGTAACAAGCGGTTCGTTAAGGTGCGGCCGATAAAACCATTGCCGCCGGTAATAAGAACTGTCGGTTTATCCATAATTAATTCGCTTTAATTCCGATACTTTTCCATTTTTCCGCATTGTTACCGGAATCGGATTCGGTTTTTTGAGGAGCCGGTGTCGATGCTTTTTGGCGTTGCTGATTGGCAAAATTCTCATCGTTATGGGCTCCGCGGCGGTTAAAGTCAAAGTTGAAGGTCAGTTGTTTGACCCCGCGGACAATATCGGCTTGTGTAGGGAATTTCCCTTGCCGCAGTTGGTCAATCGGTTTTACATCCCCTTCTTGCGGTAAATACCAAAGTAATACGTACCCAAAGCCAATCAGTAAAATTAACGTAATTACATGATTAAAACTGGCAAAACGGTCTAAGCCCGATATTGCGAATATAAAAGATACAACCATGATGACCACTATTCCAAGGGCAAGAGCACTCCCGATAAACATCCATGCGGATAGCGGATAATTGGGAAAGCAAATTAACACTCCCAATAATAAGCTCAACAACAAGGCAAAACGCTGGAATCCTAGCATATGTTATTTCTCCTGTTTGAATTCTACGGTTACCGATAATTCGTCCTTCTCGTAATACATCGGTAACGGGGCAAACTGCCCGACATTAATTACGGCAGAAGTGGCTGCAAAGTCGTACGAATCATCTCCGGAAGATTTTTCTACTTTTAAGTTTTTTATTTTCCCGTCACGTGCAATGGAAAATGTTACCAATGCAGAAAGTGTGCTCCCTGCAGGGCGACGTCTTTCCCATTCAATCCATAAAGAATTGCGTACTTGTGTAATATACCACGGATAAGGAAAATTGGCAAAGTCCGTTTGGATGTTTCCCCCCTCAAATTCCCCTTCTTTAGAGGCAGCAACAGCGGAAGCATTTTCCGATGAAGATTCATCCAAAATACTCGGAGCAGCCAAAGGGGTCTCTTTTTGAGATTTACTTTTGGGGTCTGGTTTAGTAGAAATTTCGGTTTTGGCGGCGTAGGCCTTTTTAGAAGATTTTGGGGGTTCTTTTACTGTGGCTTCTTGCGCCGGTTGGGGTGCTTGTACGGTGGTTTTAGCTTGCGCAAGGCCTTTTGAATATTCTTGCCCCGTTACGGCCTGTACTTTCCCGGAGCCGATGAAATCAATGGTATAAGTGGCCTGCACCTTCTTGGCGGAAGGTGCCAACAACAGAATCAGCAATAAAGCTCCCATGACGTGTAAACCACCGGAAGCTAAGAAATATCGGTTCATTCGCTCTTCGATAATACGCCAATTCCTAACTTGGCGGCTCCTAACTTTTTAGCAATATCAAATACGTCTACCACACGTTGAATCGGAACATCCTTATCCGCTTCTACCAAAATGGTTTTTTTACTGGCTTTCCCTAGACGTAAAATTAATTCCCGCTCCAATGTTTTAACGGTAACGGTTTTATTAAGTACGCGGATAGTACCGTTTTTCTGTACTTCAATGCGGATCACGTCATCCTCTGCATGGGTGTTAATGGCGTTTGATTTCGGTAAATCCACCGTCATCTGCATTTGCACAAGCATAGGGCTCATGACCATAAAGATGATCAACAGAATCAGTGTAATGTCAATGAACGGCACCATGTTGATATCCGCCATGACGCGGTGTTTATTGCGGCGACTCATATTATTTTTCCGTTGCCGAGTGTGCGGCGTAAATAAAATCTTGGGCTGTTTTTTCTAATTCTTGTGCAAAATAATTTGTTTTGGACAAAAAATAGTTGTACGCAATGACCGCCGGAATAGCTACGAACAGTCCGGCAGCAGTATTAACCAACGCTTCTGCAATACCGGCGGCTACCACAGAGGCACCGGCCCCATTGGCCGTAGTGGCCGCAAGGTCTTTAAACGCGTGCATTACCCCGATAACCGTACCGAAAAGCCCGATGAAAGGAGTAATACTTCCCAACGTCCCCAAAACCGTTAATTTGCGTTGCAAAGAAGCAATCTCAAAATCAATGACACTTTCCGCCACTCGTTCTTGTTCACTGGCCGGCCGGGAAGCGGTTTTTACTAAACGGCTAAGCAAAATGGCTGCCGGGGTATTTTTTACTTTTTCTTTCTTGCAGGCGTCTGCAATTTTATTGTAATTGTAAGAACGAATCGGATGCTTACAATATTCTATCAGACGGCGGGAATAGCGAATTACCGAACGTAATTTGAAAAACCGTTCCAAAATTATAGAAATCGAATAAATGGACAATAACAACAATAAGATGAGCACCGGTCCGCCGGCAGAAAAGAGCTCTTTGATACTAGTCATGCTTGAAAATTCCATAAGTTCTCCTCGGGTTTCCCCTATTTATAAAAAATGATAAAAAGTTGTAACACAATATTGACCATCAATCCAGCTGCCACATCATCAAATACAACACCAAAAGCGTTTTCCATACGGTCAAAAGTTTTGACGAACCATGGTTTTATCGTATCAAATGTGCGAAATAAAATAAATGCTGCAATCAAATAACCCCACGAATGCGGAATAAAAGCCATGGCTGTAATATAACCGGCAATTTCATCAATGACAATCTTGGGATCATCATGACGATTCCCGGGTAAACGCACTTTTTGACACACAAATACGGCTAACACCCAAAAAGCCAGCATGGCAATGAAATAGAGCATGTAATCCGTTGGGAACAAAAGTACCAATGCAATTCCCCACAGAGTACCTAAAAAGCCGGCTCCGGTATTTTTTTTAAATTTAAAAACAAGCGGCGGTAAATAACTGATAAATAACCCGGTAGCCAGTATTTTATAAATTATTTGCATGGTACACTCCATGATTTTCTAAGTATATCCCAGTTATTGCGTAAATAAGAAACGGCGCTGACCCAGGTAATAACAGCGGCAATGGCCGTAAGTGTGTAGGGAATTTTGCACAGAGTGCAAAAGATGACAGTAAATACGGCTTGGGCCGTCCCGTGTAAGATATGGGATAAATGGTATACATCCAGCACGAAAAAGATGGTTCCTAAGGCAATCATTTGAATAACCGTCTTAAATTTTCCCCACCGTTCGGCCGCCATTACTTTTCCTTCCAAGGCAGCAATGGCACGTAAGGTAGATACCATCAACTCGCGCAGTAGGATAAAGAAAACGGCCCAAATCGGAACATCCAATTCTTTGATGCCCACAAAGGCAAAGAAAGCGGCCAATACAAGAATTTTATCGACAAAGGGATCAACGATAGCACCAAAAGGGGTAATGGTATTGGTTTCCCGCGCGATTTTACCATCCACCCAATCAGTGCTGGCGGCAAGGATGAAAATGCCCGTTGCTACAAAACGAGACCAAGCAAACGGCATAATGATAAATAAAAACATAACAATTGAAAGCCCGGCGCGAATCAACGTAATTTTATTGGCAAGTGTCATCATTTGAAAAGACCTCCGAAAGTGGCGTTGGCAATGGGCGTAGTTTTATCTGTTTGAGTCAAATCCGACTGAGTAACCATTAAATCCGATACAATTTTGATGGATGTGGGAAAATAATCCTTTTTGTCCAATGTTAAGTAAAGTGTATAATCTTCTCCGTTTTTAGGGGTAAGGATGAGGACCGGGAGTTGTTGCTCTTGTTGGAGCTTAACGCTATGGCGGTCCAGTAAAGCGGAGTAGCTCCCAAAATCAAACAAGGCCTGATTGGGTTGCCCTTGCTGCCACTCTTTCCACGATAAGTTCGTTACCTGATGCCCTGCCTCATCAAAAATAATGATTTTTTGTTTATCGGTATAGGCAGATTGTTCTAATTCCCCTTTATCGTTCAATGTGTCTAAACGCAAAAGATCTCGTTTCTTATCGTACTTTAACGTGCCTTGCGAACGACTGATTTGAACTCCGTCGTAAGAGGAAGTTTGTTTAAAATGGGTCGTTAAAAAATTTAATTTCTTATCCCAATTTTTTAAGGCAGCTACCACATCCTCCGAATTAAGGGAAGACGGCGCTACGGTTGGAGTTTCCGCGGGAGCAGGGGACGATGTGGTGACGGCAGGGATATCTGTTTTTTCTTTGGCGGAAATAGGGATTGTTTGGACAGGCCCTTCCGTTTCCACCAATATAACTTCCGTGGGTTGTTCCTTTTCTGTATCTTTTTTGGTGCAAGCACCTATCAATAATGATGCCAGTAAACAAAGGAGCAACTTATTTGTAAATTGTTTCATATTCTGTTTCCTTGTAATTTTTTTCATACGGCGGGTTTTGCATTTCTTCAATAGCGCTATCGATTAAATCATAGTGAATTTCCCACCGGTTGGACCCTTCGGGTTTTGTAATAAAGCCGCGCATTTCCAAAACGCTGAGAATGTTGGTCGCACGGGCAGACGACCCGAAATGGGCTTTGAGTAAATCTTGTGATACACGCCGGCGTTCTTTGATGAGTTGTAACGCTTGTAAAATTTCTTCCGGTTTGGTTCCAAGTCCATCTTGTGGGCGCATACCGGGTTGTTGCTCTTGTACAATTTGTACGGGATAATCCGGGCCACCCTGTGCACGCAAAAAGTCGGCAACGGCCTTGATTTCTTCCGGCGATACGTACGCGCCTTGAATACGTAGGGGCGTTTGGGTGGAAGCATCTAATAACAACATATCACCGCGTCCCAACAGGTTTTCAGCTCCTACGGAGTCCAAAATTACTTTTGAATCAATGCCCGAAGCTACCTGTAAGGCAATGCGGGAAGGCATATTCGCTTTGATGATACCTGTAACTACTTTTACGGAAGGTCGTTGGGTGCACAGGATCAAGTGAATCCCCATGGCGCGTCCCATTTGGGCAAGGCGTTGTACAGAATCCTCGATGGAGGCCTTAGTTTGCAACATAAGGTCTGCCATTTCATCAATAATCACAAACACGTAAAACATTTTTTCTTCGTTATTGGCTTGTGCCCACTGGTTGTATCCTTCAATATTTTTTACTTTGGCCATTTGGCAGATATCCAAACGTTTTTCCATAACTTTTACGAGCATTTGGAGCGATTTGGCTGCATCGTTGGGCTTGGTAATAATATCAGCATCATCGCACGAAGTTTTAGGATCGTAAAGATAGGGAATGCCTTCGTAGAGAGTGAGCTCAACGCGTTTGGGGTCTATCATTAAAAATTTCACTTCATCCGGTTTGTGTTTAAAAAGCAAAGACATGATGATGGTATGTAGGCAGATAGATTTCCCACTGTTTGTGGCTCCGGCAATAAGAATATGCGGCCATTTTTCTGCAACGGTACCGGCGGGATCCCCATTGGCATGACGGCCTAAAGCAATAGGAAGGACCGCTTTCGATTTTGCATATACAGGGGACTGTAAAATTTCTTTCATGGTAACCATGACGGAACGGTCATTGGGAATTTCAAGCCCAAGGGTGCTTTTCCCGGGGATAGGCGCCTGTACGCGAATCGAACGGGCCTGCATGCTGGCTTGAATATCTTGTGTTAATGCCGTAATAGATGACATTTTAACCCCGGCATCGGGTTGAATCTCGTAGCGAGTAACCACAGGCCCCGGGGAAACTCCTGTTACGTGGGCTCCAATTTCAAAGTTTTTCAGTGTATCTTCCAACCGTTTGGTGGCCTTTGCAATTTCTTCATCTGTTGGACCTACCAGGCCATTTCCTTTGGGGTCATTGAGTAAATCGAGTGAAGGCAATTGAAATGTAGCCGGATCAAATTTTTTCGTTTCCGTATCCGCGGAAGTGTTGGACTCTCCTTCTTGTGTTTTGGCAGAAGGTGTGACCGGCTTTTGAACGGAAATTTCTTCCCGGGAAGGAAGTTTTATGGGTTCTGCCACAGGACGTCGAATTTCCACCTGTGGTCGCCGAATCTCCGGCCCTTTGGAGGAAGAGTCATCCGAAATTTCTGCTGTTTCCTGGGGAACCATCGGTTGGTTTGTTTCTTTTCCTTCTTTCACTTTTTCTTTTAGTTCCGCGCGAGAGGTCATCCAATTGTTATAATCATTGCGGATGAAATTCAATGTTTTGACCAAAATTGTTTTCCAGGGAATGGCGAAAAGCATATGGATTCCCACCAGCAGGAAAGCAAAAGAAAAGAGTAGCGCGCCTACAGATCCGGCAACACTTTTGAAAGCAAAAAATACTTTTTCCCCCACTACTCCACCTGAAATGAGTGATTTTTCAAAAACGATTTTAAGGAACGTAAACAAACTGGATAAAGAGGAAAGTGTAACAATACTTCCTAATAAGAAAAACAGAAAAGATGCACTTTTGCTACGGATTGTTTGAAAAAGCCAATATCCCAAAAAAAGAGGAATGAAACCTGCACTCAGACCAAATACTTGGCGTAAGTAAGTAGCTACTTGATTGCCAAGCGCTCCGTTATTTTGGGAAGGGAACCATAAAATGGCACACAACCATACACACAATGCTCCCGCCAAAATAAACAACGTGGAGCGAATCCAGGCCAAAGAGTTTGTTGCTTTTTTTGTTTTCTTTTTGGCGGCCCGTTTGCGAGTATAATAGTACTTTGGCATATAGGGATATTTTACCTTTTTTGTAGCCGGTTGTGGAAAGAATTTACAGAAATTTTTATAACGATAGATTTTTGTAAAAAAGGTTATTTATCCAAGGAAACGATTTTGTAAGCTTCCGCGGCTCTTTCTTGCAGCAGACGTTTCAATACTTTGCGCTGTTTTTGCGGGTTTTTGATATCGCGTACCGGCCCTTCTGCCACTTTAACGCGGATTATTTTATCCAACATTTCGGAACCTTTCACTTCGTGAGAGGAAGGATCAGCCGGCAATGGGTCCGAGTGTATTTCTGCTAATACGGGATTGACACGGTTGAGCCGTTTGAATGTTTCTTGTTGTAATGCCCAAAAATTAGTGGAACCTATAATTCCTAGGGAGTGAAGATTCCCCTCCGTGTCCGGAATATCAGCTAAAACAGTGATAAACAGTGTATGCTTTTTAGGATCTGCCAATCGCTCCGCCCAGGTTTCCAAAAACGGATGAATACGCCCTACTTTTTCAACGGATATCGTAAGTAAAAAGGCGTTTCCCCCCATGATATTTTCAAAAGCTGCTCCGAAGGAGTTGGCATCATATATTTTGGCTTTAGACAATACCACTAATGTTTTAGGAGATTGTACTTGTTCCTCATAATTGTGCATCCATTTTAACGTTTGTCTGCAGTCCCAAGAGGGATACCAACTCTGTGCTTGGCATTGGCGGTCCTGCAACGAATCAAGATATTTTTCGTCATAGCACAAGCAAGGAAGAAACCGAAAATAATGCCATTTGGAAACCGGAGAATTTTTTAGACGCGGGAAACTATAACGAAGGTTGTTTTCTCTGGAAATAGTATCGGCAAATTCCGGCGGGAGATCCCGTTGTAACGCTTCGTCCGTTGGACGAGTGGCTAGTATGGAATTATCTGCGTTGGATAAAAAAGAATCGGGTGCGTACTCAAATACTTGTACGGTACCCGGAAGAGAAGGTGCTAATTGTTTATATATTTTTTTTATTCCGTCGGCAGAAACATCTTGCGTAAAATAAACCGCAGAAGGTTCGTACAAAATATCGTTTTCACTTCCCACCGTTTTTGCATCAAGCGGAGAAGAAAGTACGCCCAACAGTAATAAAATGAAAACATATCTCTTCATGAGAACATCCCCTGGCGCAATAAGAAATCTCGTCTTAGCTTGCGCCCCCTAATTTCCCGAAGTATTTTTATATATAAAGAAATTCTTTTCATCAAAGAATTTCGGAAAAAGCGTTACAGCTGGGCTTGAAATGCCGGCGCTTTGGCAGAGGATTGAACGGTTTTTTTACCCCACGTTACAATATAATTGATGCCATCTGCTTCGAGCGTAATTTTATCTTGCGCCAATAATTGCCCAAGTGCTAAGTACAATACGGAGCTAGATAAGCGCAATTTAACTTTTAACTGCCATGAAGTGGCCGTTTTATGCGCGGAAAGATGTTTGATGATTCCTGTGGTTGCTGTTTGGATTGTCTCTTGTAAAGGATTTGTCATTTCCATATTTATACCCTTTCGATGGCAAATAATATATCCCCTTGTTTAACCGGCTTGCCATTTTCCACTAATACTTTTTTTATGATACACGGAAACTCCGCGCGGACTTCGTTAAATACTTTCATGGCCTCAATCAAACAAATAACATCACCCTTTTCTACGCGGGCTCCTTCCTTTACAAAAGGTGGGGCACTGGGAGTGGAGCCGCGGAAAAAGATACCCATTAGAGAGGATTTAATCACTTCCTTATATTGTTCTTGCAAGGCAGTTGCCGTATTTGTGTTGTTAGCGGAAGATACAGCCCCTCCGATACTGACCGGAACGGGAACCATCGCCGGTTTGGCTTTTACCAAACGGAGATAAACCCCCTTATGATCATACTCAATGGTATCTAAGTTATTGTCCTGCATGAAAGCATAAAGCTGCTTTACTTCTTTTAAAATGGGAGAACTGACAGTTGTTTTAACGGCTTTTTTAGAGGAAGCCACTGTTTTTTTGGTAGTTGTTTTTTTCATACAAAAGTCCTCATTTCTACTCTTTTTTATATTCTACATAATTTTACGTTTTATTACTATAAATTATCCCAAGCGGCCTGTAAGGATTGCATAATTTCTTGCAAACATTCATTTAAATCCCGGCTGAGAGTGTAGCGTAAACTGTCCCCCATTGTTTGGGTATAAAAGGGAGCTGTTAAGGGCAATAAAGCGGTAGTACCGGAAGTTTCCAAACGTTGCGCGACGGCCGTTTGGTTATTAAGCTCCACGCGGTTGGAACGTTCGGCATATCCTGTAAAGATGACCTCCCCGGAAGATTTAAATAATGTAATTGTAACGCGTGTTTGCAGTACCGGAATTTGGGAGTATCCCAACCACTGTACGCTTTCCGTTGAATCCATGCGTTGATTGGAAACCTGGTAATCCAGTTGCGCCCAATAATCATAGGAAGAAATACGGGAGGAGGTGTCCACCTCTACTTTTTCAAAAAAAGTGTGGAGCGCGTCTGCAGCTGCTACCAAGGAACCATCAGTCAAATCAATCTTATAGGAATGAACGGAGGATTTCTCGTGATAATCTTTAAAGATAAATTGCTGTTGGGTAATACGATCGGCAACGAGGAGAACGCGGGCGGGTATTTTATGGGTTGCTTGGGTGCCTTGGTAAATACCACGCTCCAAGCGGCTTGTATAACTGCAAGCAGAAAGTAATACGGATAGCGCGAAGAGATTCAAGATGCGTGAAAACTTCATAAAGGTATTATAGCAAATAAAAAACGGGCCCCGTTAGAGGCCCGTTATAAGGAAAAGACCTTTTATTTTAAAAGTGCTTTTCGAGACAAGCGTACTTTTCCGCTATTGTCAATTTCCACACATTTTACTTCGACGATATCCCCCATCTTGAGGACATCTTCTACTTTGTTGATGCGGTGTTTTTCAATTTCGGAAATGTGGAGGAGTCCGTCCTTACCGGGCAGGATTTCCACAAACGCGCCGAACGGTTGAATGGAAACTACTTTGCCTTTGTAAATTTTGTTTACTTCCGGCTCAGCGGTCATCATTTCGATTTCCGTGCGGGCGATGGTTAGCTTGTCAGCGTTGGCGGCGGCAATGGTTACGGTACCGTCTTCCGCAATATCAATCTTGGCGGTAGATGCTTCCGTAATGCGTTTAATGTTTTTGCCACCGGGCCCAATAACAGCACCGATTTTGTCCACCGGGATGCGCATTTTGTAAATAACCGGGGCGAAGCGGGAAACTTCTTTCTTCGGTTCGGCGATTGTTTTTTCCATGTGATCCATGATGAACATGCGCCCTTGGGTAGCTTGGGCAATGGCTTGGCGCAATACATCAAGCGGGATACCCGTTTTCAGTTTTACGTCCATTTGGAAAGCCGTAATACCTTTGCGGGAACCGGTCAATTTAAAGTCCATATCCCCCAAGTGGTCTTCCAATCCCATAATATCGGAAAGCACTACAAATTTTCCGTTTCCGCTAATAGCACCCATCGCGATACCGGAGCAGGCCGATTTCATCGGTACGCCGGCATCAAAAAGGGCTAAAGAGCCGCCACAGACGCTAGCCATAGAGGAAGAACCGTTGGATTCGGTAATATCAGACACTACGCGAATCGTGTACGGAAATTCTTCTTCCGAAGGAATAAGCGGCATTAAAGCGCGGCGGGCCAGTTCCCCGTGACCGATTTCGCGGCGGCCCGGAGAGCGGTCCGGTTTGCATTCACCCGTAGCAAAGCCCGGGAAATTATAATGCAACATAAATCGTTCGTAAGATGTATCATCCAATCCTTCTACCATTTGTTGGTCATCTTTCGTGCCCAACGTAGCAACGGCTAAAGATTGGGTTTGTCCGCGGGTAAACAAGGCAGAACCATGTGCACGCGGCAAGAGACCCACCATAGAGCTTAACGGGCGGATTTCGGTCGGTTTGCGGCCGTCCACACGCACATTCTCGTTGAGTACCATGTTGCGGGATTCTTCGTACATGATGTTCTCTAAAGCAATTCCGGCATAGATAGCGGCGTTTTCAGCATAAGTAGGCGTTAATTCTTCCGTGAAGGAAGCTTTTAATTGAGCTACTTGCGTATCGCGCGTTTGTTTGTCGGAGAAAGCATGGAGGATTTGTTTGGCGGTTTCGCGGAATTTGCCATTGGCAAGATCCGTTACTTCTTGCGGAAGTTTTTCCACCACATATTCAAATTTCGGTTTGCCGGCCAGTTCGCGCAGCTTGAGTTGTGCGGCACACATCTTGTCAATTTCCGGCTTGGCTACTTCCATGGCTTTGATGATGGCTTCTTCTTCTACTTCTTTAGCCCCCCCTTCTACCATTAAAAGACCTTGAGCAGAGCCGGCGATTGTTAAGTCCATATCACATTCCGGCAAAGCTTGTTCTTCTTTGGTGGGGTTGATGATATATTGCCCATTAATACGACCGATGCGTACGGCGGCTACCGGCTCGTTAAACGGAATAGAAGAAATTACTACAGAGGCGGAAGACGCGAGTACGGATAAAATATCGGCATCGTGTTTTTCGTCGCTGGATACTACCATGGCCGTTACGTTGGTTTCGCAAGCGAAACCTTCGGGAAAGATAGGGCGCATGGTGCGGTCAATGATGCGGGAGGAAAGCGTTTCTTTCTTGCTGGCTTTCCCTTCCCGTTTGAAAAAACCGCCGGGGATTTTTCCCGCGGCGTAAGTTCTTTCTTTATAATTGACGGTTAAAGGAGTAAAATCGGAAATGCCCGGTTTTTGCTCTTTGGTGGAAACGGCCGTGGCGAGCACCATGGTGTCACCCATCGTAGCCATGACAGCTCCATCGGATTGCTTGGCAATTAAGCCCGTTTGCAATTTGATGGTGTCGCGGCCGACAGTTACTTCCACTTCTTGGATATCAAATTTGTGGTTAAAATTCGGCATTTAACAATCCTATTTTCTGAGTCCTAATTCTTTGGTGACTTGTTGATATTTTTCAAAGTCAGTGCGTTTCAAGTAAGCCAGTAAGCGTTTGCGTTGGCCGACGAGTTTGTTCAAGCCCGTTTCGCCCGCAAAATCTTTCGGGTTTGCTTTGAGGTGATTAGAAATATACTGAATGCGTTCCGTAATGAGCGCGATTTGCACAGCGGCAGAGCCGGTGTCATTGGCGCTGGATTGGAATTTGCTGATGATGTCTTTTCTGTCTTGCATCGATAATACCATTTTATTTTACACTTAAGGCTGCAACCTAACGACCAAGCCGCATTTATCCGAAAAACGACCG
>JAEEMS010000009.1 GCA_016283355.1 Elusimicrobiaceae bacterium | reverse complement strand
AGAAAAAACGGGTTATCCGGAAGATATGCTGGAACTCGATTTGGATATGGAAGCCGATTTGGGTATCGATACGGTCAAGCAGGCGGAATTGTTCGCCGCCATGCGTGAACATTACGGTATTGCCCAACAAGAAGGTATCCAACTTAAAGATTATCCCACGATTCGCCATTGCATTAAATTTGTATTAGCCAATGCCGGACAACCCGCAGCTACATCGGCTCCTGTGGTGCAACCTATATT
This sequence comes from Elusimicrobiaceae bacterium, assembly GCA_016283355.1. Lineage (GTDB taxonomy): Bacteria > Elusimicrobiota > Elusimicrobia > Elusimicrobiales > Elusimicrobiaceae > Avelusimicrobium. The sequence goes on along the minus strand of JAEEMS010000009.1, from coordinate 49,954 downwards.
AACGGCGCAACCTGCACCGGCACCACAATCCGCACCCGTTGTGCAACCGGCTGTGGTAAAATCAACTAAAGCGTTGGATGAAGCTACCGTTACCAAAGAAATAGTGAACATGGTGGCAGAAAAAACGGGTTATCCGGAAGATATGCTGGAACTCGATTTGGATATGGAAGCCGATTTGGGTATCGATACGGTCAAGCAAGCGGAATTGTTCGCCGCCATGCGTGAACATTATGGTATTGCCCAACAAGAAGGTATCCAACTCAAAGATTATCCGACGATTCGCCATTGTATTAACTTTGCTTTAGCGAATGTGGGTCAATCTTCCGCTATGGCAGCTCCTACGGTTCAACCTGTGGTTACGTCTCCGGTAACGCCGGCTCCGGTGGTACAACCGGCCCCCGTTACGGTAGAAAAATCGACGCCGACCGTACAATCGGCTCAAGCTACGGTAGCGGAAAAAGTAACAGGTCCGCAAGCCGATGCATTGGTAACCAATCCTACCGCCCCGATTGAAAAAAGAGAATCACTTGCGGAGCGTCCGGAACGGGAAGGATATCAAGGTGAACATTGCCACGAGAAGAAATTGCGCTTTGTAACCACGGTTGTCGATGCTCCGTTGTCAGAGCGGGAAAATAGACGCTTATCAAAAGACCGCACGGTGCTTTTGTTTGCGGATAATTCACAACTTATCAAAGCATACCAAGAAGAGTTTAAGGAATTGGGTGTAAAATATCATATTTTCACCACACTCAAAACCCGCAGCAAAAATACGACCATCATGAATTGGGAATCGTATGAAGAGACCCAGTCCGCTTTGCAAGCGTACGCGGCGGAAGATCCCAACATACAAGGGATTGTGTACCTATTGGGTGCTACGGTTAAGAAGTTTGATAAAAAACTCAGCGCACACAACGAGTTAACGAAATACGTTATGCCATTGTTCATAGCACTGCGTGTGTTTGAGAAAGGACTTTCCAACCGTACGGATGCAGACACGTTCTTTGCTGTAAATACCAAAGTAGACGGAAATTTCGGTTATACCACAAAGGATGAGTTTAACCCGATTGTAGGCGCCTTGATGGGTGGAACGACCTGTTTCCGCAAGGATGTTTATGAACGTACGGGAGCCATCTCTAAATTGATGGATTTTGAACCGACTGCTACACCTGACGAAATGGCACAAAAAACGATGGATGAAATCTTGCACGGAGATATGCGCCTAATGGTGGGTACGCGCGGCGGGGTACGCTCCACTATCTTGTCGTTGCCGACTCGGTTGGACCGCAGCGTAAAGAACTTTGATTTGACCGGTAAAACCGTTATCTTTACAGGTTCCGGTCGCGGAATCGGCGCGATGCTCAGTCAAAAAATCGCGGCGCAGTACCATAGCAAAATCATCATCTTGGATATTATTGAAATTCAAGAAAAAACGCCGTTGTGGGCCAAGATGAACGAGGCAGAATTGGCCGCCCTTAAAAAGCAAATCTGGGAAGATCTAAAAGCGAATCCGACGCAAAAAGCAACGCCTGTGTTGTTGGAACGTGCTTTTGGCCGTGTGAAAGATTCCATCACGCTTTATAACAATTTACAAAAACTGCGTGATCTAGGCAGTGAAGTGGAATATCACCACTGCGACGTTACCAACGCAGCTATGGTAAAAGAGGTTTGCACGAAAATCAAAGCCAAAAACGGCCGTGTGGACGGACTTATCCATTTTGCCGGATTGGAACGTTCCAAACTGATTTACGATAAAGACCCGGCAGAGTATTATCGTATTTTTGATGTGAAAGCCACCAGCTTTGGTACGTTCTTGGCCAACAACATCGTGCGCGATAGCGGGTTCTTCGCTTTTGCCTCTTCTATTGCCGGTAAATACGGAAACCTGGGGCAAAGCGACTATGCCAGCGCAAACGATTACTTGGCTAAATCGGCATTCTCGCTGACTAACCAAGGGTACCGCGCCATCAGCATTGCGATGAGTGCTTACAAAAATGTAGGTATGGGTGTGCGTGCGGGCGTGGAAACATTCTTGCGTTCCAACGGAGTGGATTTTGTAGATCCGGAAGACGGAATGCAGCTTTTCTTGGATGAAATTGTATACGGTAGAGTGCCGGAAATTGTATTGACCGGTTCACTTGGAAAGTTGGATTGGGATCACCAACTCAAAATAGATTGGGAAGAAGCCGGGATCGATGTTCCCGCTACAACTCCGCAGGATGATACCCCGAAAGGGGGAAGTGCTTCTCCCAAAATTTCCGTGACAATTCAAGCAACTCCGTCTAAAAAAGAAACCACGGTTAAAAAGGCGGTAGCACCGGCTGCGCAGCCGGCTCCAACCCCCGCGGCAGGTGCGGATGCTACCCACTTTTTGGGGAAGGTAGCTTCGTTGCAGAAAGGTGCGGAAATCCATTTGGAAAAAGAATTTAATTTGGAATCGGATCCGTACCTGGCCGATCACGCCATTGAAGGAACGCCGTATGTTCCGGGCGTGATGGGAATTGAAACATTTATGGAAACAGCCACCGCACTTACGGGTGTTGTACCGCAAGGGTTGAAAAATGTACATTTCTATTTGCCGATCAAACTTTTACGCAATCGTCCGCAAGCGGTGCGTGTAATCGGTAAAGCCAACGGTTCCGTGGCCGATATGGAAATTGAATCGGACTTTATCAATAGTAAGGGAATTAAAATGGGCAATACCCGCCGCCATTTTACAGCCCAAACGTTGGAAAATTTTGTTTCTACGTGGGACAGCGTGAAAGCGGATGCAATGGCCGGAATTGCCGGTGTTACCACGGTTAGCAAAGAGGAGATTTACCAGAAATACTTCCACGGTCCTTCCTTCCAAGTGCTAAACGGAATTTTACACGTGGACGAAAAAGTTTCATTGGCAGCGTATCACACGACGCCGCGCCCGCAATGGAACGACGGCCCTCGTACGTTGTTAGCCAATCCGATGCTTATTGAAGCGGCTTTCCAATGCTGCGGTTTTCAAGATATGTCCGTCGCCCACAAAATGACATTGCCGGACGGTATTTCCGAAGTGGCCATATTGAACCGCCAAGTGCCGCCCGCACAATTATTTTTGTACGGTGTAAACAAAGGGACTACTGCCGATGGTAAAACGTTACACGATGCCTACGTGTTTGATGCACAAGGCAATGTGTGGGTGGAAATCCACGGTTACCAGGCCATTGGTCAATAAGGTGCATGGATTATTTAGTAGAAGTAATTGATTTAACGACACTGCCCCCGGCCCAAGACGTTTTAAGTGAACGGGAACAAGCGTATTATGATACGCTTAAACTCCCCAAACGAAGGACGGAATGGCTCGGGGGCAGAATTGCTTTAAAAAAAGTTATTACTCAATGCACTCCTTATGCTTTTAAACAAATCGAAGTCCTCCCACAGGAAAAAAGCGGCAAACCAGAACTTGTTTTAGAGGAAAAATCACCTAATCTTCCTTTCAGTATTACGCACAGTCACGGGTATGCGGTGGCCGCTGCCGCCCCGCAGGCCCGTTATATCGGGATTGATTTAGAAAAAGTGGCTCACCGTATAAATGCGTGGAAACAGGACTTCTTTCATCCGTCGGAACTAACGGAAGATACGGATACATTTTTAACCGCGCTTTGGACGCAAAAAGAATCCGTTGTTAAATTGTTGGGCACGGGGCTTACGCTCAATAGCTTTGAAATTCGGTGCGTTGGCGGGAATGTCCAATTTTTTGGCCGCGCGCAAGAAATCTACAATCAATTGGGCTGTCCTTCCATTACGTTATCCACTACGACCCTAATCCCGGGGTTTCAGTTTTCCGTGGCTATCGGAAAATAGCCCTTGAAAATTTTCACTTTTACCATTAGAATATAAGTATCTTTTACAGGGAGATCGATTATGCGTTCTGCTTTGGAAAAGGGTGTATCCCTTTTTATTGCTTTTATTTTCTTATTTGCAAATACCTTCCCGGTTTATGCTCAAGGGCTTAAGGGTCCCCGCCGGCTGGAATCAGCGCCCACCCCTATTGTTACAAAGAAACAATCAAAAAATATTGACAATGCATTGGTGCAAAAAAAGAAAGCAGCCGAAGAGCAAATTTCGGAAGTGGAAAAAGCATCTCGTGTAGTTGGGACAGATTGTCTTATTCCCAATGAAGTTCCTCCGATGTGTGTAATTTCGGATTTACAATTAGTGGGTGCAAATCCAGACAAACCTCAAAAAGAAATTTGTGTAAAAGGAGCGAATAACACTCAATATTGCGGGCCTTCGATTGCTGCAGCGCAAGGGGGAATTCATCGTATTGTCCTCAATAGAAAGGGGTTATACACCAACGGAAAAGCTATCAAACGAGTCGCTGGGGATATGTTGAACTTGATTTCGTCTTGGGGTGTTTATCAAGAAGAGGGGAATACGAAAGGGGACGTTGCCGTCTTGCGGCAATATTTTTACGATGTTACATCCACCATTACGTGTGGTAAATCGGGTTGGACCGCTGCCGGAATTCCTCAAATTACGGCTGTACAAAATCAACATTGTGCGCAGGAAGTAGATGCCCTCATTGGTATAGCTTTGCTTGCCAAAAAATTCGGGAATGAAGCGGAAAAGAAACGAGCTATTGCCACTATTGTTCACTATTTGAACAAGGCGTGGAAGAGTTCGGATGGGGCTACAGTAATAACGGGTGCTGTTTCGGCTTTAGTGTTGTTGGGTGCTTGGAATAACATCGACAATTTTTTAACCAATGTAGCAAAACCAGAAGTAAATCGCGGTGCTCACCTTTTGGATCTTGTCTCTGTGAATTGGGTAGCCACAAATATATATGCTGGTTCACAAGAAAGAGCACGTAATGCTACCAGATATTATAATGAAACGAACGAAGGATTTAGCTATGTAGATGAGAATACATGTGCAGCCAACCCTAAAACGTTCGGAAAAGCTCCATATCAAAAAGTGGGCATTCAATATCCATACACAAACTCGTTTGAAGAAATTGGCCATATCATTGGGGCGGAAGTGCGTGATAATCAGAGTACCGGTGCGGGAAAATTAGCTAGGAAAATTATGTGGAATGCTATCCAATATGCTAAGAACCCATACAAAAGTAGAACATATTATGACGACTATGGAAAGGCCATTGTTACCACAAAGACGAAGTCAAAGATGGATTTTTATGGACATTGGCCGGTAGTAGTGGGAATTTTGTCTGCCTCTGACACATATCCGGGGTATATTGTTCCCAATGGTGAAAAAGAAGGAATGTATAAATTGATCATACTTCTTATGGGGGACTTTTGGGATATTAATGCTGGTACGCAAACACGTATCCGCCGTATTGTCGCGCGATATTATAATGCCTTGGCCAAGGAAAATAAAGGTCTTGCAACATATGGCGGAGAAAAATTTAAAGAAAAAGCCAAGCAATATAATATGTTAAAGAAAACAAAGGCGGGTGGTGAAATGGCCGATACGGCGTTGTTGTTGTTTTCTCTGCCCGGTATGTTGGCGGCAGGCCCTGCCATCGGAAGGGGAATTTGGAGCACGGTAAAGGGGCTGCGCCGAGGTGTAAGCCGTATGGGGTCCAAAGCGTGGAAGGTAACTAAACAAACCGCACGGAACATCAAGAAAGAAGCGCGTATTGGCGGAAAATCCACCCCAAAAGTAGAAGCGAAAGCACCAGGAACTCCGTCGACAACCCCGGTGAAGAAACCATCCGCTTCGGTGGAAGAACCGATGAATCCACGGATATCTCGCACTGAAGGTTCTGGTGTTGGAGGAGAAAGGGTGGGTGCACAAACACCTCATCTTGAAGGCAATGTCACCGGGGAAGAAAAAGTGTTGGAATTTGAAAGTCCGGCCGTGAAAAATTCCAATGGCGGGGTAAGTACCCATGCTGCGCAAAAAGAAGAGGTAACTGCTCGTTTGGATAATAAGGTAAAGAATCAGGGGGATAATGTAGTACATGGTTCTTGGTACGATAATGTCGTTGCATTCGCTGATGGTTGGGTTGAAGGAACAAGGAATATGGCTGCAATGGGAATTCCCATTCCGACGAAAAAATTAAATTTCCAAAGACATTTAATTCAAAGAGTTTTGAGAAAAGGTGGTATTGAGATCGACAAGGTGATTTTTGTAGAGAGAATTAACCCGTCCCGCGCGAGGGTTAGCTATTTAGGGCCGGAAGGGGTTATGACAAGAGAAGTTGAATTATCGGCCAAGAGTATGAATAAACTTGAAGAAATTGCCTTTGAAAACGTAGAAAGAATCCGCAACCAAGAGGCACTATCTGCAGGTACAGACGCCGGGCAAGGAACATCCCGGGCGGGCGGTACATCGGGTACAAGTACCGCACAAGATGCTCGGGCCGCGGGGGGGTCTTCGAGAGCAGCTCGTGGCGCGGCCGCGGGGGACAGACAAGTTCCCAATTCCTTCGGTTTCGATTCTAATGGAAATTTGGAAGTTGAATTTGTAGATGCCCAAGGACAAACTCATGTAGGGAAACTGAGTCGGCAAGATTTGGTTACGTTAGTGTCAGGATATTCCGTGCGTACTCCTTCCGGTACGTTCGGAAAAGAAACGTTGGCATTTTTGGATGAGGTGGCAAAAAAAGATAAGAAATTGGCTAATTTGTTGAAGGAGACGCGTTCGCAAGTGTCTACCTATCAAGGCCATGCATCAGCTATGGGTACAGGTGCCAAAAGAGCCCGTACCCAAGGAGTCCGTGCTGCGGATGGTGGTGCATCGGACCCAGCTCAGGGCGCTGAGCAGTTGGTGAGTGAAAGGAAAGCTTTCCATGAACAGCGTCATCAAAATAATTTGCAACAAGAATCGAGCGGTTCTATGTCGGAGTTGGAGCGAGCAGATTTGCGTCTGAAGAATAGAACCGAAGAATATAAAGAGATCTTAAAGGATGACGCGTGGAAAAGAAGTGATCCCGAAGGATGGAGAAAAGCGGAAGAAAGTGCTTATCTCGAGATGGCAAATGCCTCCGAAGCACAGGGGAAAATAGCGAAAGCGGCAGAAAGGAAAGCTTTCCATGAACAGCGTCATCAAAATAATTTGCAACAAGAATCGAGCGGTTCTATGTCGGAGTTGGAGCGGGCAAATTTGCGCCTGAAGAATAGAACCGAAGAATATAAAGAGATCTTAAAGGATGACGTGTGGAAAAGAAGTGATCCCGAAGGATGGAAAAAAGCGGAAGAAAGTGCTTCTCTCCAGATGGCAAATGCCTCCGAAGCACAAGGAAAGATGGCGAAAACGGCAGGAAGGGAATCTTTTGGTTCAGCGGAGCGTCCATCACACGTGCAGAATTCTACTTCTCCGAAGAAGGTAGAACCGCAACCGGAGCTTTCTCCGATACAGTTTGTAAAACAAGGATCCCAATCATTTTCACAAGCATCGGGAAAAATTATTCAAGATGCCCGCCCGTTACATGAAGGAGTGCCAGCTTTGGAGCATGACATTTCCTTATTGGAAGGGCAAGCATTCAGGCAATTCCCGCAAAGAGGCACTGTTTCTACCGTGGCTCAGCAATATAGAACTATACTGCGTTCTGAACCGATAGAGAATATAGTGAACGCCGCCAACCGTTTGGCCCCCACACTCAACAGAACAGAAAAAATTATGGACGATGCGGTGGCCGCATTGGAAACGGGATCCAAAGAAAATTTGGCAAATTTAACGCAAAAATTGGATGCGCAGATAAACGAATTGCAAGCGATAAGAGTGGAGTTGGACAACTCCGTCTCTGCCGCCCAGCAAACAATTGCCAAATTTAGACCCGGGCCTGAATATGTTGATTATACGGAAGTGTTCAAACCGTTGGAACAAAATTTATCCTCTTATTTGGAGGTAGGTTCCGGTGTTTCCAATGACATTAATACCTTGATAAAAGATTTAACCGCTATAAAAGCCCAACTTTTAAAGGTAAAATGATAATATATACGTATGAGTGAAAGAAAAGTTCCATCTTGGGTGTCTTTGTTTTTTTGGGCAGGGTTTGGGGTTGTAACAGGGTTTATACTGCTACAATTTTTCCCCGTTTTTTTCGGCTGGCTGGCGGCGGTCTTATTGGGGCCACTGGTGTCTTTCTTTGCCAATCACGATGTGATCTACGGTCTTACGCAAAATGCTTTGTTGGCTATTTACAGTGCGCTTGCCGTTGGAGGGCTAGACCTGATTTTCTTATGGATTATGTACGTGCTTCTCAACAAAGTAACGCCACACCAACACAGCCGTTGGGAGTTAATAGGGCTTACGCTGCGTTGTGGTTGGAAATTATGGACACTGCAAGTGGTTTTGGGAATTGTGATTTGTCTTTCCCTATTTTGGAACGATAATTTTTCCTCTATTTGGTTGGTGCCGCCGTTTATGACGTCCAGTATTCCCAACGCACTGTACATGATGGTGTGGGAAATCAGCTTAGTGTTGTTTGGGTTGGGTTTTGCTATAAACCCCTCCCGCCGTCAAGCATTAGCAAACGGGGCTTCCCTCTTGCTGAGTTACTGGTGGGTGTGGTTTATAGTGGCTACCGTTGGTTTTGGCCTTACCTTGCTGCCCAGTATTTTTATTAGTGAAACGGTCCGCGCGTTTGTACTCTTATTGTGGGGGATTATCAATCATATTGTTCTGTTTGTGGCAGCATTGATTTTCTTTTTCAACCAGCCGGATTTGTTCGAAGAGGATAAACCCGCTGCTTCTGCCGCGGCTGTGGAAGATTCACTGCCGGAAATTCCTCAAATTTAAACAAAATTTTTCCTTAATAGCGCCAAGGGGCCCCCTTGGCGCTTTTATTTTAGTAAAATATAAGTAGATTACGGGAGGGACTATGATTGAACTTTTTGAAGATCCTCGACTCGATAAACCATCCACTGATCCTGCGCCTGAAACATTGGTAAAATTTCGGCAGATTTCTCAAGACGCCTTGCAAGGGGCCGGCGAAGAACGTATCAAAGCCCAAAAAGAAAAGGGAAAGATGACGGCGCGTGAGCGCATCTCTTATTTGTTAGACAAAGACAGTTTTTTGGAAATCAAAAGCTTAATGGAAAGCTCCTGCTCCGATTTTGGGGTAAAGGATAAACATATTAAAGGGGACGGGGTCATTACCGGTTTTGGCCGGATTAACGGCCGAGAAGTAGCCCTGTTTGCCCAAGATTTTACGCAACTGGGTGGGTCTTTGGGTTTGGCACATGCCCGTAAAATTGCCGAATTAATGGACCGCGCTATTGATGCCAAAATTCCGGTAATTGGGTTGTTTGACTCCGGTGGTGCTCGTATACAAGAAGGGGTGGATAGCTTAAACGGATACGGGGAAATTTTCTACCGTAACGTGAAAGCTTCCGGTATCATTCCTCAAATTTCACTCATTTTAGGGCCGTGTGCGGGGGGCGCTGCCTATTCCCCGGCATTAACGGACTTCATTTTCATGGTGGAAGGGATTAGCCATATGTTTATTACCGGTCCCGGTGCCGTTAAGGCCGCCACCGGTGAAGAAGTAGATTTTGATACGTTGGGCGGTAGTGCGCCGCATAGCGAGAAAAGCGGCGTGTGTCAATTTGTGGCTAAGTCGGAACAGGACTGTTTCCGCCAAGTGCGTGAATTGTTGTCGTTTTTACCGCAAAACTGTGATGAAAATCCTCCCGTTGAAACGACCACGGATTTAATCAACCGTGCAACGCCGGTTTTGGAACGTGTATGTGAAATGGACCCGAAGAAAGCGTTTCGCATTCAACATGTCATTTGGCGTTTAGCGGATGATTACGGATTCTTTGAAATTCATCAAAATTTTGCCAAAAATATCGTAACGGGTTTTATTCGATTGGGCGGGCAAGTGGTCGGAGTGGTGGCCAATAACCCGGCTACATTGGGCGGTGCGTTGGATTGTGATGCCAGCGATAAAGCAGCCCGTTTTATCCGCTTTTTAAACGCGTTTAACATCCCGCTTTTAACATTGGTAGACACGGGCGGTTATTTACCCGGTGTGGCCCAAGAACATGGTGGAATTATTCGCCACGGGGCAAAATTGCTGTATGCTTATTCGGAAGCTTCCATCCCGAAAGTAACGCTTGTGTTACGTAAAGCATACGGAGGGGCCTACATTGCCATGGGGTCTAAATACTTGCGGGGTGATTTTAACTTTGCCTTCCCTTCCGCGGAAATTGCCGTTATGGGGCCGCGCGGTGCAGTGGAAATTTTGTATTCCCGTGCTTTGAAGGCAGAAAAGGATGAAGCCAAAAAGGAAGAAATGAAACAAAAAATGACACAAGAATATTCCGATAAATTTGCTTCTCCTTATCAGGCCTCTTCCAACGGTTCGATTGATGAGGTAATTGAACCCGCGCAAGCGCGTGCCAAAATTATTCGTGCATTTGAGGTGTTACGTAAAAAACGTGATCCCCGGCGCAGTAATCCACATAAAGGAAACATTCCTTTGTAATAAAAAACCCCCGATAATCCGGGGGTTTTTATTATCGTCCGTTCTGAACAATCTTATCTTTTATTTTCTGATTGAAGGATTTTTTTGTGAACAATTCTTCAATTGTAATGGGCATTCGATATCGCCAATAATGGCGCGGGTTGGCCGGTATGTTAATCCGTTCTGCATCCGGGTCTTCGGTGCGGAGCGTTTCGTCCATGCTAGTCCAATCTTGGTAAGAAATAAGCGCGAGCATAGAAGGACTTTGCAAATGTAAATCCAAAATAGCTTCACAGGTTGCCGCATCGGCTTCTTGCGGGGCTTTGCCCGTTTTACCTAGCACCTCACTCCAAAATTTTTGTGTAAGCGTTTTGTCTTCCTTCCACCATGCTCTCAATACAGACATATCATGAGTAGAGGGTGTAGCAACCGAAAGATAAGGATATTTACAAATATCGGCAAAATCTTTCCCCAATTCTTTAGGCATGCGTTCAATTTCAAGAGACAGTAATTGTAATTTTTGCATGACGGTTGGTACACACGCAGGCACCATTCCCAAATCTTCTGCGCAGGCCAACATGCGGGTAGCTTGCGTAAGCGCCGGCAATTTTTTAAGAGCTTGTTCCGCCCAAAAGGTGTTGTGCCGTCGGAAAAAATAATCATTGTAGAGTTTGCGGAATGCACTTTGCTGTGTTGCACTTAACGAACGGAAAAATCCGTCTGTTAGGGCAGCAATACGCGGATGATATTTGCCTTTTTGGCGTAAATCTTCCACAAAAAGCACATTGGAAATAAGCGCATACATTCCTTGGCGCAGTTGTTCGGTTTTTTTGTCGCTTTCGTTGGCCAAGAAAGTTTCTATTTGCCGTTGAGTTGAAAATTCCGGTTTGAGTCGGTAAGTGCCGTTTCCTTCCGGTAAGAGAAATAACTCTTTGGCTTTTTGCGCTTGGTCGCCCAATTTTTCTTTCAAATATTTTTCGGAAATACGGGGTAATACAAAAGCGTTTTTGAATTGCAAGCCAAATTGACCGATTTCCTTCGGGTCCAAGGGAAGCGCGGGAGAAAATTGTCCGAGTAGTCCTTGTACACTATGGGAAGGAATTTCCCAAATACGGAAAAATCCCAGTACATGGTCAATGCGGTACGCATCAAAATAAGTAGCCATGTGCGTAAAACGACGCATCCACCAACGGTAACCGTCTTTAGACATGGTTTCCCAATTGTAAGTTGGAAATCCCCAATTTTGCCCGGTGGCGGAAAAAGCATCCGGCGGAGCTCCGGCTTGGACGTCTAAATGGAACAGTTGCGGTTCCATCCATGCTTCCACACTGGTGGGGGAAATACCAATCGGAATATCTCCCTTTAAAATAATTCCTAAACTGCGGGCTTTTTGCGCAGCTTGTAATAATTGTTTGTGTAACGTAAATTGTACATAATACCAAAAAGATACCTCAGCATATTCGGAGGATTTTTCCTCACAAAAAGTAACCACTCTTCTGTACGAAAAATTTTGGTACTGGGGCCATTCCCGGAAATCGGGAGTTTTGTAACGGTCCCGTAATACGCAGAACATGGCATAAGCCGGCAGCCAGTGAAGTTGTGCGATAAAAAATTCACGGAAAGCATTGGTGGATAAAACACGTTTCCCTTCCGCTTTAAAAGCTGTGCGCAACCGGGCTAATTTTAAAGAAAGGACGGCCTCGTAATCCACTGCAGGCAAAAGATTGAGTTCTTTGCGTTGTTTTTCCCAATCTTCTTTTATTTCCCCAGGGAGATTGTTTACATCGGCGTAAATGGGATGTAATGCATACACAGATACCGCATTATACGGATAAGAATCTTGCCAGGCGTGCGAAAGGGTTGTATCGTTAATAGGCAAAATTTGGATAACCTTTTGCCCGGTTTGTTTGGCCCAATCGGCCAAGCGTGCCAGATCTGCAAAATCGCCGATACCCCAACTCTTTTGTGAACGTAAAGAAAACACCGGCAAAACAACTCCGGCCGCACGCAGCGGATTATTTACTACAAATTTGGGACGCAAATCACTTTGAATCCACACTTCATTATCTTGTAGTGTAAAATCGGGTAATGTTCGGTTTTTCCCTTCTTCCCAAAGGGTTTCTTTGTTCCCGCAGATGAGTAATTTGTAACTAGCACCCGGGAGTAATTTATCCGCATTTAGCAAGAGTGTCCACTCATTGGGAGATGTTTCCGTAAATGCCGGAGCTTGAGCTGGATCCCAATTCCCCAGTGCTTTTCCTTCTCCGCAAAGATGAAGCGTTTGCCCGGTGTGCGGGCGCGGTGTTTGCGCACGGAGTATAACGGTGTGTTTAAAAAGGGACCAGTTGTACGAAGTTTTTACGGATCGCTTGCGGAACACTTCCGTTACTGCAGAAGAATACAAAGGGTATTGGTCGGGTAAATCACGCCAAGTGTCACGTACAATGTAACGAGAAGATACAGGGTTTACTACGAGTGTCCGGGGCAACGTATGCCATTCTCGGCGGAACAATTTGTCTTGCCGGAACACTTCATAGTGATAAGAAGCAGTAAGCGTACCGGAAGGGGAGAGTTGTAATTTCCCCGTCCAAAACAAGCCGTCTTTTGTAGTAAGAGGCACGTCAAAAATTTGTATCTTTCCTTTTTCCGGAAGGGTAAGAACCGCATGCAGGTTTTCTCCCCAAGCGGTTTTATAGTGAATGTGAAACAGAATTTCCATACGATATTACTCCTGCGTAGAAAGGGGTTCATGTACCCGTAAAGTGGCTACGGCTGCGATGAGCAAACTGATTCCGCCGACACCAACCGCTGCAATTGTACTACCACCCAAGGCGTATTTCATGAAAGGCCCGAAAAATAAATTTACACAAATTTGAGGAATCACAATGAAGAAATTAAATACGCCCATATAGAATCCCATTTTTTCTGCGGGTAATGCATTGGAGAGCATGGCATAGGGCATGGACAAAATGCTGCTCCACGCAATTCCGATACATACCATGGGGAAAATAAGTCCGTATTTGGTAAATTGTATGCCGAATAAGGTGGTACCCAAGGATGCCAAGCCGATTCCGCCGATTGTTAAACAAACAATATGAATTTTTTTAGCGGAGAAACGTGTTGTCAGCCATAACAACACAAACGAAAAGATGAAAGCAACTCCATTATAAATCCCAAAACAGGAACTGCCCCACGTGGCCGCTACCTCATATTCCGGTGTTCCGGGGAGTGCATGGAAGACACCGGAAGCAATGCCGGGGGTAAAATAAACCCACATCAACATAAACGCTGCCCACGTAAAAAATTGCACCACCGCTAGACGGCACATAGTTTGCGGCATAGTAACAAAAGCATTCCACATTTCTTTGAGCGTTAAAAAGAAGCTTTTAGATTGTTTTTGTAACTTTTTAAATTCTTCCATATCGGCCGGTGGATATTCAGGAGTGGTAACTACGGTGGCGATGATCGCTGTTAACAGTACGATGGCTCCGATGAAAAAAGAATAACGTACGGTGTTAGGAATATGGCCGATGGCCGCTTCGGTGCTGACTCCTAAATTAGTCAAAATCTGCGGTAAGAAGGAAGCGATGACGGCTCCCGCGCCAATCATCACGCTTTGCATTGCGTATCCGGTTTTGCGTTGGTGTTCCGGTAAAATATCCCCGACAAACGCGCGGAAAGGTTCCATGCTGACATTAACAGAAGTATCCAATATCCACAAAGTAATTGCGGCCATCCAAACGGCGGTAGCTTGCGGCATTAAGAAGAGTGCAAAGACAGAAAAAATGGCACCGCCTAAAAAGTAGGGGCGTCTTCTGCCCAATCGGCACCAAGTGCGGTCACTGAAATATCCTACAATGGGTTGTACCAGTAACCCCGTCACCGGTGCGGCTAACCACAAAATAGGTAGCTCGGATTCACTGGCTCCCAGACGGGAATAAATGGCACTCATGTTGTTCATCTGGAGCGCCCAGCCGAACTGAATTCCAAAAAATCCTAAACACATATATAAAATTTGTAAAAAATTTTTAGTGGGTCTTTCTGTCTGCATAAATTCTCCTTTGAAATGGCTTACTTCCATTATAACACTATTTTTGCTAATTGAATGTAACTTTTCTTCTTTATAAAAACAACTGGAACAAGTTTCAAAAGTTTGATACTATATGAGTAATATGGCAAACGAATCTTTTGATACAGTTAATGAATATTTTAAACAGTTAGGACAAATCACAAAAGAAATGGACCGGGCGGAAATGTCCCAGTTGTGGAAACGTGCCAAGAAAGGGGATGAATCCGCAAAAGTAGAACTGATGGAGATGAATTTGCGCCTGGTTATTCCTACCGCCAAACGTTTTCAACGGCCGGGTATGGAGCTAATGGATTTAATTGAAGAAGGAAATCTGGGGCTCCTACAAGCTATTGATAAATTTGAGCCGGAAAAGGGATACCGCTTTTCCACGTATGCCGTTTATTGGATTGAGCAATACATTCGCAAATTTATTGAAGAACAATCTGGAACAATCAAAATACCGTCCCATGCATGGGGAAATTTAAAAAAATGGTTCCGTGCCTGGAATGAATTGAAAGAAACTAACGGCCGAGATCCGTCTCTGCGAGAGATGGCGGAAGAATTGAATTTAACAGCTCGGCAAGTTAAGTCCATTATGGATACACTAAATGCTGCCAAAGGGATTGATTCTTTGACAACGATGGTGTACGAAGAAGATGCTACCACGTTAGAGGATTTGATTAGTGATGATGGTAAAGGAAATCCGCATGAGGTTTTCTTAGAAAACGAAAGTCAAACCAGTATCCGGGAAAGTTTGGATAATTTGGATGAGAGAGACCGTTTAGTTGTCAGCATGCGTTACGGTTTAGAAGATAACACTCCCAAGACATTGGGAGAAGTTGCCGAAATACTTAGTTTGTCCCGTGAGCGGGTGCGTCAAATTGAAGAACGGGCGGTACATGCGCTTCGTGTGGCGGCACAAAAAGCCGGTATTTTGGAAGTTCATTCCCATGATTTCCGTACCAATAAGTTACATAGTGCCATGCGCCCTCGTCGTAAAACGAATATTTTGGGAGAAGAAATCCAAACGGGTGCCTTGGCACGATTGCTCAAGAAAGCACAAGAAACGGGGCCTTCCAAAAAAACAAAAAAGAAAAAAAATATATCTAAAACAAAATCCCGGTCTGCCGTTTCCAAAACTGCAATTCGTCCTAAACGGAAGGTGACAAAATCCAAACATCGGATTGTTGCCCTCAAGAAAAAGCCCTCCAAAAAGGGTTCCTCGAGAACACGCTCCAAAAAGAAATAATTTTACGCCCCCGTAGCTCAAATGGATAGAGCGATTCCGTCCTAAGGAAGAGGTTGCGAGTTCAACTCCCGCCGGGGGTATTTCTTCCTAATTTTGTCTATTTCGTTGTGTATTTAATCGTAAAACAAATGAAAGGATAAAAAATCTGCTTGATTTGTAAAATGTGTACGTACAAAAAGGAAACTCTCCTGACGCGCACTTAAGCACTTTGCAGAAAGTTCTAACCAAGACGGAATTGTCAAGGTTTAACACGTATTGAATCTAGAAAAAATAAAACCCCACATTTAAGTGGGGTTTTATATGGTTTCCGGACTAGGATTCGAACCTAGAATGACTGGACCAAAACCAGTAG
The DNA here is from genome assembly GCA_016283355.1 of Elusimicrobiaceae bacterium. Lineage (GTDB taxonomy): Bacteria > Elusimicrobiota > Elusimicrobia > Elusimicrobiales > Elusimicrobiaceae > Avelusimicrobium. The sequence continues at coordinate 33,876 of JAEEMS010000009.1, read as the reverse complement.
TGATACCGTTTCACCATCCGGAAGTAAATGGGCACAGCAAAAGCGAGATGAAGAAAATGGGCGCTGTGCGATTTTCTTATTATGAATATGCCGAAGGCGATTCATACTCGTTGCAAGGCGATGGTGGATTTTGAGATTGTTTCTCAACTTCTTCCCTGTAGGCCTTTAAAACATGCTCTTCCAAATATGCCCGAAACTCATGATTAATGGGATGTACCATATCTTTATGGGTTCCGTCTGACATTTTTCGGGAAGGCATACACAAGAATACGCCGTTTGTTCCTTCGACTACCTTCATGTTGCGTACAACAAATGAATGATCGAATATCACGCTCGCAAAAGCTTTTAAACGATCTTCATGCATTAAGTGAATTCGGATTTCCGTGATTTTCATCGTTATCGTTACTCTCTAAGAACGTCGTTACAAAACACGTGCGTTCATCTGGTTGTAACTGTGCCGCCACGCTTTGCGCGGCCTGCTCAGTTTCAACTAAAGCAAATACAGTAGAGCCGGAACCCGACATCAAGCAATTTTCCGCTACCAACTGTTGCAAATCCGTTCGGACTTGTCGTACAGAATCAGTAAACGGAAGTACGCATTCTTCCAATCTATTAAAGAGCAATCCTTTCCACGCAGGAAAAGGAACGTCATTTTTTACTACGTCAATCATTCTATCTAATTTGGAAAGGTTTGTCAACACTTCCTGACGAGAGGGAAGTTGCAAGCGGGCAAAAACGCCCTTCGTAGAAACCGGCATGTTGGGATAAGCTAGTACCAACCAAGGTAAAGGGCCTTTAGAAGGAATAGGTGTTAATTTTTCCCCGATTCCCTCTCCCTTTAAAAAAGTATCTTCATACATAAATAAAGGGACGTCCGCACCTAATTTAGCGGCTGTCGGTAACAGAAGAGCGGTATCTTTACGGAAAATTTTGCACAAACTAAGTAGTACGCCCGCCGCATCCGAAGAGCCCCCACCCAAACCGGCCCCGGTGGGAATGTGCTTATCCAATGTTATGCAGATACGTGCTTGTAAGTGAAAAAAATCTAAGAAAGCTTGGGCTGCCCGCCAAACAAGGTTGTTGGAATCAGCTGTGAGTTGAGAGCTGACGGGTCCGGTCAATACAACGGAAATGGTTGTTTTCTCTGCGGGGGTAGCTTCAACGGTTAACCGATCCCCTATATTTATTTTGGCAAACAAAGTAGCCAGTTCATGGTATCCGTTTGGTAATTTACCGGTTACTTCCAAAAAAAGATTTATTTTTGCCGGGCAGAAACGGATGTCTTTCATTGTTCCATGCGCTCCGTATTATGCAACAGCGTTCCCCAGTGGTATTCTTCACTGGTTAATAAATTCCCATTTTGATCATATACTTTGCGTGGTCCGTTCAATAATCCTTCGGAATAAAACTCTTCCATATATATCTTTCCCTTTGGATAGTAGGCGGTTCGAGTTCCTTCCAGTAAATTATTGGAGAAATTTTCTTTGTACCATGTTTCCCCGGAAGGGAAAAATAAGGTGCGTTCTCCGTTGAGTTGCCCATCTTTATAATTTTCTTTTATTTCCGCAACTCCGTTCGGATAGAAACTGGTACGCTCTCCTTGCAATTTTCCGTGACTATACGAGGATCGTTCGCGCAAGGTGCCATCTTTTTGAATGACGGTTCGTTCTCCTTCCAGTAAGGCGTTTTTATAAGTGCATTTGGTATAGAGCAAATCATTGTTTAAATAGGAAAAATACTCCGCAGGACCTTGCAATATGCCGGCCACATATTCTTCGCGCGATAGGACTTCTCCATCGTCATCATAACGGGTAAGTGTGCCGTGCATTTTATTATTCTTGTAATGGACAATGGCTTTTACTTTATTGTTTTCATCCAATTCTTTTACTTCTCCGTCGGGGATGTTTCCCAATAGTTCTACCGTCATGCCGGAAGAGACCGTTTCTTCCGCTATTTCCTGTCCGTTTAAATAAAAAGAGTGCGTGCCGTTATTGCTTTTTAAAATTGTGCCGGAAATGGCCGGGGGTGCACTCTTTTCAAGGGAGGGATGGGAAAGCGTAGAGGTTTGTAATGTATTTAGTAACTTTCCCTTGTCGTATTCCTCGGTAAGAGTAGGTGTATTGTTGGTTAAATTGATAATTTCCAATTTGCCATGTAACTTTCCTTTTCGCAGTGTTTTCAGCGTAACGGAGGACACGTTATATTCTTCCATATCTCCATCGGGAATAGTTCCGGTTGTATGAACCACGTTGTGTTCTTTATCCAGAAATTCTTTTGCCACAGGGGTAGCGCGATAGTATGTTTTATCTACAGGGGTTACAATGCAAATAATTTTTTCTTTCATAATTTTCTCTTGTTGTTATTGTACAATACTTAAAATTGTTTGTGTAAATTCGTTTTTTAAATAATGAACAGTTGACAAGTTGCTTTTTAGCAAGTAAACTGTGGGTATAGAATGTTTGATAGGGGGAAATTATGAGCGAAGTAACAGTTAACGATTCTAATTTTGAACAAGAAGTGTTGAAGGCGCAAGGCCCTGTGATGGCTGATTTTTGGGCTACATGGTGTGGCCCTTGCCGGATGTTGGCTTCGGTTGTGGATGAGCTGGCAACACAATATGAAGGTAAATTGAAAGTTTGTAAAATCAATGCGGACGAGGCAATGAATACTTGTACTCAATATCGTATTTCCTCTATTCCCGCGTTGCTCTTTTTTAAAAATGGACAATTAGTAGCCCAAACTACGGGTCTGCAATCCAAATCAGCGTTAGAAGAAAAAATAAACGCGCTGTTATAAAGGAGTAATTCATGCGAAAATGGTATTTATGGGTGGTAGTGCTGTGGGGGTTGCTTTCTGTGCCGTGTCAGGCAGAACAGAAAGAAATTCGTGTGCTTCCCAAAGAAGAATATCAGAAAATTTTTCAATCAAAGGACGGCGACGTATATGTTCTTACATTCACGGCGCAGTGGTGCGCTCCTTGCAAAAAATTTAAAAAAGAAATATTGCTGCCGTTGGTAGCACAATATGCTGCACAAGAAAAAATTTATTTCTACTTGGTAGATATGACGCACCCGCAAGAGGAAGATCTTCAATTGGCCAATCAATTGGATGTAACCTTATATCCCAAAACAATTATTTTAAATGGCGGAGTCCAAGTATACTCTTCCGGACAAAAAGGATATAACAAAGAAGTAGGCGATGAGATAAAAGAAACGCTGGCCCGCTATAAATAAATTTTTGCTCGGATGGTAAAAAGGGCAAAACCTATGCTATGACAAGTTTTTCCCCCGACTTTTTTTTAGTAGATGCGCATAATTTTTTGCATCGCAATTATCATGCGCTTCCTAAATTAACCACTTCTACCGGATTAGAGGTGGGGGCTTTGTTTGGATTCGTTCGTTGGCTGCTCAAAATGCGGCGGGAAAAAAATCCATCTTATGTGGCGGTTTGCTTTGATTCTCCGGGGGGATGCGCGCGTCGCAAAGCATTGCTACCGTCTTATAAAGGAACGCGCAAAAAACCGGACGAAGCTCTTTTAAACCAGTTGAGTTTGGCAAGGGAACTTGTTAGCCGGTTAGGGTTTGCCGTAGTGGCCAAGCCCGGCATTGAGGCAGATGATTTGATGGCCTTTCTTGCGTTGCAAGCAGAAAAAGTGCAAGTAAAAAGTGTTTTGGTTACAACGGACAAAGACGTTTATCAATTTTTAAATTCATTTATTCACATTTGGCCCGCCGGTGGAAAAGACGGTTTTAAAGGACCCGAAGCTGCTGTAGAAAAATTTGGAGTGCAGGTGCCGTTCCTTCCGGATTACTTTTCGATTGTCGGAGACGCATCCGATAATATCCCGGGTGTAGCGGGGGTAGGTCCTAAAACTGCCGTTGATTTAATTCAAAAATTCGGTCACTTGGAAGATATCTTGCGGGCAGCCCGGCAAGATAATCCGGCCATGAAACCCGCTGTGGCTAAAAAATTATTGGAACACGAAGGGGAAGCCCTTCTTTCCAAGCAACTGGTGGTGTTAGATCCGGATTTATCCCTTCCGTTTTCCATAACGGACTACCAAGTACATACTCCCTCCCGGGAAGAACTAGGAAAATTATTTTCCCAATATGAATTTAAAAATTTAATGGATTTTATTTCTTTCCCGCAAGAGGGGGCTCCTGCTCCTGTTTCTCAGCCGCAAGCGCCATCGTCGGTGTCTCTTTCGCTTTCGCAAGCACTTGAAAAAGGCATGACCGCATCACAAGTTTTTGTGCACGTGGATGAGGATCGCCTGGTGTTGGGCTTTAATCCGCAGGAAAGTTGTATCATTGCTTTGTCGGATATACAACCATGGGAAATGGCGCAGTTAAAGCAAATTTTTCAAAAAGATACGGTTGAAAAAATAGGATACGATTTAAAATTAACCTTGCGCCAATTAGATTTGGATTTAAAAGGGCAATTTATCAATTGTTTTGATGGACGTTTGGCCAGATATTTACTCAACCCTTCTGAGGATTTAAGTTTTGCGGGTTCCTGCGGCGCATACTTTTCTGTAACGGTTAGCGAAGAAGATCCCATCGCTTTGTTACAAATGTATAATCGGTTTATCTGGCCGCTCAAGGAAGTGTTAACCAAAAAACTACAAGAAAGCGGACAATACGAATTGTACCGTACCTTGGAACTTCCGCTTATGATGATTTTATCGGATATGGAATTTACAGGGTTCAGAGTGGACCCGGATTGGTTACGCCGTTTTCAAGGGGTGCTGGAGAACGAAATTGCGCAGTTTCAACAACAAATTGATACATTGGCGGGGTACAGGGTAAATATTAATTCTCCTAAACAACTGGGAATTTTGCTTTTTGAAGAAATGAAAATTCCTCCGGTTCGTAAAACTAAGACGGGGTATTCTACAGATGAAAGTGTGTTGGAAGAGATAGCCCCTCTTTATCCGGTGGCGCGTGCTATTTTAGATTATCGTTCCAGCAGCAAATTAAAATCCACCTATGTGGATAATTTGCTTTTGTTAGCCGATGATGAAAATAAAGTCCATTCTTATTTAGATCAAACCGGTACGGTAACGGGACGGCTATCCAGTTCCAGCCCTAACTTGCAAAATATTCCCGTTCGTACAGAGAAAGGACGCCAATTGCGCCGTGCTTTTTGTGCCGCACCGGGGCATGTGTTGCTCAGTGTAGATTATTCTCAAATTGATTTGCGTGTTCTTGCACATGAAAGTCAAGACCCAGCACTTATTCAGGCATTTTTAGAAGGGGGGGATATTCATACACAGACGGCTGCACAAGTGTTTGGCGTGATGCCCCTGATGGTTACTGCGGAAATGCGCTCTAGTGCAAAAGCTATAAATTTTGGTATCATTTATGGACAGGGCCCTATGGGGCTGTCTCAAGCGTTGGGCATTTCTCTGCGCGAAGCAAAAGAATATATCGACAATTATTTCCGTAATTATCATGTTGTGCGTGAATGGATTGATGCCAATGTTGCGTTGGCGCGTCAAAACGGATATGTTAAAACAATGCTTGGACATGTTCGGTATCTGCCGGAATTTAATATGGGTGTAGGGGCGTTATCTTCTTTTGCGCAGCGTGCGGCTATCAACACGATTGTGCAAGGCGGTAGCGCAGATATTATTAAAAAAGCTATGATAGATGTGTTTACCATCTATCGCGATACGTCCGTAAAAATGACAATGCAGGTACATGATGAACTTATTTTTGAATTGCCGCAAGAACGGTTGCAAGAAGCGGCTGCTCAAATCAAAGAGTGCATGCAAAATGCCGTGAAACTAAGAGTTCCCTTATTGGTCAGCGCTAAAGCCGGTAAAAATTGGTACGAATTAGAAAAGCTTCCTTTATGAATTTACGTGTCAAAAATAAATGGATAATTGGGCTTACCGGAAATATGCTAAGCGGCAAAAGTACAGCCCTGGCCGATTTTCAAGCGCAAGGCGCGGCGACATTCTCTGCGGATGAAATAGTAAGGCAACTTTACGAAAAACGGGAAATACAACAATACCTCAAACGTTGGTTTGGCACAGTAGAAAAGCAAGTAATCGCCCGCCAAGTTTTTGCGAATGCGTCTAAACGAGTGCAATTGGAACGTTTTATCCATCCGCTGGTATTAAAGGAATTGGCACAGCAAATTAAAAAAAGTTCCCAACATTTAGTGGTAATAGAAATTCCTTTGTTGTTTGAAGCCGGCTGGGAAAAAATGACAGATTTGAATGTGCTGGTGATGGCAGATCCCAAGACACTCAATATGCGTTTAAAGAAACGCGGTTTGACACGTGCCGCATATGAAGCACGTTTAAAAGCCCAATGGCCCGAAGAAAAAAAGGCGGCCCTGGCAGATGTGATTTTTTTTCATAAAACAAAAACAGATTTAAGATGGAAGGTCCATCGTTTTTGTAAAGCGTTTGACCTACTTAAGTAAAATTAGGAGTTATCATGGAAGAAAATAAAACGCAGGAAATAGTGGAAAAACCTGCCAAAGAAACCAAATCCCCCCGCACTGTTAAAACAGAGACGGCCAAACGAGAAAATTATTCTTCTCGTCATACAAATACCCGCTTAGTGCAAAAACCAACCTATCCAAATACGCAGACAGCACAACCGGCCCGCCAACCTAACGGCGCTAAAACAATGGACGCACGTGAACTCAATAAATTAAGCGTTGCCGAATTAACGAAATTAGCTGTCAATTACAATTTAGAAGATATTTCCGGTTTGCGTAAGCAAGAGCTTATCGGTCGTATAGTGGCCATTCAAGCCAAACAAAACGGTTCTGTTTACGGCGGAGGTGTGTTGGAAATTTTACCGGACGGGTTCGGTTTCCTGCGCTCCGAAGAAAATAATTATTTGGCCGGGGGGGAAGATATTTATGTATCTCCTTCTCAAATTAAACGTTTGGGTTTGCGCAAAGGAGATACCATCGAAGGTCTCATTCGTCCGCCCAAAGATAACGAGCGTTATTTTGCCATGCTTCAGGTGCAAAAAGTGAACGGGGTAGATTCTACGCAAGTATACAACCGCCCATTATTTGAAAACTTAACACCGCTGCATCCGGATGAACGATTTACGTTGGAATTGGATAAAAATTCACTTACCCAACGGGTAATTGATTTGATTGCTCCTATCGGGAAAGGGCAACGTGCCTTGATTGTGGCCCCACCCAAAAGCGGTAAAACAATGATTTTGCAAGCAATTGCCCACTCAATTGCGGAAAATTATAAAGATACGGTATTAATGGTACTGCTCATTGATGAACGTCCGGAAGAAGTAACGGACATGAGTCGCAACGTAAAAGGCGAAGTAGTGGCCTCTACTTTTGACGAACCGGCGGATCGCCACGTACAAGTAGCGGAAATGGTGCTTGAGAAAGCCAAGCGTTTGGCAGAACAAGGCAAAGATGTGGTTATCTTGCTGGATTCCATTACCCGTTTGGCCCGTGCATACAATACAGTAGCTCCTTCTTCCGGTCGTGTACTTACCGGAGGTCTGGAAGCGACGTCTTTGCAGAAACCGAAACGTTTCCTGGGAGCTGCCCGCAACATAGAAGAAGGTGGTTCGCTTACCATTATTGCTACGGCCATGATTGAAACCGGTAGCCGTATGGATGAAGTTATTTTCGAGGAATTTAAAGGAACGGGTAACAGCGAATTGTGCTTGGACCGCAAACTGTCGGAACGGCGCATTTTCCCGGCGGTAGATATTAACCGCAGTTCTACCCGAAAAGAGAACTTACTCTTGCCGGAAGATGAACTCAATAAAGTATGGATTATCCGCAAGGTACTGGCACCGCTTAGTTCCGTAGATGCGATGACATTACTGTTGGAAAAGCTGTCTGCTACAAAATCCAATAAAGATTTTTTCAAGCAGATGGAGGTTAATGCTTTCTAACGATATTTTGGCAAAAACGCCAAAATATGGTACAATAAACTATAAGATTTTGAAAGGAAGAACGAAACATGAAAGAGAATATACACCCTACTTATGAATTCGTAGAAGCGGTATGTGCCTGTGGTAACAAATTTATGACCCGCTCTACAGCCAAAACTTTGAAATTGGATATTTGCGCCGCTTGCCATCCGTTTTTTACCGGCAAACAAAAATTGCTCGATACGGAAGGTATGGTAGAAAAATTCAACAAACGTTTTGCTAAAACCGAAGGAAAAACCATGGTCCGCAAACCGAAAACGGAAGTAAAAGCGAAAGCCAAACTCAAAAAACCCGTTGTAGTCAAAAAAGTTGCGGCCAAAAAAACGGTAAAGAAAGCAACTGCTAAAAAAGAAACAAAAGCAGAAGCTAAATAGCATCGTACTTTGAAGAGAGCAGACAACCGAAAAGGAAGTCTGCTCTTTTTTTATAATTTTGGAAAAATTTTATGGATAACTCAAAATATATCGAAGAATTTAAACAATTGGAACAAGCGCTTTCTTCGGGCAATTTGTCCAGTCAAGAACTGTCGGCTAAGGCCAAGCGCCACGCATTTTTAAAACCGATTATTGAAAAAGAACAAGAAATCGCTGCTACTCAAAAAGCCATAGCAGATGACCGCGCACTTATTGAAGCCGGTGAAGATAAAGATTTGGTAAAGATGGCCGCGGATGAATTGGCTGAATTAGAAGCAAAATTACCGATACTTCAAAAGGAATTACGTATTTTGGTGATTCCGCCAGATCCGAATGATTCCAAAAATATTTATCTGGAAATTCGTCCCGGTGCGGGAGGCGATGAATCTGCTTTGTTCGCGGCGGAATTGCTACGCGTTTACCAACATTTTGCCCAAACGAAAGGGTGGACTACGGAGATTTTGGAATTTACCCCTACCGGGCTGAAGGGCTGCAAATATGTCAGCATGTTTATCAAAGGTGACGGGGCCTATTCTTGGTTGCGTACCGAGGCGGGGACGCACCGGGTACAACGTGTTCCCGATACGGAAACATCCGGGCGTGTACATACCTCCACCGTGACGGTGGCCATTATGCCGGAAGCCGAAGAAATCGATATTGAAATCCGTCCGGAAGATTTGGAATTGGAAACTTCCCGCGCGGGCGGCCACGGCGGTCAAAACGTAAATAAGGTAGAAACGGCTGTGCGTATTCTGCACAAACCCACCGGAATAGTTGTTTCTTGCCGAGAAGAACGTCATCAAGGGAAAAACCGTGAAAAAGCCATGGCTATGTTGCGCGCTAAGTTGTACCAGATCGAAGAAGAAAAACGGAATAAAGAAATTTATGATGAACGCAAAAGCCAGGTAGGGACCGGAGACCGATCGGAAAAAATCCGCACTTATAATTTCCCGCAAAGCCGTGTAACGGATCATCGTACGGATAAATCGTATCATAACCTCTTGGAGATTATGGAAGGAAATATTGAACCGATATTAGAAGATTTGCGTGCTTTTCGTGTAGAACAAAAACTCAAAAATCTGCAAATTTAACGTATGAACAATCACTCCTATGAAGATTGCCGATCTTTTACAAACAGCCACTACGCGTTTGGCAAATGCCGGTATAGATGAGCCACAAGCCAATGCTCAATTTCTGTTGGCACATGTATTGGGCGTAGCGCGTACATGGGTGCTGGTAAACGGTGCATTTGAAGTGTCCGAAAAAGAAGAAAAATTATTTTTATCTCTCCTCACGCGCAAGGGAAACGGCGCGCCACTTGCACACATTACCGGGATTCAACCTTTTTGCGGATTGGACATCTTAGTAACACCGGATGTACTGATTCCGCGCCCGGAAACAGAAAATTTAGTAGAGATAATAAGTGAAAAATTTGAAAAAAAGGGGCATTATACCTTTGTGGATATGTGCACGGGGAGTGGTTGTATTGCGGTAGCACTGGCTGTCAAATTTCCAAATGCGCGCGTTTTGGCGGTAGATGTTTCTTCCGCCGCATTGCAAGTGGCAGCTCAAAATATTCGTAAACATAAACTTACCGAAAGAGTGGATTTATTGCAAAGCAACTTGTGGGAAAACGTAATGGGAACCTTTGACTTAATCATTTCCAATCCGCCATATATTCCCTCTGCCAATTTAGACAATTTGTCTCGTGAAGTAAAAGAAGAACCCCGGTTAGCGCTAGATGGGGGGGCGGATGGATATGAGGTAACCCGTCCGTTATGTCGAGCTGCAGACGGTTACTTAAATCCCGGTGGGTGGTTGGCTTTGGAATTAGATGACGGGCAACCCTGGCCGCTTGCACGCGGGTTAGCGGAAATTGACTGGAAGGCGGAAGTAAAAAAAGATATATTTAACGTAGAGCGTTTTGTGCTAGCGCAAAAAAGATAAGGAGTTTTTATGGATCGTTTTTTAATCAAGGGTGGTAAAAAATTAAAAGGGACTGTACATATTAGCGGGAGTAAAAATGCGGCCCTTCCTATACTGGTGGCGACGTTACTTACGGACGAACCTTGTGTCTTGCATCGTGTTCCTAATTTGCGCGATGTGCGCACGACGCTCAAAATGTTGGAATATCTGGGCAAGAAAGTAGAATACAGGGATAATACCGTTACCATCACAGCTAACGGCTCTTTAAAAAATACATTACCGTACGAGCTGGTCAAACAGATGCGTGCCAGTTTTTGGGTAGCCGGTCCGTTGCTTACGCGGTTTAAAGAAGCGGATATCCCGTTGCCAGGCGGTTGCGCCATTGGGGTACGTCCGGTAGATATTCACTTGAAAGGTTTTGAAAAATTAGGCGCAACGTGTGAGGTAAAATCTGGGAATGTACGCATCCACGCCGAACAATTAAATCCGGCGAACATTGTATTGCGTTTTCCTAGTGTTGGGGCAACACAAAACTTATTAATGTGCGCTTGCTTAATAGAAGGGAATACTATTTTAGACAATATTGCCAAAGAGCCGGAAGTAGATGATGTAATTGATTTCTTAAATAAAATGGGAGCCGATGTCCAGAAGGACGAAAAAGGCCGTTTAATCATTCATGGTAAAAACACATTACACGGGGCCGAACACACGGTAGTGGCGGATCGTATAGAAACAGGATCCTTTCTGTTGGCGGCTGCAGCTACGCGCGGGGATGTGTGCGTGAAAGATTGTGTACCGGAACATAATTCTATTTTATTAGACGATTTGCGTGAAGCGGGATTTGCTTTAACCGTAACCGATTCTTCGGTCCATGTACATCCCTATAACGGAGAAATTAAGCCGGTCCGTATTCGTACAGCACCTTATCCGGGTTTTGCAACCGATTTGCAGGCCCCTTGGATGACATTGATGACACTGTGTAACGGAACCGCGGAAGTAGATGAAGATATTTTCGAAAACCGTTTTATGCATGCTCCGGAACTTGTACGCATGGGAGCAGACATTTCTACAGAGAAAAGCGTAGCCCGCATCACGGGAGTTCCCTCTCTATCGGCGGCCCACGTGCAGGCATCGGATTTACGCGGAGGGTTTGCCTTGGTAATGGCCGGTTTGTGTGCGTCGGGGGAAACAGAGGTAGAGCGTGTTTATCACATTGACCGTGGGTATGAACAATTAGAGCAAAAATTAACGGCCCTCGGGGCAGATATTCGCCGTTATAATCCGGATAAAGATGCATTTTAAGGAAGCGTGTGACTTACTTTCCATGCGTAGTTCTGTTGCGGGTGTTGGCCGGACAGAATTACGCATTTTGCTTAAAAAATTAGGAAATCCAGAAAAAAATTTGAAAGTTATTCACGTGGCCGGAACAAACGGAAAAGGGTCTGTTTGTACATTATTGGCACACACACTGACAACCGCAGGGCATAAAACCGGCTTGTTTATTTCTCCACATTTAATTTATCTTACAGAACGTATCACGCTAAACGGATGTCCTATTACACGGCAATCCCTTTGTCGGATCTTGCAAAAAGTAGTATCTCTTGAAACAAATTCTCTTAATTTTTTTGAACTTTTAACCGTTGCGGCTTTTGTTTATTTTGCGGAAAAGAAAGTTGAATATGTTGTGTTGGAAACGGGGCTTGGAGGACGCAAAGACCCTACTACCGTTTGTAATCCTCTTGCCTGTGTCATTACTTCTGTCGGGCTGGATCACACGCAGCTTTTGGGAAACACGCTACAGAAGATAGCTGCGGAAAAAGCAGGCATTCTTAAGAAAAAAGTTCCTGTTTTTTGCGGGGAAATCCCACCGGCGGCTTTGCGTGTCGTGCGTTCTTATGCAGGGAGGAAGGGAGCTCTTTTGAAGTTCGTTCGAACGGGAAGTCCTTTTTCCTGTGTTCGGATAAAGTGGTACAAAAACGAAATGATTTTATCGGACGGGCAGTCAAATTGGCCGTTGCATGTAATCGGGGAAAAGCAGCCCCTTAATGCATGTTTGGTTTATCAAATTTGTACTCATTTAGCGATTCCCGCCGCTGCAATAAAAAAAGCTTTTAAAACAATACGGCTAGAGGGACGTTTTGAATCGATTTCTCAGCGGAAGAATCGATTTATTTTGGATGGAGCGCATAATCCTCAAGCTATCAAATCTTTAATCTCTTTGTGGCAGAAACATCCTCAATATCCGCACGGAACGCTATTGTGCGGATTTATGAAGGATAAAGATTTTCCGCAAATGTTACATCTCTTGCAACCCCATTTTGAAGATGTAATTATAACCTGTCCTCCTTCTAGACGTGCTTGCGGATCGAAGGAACTGGCCCCCTTCCTTAGCAAGGATGTTGTTTTTGAACCTGATTTTAAAAAAGCTTTTACCCGGGCAAAACAAAAGCGGTTAGTGGTTTGTACGGGGTCTTTTTACTTGGTGGGGGCGTATTTGCACAAACTCAAGATAGAAATAGAATCAGTTGACACTGCAGTCCGGTTTGTGGTTAAATAATAGTGATATCTTTATAGGATCTGGTATGGCGATGGATCAACATAAACAAGGCAAAAGTGAAATTGCCCAATTTTTAGAAAGGTTTAAAGAGCAAACTTCTCCTACTCCGGCGGAGCCCTCTCTTTACGATACACCTTTTGACCAAGAAGAACCGTCTTCTTCCGAGCATTCTTTTGAGCGTTTGGAAAGAAAAATTCAGGAATTGGAAGAAAAATTTGAAATTTCTTCTTCCCAAAATGAATTAATTCTATCGGAATTATCCCACACACGCGAGTCGCTGGGGCACCAAAAAAGCCGTGATGCTTTTTTGCGTCACATTTCACGAACTATTGCTTCACTAAAAGCCAGTGTGGAAAATCTATCCCGTGTACAACGGCGCAAATCCTTTGATTACGAAGACGAAGGAAAATATTTCGAAGAAGATTGGCTGGAAGATTTTGACGCTGCCCCTTCGCGGGAGTTTGAAGAAGATTCCCGGGCAAGAAGACGTCGCCGGCAGGAACAGGAAGAAAAAGAACGCGCTCTTTCCAGCTTGCGCCAAAAAGCTTCTCAATTAAAAGCCGTGAACAGTGCTCTTGATCGGGAGATTAAGAAAGTACAACGGGAAAAATTTGAAGCGCTTAAAAAATCAGCCGAGCAAGCCAAAGAGATTTTGTCCCTGCGCGAGCAACTGACAGCCGCGGAAGAAAAATTTAAAACGTTTGATTTCGAAGATCGCATCGTTTCCGTTAAACAAGCGTACCAGCAACGTGTTTCTAATTTGGAAACCCAATTGAAAGAAATTTCGGACACGTGCATGAAACAAGTGGAAGAAATAGAATCTCTCAAAGCGGAAAATTTAAAATTGAACCGTGCTGCCCGGGAAAAAGACCTCTTACAGTTGCGTTTGCATGAAACGGAACAACAGGTGGCTTCCTTGAAACAAGAACTATCCGTGATGGAAAATAGTTCTCATTTACCCCCGGGAAAATTGCTTTCTACCCAAGAGAAACTGCAAACGCTGGAAACACAACGGGAAAGTTTATCGGTGGAGTTGGAACAATCGCAGACATCGTTGGATGCGGTACGCCAAGAGAAAGAATTGTTGGAAAAGAATTTCAAAGAATTGCTCTCCAAAATTAATAATAACGATGCCGTAATTGCACAATTAAAGCAGAAGATAGAAGTGTTGAGTCGTCAAAACGAAGCTTTTGCCAAAGAAAAAACGCAATTAGGGGCCGTCAAAACAAAACTTACCAAATACGTGGTAAAATTAAATAAAGAAAAACACGAGTTGGAAAAAGATAAAGAAGAAATTTCACAAGAAAATAAACAACTGCGTAGCCAAAGTGCGGCCTTGTTGGCGGCACATTTGGTCCATGAAAAAGAGCAAGAAGATTTGGCCAAGGCCAAAGCACAAAAACACAAACCGCAAGCTCCCGTTTCACCGGTAGAAAAACAAAATCCGTCGCCGGATATCACGGCGCAAAAGCCACCGGTAAAACCGACGGAGCCCGCTGCTCCCCAAAAAGATGCATCTTCCAAAAATTCGTCCGAAGATTTGCCTGAAATTAAAATAGTGCAAAACGAACCCGAACCTGATTTTTTGGACGGGGGCGAAGATTTCTTGGAAAAAACAGGGAATTTCTTCGGCCGGATTAAATGGTCCATCTTCGGGGAAGATAAATAGGAAAATTTATGTCTGTGATGAAAGTAATCGTGTTATACGGCGGTATTTCTACGGAACACGAAGTATCCGTCCATAGTGCGCAGACGGTCTGTCGCACGCTCGCTTCTCAACCGGAAAAATATACGGTTTATCCTGTTTTTATCAGTAAGACAGGTCGTTGGTTTTTGCAACAAGAGTGTGGCCCCCAAACCCCGCAAGATGTGGCCATTACACCTGTGTTAGAGGAGGGAGTTACTTTTCGTTCTCTAAAAGGAGATGTGGCCGTACATGCGGATGTTGTGTTCCCTGTTTTACACGGTACGAACGGGGAAGACGGGACTATGCAAGGATTTTTGGAAACTTTACAAATCCCTTACGTAGGGTGTAATGTGTTGGCTTCGGCCGTCGGAATGGATAAAGAACTTTCGAAACGGATGGCACAAGTTGCAGGAGTTCCGATTGTGGCGTACCAAAAAATAACAAAAGGAGATTCTTACGACGAAGCCCAGCTGTTGCAATGGGCGCAACAGCAAGGATATCCGTTGTTTGTCAAACCGGTACGTTTGGGGTCTTCCGTGGGGGTTCGAAAAGTAACTTCTCCGGAAGAATTGCCGGCAGCCATTGCTTTTGCATTACAATTTGACACGGCTGTTTTGGTAGAAAAAGGAATAGAGTCCGCGCGGGAAATTTTCTGTGCGGTATACGGGGACGAACAAAAAGTATATGTATCCGCTCCCGGAGAGTTGTGCCAAAACAACAGCGAATTTTTTGATTATAATACCAAATATTTAGTAACGGGCGGATGTGATATGCATATCCCCGCGCCTATTCCTGAGTCGGTAGCACAAGCTCTAAAGCGTGATACGGAAGTAATTTTCAAGGCCTTACAAACCAGTGGTTTCGCGCGGGTTGATTTTTTGATGGACCGTCAAGGAAATTATTTCTTTTCCGAAATCAATACAATCCCGGGTTTAAGTGAAACAAGTTTGTTTCCGCAACTTTTTGAAGCCGGTAATCACCCTTACTCCACTATTTTGGACCGTTTAATCGAAATGGCCTTGCAGGTTTATAAATGTAAAAAATCATTAGCGGTATCACGTTTATGAAATGGCAACGCTGGTTCTTTTCTTTTTCCCTTTTTGTTTGGCTTTTTTTCGTGCTTTGTATATTGGGACTATTGGTTAATGTTCTTTTTATTGCACGGGATTTATCTTTTAACACCGTCTTTTTGCGTCTTCATATAGGGTTTGGACTCCTGTATTTATTTCAAATTATTTTCATCCTTTTGCGGGAAAAATGGGTCTGTGTGCTCACGTTATTACAAGGTGTTTTGGCATTATTTACAACGCATGATTTTGCCTTTGTGCCGGTATTACGCTTTTTAGGGCAGATATATTATCTTTTCACGATTCCTACTGTGGGAAGTATGAAGGTATACAAATATGTTATGGTGTCCCTGGCATTTACATTGCAGTTGTTTAGTGCGTATGCGTTATTTGTAGATCTAAAGCCAGAGGAAGAACAGTCCTTACAACCTACTTCTTTACCGCCTGCAAATTGCGATGAACCTCGCGCATAATTCTCTTATTGCTGTAAGTATTGCCGGATGGTATCTTCTTTGAACGATAGAAATGTTCCGTTTGTAATAGAAGCGCGGGCTTTTTCCATAAGTCGTATTAAAAATCGAATATTGTGAATGGAAAGCAAACGGTGGCTGGTCAACTCGGCTGCTCGGTAGAGATGGCATAAATAAGCGCGTGAATAATGACGGCAAGTAAAACAATCACATTGATCATCCAAAGGGATATCTTCCGACCGATATTGTGCATTTTTAATATTAATACGCCCGTTGCCGGTCATGGCAAGGCCGTTTCTGGCTACGCGGGTGGGCCAAACACAATCAAACATATCTACGCCCCGTTCAATGGCGTTTAACATTTCCACGGGGGTTCCCAATCCCATAAAATACCGCGGTTTCCCTTCAGGCAGATTTTCTGTTACAGCCGAAACGGAAACATTCATTTGCTCTAAGGTTTCTCCCAAAGAAAGCCCACCGATGCAGTACCCGTGAGTAGGGAGAGAAGCCATGTGCAGCGCGGCCTCTTTGCGTAAATCCGGGAAAATCGCCCCTTGAATAATACCAAACAAGAGAGAATTTTTTACTTGAAAAGATCCGTCTTCCTTTGGAGTAATAAGCTGTTGTGCGACGGTTTGTTGATAGGCCTTGGCCGCGCGTTCTGCCCAACGTTTGGTAAGGTTTAGAGCTTCGCGGGCATCGTGTTTAGAAGGATCTTTGGCGTGAATACACACATCCAGCATGGTCCAAATGTCCGAGCCGATTTCACTTTCGAATTGAATCACGTTTTCCGGCGTAAAAAGATGTTTGCTTCCGTCGTGATGAGACTGAAAAGTAACGCCCTCTTCTTTGATTTTGCGGAATTTGGGTAAACTGTATACTTGAAACCCTCCCGAATCAGTTAAAATGCTTCCGTCCCAATGCATAAATTTATGTAGGCCGCCCATTTGTTGTAACAACTTGGTAGTAGGGCGCAAATACAAATGGTAGGTATTGGAAAGTAAACATTCCGCTCCGGCATTTCTTAAATCTTCATCCGTCAATGCTTTTACGCATGCTTGTGTGGCTACCGGCATAAAAACCGGGGTTTGTATGACACCGTGCTGGGTGTAGAGACGTCCGGTTCGGGCTTTGGAGTGAGTATCTTTTGCTAAGACGGTAAAAGGTGATATCATACTTTATTTTACCATATCCGGAAAGACTTGTCAGTTCGGTCATTCTATTGCTTTTGGACCGTTTTTTTGGTAGTATTATCAGGGGGATTCCCCGTTAAAATACAATACTGTGCGAGGATATTTTATGATTTGTACCAAAAAAGGTTTTACACTGACCGAATTATTGGTGGTGGTAATGGTAATTGGGGTATTGGCGGCGGTCATTTTGCCCAAGTATAACAAAGTATTGGAAACACGTAAAACTACAGAGGCGGAAGAGTTTTTGGCAGCCATGCGTGATGAGCAAGAATTTCTTTGTATGGAAAAAGGAAAGTATGAAAAGTTTCTTGATAGATTGAACGTAGCAGAAGGGCTCGAAAGAACCGATGGTACGGTTGCTGAATGTCGTGTACAGAGTGCATATTATGTATATTGTAATTCTGTGGAGGGAAAAGGTGTCCCGGCTATCATTGCGAAATCGCGTGGAGAGCAGGAATACGCGATTGGGATTCGTCTGACGGATGGAATGTTGGCATGTGAAAAATCTGAAGGTGGTCCTTGTGACAACTTAAGTAAAGATTATTCCGAATGGGATGCTGTGTTTAATGAATCTACCGATGACGTAAAATGTAATTTTACTGATTAGGGCATGGTTGGGGGCAATTGCCACATTTGTAGTAACCTAAATAAAGATTGTTTTGAATGGAGTGCTTTCATTGGTTCGATGAACATTTTTATCGGTAACGCAGAGAGATATCCTTGATCTTTAAGATAAATTTTGGTAAGTATATACAGGCCACTCTTATGAGCGGCCTGTTTGCTTTTCTTGAGATGAGTCGTGCAAAAGAAATTCTTTTGTCCGGCTCTTGTTTGTATTTGCTTTAGTTCTTTTAACATATCTAATTATAACTAATTAGAACTATTATAATATAAATAATTTTAATTAAAAAAACAACTCCTTTTATTTAAAATTTTATTTTTCCGTACGCACGCGTGCAGGAACGCTTAGAAATTAGTAAAATAAGTAAGTATGGAGATTATTGCATTATTACCTGTTTTATTTTTTTCAATCGTATTGCATGAGTTTGCACACGGTTTTGCCGCCTACCGATTAGGAGATGATACAGCATATTTAAGTGATCGTTTAACATTAAACCCGCTCAAGCATGTAGATACTCTGGGCACGCTGGTTGTGCCGGCATTGTGTTATCTGATGGGATGGCCGCTCTTTGGTTGGGCAAAACCGGTACCGGTAAATCCGATGCGCTTGCCTTCTCCTCGTAAAGATATGGGTAAAGTGGCTGCCGCTGGGCCGATTGTCAATTTGCTGTTGGCGGTTTTGTTTGCGGGAATTTTGAAGCTGGTAGTTGTGTTTCAGGGAAGTTTCTCTGTGGGTATTTTACTAGCGTCGGTGGAAATGTTGAAATACGGTATTTTAATCAACATCTTTTTGGCAATTTTTAATTTAATACCAATCCCGCCGCTTGACGGAGGCCGTATCGCCACGGCCCTGTTGCCGGTAAAACAAGCAGTGTGGTATGACCAGGTAATCGGGCGGTTCGGGATGTGGATTGTATTTGCGCTCATTTTAACAGGCGCAGTGAATTATTTGCTTTTTCCGCCGGCAAATTTTGCGTGGGCGGTAATTCTAAAAATTTTTAGATTATAAGAGGACTTTTATGGCAGAAAATAAAATTGTGTTATCCGGTATGAGACCGACGGGAAAACTCCATTTAGGTAATTTCCACGGAGCTCTTAAAAACTGGGTTTCTCTGCAGGGAAAATATGATTGCTACTTCTTTGTGGCAGATTTGCATTCCTTGACGACCGCCTACCAGCACACGGAAAACCTGGCCCAAAACAGTGAAGATATGTTAATCGATTGGTTAACTGCCGGATTGGATCCTCAAAAATGTACGATTTTTATCCAATCGGACGTACCGCAGATTAGCGAACTTAATACCCTTTTGGGAATGATTACCCCGTTGGGTTGGTTGTTGCGCAACCCGACGTACAAGGAGCAAATTCAAGAACTTTTGAAACAAAAATATGCAGGGCAACTGGATGAAAAATCCCTGGGGGAAAAGATTGCCTCCATTGCCGGCGATGATGAAATTTCTTGTTTTGGCTTTTTGGGATATCCGGTATTGATGGCTACGGATATTTTGATTCAACAGGCCGCGTATGTGCCGGTAGGAAAGGACCAAACGGCCCATTTGGAAATTGCACGGGATTTGACCCGCCGCTTTGCCGAAATTTACGGAGAACAAGTGTTTACGGAACCTCAACCGCTCTATACCACCGTAGCGCGTGTGCCCGGGATTGATGGGCGAAAAATGTCCAAATCGTATAACAATGCTATTTCGTTGGGGGAGGACTTGGACAGCGTACGAAAAAAGGTAATGTCTATGTTTACAGACCCCAATAAAAAAGGAGCGCATGACCCGGCCAACCCGGAAGGGTGTGTGGCTTATGCATTTCACAAAATTTATAACCCTAACGTTTCTAAACGGTGCGAAGAATGCAAAGCCGGTGCTTTGGGATGCGTGGCTTGCAAGAAAGAATTATTTGCTTTGATGGAACCGGAACTGGTAGCATTTTCCGAACGGAGAAAACTTTTTGAGGGTGACAAAGCCCAATTGGCACAAATTGTAAAAGACGGTAAAGCCCGTGCCTGTCAGAATGCGGAACAAACTTTACAACGTGTAAAACGTGTGATGCGGATGATTAAATAAGTATGCTTACAACCCCTACGCCTATTAACGTTCATATCAATGTATTCGAAGGTCCGATGGACCTGCTGTTGCATTTGATAAAAAAAGATAATTTGGATATTTGTGATATCAACATTGCCGAAATCACCAAACAGTATTTAGATTATCTGAACGTAATGAAAGAGTTGAATTTGGAAGTGGCCGGTGAATTTTTGGTGATGGCCAGTACGCTGATGCAAATTAAGGCAAAAACATTGTTGCCTTCCCAAGCGCCTACTTCTGAAGATGAAGGTCCTAACCCGGTCAAAGAATTGATTGCCAAGTTGGTAGAATACCAGAAATACAAAGAAGCCAGCAAGTATCTAAACGAACAACTGGAAGCCAACAAAGATAAATTTTATCGCTCTGCTCCTATCTTTGATGATGGAGAAAAGGTAATCAATTTGCAACTATTTGATTTGCTCAGCGCCGTCAAGCGGGCTTTTGACCGTTTGGACGAACGTAAGCGGATTGAATTATTAAATATCGAAGAATTCCCCATTGAAGGAAAAATGGAAAAAGTAGTAAATTTATTCAAAACGCGCGAATGGGTATTGTTGGATGAAATTTTTGTAGGGGAAACAAAAAAACGCGGAATCATTACTTGTTTTATGGCGGTATTAGAGCTGATGAAAATCCGTAAACTCATTGCCCGTCAGGATGAAAAATTAGGACAAATTCGCATTTATTTAAATCCTGAAACAAAAGATAAAGATTTTAAAGCCCTTATGCATGGAGAAGAGAATTAATATGTCGGAAGAAGAAAACTTGTCGCAAACAACCCCTTTACCTGACTCGCAATCGCAAACAGAAGAAACATCTTCTGCTGCGTCCGATACGCAGGATGCGCAATCGCTTGAATTGTTGCAACGGGAAGATTTGAAACAGATTGTAGAAACATTGTTGTTTATTACGGATCGTCCCGTTAAACCCAGCCGTTTGGCAGATGTAATTGAAAATACAGATGGACGCAAAATACGAGAAATTATTTTAGCCCTGAAAGATGAATATGCCGCCCGTGGCAGTGCTGTACAAATTGTGGAAATCGGCGGCGGATTCCAAATGTGTACCAAGCCGGAATACGGCCGTTGGGTGCGCCGTTTATACAACGAAAAAATGACGACCCGTTTATCCAATGCGGCTTTGGAAACATTGGCCATTGTGGCTTACAAACAACCCATTACCCGCGCGGAAATGGAAGCTATCCGAGGAGTGGATGTAGCCGGGCCCTTAGAAAAATTGTTAGACCGCGGTCTTGTGCGCGTTGTAGGAAAGAAAGACACCATTGGACGTCCGATGGTGTACGGTACCACGGATGAATTTTTGCGAACGTTTGGACTTAATAAAATTTCCGAATTACCGGATTTACAGGTATTTGCCGCAAAGAGCTTACAAGAAAAACAGGAAGATTTGCCCTTTGCAGAGCCGTTACCTCCGGTTGGTGAACCCGCTATCATTCCATTGGAACAGTTGGAAGGCGAGGAAAAATTCCAAGCGTTGGACGAGTCCGGTGCCGACCCGTTTTTTACTCGTATGAGTTATAACAAAGGGGATGTGTTTGCACAATTGGATGCTTCATCGGAAAATTCTTCTTCACAGGAAGAAGTCGTACCTTCGCAAGATCCGTTGCAAACGTCTCCGGCAGAAGAAACCGTAGCGGAGGAAGCGACTGCTGATGTATCGGTGGAACAATCCGCGCAGGAGGAACAAAAATGAACATTGTACTGGCTGCCAGCGAAGCTTTCCCTTTTTGCAAAACAGGCGGTTTGGCCGATGTGGTCGGAGCGCTTTGCCAGCAGTTTGCCGGGCGCAGGGGAAACAAAGTTTTATTGTTCCTGCCGCATTACCGCAATATTACGCGGGTTTCTTCTCTCAAAATTGTCCCGGGTGTTTATTTGATTCCCATTGGCGATAAGATTGAGCAGGCCTCCCTTTCATACGTAAATTGGGGCAATGTACTCGTTTTTTTCATTAACAACCGTCATTATTTTGACCGTCCCGCTTTATACCGTACCAAAGAAGGCGAATACGGAGATAACGATGAACGGTTTATCTTTTTTAACCGAGCGGTTTTGGAAGGGTGTAAATTTATTGGGTTCCGACCCGATATTATTCACTGCCACGATTGGCAAACGGGGCTCATCCCTGCCTATCTAAAAACGGTCTATAAGTTAGATGCTTTTTATACACGTACCCACAGTTTATTTACCATTCACAATATTGCCTATCAGGGGCATTATCCGTATTCTTCTTTCCGTAAAGCGGGGTTCCATCCTGTGGACTATACCCCGGAAAAGTTTGAATATTACGGAGGAATTAGCTTTTTGAAAAGTGGTTTAGTGTTTGCGGATCAAATCAATACGGTCAGCCCTAATTATGCCAAAGAAGTACAGAAAAATGCGGCAATGGGATTTGGCTTGGAGGGGGTCCTCCGTACGCGCAGTGACCGTTTCTGCGGAATTCTCAACGGTATTGATACCGATGTGTGGGACCCGGAATTGGATCCGGTACTTTCCATGGGTTACGATTGTATGGAAATGGAAAAAGGAAAAATGGCCGCCAAACTTACTTTACAGCAACAGTGTAAATTGGTGCAAGATCCGGATATCCCGCTAGTGGGAATGGTATCGCGGTTGGATTATCAAAAGGGACTTGATATGGTGGTCCGTGTGGTTGAACGGCTGAAAAATCAAGCACAATTTGTTATTTTGGGAACGGGAGATCCCCGTTTGGAAAAGGCGTATCAGAGCTTGGCACGCAAGCATCCCGGGGCGGTGAGCTATAGTAATCGCCTGGATGAAGAGTTAGCACATCGTATTTATGCCGGTGCCGATTTATTTTTGATGCCTTCGCGTTTTGAGCCGTGCGGACTTTCGCAATTGATTTCTATGAAGTATGGAACGTTGCCGGTAGTATCCCGCGTGGGGGGATTGGTGGATACGGTGCGTGGGTATACAGGGGATAACAGCGACACCGCAACCGGATTTTTTATCAGTCAACTCAATGAACAGGGAATTTTTGAAACAGTAGCCAACGCATTGCAGGTATATACACGCAAAGGTGTTTGGCAAAGATTGGCTAAAAATGCCATGCGGCAAGATTTGTCTTGGGAACGTTCCGCTCAAGCGTATTTGGATTTATATAGCAAAACTATTTCTTAAAAAGGGATTAAATAATAGGGGGAAATATGGACGATCTTTTTGAGGAACCTCGTAGAAAAGATAAAAAAATTCCACAGCAACCGCACTTATACCGCAAATTATTTTTGTTGGTATTTGCAATTGCGTTGTTGTGGCAAGGGCTTATTTTTGTGGATGTTCGGTTGAGTAGTTATTATCAGGAATTACGTGATTCCTTTAAAGTGATTTTGACGATTTCTTCCGCTGAAAATAATGAACAACTTTCCCAATTGGGTGACAGTTTAAATCAAAAAACAGACATTCAAACCGTAAAATTGTTTTCTCCCAAGGATGCATTGGACATTGTTCGCCAACAGAATCCGCAGTTAGTAGAATCACTGCTTTTGATGGGCAAAGAAAGGATGCCGGCTTATTTTGAATTGACGCTTTCTCCACAAGCTATTAATAACATTCGGCCGTTCGTGGATAATTTAGCCGCGGAATATGAAAATTTGGTCCCTCACTATAACGAGGAACACGCCGCCTTGGTTCTTTATACGGGGATATGTTCCAAAGTATTGCATCTTGTTTTTGTGCTGTCCTTATTGGTATTTTTAACTTTTATGTTTTTGGTAGAAGCTACTCCCGTTTCCGGTACGCACAGTTGGGGGGGAGTTTTGTCCGGTATTTTAGCGGCGTTATTGGCCTGTGTTGTATTTGCCGGATTATTATATCCTACCGGTTTTTTGGCACAAGCGGTTTCCCATTTCACTTCGTTGGGGCGGGAATTATTGCTAATTGTTTTTTGTGGATTACTTGGGTGGACGTTGTCTAAATGGCAAAAATTTTAAACTTATTTCTGATTTGTATGTTTATCGCTTTGCCGCTTTATTGCGACGAAGCAGCTGAACATCAGCAAAAATTGGCCAAGCTTAAAAATGAAGCAGCGCAGAAAGAAAAAGAATTAAAAAAATATCGCGAACAGGAAAAGAAAATTTCCAAGGAAATTTCTGCGTTGCAATCAAAGCAAGCTCGTACGCAACAGCTGAAAAACAAATTGGAAAGTGATATTTCTTTGTTAGAACAAAAACTTTTGTCGGTGGAAGAAAAGCGTGCGGCTTTGGAGCGTAGTATGCCGCTGTGGCGAGGGGTAGCGCTGGAGGAATTGTCCAATTTTTATTTTTTACCCGAGTGTGCGGCTTGCCCGGGGGGATATAGTTTAGAACAAAAAATCTTTGTGGACCGCATGCTGACGCATAAGGCGGCTTTTGCATCGACTCTTCACCGGGAAACAAAAGAAGCTAAAGAACGTATTCTTTCCTTTGAAGAACGCAATAAAAAATTATTGGCGCAATCTTCCCAGGTAAAAAAAGAAGAAGCTGTTATTTCCAAATCATTTAACAAGAAGAAAAAGGATTTGGATGTCACGAAACGAAAGGCGGATGCTGTTCGACGGGAAATTAATGAATTAAACAAATCGGCTACCGAGTTAAACAATTTGTTGGCTTCTTTCGAACGGAAGCGTAAATCTTCCGATAAAAAAGCGGCGGGTACTTCGCCGGACAAACCTTACGAAGGACCTAAAATCAATTTGCCGGCTCACTCGTTACCTTGGCCCGTGCAAGGGAAAGTAATTAGTCCGTTTGGTAAAGAGTATCGTGCGGACTTGAATACTTGGATTTTTAGAGATGGTATTAAAATATCGGCTACGTACGGGACGGCGGTACACGCTGTTTTGGCAGGTAGTGTGATTTATGCGGGGCCGTTCCGTTCGTATGGAAATGTGGTGATTGTGGACAACGGAAAAGGTATTTTTACCATTTATGGATTTTTGAAGGAAATAAAGGTTTCCGTAGGTAGTAAATTAGACGTACAAGGTATATTGGGAACGGCTGGGAAGGATACGCAAGCTTCTTCCGGGACGGGTCAAAGTGCTGTTTATTTTGAAATTCGTCAAGGAACTACCGCGGTTGACCCAGAACATTGGTTAAAATAGGGATATTTATGAAAAAATCAAAAATAAATCGTTTCGCTGTTTGGGCAGCGGTTATCTTCTTTTTGGGGACATTGTTTCCTTACGCTTATGCGACTGTAGACAAAAGCTTGAAAAAAATCCGTACATTAGTAGATGTCATCGAATTTGTGAAAGACAATTATGTTGAAACAATAGACACGGATGTATTGATTACGGGGGCTGTCAAAGGGGTGGTGGATGAATTGGATGATTTTTCTCAGTATCTGGATGAAAAAGAATACAAGGCCTTAAAAAACGAAACGAAAGGAGAATTTGGCGGTATTGGGATGCGTTTGCAGAAAACGGATGATTTTATTACGGTGGCTACCCCCATGCCGGGTACTCCGGCTTTTAAGGCCGGTATTATGCCGGGAGATCGTATTTTGGCGGTGGATGGTAAAGAGGTTGTTTCCATGAAGTTGGACGAAGCTGTGGCGTTAATGCGTGGACCGGCCGGGAGTAAAGTGAAATTAAGTATCAGCCGTAAAAACGACAAAGGGGAATATGAGCCGATTCCGGACATTACATTGAAGAGAGCTACCATTGTGCCGGAAGTGGTTTATTACCGCATGTTGCCCGACAACATAGGGTATGTTTATTTGGTTGATTTTTCGGGGCACAGTACCGAAGAAGTAAAAAAAGCTTTGGCAGAGTTAACCAAACAAGGGATGACTTCTCTTATCTTGGATTTGCGTTTTAACCCCGGTGGATTGTTAACAGGGGCGGTGGATATTGCCAAATTATTTTTACCGGAAAATGAGATGATTGTATATACCAAAGGGCGTAAACCGGAATATTATCAGGAATATAAAACGGTTGGTAAGCCGCTCTATCCGCAACTTCCCATGGCGGTACTTGTCAATCAAGGATCTGCCAGTGCCAGTGAAATTGTATCGGGGGCGTTACAAGATAACGGGCGTGCTTTTATCGTCGGGCAACGTACGTTCGGCAAGGCCAGTGTACAGCAAGTGATTCCGCTTGCCGGCGGTTCAGCTTTGCGTTTAACGATTGCCAAGTATTACACTCCTTCCGGCAAATTGATTCACCGGAATTACCGGGACAAAACGAAAGAGGATGAGGGCGGAATTTGGCCGGATATCGAAGTAGACGTAAAGCCGGAAGATGATGTGAAAGTGCTTATGCAGTACAATAATATTGTGTACGTGCCGGGTACCAAACAAGCCGTTCCCGAATTTAAAGAAGAAGATAAAGTGTTAGATAAAGCGGTGGAAGTGTTGACCGGGAAAATATCCCTGGAAGATGCTAAAGCGCAATCCAAACAACTTGCTGCACAACGAAAAGAAGAAAAAGAAAAACAGCAAATGCAAGAAAAGAAAACGAATTCTGCCGAATAAATATGAAAAAAGATTTTATGATTTTGGGAATTGAATCTACTTGTGATGAAACTTCCGCCGCTTTACTACGCGGAGGAAAAGAGATTGTAACCAATGTAATTTATTCCCAAATTGAAGAACATAAAAAATATCACGGAGTTGTGCCGGAATTGGCTAGTCGGGCCCATGCGGCAAAAATTGCCACGGTCATAAAGGAGGCGTTAGGAAACCATCCGCTTGATTATGTGGCGTTTGCCAGTGGCCCCGGATTACCGGGAGGGTTAATGGTAGGCAGAGTGGCTGCGGAAACTTTGGCACAATTTAAAAATGTACCTCTGATAGGCGTCAACCATTTGGAAGGACATATTTTTGCATGTGATTTTGAAGGGAATGAAGTAAAGAATCGCTTAAAATTTCCGTTGGTGGCATTGGTCGTTTCCGGTGGGCATACGGAATTGTGGTATGTAAAAGATTATGGGCAATACAAAGTGCTTGGAAGGACGAGGGATGATGCTGCCGGAGAAGCTTTTGACAAAGTAGCCAAATTGTTGGGCTTACCCTATCCGGGCGGACCGCAAGTGTCGAAACAAGCGCTTAACGGCCGGCGGGACGGGATTGCTTTTCCGCGTCCGTTATTGCCGGGAACGTGGGATTTTTCCTTCAGCGGAATTAAAACAGCGGTCAGTTACTACTTGCGTGACCACAAAAATTTTAGTATTCCTGATGTATGCGCCAGTTTTGAGCAAGCCATGGTGGATACCCTGGTTACCAAAACATTAAAAGCTGCCCAAAAGTACAAAGTGCATCACATCGCTGTAGGTGGTGGTGTAGCGGCTAACACGTTATTGCGCGAACAAATGCAGCAAGCTGCCGCCGCGCAAAAAATAGAAGTGCACTTTGTGGAAAGGAAACTTTCCTCGGATAATGCAGCCATGATTGCCCTGGCGGCTTATCAAAAGCTAGCATATGCGGAAAAAACAGGACGGCCGTTCCAACGCAACATAACGATTGATCCCAATATGCAAGTGCGCAGTTGGAAATAAGCAGGAGCAACTATGATTTTATGGGTTTTACCGGACGCGGGAGACAAATCAAGAGAACGCATGGAAGCATTTGTAGCCCGGTTCAAAAAAGAAAATCCGTCCATAAATATTTCAATTCGTATTTTTACGCGGAATATTTTGTGGCGCCGGATGTTTACCATTAAGCATCCTACTTACGAAGAGGAAATCCCGGATATTATTCAAATTCCGCATTACTGGACCGCGCTTTTGGTGCGGGAAGGTGTGGCTGCCAATTTGTCGGAATTGGATCCGGGGCTCTCGCTTACCAACTGTTTGCTGCCACTGAAAAATGCTTGTTATCAACCGGGTACAAAAGATATTTATTCTTATCCTTGGTGGTTTGATGTCAGCGCATTACACTACCGTACTGACCATTTAAAATTGGTATCTTCCAATCCGGAAAAAGACCTTTCCACTTGGAATGGGTTGTTGCGCGTTTGCGCTGCGTTACAAAACACGTTCCGGGATGTCCCCGGTTATTACCCGATGCAAAACAGCGATTGGCGCGGTTCTTTATCCATGCGTCTTGCGTTGCCGTGTATTTGGGGCAAAGGGGTTGATTTGCTTTCTGCGGATTATAAAAATACATTTGTTGGTACCAAAGCATTTAAAGAGGGATTACGTGCGTACATCAATTTAGCCATTCATGAGTATATGCCCATTTTACGGGAACGCGGTTCTTTAGGGACGATGGCCTCCGGCAAGGCCAGTTTAATTTTATCACGTAAGCAAGGGTCGTTTAATGCGCCGCGCGGAATTCAAATTCGCACACTGCCGGTACCGTCAACGGGGCAGAATTCGCAAGCGTATTTGTCGGGGATGAATTTATTTATCAATACGTTATCGCAGGAGAAAAAGAACGCGCTTAAATTTATTAAATTTTGTGCGCGGGCGGACAATCAAATTGAATACGCGGCCAAGATTGATGCGTTCCCGGCGTTTGAAGACGCCTTTGAACATTTTGTATTTTCGTCTTCCAGGCGGTTGGAGACATACAGTAACATTTTAGCTTCGGCGCGCACGTTGCCCAATATTACGGTAACGGGGTCCGTAATGGAAATTTTAAAACGCGTCTTAGCGGTATGTGCGGCGCAAATTGTGGCGGGAAAATTTTCACAACAATTTTTAGATAAAGAATTGGACACGGCCGCCCGGGAAATAGAATATCTGTTGTCCATATATGAGGGATAATTATGTTTGACCGAAAATCATATACCCTTTATAAATTTCACAAACAATTAAACCAATCGTTTCAAGACAAGCGCGAACTTTTGGAATGTGCTTTGCCGGCGTTGCGCAACTTGTTTAAATTAGACCGTGCTTACTTTTTTAATTGGCAACAGGAAGAAGCGCGGTTGTCTTTGCGGATGATGTGCACCAAAGATTACTGCATGGACAAACAGGAAGATATTTCAGTAGTTAATGAACCGCCGTTTCTCAAACAATTATTGCAAGAAGGCGTTACGGAAACAACGGATTTAAGCTATCCGGCTGTTTATGCCTTGCTTAAATGGCAACGCCCCAGCATGGAGTTGCGCGGCGGGGAAGTGCACACGTTTATGCAGGAACGTTTGGGAATGTTACGTTTGGAACGGTTCCGCAAAAGCCGTGTTTTTACGCCGCAAGAACTTGATTTAATCAAAGCATTGGCGCAAGAAATTTCGCACAATTTACGCAACACGGAAATTGACCAAGCCAAAAACCAACGTTTAAATGTATCGACGGCGTTGAATGATTTGTCTACGATATTTGCCTCTTCGTTGCGGTTAAACGACGGTTTGGAGCTTATTTTAAAAGGCGTACAAAAATATTTCCGTTTTGACCGTGTTCGCTTGTATTTAACCGACCCGTACGGCCGGCGCATTAAATCCATTTTAGGGGTGGATGTTTCCGGCGAAGTGGTGCACGAAAACGTCTCCCGCTTGGGCGAACGGGAAAGTGCGCTGCTCAAAGAAGTTTTTGAATCTTCGGTCACGTACCGTTCCAGCCGCAGCGTGTTTTACATTCCGCTCAAAGTACAGCGCAACAAGGTTGGTTTTTTGGCGTTTGATAATTTGCTTTCGCGGCGGGCGATAGGGTATTTGGACTTTATTTCGTTACAACAGTTTGCTTCGCAAATGGCGTTGTCGATTGATAACGCGCGGTTGTTTGAGCGCGTGCAAGAACTTTCCAATTATGACGAGCTGACCAAACTTCCGGTGCGGCGTTATTTTAACGAAAAATTTTCGGAAGAAATTTACCGTTGCAAACGGTTTGATTTAACGTTGTCGCTGATGATTATGGACATTGATTTTTTCAAACAAATCAACGATACTTACGGTCACCAAATTGGGGACTGGGCCTTGCAAGAAGTCAGTAAAGTGGTGCGCAGCTGCTTGCGCCAAACGGATGTGCCGTGCCGTTTTGGCGGGGATGAAATGGTAATTATGTTGCCGCGCGCCAATGGCGAGGAAGCCAAAGTAATTGCCCAACGTTTGCAACAGCGCATTACCGCCATTGTGCTCCCTACGCGGTTTACGGAAGGCAAAGAAGTACATCTAAGCATCAGCCAGGGGATTTCCTCTTTCCCGCAAGACGGTTCCACCGCGGAAGAACTGCTGGAAAAAGCGGATAAAGCGTTGTACGTTGTCAAGCAAAACGGGCGCGGGCATTACGCAGTGTACCGGGATGTGGCCGGGCAAACGGAACTGTTTGACATTAAATAACACGCGTATTTTTCTTCTATGTGGGGGATATTGTTAGCCCCGCAAGCGGTTTTTATTCTTCGTAAAAATTGCCCGCATAGCGGTTCTTTTATTTTTCACAAAAATTCTCTTGACAAATACCCTCGAAAGTGCGAAAATTTAAAAGTAAGATTATCGGCGTTGGTTTTCGGGGAACCGGCACGCCGTTTTGTGCATTAGAAAATGCGCACGATTTTTAAAATTCGTTAAAAGGGAAACATTCTCATGAATGAGCACAAAACAAACAAACTCTATTCACTTAAAAATTTAGTAAGTAGCACGGTGTTGTTTGCCGTTTTTGCCGCGGTGTTGGCGGCTTTTTCTACGCTTGTTTTCGCCCAAACGGCAGAGGTAAAACGTGTTGGCGTGTACTACAAAAATTCCCCCAGCAATTTAGCGGGGATGTATTGTGATGTGTTGAACACCACAACTACGGGGAATACCAACCCCGGCCCCAGTGGCAATGGCGGAGGGGAAGGCCAGGAAGATACCCACCCCATTATTTCGGGAACAAACAGCCCTACGGGGCAGAATACCCCATCTACATCAACAGCGGCCCGTTGGAGTGTTGTTTCCCAAGGCACTGTGGGTGCACGGTTTCAAGATAACCCTGTTGGTTGGGAAATTATTAGTTTGGCAGGATTCCTCCAAGATGAGTTAAACAATTACAGGCCCGTGACAAATTATGGTGGCGAAATGCGAGATGCCGTCCGGTATAATTCGCTTCGTTGTTCTGCAGATACGAATGTTACCAAACCTTATCCTAAGATTACTATCAGCGGTGATGAACTGGAATTGGAAGGGGAAGTTATCAATACCACAGGGGGGAAATATTTTGTATTTCCTTGGTTAGATGCGGATAATGGAATGGATAGCGTGACAGAGGGAGAAGGTATCCCTTGTAAAATTTTACAAGTTGTTTGTACGAGTGATAACTGTTTATCTGGTTCCGGTAGTGGGGGTACTGTTACTTCCGGTGTTACATCAAATACCAGAAATGCAATGTTTTGGAATGCTCTTGAAGGTTCTGTTAGAGATTTGTCGGCAGGGGAAACATTTAAAGATGGTGGAATTGAGTGGGAAGCGGAGGCCAATGGAACTTCCGATATTTTGCTTAACGGGGAGGTTGTAACTTCGTTTAACATAACAGATAACATTTCTTGTCGAGCAAATATGCTCGCTACCCTCCGCCAACCGAATACTGCGTATTCAAGTAGTGCATCTATATTTTTGACAGGGAACAAGTCACAAACAGATACCACAAAAGTCTGTAAAACTTTTAAATTCAAAAGAACCATTACAACACTTAATGGTACTTCCTATTCTGTTGCCACAACGGATGAACGCAGTTTTGTTACTACTCCCTTTCCGCAAGGTAACCAAGTACAGCCGAATGGTGGCTATTCAACCGGTACGTATTACTCCACACAGCCGGCAACCAGCACGAACCCGGGTGCCAGTGAAGTGCATGCGGGGGACCCGTGGGTTTCCTCCGCGTTGATTGAGTACGACCAACCCTACCCCAACGATATTCCCAAAGACAATTTTTACCCCAACCATTGTTTGGGGTTGTGTATGGAAGTATATTGTAATAACTTGCCGCAGGGGCAAAGCACGTATTCCATTGCGTTCCCGTTGCAACAGGTGCGCTTTGAAATTTTAAAATATTACAACAACCAAAACCTCTACAACGCAGAGGCCGCTACTCCGGTCCGCACGATTGATTTGTTCCCGGGTACCTCCGGCGCCGAGACGGCCAGTCCCGAGCGTTACAAATGTGGTTCTTACAGGTGTACGAATTCCGAAGCTTATGACAATGGTGATGGAACTTGGGGAGAGTGTATCGGTGCAAAATATGTATGCGAAAATTCTACCTGTTCTTCGTGTACGGTTATAGCCACGGGGAAAACGGGGCAAGCTTGTAGCGGTTGTAAAGTAGGGAATAGCACAGGACACTCCGATTGTGTGTTTTTCAATAACGACGGCGCCCCTACCCACACACTCCAACCTATCACGTTCTGTGCCTCGTGGGACGCTAGCTATGAACACTCCGGCGAGATGGGTAAATCAAACGGACAGTTTGCCTTCCGCGGCCGCGTAGCCACCAATACGCCCGGCGATGGTATTATCACGCAAGGTAATATTGAATTTGATTCCATGATGGTCTATCCCGCCATGAACCAAATCCCGATACAGGTGGACGTTACCAACGTGCATACCGTACGCAGTACGCCGTCGTTAGTGGGTAAGATTACGCCGGTAGCCGCACAACCTTATACATTGGTATACCGCCTCAGTAAAGATGCAGACGTACGCATTGCTATCTTTGATGCGGAATCAAAAGATGATGCAATATATGCGTGGGCAAGTGGTGATACAGAGCATACCACAAACCAACCGTCGGGTGCTCCGGCTACAATTGATACCAATCCGGTCCGGTTGTTAGTAGATTGGCAACCGCGCAACGGCGAAGGAATGATAGGGGACACAACTGATAAAATTTTACAAGATTTTGATTCTTGGGACGGACGTAACGATTCGGGCATATTGCTCCCTGCAGGGAACTACGTGGCCACGATTCAGGCCAAATCGCGTGATGAATGGCCGGGCATTGATTTTTCCCGCGCGGTTACACGCCAAATCTCACTAGACCCGTTGAAATTAACGGATGTGCAAGTAACGGGACTTACCAAGAAATCTACCGCGTACGCAACGATTTCTTACGTTCCCACCGAATCTTCCAACGTGTATTGGGAAATTTATACTCCCGGTACAGTATTTGAGGCCGATAAAGGAAATGCGATTGATACAGATTCTTCGACCCCCACGGGCACGCCCCCAGGGATTAAGAAGATTGCTGGTGATGTTTACACCGGATCCCTTGTATACCGCAGCCAGGAAAACCGTTCCGGACGTATGAATTATACATCTCGGTGGGATGGTACATGTCAAATAGTAGGTGGATGTAAAAGGATCGTTCCTTATAATGATAAGGAATCAAATGGAGACGTGTGCAGAGCCCAGAACGGGTGTGAGGAGACCTTTATGAATGGGGCTCCTATGCCGGATGGCAATTATGTGTATGTGCTATGGGCAGAAGTACCTTACAATGGGGCTTATACAAATTTGGCAGGTGGCGGTGGGCCAACATTTGAGCCAGGGAAACCTTGTGGGGAAAATCTTAACAACAAATGTTTTACGGGTGTAAAGACACTTAAATATAAGGTGGGTACATTAGAAGTGGAACGCGGCTTGGTGGGAATTACCATCCAACCGGTCAGCTACTCCACCATCGGCTCTAGCCCCACGGCCTACGGGTTGGATCCGTTCATCTTTAAATACGCTTTAGAGCGCGACGCTAACGCCGTTGCCTCCGTGCAGAACACAGCCGGCGTAGTGGTGCGCTACTTAACGCCTAAACAAGGTACGGCCAACGTTTCGCAACAAATGAATACGCTGTCTTGGGATGGCCGCGACGAACAAGGCCGCATGGTCACGCCCGGCACATACTGGTTTGTGGTGGAAGCACATGATGCGATGTTCCCCTCGGTCAAGAACCGCGCAAGCGCGGTGTTCCCGGTGGACATGTACCGCGTGACGGACGTTGCCACCACCGATGTATACGGCGACAGCAACGCCAAAGCCACTATTTCTT
>JAEEMS010000008.1 GCA_016283355.1 Elusimicrobiaceae bacterium | reverse complement strand
CGGCCCAAAGTAAATGATCGGGCTGTTGTCTTCACCGTAGAATTGGCGACCGATGGTCGCTTCTAAGCAGCAGAATAAATTGGATAATACCAAGTTAGCATTGACCAAGCGCATACCTTCGGCACTGTCAAAACCGTTGTTGGTATAGTTGTGGTCGCCCCAATTGTAAGCATATTGGAACAACAAGTTGGCTTTAACGTCTTCTACGACGTCAAAGGATAAACCGGCAATCGCGCGCGTTTTGGCACCGCGGTTGAAGGTATTCTCCAAGCTATATTTTACATCAGAAGCGATCGTTTGCACTTCGCCTTTGAGTTCTACATTCTTAATTACTGCAGCGTTGGCCGGGAAGGCAACAACGGCTACGAGTAACAAGCCGAGTAGTTTCTTCATGTAATATCCTCCTAATAAATTAACTACATTTATTATTAAAACTTATTGCAAAAACATTTGCAATACTTTTTTTAAATTGCACTTGACATTTAAAAATGTAATGTGTTACATTAGAGAGCTTTGCAATATAAAAGCCCTCGGTGCAACCCGAGGGCTTGTATAAACTCATTTCAACACGTTAGTTCCAAAGTGCTAACTTGGTTACTTTGTCCGAACGGCGGACTTTCGGTTCGCCGACAAGTTCCTGAATATATGCTTCACACACATAAATTTTGGTTCCCGGCAACAGTTCTCCGCCTACCGTATTATGTTCATTATCGGCAAGCACCACGCTGGCATGCACAATCGGGCGGTTATCTTGAATGCTGATGTTCCCGCTGCAGTGTACCAATTCCAGTTCTTCTTCAAAAATAGATTTTTCGAATTTCTTTTTGGATTGGTCGTAATAACCGATGGTAGCATTAGATAACATCCCGGTCACATGAACGATTCCGCATTTCACTTGATTGTCATGACAAAAATCAATCAGTTCTTCCAAAAGGTCTTTCCCTTTCGGAAGGCGGAACAAATACGTTCTGCCGGTTAAGTAAGGTCTTTCTTCAGCCATAATTATCTCCTCTAAGGCCTAGCACCAGTGGCTCGCCTTTTTTAAATCGTTCACATACGCTTTGATAGCCGTGAGAATCGACGCTCCGTCCAAATGTGCTTCCTCATACACTTTGGCGGAAGATCCGCTGGAAAGGAATTTCCCATCCTTGTGCGGATATAACGAATGTTTCCGCCCTGCCACACTATTAAGCCAACAATCCAGTGTAGGCAGGGTAAAATCGGTAATGCCCATTGCGGTTTTTAATAATTCCGTAGGAACAAGTTTTTCTTGTTCCGCTTGCGGCAATTGTTCAAAAAGTTCCCGGCTAGTAATATAAATGATGTTTACGTTTTCTTTTAGTACCGGAAGGACTTTTTCAATTACTTCGCGGCCCACACCGGCCCCTTGTACAAAAATTGTACCGTCCGCTTTTCCTTTGGCGCGGCGCAAATAATATACCCCTTGTGTAGCGCGCTGCGCATCTTCCACCCCCAAAGCGGTGCGGTCCATCAGTTTATTGGAAGGGCGAATCACAAACGGCGAAAATACCGCCGGCTTCAACGAAAGTGATTTCGCAACAAGCGGCCAAATTTCATCCACCTCTAAAGGAGTGGCCGTAATACAAGACCCTTTCGGGAAATTATCTTGCACCAATTGCAATGCTTGCGGGTCGGCGTGCGTAGGACCATCCTCTCCGGTAGGCAAACTGGCATGCCCGTTAAATAATATAAAAGTGTTGGCTTTTTGCCCGGCTTCGCGAGCGGCTTGCACACCGATAGCATGCAAACGGGCTGCCACATGTTCGAACGCTAGAAACGCACCGTAGGAAGAAGACACCCCTACATGTTTCCCAAATGCGGAAATTCCCGTACACACGGCGGCCATGCCGTCCTCACAAATCCCCCCCGCACTCAAACGGCGTGATTTGGGATTGGTTTGTGTATTGAAATTTCCGGCGGCAAACGGTTTTGCAACCCCCGCCGCGCCAGTAGAACCGTACAAATCGGCCGAAGCCATCAAAATAGATCCGTTTGTCTCTTTATTAAGGTATCCCAATACATCCCCCAAGATACCGCGGGTGGTGTAGCTTTCCCCTACTTTCAAGCTAAATTGGGCCGGCACTTTTTTGGGATCAAATTGGAACAATTTTTCTACGTCTCCCAAATCCTCTCGCACGATACGTTTTTGTCCGTCAAGACGCGCTACGCTATCCTGTAATTTCTTTGCAACATAGGAGGCCAATTCTTTATTTTTTTCCACAGCTTGGCGAACGGTTTGCAAACTTTCCCAGAAATATTTTTCCACATTTTCCGGCGTTTTATCTCCTTCAAAATGCGGAACTTTAACATTAAATGTTTTTTCAAATTCTTCCAGGGATGCGTAAAATCCGTCTGATGCAAACTTATGTCCACCGCCGTGGGAGGCCTTTCCCTCAATACCGTATTTCCAACCTTTTGTAGTGCGGTACACAATGGCCGTAGGCTGGTGATTTTTTATTTCTTTGGCCAATTGTTGGGCAATGTGAATTTGTTGAAAATCATGTCCGTTGGGAACGTAGATTACGTTTACATCGTGAATGTAGAAAAACTCTAACGGCGTCCATTGAACGTAATCCCCGGGATTGCCGTTTTCCGCTGTTACACGTTCACTTTCAATGGATGCTTCGTTCCAATCCAAATGGAAAACAGCATTTTTAAGTTGCGCCGTGGAAGCCATTGCAACGGCCTCACTTACACGACCCGCCGTCAAACCGCCTTCCCCTTCCACCATATTTACTCTCGGGCAATTTTCACCGTACGCATCGGCCGCCCCAAAAGCCAGGCCGACGCCACTTCCCACTCCCACGCCGCTGGCACCGGTACTGGTGCGCACAAACGGTACTAAAGGTTCCGGATGACCACCTAACGGTTTGGCATGAAATTTGATAAATAACGGTGTACCTTGCACCGTGTTACGGCGAAATCCAAGCAAATCTTCTAGCCGCAGTTGCATTTTTTCTGTTTTGGGTAAAAGGGCAGAACCGGTTGCACGAACGCATTCATTGCGAAGGGCCCACATCGCATAAAGCCCCAATGCTTTGTGCCCGGCTGTGTAAGAAATGATATCGTTATCTAACCGAAGAGGATTGGAAAAATCATAATCCATGGCGTGGTATAAAAGGTGAGACACAAACCGTCCGCTGGAAATACTGCCCCCCGGATGGCCGGAAGTAGGCACATAGTTAAACAATATGGACACAAGTGCTCTATAAATAACGTCCAACTGTGTTAAATTTTTCTCATCAGCATCCGACAAATTGTAAGAAGGGTTTTCCAGATAGTCAGTTACATCAAAATATTCAGCGCGTTTTTTACTTACTTGGAAAGCACGGCTCATAGTTCCCCCTTAGACGGTAAAGAATGAAATTTTTCCTCATTTTTTGACACTTAGGTCCTTACATTATACTCATAACCCTTTTTTTTTGCAAGTTTTTTCTTCTTATGACCGGTACGCGCGTTTAAGCATATTCGGGGAGGCCCATTGCAACCCCCTTCAAATAAAAGTACAATAAAGGTGACTTTAATTTATCCCTTGGAGGAATTGAAAATGACCGTTTCTTACAAAGAACTTGGCCTCGTAAATACGCGCCAAATGTTCAAAGAAGCTATGGCCGGCGGTTATGCTATTCCGGCTTATAACTTCAACAATATGGAACAATTACAAGCCATCGTAACCGCTTGTGTACAAACTGGCTCCCCGGTAATCTTGCAAGTTTCCAAAGGTGCCCGTCAATATGCCAACTCTACGTTGCTACGCTGGATGGCCCGCGGTGCTGTGGAAATGATGGCGGAAATTGGTAAACCGGTGCCACTCTGCTTGCACTTGGATCACGGAGATAGCTTTGAACTGTGCAAAGATTGTATCGATAACGGGTTTTCCTCTGTAATGATTGACGGCTCCCACTTGCCGTACGAAGAAAACGTAGCCCTTACCAAAAAAGTAGTGGAATATGCGCATCAACATGATGTAACCGTAGAAGGGGAATTAGGCGTTTTGGCCGGTATTGAAGATGAAGTTTCCGCCGAACATCACACCTATACAGATCCTGCTCAAGTAGAAGATTTCGTAAAACGCACAGGGGTAGATTCCTTGGCGATTTCTATCGGCACTTCTCACGGTGCTTATAAATTTAAAGTAAAACCGGGTGAAAAACTCCCCGAGCTTCGCTTTGATATTTTGGAAGAAGTTTCCAAACGTTTGCCGGGTTTCCCGATTGTATTACACGGTTCTTCCTCCGTGCCGCAATGGGCTGTCAAGCAAATCAACGAATACGGTGGAAAACTCGATAACACCGCCGGTATTCCGGAAGAACAACTGCGCAAGGCAGCCAAATCGGCTGTGTGCAAAATCAATGTAGATTCTGACGGCCGCCTCGTAATGACCGCCACGATCCGCAAAATCTTCGCCACCAAACCGGCTGAATTTGACCCGCGCAAATATTTGGGCCCGGCCCGCGAAGAATTGATTAAAATGTACGCCGAAAAGAACGAAAACGTATTCGGTTCCGCTGGACGCGTGAAATAATAAAATTTCACAGATAAAAACCCCCGTCAGCGGACGGGGGTTTTTATAATACTTCAAAACAAATTACATACGTTACCGTCTTTTGCGGAAAATTTCTGTTACCCGCTCAAAAATACCGCTACAATAGGCAATGGTCATCCCATAATTGGAAATAGGCACGCCGGCTGTTTTTAAAATTTCCAATCGTCGCATAATCTGCGTGCGCGTTACCATACATCCGCCGCATTGGATCGCCAAACGATAGGAGGATAAATCCTCCGGTAACGGATCCAAATTAGTTACCATATCAAAATACAAATTTTTCCCGGTAAATTGCTCAAGCAACGCCGGAATTTTTACCCGCCCGATATCATCGCATTTATTGATGCTGTGCGAGCAAGATTCCAACATTAAAATTTTATCTCCATCTTGCAAACGACTGATGACGGGCGTCCCTTTCAAAAATGCCGGAAAATCTCCTTTTAATCGGGAAAATAAAATACTAAAACTGGTCAAAGGAATGGTAACAGGCACGACAGAACTGACGTATTTAAATGCTTGAGAATCGGTCACAATAAGTTTAGGGGTATGTTGCTGTAAATAAGACCGCAACTCTGTATCCTTTACACAAACAGCCGTCGCACCGATATCTAACAAATTACGAATGGTTTGCACTTGCGGTAAAATTAACCGCCCCTCAGGCGCAGAAGCATCAATGGGGATCACTAGTACCACTTCTTCTCCGGCTTTTACATAGTCATCCAAAATCACCTCTGCGGAGTAAGAACTCTTAGGCAAGTAGGTTTGAATGGCACGCAAAAGCACATTGACATTGGGTTGCTGACAACTGAAATCAATTACCTCTACCCCTTTGATTTCCACATTGGTATGTTGTAAATCTGTTTTATTTTGCACAAAGAAAAACGGGACCCGGCGTGACAAACATGTTTCCATGAGGCCCCTGTCGTATTCATCAAAATTTCCGGCAAAGACCAAAATCGCCAAATCTACTTGGTCCAATGCGTCTTGCGTACGTTGTACACGTTTGGTTCCCAACACAGAAACATCATCAATCCCAGCCGTATCTACCAACACTACCGGCCCGATACCCAAAATTTCCATCGTTTTTTTGACGGGATCCGTAGTTGTGCCGGGTGTTTCCGATACAACAGATACATCTTGTCCTACAAGTGCATTGATCAGCGAGCTTTTCCCCGCGTTCATTTTTCCGAAAATGCCGATATGCGGCCGATTGATTTGTACCATATTTTAAGTATATAAAAAAGAAAACGACTATGCAGCAAATTAAGGTATAATAGAAGAAAGTCCTTAAAAAAGAGGAATTTATGAACCAATTTCAAAATTATCAAAAAGAACGTGCCAAATTGATTGAGAAAAATCTTACCAAATACATCGGCAAGATTAAAAATGCTCCTAAAATTTTAACGGATGCTATGAATTATTCACTTCAAGCGGGAGGCAAACGTGTGCGCCCCATTCTATTGATGGCCACAGCGGAAGCTTTTGGCAAAAAAGCCACTGATGTATTACCCGCAGCATGTGCGGTGGAAATGTTGCATACCTATTCACTTATTCATGATGACTTACCTTCTATGGATAACGATTCCTTGCGCCGTGGCAAACCCACCAATCACAAGATTTTCGGGGAAGATTTATCTTTATTGGCCGGTGATGCATTACTTACTTATGTTTTTGAAGTATTTGCGCAAAACGGAAAAGTAAAATCTATCGGGGCTGAAAATACCCTAAATGCTCTTTTAAATTTTGCAAACTGTGCCGGAGCTTCCGGGATGGTGGGCGGACAAGTGGCCGATGTGTACGCCGAAGGGATGGGAACGCAGGATGCGCGTAGCTTCCGGGCAGAAAAAATCCGCAAAATATCCAAACCCTTAGCAGATAAATCGTTGCGTTATTTTATGCTTCCCCCCCACACGGCCGAAACAACGCCGGAAACAATTTTAAATTACATCCATGCCAACAAAACAGGGGCGCTTATCCGCGGAAGTGTAGAAAGCGGAGCATTGTTAGCCGGCGTAAAAGGAGCGGATTTAAAACACATCAAAACTTACGCCAACAACATCGGTTTAGTATTTCAGATAGTAGATGATATTCTGGATGTGACCTCCAGCGCAAAACAGTTAGGCAAATCCAATAGCGACAAAGAAAACGGTAAATTAACCTTCGTCAGTTTGTATGGTTTGGAAGGGAGCCGCAAGCATGCCCAACTTTTAATTGCAAATGCCCAAAAAGCATTAAACAAATTGAAAACCGTCAAGAAGAAAAATTTATGGCCACTCTACGAAATGGCCGAATTTTTCAAAACACGCACGTATTAAGAGGTTTCTATGAAAGTACTGCCCAACATTCAAACTCCGCACGATTTGCGTTTGATTAAAAAAGAGCTTTTACCGACGTTGTGCCAAGAACTGCGCGAAACCATTTTGGCTACTGCCAGTAAAAATGGGGGGCATTTGGGGTCCAGTTTGGGAGCTGTTGAACTTATTACAGCCCTTCACTATGTTTTCAACACGCCGGAAGATCAAATCGTTTTTGATACCGGGCACCAAGCGTATGCGCATAAACTGCTAACCGGACGGCAAAAAAAATTTTCTACCATTCGCACCAAAGGGGGACTCAGCGGTTTTCCAAAACGCAAAGAAAGCCCCTATGATGCTTTTGGTGTGGGTCACGCTTCCACCGCCATATCCGCAGCACTCGGATTGGCCATTGCGCGCGATCAACGCAAGCAAAATCACAAAGTAATTGCCTTAGTAGGGGACGGTTGTTTGACGGGAGGCATGGCCTACGAAGCCATGCAAAATGCGGGGCTGTTACGCACAGATTTACTTGTTATTTTGAATGATAATCAAATGTTCATCTCACAACGGGTGGGTGCTCTGGGGAAAGCTTTAACTAAACTACTGGCTACCAAATACGTGCAACTGGCGGAAGAAAAAGCCACCAATTTTTTAAAACGTTTTGATGAACTGGGTAACAATGCTGCCAAACTGGCCAAACGGGCCCGCTCCATTTTATTTCCGGGGACCTTATTTGAAGAAATGGGGTTTCGCTATTTCGGCCCGGTCAACGGTAACGATTTGGCTGCGCTCTTGGAAGTATTGGAAACGATTAAAGATATCAAGGGGCCTGTTATCTTACACACGGTAACGAAAAAAGGAAAAGGATACGAACCCGCCGAACTCAACCCCACCAAATTCCACGGCGTAGGCATTTTTGATGTAGATACCGGAGACATGCTGGGCAAATCCAATACAGTTACTTTTACTAAGGCATTTTCTAACGCTTTGGTAAAGCTGGCAGAGAAAGATCCTTCTATCGCAGCCATTACCGCGGCCATGCCAGAAGGCACCGGGCTGGATGCCTTCCGCGACAAATTTCCCTCCCGCTATTTTGATGTAGGAATTGCGGAAGAACACGCTGCCACTTTTGCGGCCGGATTAGCGGCCGGCGGCGTAAAACCCGTCGTTGCACTCTATTCCACATTTGCACAACGCTGTTATGACCAAATTTTGCACGACATTTGCTTACAAAATCTACCCGTTGTATTTGCGCTAGATCGCAGTGGAATTGTCGGGGAAGACGGCCCTACACATCACGGCGTATTTGATATCAGTTTCTTACGTTCCATCCCCAATTTAATTATGGCAGCACCGGCTGATGAAAACGAATTGCAACATTTGCTTAAAACCGCTTTTGAAGCCAAAGCTCCCTTCGTACTTCGCTATCCGCGGGGAGCCGGTTTTGGAGTAGCATTAGATGAAGAACTAAAAAAACTTCCTATCGGAAAAGGCCGCTGGATGAAAAAAGGAAAAGATGCTACTATTTTGGCTATCGGCAACCGTGTACATCCTGCAGTCGAAGCCGCCGCACTACTCAAAGAA
This sequence comes from Elusimicrobiaceae bacterium, assembly GCA_016283355.1. Lineage (GTDB taxonomy): Bacteria > Elusimicrobiota > Elusimicrobia > Elusimicrobiales > Elusimicrobiaceae > Avelusimicrobium. The sequence goes on along the minus strand of JAEEMS010000008.1, from coordinate 92,028 downwards.
CACGGTATAGATTGTGGTGTAATCGATATGCGTTTTGTTAAACCACTTGATACATGTGTTATCGAAGAAGCCATTGGAACATCCCCCCGTTTATTTACAGTGGAAGATAACATGCTTGCCGGCGGTTTTGGTTCGGCTGTGGCTGAATACTTAGCTGATCAAAAATCTTCCGTCCAGCTTACCCGGTTGGGCATTGGGGACGAGTTTGTGGAGCATGGAAAAAGCGCACTACTTTACGATCAACTAGGGATATCGGTACAAAAAATTGCCGAGACGATTTTACAACAAACAAAATAGAGAGGAATTATGGCACCAAAAACAACCAATCATCCTAATTCTTATATCAAAGCATACGAAGATGTGGAACTGCTTAAACACGATATTATGCGTCCCGTTCGTATGGAATTGGAAGTGCTAAAGCCGGAATTATATTTTAAGCACTTCAATATTACCGATACCATCGTCTGTTTCGGTAGTGCTCGTATTGGGGACAAAAAAGCAGCTTTACAAAAAGTAAAATTGGCGGAAAAAGCCCTCAAACAAAATCCTTCCAACAAAAATTTGCAACATAAGTTAGAAGAGGCAAAAGGATTGGCAAGTCTCTCTCATTATTATGAGGAAGCTCGCCGTTTCGCTCAAATCGTTATTAAAAAATCTAAAAAACGTTTTGCCGTAGTTACCGGCGGAGGTCCCGGTATGATGGAAGCCGCAAACCGCGGTGCATACGAAACCGGTGGTACTTCTATTGGGTTAAATATCACACTGCCGCACGAACAATTTCCCAATAAATATATTTCCCCCAACATGGCATTTTTGTTCCATTATTTCGCCATCCGCAAAATACACTTTGTCATGCGTTCAAAAGCGTTTGTGGTTTTCCCCGGCGGATTTGGAACTTTCGACGAACTTTTTGAAATTTTAACGCTGGTACAAACCGGCAAAAAAACACGGATTCCCGTTATTCTTGTAGGAAAAGAATTTTGGAATGACGTTATAAATATCAATGCTTTGGCCCGTTACGGCGTTATCTCGCACGAAGATGCAAAGGCCATACCAATTGTGGAAACAGCCGAAGAAGCATGGAAAGAAATCGAAAAGTTCTATAAAAAATAAAAATTCCCGGGTTAAAACCCGGGAATTTTATGCAAAATTTATTACATTACCCTTACATGCTTAATGGTCTATCTCGCGAAAAATACGCGGAATATATATTTCCGCATAATGCTCACTTGGTTGCGAATTCTTCAGATCCCGTCGTAACAATTCTCGCAAGAATATACCCACTTCGTGTTTTTTCCCTTCATCAATTTGGGAAAACAACCGCGCCTCCATTTGCCCCGATGCCACAAAATCGGAAACGGCTACCTGATAAATTTTTGTTTCTTTTAACGGTTCTCCGTTAACCGTGATAGCATCCACGTACCAATTTCCATCTTCATCTTTCAATACGCCTATCTTCATACCCGAATAAGAAAACAGACCAAGTGTGCTTGAAACGAATTCTTTCAAAAATTTTCCATCCACTTCAACAACCATCAATTGGTTATCAAACGGAAAGAGTTCTAACAGGTCACATTCTGTTATTGCCATATTTGCCGCTAAATCGTTCCGCAGCCCTCCATTGTTGTTAATGGCAATAGGGGTACCCACTTCTTGCCGCATCAGGTCTGCTAGCCAATTGCTAATAGGAGAATCCAAAATAAATCCGTATTTTTGTTTTTTAACTAAGGGTACAGGAATCTTCCCCACATAGATATCCTGGCACGGATCTTTCAAATTATCGGACCAAAACGAAACATCTGGATCTTCACCAAACGTAGCTGCAAATAGCGGCACGTAAGAAGATGAAATTTTTTCTACTTTTCCGGTTTCATCGTTAATAGAAACAGAAACCTTACTTACTCCTCTTAGAGCATAACCGCTTTCCACATAAACCGTTTTACCCTCTCTGTAATTTTGAATTACTTTGTGAGCGTGCCCTCCCAATACTAAATGAATGCGCCCCGGAAAACGATGTGCAATATCTAACGTATAATTTTCCACGTTATGAACATCATCTTGTACAGAATCGTGCACGATTACCACCACCAAAGAGGGATTTTGCGCTTCTACTTCCGGCAAAACCCGTTCAATACTTTTCAACGGATCCAAAAACTCATAGCGAGTCACAGGTTTGGTAGGAGTAGCGTTCGCCAACCCGATTACCGCCACACGTACTCCATCTACATCGTATATTTTGTAGGGTTGCACGTGGTCTGGGTATGTCTGTGTATCCTTAAACACAAAATTAGCTGCAAGTACTGGCATAGTAAGCGACGCTAATATCTTTTCTAACCCTTCTTCTTTAAAATCAAATTCATGATCTCCGATGGTTGTGGCGTGGTATCTCAGCTTATTAAACATTACAACGGATTTTTCACCTTTTGAATTTTTTGCCTCGGGGGAACCGTTGGCAAAATCCCCGCTGTCCAGCAACAAGTAGTTTTTAGAGCCACTACGAATTAAGGAAGATAAAACACCAAATCCTCCTCTCCCTGCTTCTTGATAGAAAAAACCATGGGTATCGCTTGTATGATAAATAGTAAGTGTTTTGGCCGATAAGGATAACGGCAACGCGAACAATATACCCACGAATAAATAAATAACTTTTTTCATTTTCTTCTCTCCTTTCCTTCAGTATATGAGTTAAGAGGAATAAACTCAAGGGTCTTTGGGCCTACGTGTAAAGGCAAAAAGGGCCCAGAAAAATCTGGGCCCTTTTTAAAAGGAAAAGAAATTTAATGTGTCAGACGTTTCCAAAGAGAATTTTTCTCTTCCGGCGGAAGTTGAATCTTTTCCAATACACCCAACATAACATTCTGTTCGTCTACTACAGGCAAGATGGCTGTTTGTTGATGCTCAAATTGCGCTCGCGCTTTAAGAACGTTGTCCTGCAAATGCAACGGGGAAACCGCTTCCATAACAGAACCACACACGGAATTTGCGTTATAAAACACCAACTCTGCAGTGCGGATAACACCTTTTAACTCCCCCTCTTTTCCTGTTATCCAACAGGCCAACGGGAGTTTTTTACGTGGCAAATTTTTAAGCCGTTCCACAAGTGCACCCACTTTTACATCCGTGCGAATCGCTACAAAATCCGTTTTCATCAAACAACCCACGCTATCCTTGGGATATCCTCCGGCTTGCTCCAGTAACGCAATAAATGGTTTTTCTAATCCCATACGCAAGCGCTCTCGGTACGGAGCAGAAAATTCCTTCCACAATTTGGCGGCTTGGGGCACCTCCAAGTGCATTAGCACGTAGGAAGCTTGCTTAAGCGGCAAACGCCGTAGTACAGCGGCTGCTTTCGCCGGATTCATCGGGTTAAAACAAGATACTAACGTATGCGCTTTAAGTGTGCCTACCAGCAAAATAATTTCATGCGTAGCCAAAGATTCCAATGCTTTCGCCGCCGATACAGAGTCGGCCGCAATGAACTTTTCGGTTATCACGGTGGCTAAATTTTGCATAGGATTATTCATATAATTTATTATAATAAATTAAAACGCCTGCGGGCTAATAACGAGGGGCCTATGTTGTTCAACAAACCAATTCACGAATTGACATTTAAGGATATCGTTGCCTTCTGTGAACGCCAACTGCCGGAAAATAAGCAGTTGGATTATAAATACATGTTACCCAAAAATCATGAAAAATTCGCGAAGACCATCGCTTCTTTTGCCAATGCATTGGGGGGTACAATCATCGTAGGGGTGCAGGACGATAAAAATGACAAACCGTGCCCGCCTTATAATGGAATTGCCTACCACGAAAAAATCCGTAATTCGATAGAAGATATTATTCAAACCTATATTGATCCTGTTGTATTTGTGGATATTAATATTTGTGTCAGCCCCGACAGAGAACGTATGTTTATTGTTGTGAATATTCCGCAAAGCAACTTAACCCCTCATTTGGTAGGTAAACTCAAACGTGCTTATATCCGCACCGGCCAATCCAGCCGTCCGGAAGCGATTGTCCACCCGGAAAAATTACCCTGGTTATTGGATCATCGACAAAAATCCGAACGCTTACGCCATATTTTACAGGATAAAGCAGAAAGGCACTTTGACAACTATCTTAAAACTCTAACGGCCTCTGTGTCGGAAGAAAGCATTTGTACCATGTCCATCGTTCCGCTCTATCCTGAAGAACCGCTAGCTGCCTATAAATTTTTACCGGAACTCATTCGACAATCTTCCGCTAAAGCCAGTTACGGCATCATGGCCAACCCACATTATCCGCTTATTCCCGTTCAGGACGGAGCCACTATTATTTCCAACACACGCAACGTCTATAAAATGACAGAATTCAATGCCTATGGTCTGTTGATGAACAAGCAAGTGGTTTCCTGTGCCGAAACCGTCAATGGTCATTCTTCTAAAACCATCCATGTAGAAACATTGGCCCAAAATTTAACGTTGTTCTTGGTAACGGCTCGCAAATTTTTAGAAAAACTCCCGTGTGCCGGTACATTTGAACTGCGTTTTAAATTAAATAATATCCGTGCAGTACGAGCGTTATTGGCAAAGAAACAAGCCACCGTATTGGAAGATTACTTACGCATGGACCGTTCGCTTACTTTGTCTGAATTACAGAACAGTTTACCTGCCCTGTTACAAAATATGATGCACGAGATTGCGTGGTCGTTAGGGCTCATCGTGTCCGAGGAAGAATTACAACACTTGGTACACCATTGTTTGGCTGAGGTCCAACTATGAAAGGATTTACCCTTTTGGAAATGTTAGTTGTCGTCCTCATTATTGCTGTCCTAATCGCAGTTGCATTACCCTATTACCGTAATGCGGTCGAGAGTGCACGATTGACGGAATTAGTGATTTTATGGGGACACCAAAAAAACTTTGCAACAGGCGTAAACTTCTCTCAAGCACAGGCCGATTCGTGGACAAGCAAATTACAACACAGCAACCTAAAACATTTTACAGGGCGCATTTTTTGCGCTGAAAACAGCACAGGGATTTGTTGGGAAGCGGAATTTATAAAGAAGGATGCTGATGAACCTTTGCAGTACAAAATACAAACCACTCAAAATTTTCGCCGATTGGCCTGTATTCCTCTCAACTCTGCAGGAAAAAACTTCTGTGAGTCGCAGGCCAACCAAGAAGACCCCTTCGATTTAAACGGCGAAGATGCTTACCTGATTAAATAACAAAAAAACGCCCCGGGAAATTCCCGGGGCGTTTTGCAAATTGTACACTAAGACAGCGCTTCCAACATAGCAGGGATTACTTCATACATATCCCCTTCCACAGCGTAATGTGCCATCTTCATAATAGGAGCATTTGGATCTTTGTTAATAGCAACAATTACATCCGCTCCGCTTACACCGGCCATATGTTGAATCTGCCCAGAAATACCACATGCGATATAAAGTTTGGGTTTTACCGTACGGCCCGTTAAACCAATTTGATACCGATAGTCAATCCAGCCACTATCCACCGGGCCGCGAGAAGCCCCCACTGCACCTCCCAACCGTTGCGCTAACTGGTGTAAAAGATGAAATCCTTCTTTCTTACCAACTCCCCTCCCTCCGGCTACAATAACTGTCACCTCGGAAAGATCTAATCCTTCTTCTTTACTTTTGATGAATTCTAAAAATTTAGCAAGGGAAGCATGTTTTCCTTTGGTAAATGGGAATTTAACGATTTCCCCCTTTCGTCCTTTTTGCAAGGGAGCTTTGTCATAAGCCATTGGGCGTAACGAACACATCTCCGGCCGTGTTTTTGCACAGGTAATGGTTGCCATCAAATTTCCGCCAAACGTAGGACGCGTAGCATAAAGTTGCCCATCCGCTTTGTTAATTTGCACTTGTGTTGCGTCGGCCGTTAACCCTGTTCCCACAAACACAGCGGTCTTGGCGGACAAGGCACGGCCGCAATTGGTGGCGGGGATTAATAATTTGTTGGGGTGATATGTTTGCACCAAATCGGTTAATACTTTAGCATAAGTATCATCCACATAATTTTCCAATTGGTCACTCTCACACACATAAACGACATCTGCCCCGTGCTCTATCAAATCCCGCGCATATTTCCCGACGTGATTTCCTAATACAACCGCGCACAATTTCTCTTCCAAATCGTCGGCTAATTTACGGCCGGCATGGAGTAACTCATAAGCCGTTGGGCTCAATTTCCCATGCTGCACTTCCGCCAAAATCCATACATTTTTACAATCCTTCACTGGCATAAATTCCTCAAATCAAATGATTTTCCTTCAAAAGAGAAACTAAATTTTTTCCTTTTTCCCGGCCGTTCGTTCCGTCTACTATTTGAGCGGTATTTTCTCGCGTAGGAGTAAAAGATTTTACCACACGGGTCGGGCAATGAGCAATTCCCAGTTTTTCTTTATCGGCTCCAATGTCATCCGCCGTCCAAGCCGTAATGATTGCGCGCTTGGCCGCAATACGTCCTTTTACGCTGCGCACCCGGGGATTGCTGATTTCTTTCACCACGGAAAGAACACACGGAAAAGGCAACTCTAAAATTTCACTTCCGTCTTCGGTCAATCGTTCCACCACAATGGATTTTTGGTTTACGCGTACTATTTTTTTTACAAATGCCGCGTTTGGCCATTGCAGCCATGCTGAAATTTGCGGGCCAATATGGCCGGTATCGCTATCGTTGGTTTGCTTGCCGCAAATGACAACATCTACTTTCTGCAACGCATTGATTTTTTCAATTCCTTTGGAAAGGGCATAACTGGTAGACCACGTGTCGGATCCAGCCAGGGCTCTATCCCCCAATTGGTAAATCCGGTCCGCTCCGCGCGCAATACTGTCTCGCAATACTGTTTCTGCTTGCGGCGGGCCCATCGTAAGGGCTGACACCGTTCCCCCAACTTGTTCTTTGAGTGTTACCGCGGCTTCCAAAGCGTATTCATCAAACGGATTCATTGCGCTATCGGCACCGGCACGAATTAAACATCCCGTAACCGGATCAATTTTGATATTTTCGGATTTGGGCGTCTGCTTGACGCATGTAACGATATGCATTATTCTTCTCCCTTGGCCGCGTACTCTTTAATAAGAGCTGTTAGAATCTCGTTTTTCTGGATATGCACCGTCCCTTCGTATATTTGGGTAATTTTGGCATCACGCATATATTTTTCTAACGGAAAATCTCTCATGTATGCAATACCGCCGCATAATGTTACACATTCGTCCGCTACTTCCATTGCCACATTGGAACAGAAAAGTTTAGCTTGGGCACTGTATTTTGTCCAACGAGCGCCTTTCAGTTTTTTAAGTTCGTCGTGTACAGTTGTTTGATTCGCCAATGCATTTTGAACCGCCGGAATGAATTCTTTATCCATTTGATGTGTTAAAGTGTATACTAAAGAACGTCCCGCTTCTATTTTCGCAGACAATTCCGCCACTTTGTGACCCAACGCCTGAAAAGTAATGAGCGGCTGTCCGAACTGTTTACGCGTACGCAAATAAGGAATTGTTGTATCCAGGGCCCCTTGTGCAATACCTATTGCTTGCGCTGCCACACCGGGCCGTGAATAATCGAGCGTTTCCTGCACATACAACAACCCACGCCCTTCACTCCCCAGTAAATTTTCTTTCGGCACACGAACATTTTCAAAAATCAACTCGTACGTCGGGTTAGAACGAATTCCCATTTTTACTTCTTTCTTTCCGAAAGAAAATCCGGGCGTTCCCTTTTCAATCACAAGCAAAGAAATTCCTCGTGCACCACGGGAAGGATTCGTATTCACGGCAACCGTATAAAAATCAGCTTCTTTACCGGTAGAAATAAAATGTTTTGTTCCATTGACTACATAATAGTCGCCATCCCGGATGGCCGTGGTTTTCAAAGCGGTCGCATCCGAGCCGGCCTCCGGCTCTGTAAGGGCAAAAGCCCACAACTTTTTGCCGCTAGCCAAATCAGGGCACCACCGTTCTCGTTGCTGCGCAGTAGCGGCCAAAAACATAGGGATAGCTCCCAAAGCCGAAGTCCCCGGCGTTAATGCCAATCCGGCACAAGCACGGGAAAGCTCTTCAAACGCCATGGCCAAACACGTAATACCACCGCCTAATCCCCCATAGAATTCCGGCAACCATAACCCAAATAAACCGGATTTACAATATTCCTGCCATAACTGCTTGGAAAATTGCTCCTTCTCATCCATTTCCGCACGGATGGGTTTAATCTTTTTCTGGGCAAACTCACGTGTTGTTTGAAGAACCGCTTCTTCTATCTCGTTGATTGCGTAATTCATCGCGCTCTCCCTTCAAATCTTTTGTGGCTTCGGCGTTTGCGAAAAAACCGACGATGCCCCGCGCTTTTCTTGGTAGGAGGTACCAAACCGCGGTATAAACGCTCCTGTTTTTTCACCATGGTATTGGCAGTAAATTCGGAAAAATCGCGATGGTCAATCGCGGCTTCAAATCTTTCCCGTAGGTTATTATGGCGCAGAAGGACTTTCAATTTTTCAGCGAATTTGTCGATATCTTTCGGACGTACTAAAAATCCGGTTTTATTATTCGTAATTACTTCGCTAATACCATCCACATCGTAGCAGACGGCCGGCACCCGCATAGACATTGCCTCCAACAAAGACATCGGCAACCCCTCACGCAACGACACACTGGCATACACATCACTGATCGCCAATAATTCCAAAGCATCGTTACGCCAACCGGGGAACAGAACATTTTTCTTGATATTTAAATTTTCTACCAAATGCGAAACTTGCTCCCGCAGCGGCCCGTCTCCCGTAAAAATAAAATATACATTCTTCATTTGGTTAAGCACTTTGTAGGCAGCAAACACAAAATGCAAAGGATTTTTAAGTGGTTTACAATTGGCTAGGGCCAATACTACTTTTGCGTTGGGCGGAATATTAAAAGAAGCTTTTTTGGCTACCGGATCAAATTTGAGAGGCAAAATGGGATTAAAATTAACCCCTGCCCGAATAATTTCCGTCCGAATTCCTTTCCCAATGCCCAATTCTTTGGCTTCTTGTGCATTTTTACGGGAAACAAAAACAAGCACATCCGTAAATTTCGCACAAAATTTTTCTACGGATACAAAAAATTTAAATTGTTTTTCCCCTTGCTCACGCGCAAAACCGAGACCGTGAAATGTATGCACCACTTTGGCTTTACGCCAAAATATACGCGCTGCTATTCTTCCTAAAATACCTGCTTTGGGAGCGTTTGTATGCACAATATCCGGTTTTACTTTTCGCAATACGCGCCCCATCTGACAAATAGCCACCAAATCATGAAACATATATTTTAAACAGGTATCATGCTTTAGGGCCGACAAGAAATATACATGTTCTTTATCATGTTGTATTTTCCCGTCCAACCGGCCACCCGGACCCGTAGCAAGAAATGCTTCAAACTGTTGCTTGTTAATTGTTTTGAATGTAGTCAGCACACTGGCTTGTGCGCCACCTTGGTCCATACGCGTAATAAAATATAAAATTTTTGTCTTTTCCATTAGTTAATCATCCCTGTAGTGGTGTTGATAATGCGTGCTTGCGGGAAATAGTATTTAATAATCGCCATATAATCTGCTCCCGTTTTTGCTAATCCTTCTGCTCCGCGTAGGCATAAACCATTTCCCAGCCCTGTGTCATAACCACGTACTAACACCGATTGAATATCTTTCCCTTTGTAGAAAGGAAGAATATCGAAGAAATTAGAACGCATCGTTCCCGCACTTAGAATGAACAGAATCTCCTGCGGATCTTGCGTTTCATAACTTCCTTTACTTCCCTCAAAACGCATCCCTAAAATACGTCCATTGGGTGAAAATTTAATGGGAGCAATCGCTCGCAATGCACCAATGTTCTTTTTGTAAGAAATACGTTGTTGGATATCCTTGACTTCATACAGATATATCCATTTCACACTCGACCATTGTGTGGGATCTTGCGGGCGGGCATATAAATCAGCCGGGGGATTAGACAACATATATTTGCTAACGTTCGCCGGAGAAAATTGGTAATTCGGCTTTTGTTCCGTATTTTCAATTGCATCGGCCGTTACCACCCCACAACTTTCATAAGCTCCCGCCACTGCTTCCGTTAGATGGATTTGGGCGGATTCTTGCGAAGCTTCTATCAAACCTTTAAACATCAAGTTAATTCCTTTAAAAGAGAATTGTTCATCATTATCGGTAATATGATAAGGTGCTTGCGGATGTTGCGCTACTGCGGCAGCTAAGGCAGAACGTAATACAACTGCCAATGCCCGTAGGGCAGCTTCCTGTGTAATATTTTGCACTTTTGCAGCTAACAAAGCAGGAATTAAATCCTCCGCGTATACTTCATTTGTCAACTTTATACCCGTGGAAGTTGGAATAACAATCAATGTGCCTTTTAATTCTTTGTCACTCCAATTTGCGGCAAATAAATTGGCCGCTTGTAAATTTTTCACCAATAGCGTCTTATGGGTTGAATCCGGTTGAATCCGAATAGGACGAACGGAAGAAAATTCCACCTGCCCTTTTGCATTTTTAAAATCAATGCCTTTGGTCTGTGGGTTGAAAGCAATTATTTTTTCCACATAAGCCGGTGAACGGAGTACTTCTCCTAATTTTTCATCCGTCACTTGTAGTGTGCCGGACCCCATGACAGATAATTGCTGTACCTCTTGCGGAATTTGCTCTCTATTGGCATATAGTGCTATTCGCACTAATTCCGAAGGGACAGATGCAATCTCATGTACAATGGGTTGTTCTAAGCGCAAATAAAACAAATAATCATTTGTTTTGTCGCCCAACTCTTTTCCATACTTCTCCACTTTTTTGGATAACATCTCATTTTGTGGATCCAAACTGAATAAAGTGGCATAATATTGCCATGCTTGTAATTTTTCTTTCTTTTTCTCTGAAAGCTTAGCATACAAAGCCGCTGCCGCATAATTTTTTTCATCGTGTGTGAGAGATTGTTGTAGAAAAACGGGGGCCAAATGACGCGCCGCTTTCATTTCGGAAGCGATGCGACCCAACATGTAAGAAACAAAGGAAATCATATACGGATTTGAAGTATATACATATTGAAAAGAGGCCGCAGCTTTTTCTTTATTGCCGGAAAAATAGTAAGATAACGCCGTTCCCAGTTTGGCTGAAGATACGTATTCAAAATCTGCTGTAAGATAAAGTAAATGTTCAAAAATTTCTCGGGCCCGTTTATGTTGGCCGGAACAAAGCAATATCCAGCCGTGCGTTAATTCCACAAAAGGATCTTCCGGAGCAAGCTCTCCGGCTTTCTCAATGTAATTTATTGCTTGTTTAACCAAACCGCGTTGTAACGATAAAATAGCCAATTCTAAATTGGCGACTGCCGCCACCTCAGTATCTTCGTTGGTTTCATAGGTTTTCAAGGAAAAATAACATCCATCCACATCGCCGACCACACACTTGTCCATCACCGATGAAATTTCAACGGGCAAAGCGTAGTTCAATACACTTTTGTGTAGCAATTTTTCGTTCAGTTTGCTGTCCGCCCGAGTGGTCGTCAAAGATGATTTTGAAATGGATTGCTTCTGAGGCGGTGTAACAGAGGAATCTTCCCCCTTGACCAAGGGTTCCTCCACCGTTGCTTGCCAAGGTAGCGGCTGTGCTGAGAACGGCTCCACTTCTTGCGCTTTCAACGGTATAAAACCGACACATAAGGCCAAAAATAATAACCCTTTTTTCATATATAAATTATAGCAAACTCACGAACGAGATTCTTGTATCAGACCATACCCAGCTACTTTTCCGTTAGCATCTTTGCACACAAATACCTCCCATTGAGTATCTTGGTATAATCCGTTTTTGTGATAAACATCTAAATGTACTTCAAATATGTTCTTTTTAGTTGTTTCACAGGTTTGTTGAAAATACTTCATCGATTTCTTTTCATCATGCACGATTTCATTAAAGAAATTGCGCCCCAACATATTACCGCTATGACGGCCGGTCAAATCCAATAACGGTTGGTTCACAAAAGTCATGCAGTAATCCAAATCTAACATTACCGCCGGTTTCTCAACGTACTCTAGCGTGCGTGCAAAGGAACGGGAGGCCTCATCCAACATTTTCCCTGTCTTACGCAACTCAATGCGTAGTCCCAACCAGCGAGCTAAAATTCCGGCCAACTCTTCCGCTCCATTCGAAAAGGGAACATGATACTCTTGGGAAGCAAAACATAAAATGCCCACCACCGAACTTCCTACGTAGAGAGGAGCCGCCACCATGGATTTCCATTTTTGCTTGTGATGAATGCATTTGGTGGATCTGCACACTTCTAAATCTTGCCATAAAATCACGTTACCGTCTTGCACTGTCTGCAAGCATTCCCCGACTTCAAAAGTCATTCCTTGCTTCAACTGTGCGTCATTTTGCGTAACGTGCATCACACAACTTTCCGTTCCATACGGTTTTTCTTCCAAACGCAATACACAGCCAACCTCCATATGGAAAGCACTTACCCCGAATTGCAAAATTTTATCTACTTGCTTATCTAAGGATGTATGCGATTCATCCAACAAACGATAAACATGGCGCAGGTGTCGGTCATTCTCACGTTCTGCAGAAACATCCGTTCCCCACAACACAACTTCTTCTTGGCCGGTAATAGGAGACACCGTCATCTCAAAATGCCGAGGTTTGCCGGATAGTTTTAACGGCAGGTCAAAATGAGTGCTAATATTCACCGCCAAAGATTCTTTCACAGCCGCAATTACTCTTCCGGCCAATTCTTCCGGTAAAAACTCATTGACATTTCGATTGCGCACCTGCTGTGCTTGGGTATTGTTCCAATAGGACAGATTCGAGCAAATATCCAATACCGTTCCTGCCCAATTCATTTTTACGTATAAACCCGGCAAAGCTCGCCGTATACTATTCAATTCCAAAGCGGTTTTTGAGGAACGCGCCCATTCATTTTGTTTTTCGGACAAATCTCGAACAACTACCAAAGCTGTTTCCTGCTTGGGTAAATCCAATACCGTTACCGTTACCTCCGCTTCAAAGGTTTGGCCGGAAGCCATCAGCATATTCCACGCAAAAGACACTTTTCCTTTTTCTTGTAATTCTTTTTCAAATTGTTTAAAAGCTGGCACAACTTGCTTTTTGGCCGTATCCTCAAACAAATCCTGAAAACGCTTTCCCGCAAGGGCGGCAGCGGAGAATCCCAATTTCTTAATTAAAAATTGGTTTGCGTGGGAAATTCCTCCTAATCTGCCATTTTGAATAAACACGGTAAAAACGATTCCATCCGTTGCATCCAACAAAGCGTTAAGTTGAGCAGAACGCTCTTCTAAAACATGCAAAATCTGTTGGTGGAAAGCCATGTTGCGCAAGACAAACAAATATCGTCCGTCCTGCTCTCTTTTTCCCATTAGACATACTGAATTCTTATCCGCCCCCGGCAAGCCCACCTGATAATCCCGATGAGACAAAGAACCTGTTTGCATGAGGAGTTTCAAATCTTCCTCAAACTGCGTCAAAGATTTTTCATCCACCAATACACGTATGTTCTGCCCAATCAAATCTTCTTTCTTCATCTGACATAACGAACAGAATAACGCATTACAAGATTGCATATTAAAATTCGCATCGCATAAAACGTACGGTTCACTATCCGGTAAAATCAGTAATCCATCTTCAACGGGAACTTTCTTCGTGTCATCAACAGCGGTTTCGCTCTGTGAAGAAGTGATATTCGAGACTAACCGTTGATTCTGCGGTTGAACAAAAACTACAAAATCAGCGGCAACCCCTTCTTTGGTATCGCGTTTATTAATCGGCACGAATGTAATATGAAGCGGTAATTTTCCACTCCCGTGGATACGATCATGGAATTTTGCTTTTGCACGGTCGAAATCAAATACATAATCCATCTCTGCCATTTTCCCTTGTTTAAGCAACTTACGCGTCGCCAACGATATCGCCGGACGGATGTAAACATTGCAATAGAAATTTTTATCTTCCGGTGTAAAACCGAACAATTCACGACACGCCTTATTCATCACTTTGATGTATCCGTTTTCCTGCAATCGGAATGAAGGGAGTATACTGTGTTCAAACACCGCTTTAAGTGTATGTTTATCCTCTCTTAACTCCCGTAGGATACGGTTATCTGATGTGATATCCCGGCAGAAACACAAAACAACGCGCCGGCCGAGATAACGCGCCGCCACCGCATCAAATTCCACTTCTATTAACTGCCCATTCTTCTTTAACAAACGCAGGGAAATAGCTCTACCCGGCTGTGCCGTTCCGGCTAAAGTGTTGTCATACTTATCATTTAAAAATACGTGAAACTCCTTATCCACAAAATCTGTTAATAAATGGCCCTTTATTTTTTCAACGCTTTCATACCCCAACATTTTAAAAAATGCACTATTGGAATATATTACTTTGCGATTTTCTACAATCAAAATAGCTTCCCGCGCATGATCCAAAAGTAACGCATTTTTATCATTGGCTTCACGAATCTGCTTTTCCATTCTAGTTTTCGCCGTAATATCTTCCGAAATTGTCAACAAACAATCAGGTGTCCCGTCCTCATGAAAAACAGGAGTATGCACCGTATGCATGATTTTTGCCCCTTCCGCGGCGGAAGAAATCAATTCTTGTGCGATATCCTGCACCTTGCCGCTCTCAAATACCCGCAAATCTTTCTCACGCAAAAAATCTTTTTGATCTTGGTTTAGGTCATCTCGGTATGACATCTTTCCGATTACATCCGCTGCCTTGGCTCCAAAGAGCTCTTCACTTTTCTTGTTCCACAAGATATACTTTCCCTTTGCATCTTTAACGGATAGAGAAACCGGCAGATGGTTAATAATGGTCTGCAAAAAGTTTTTGGCATCTATAATTTCCTTTTCCTGCATTTTACGCCGCGTAATATCTTCCGTTAAAGTAATGACAAATTTTGTTTCTTCCTTTACCGGAACTTTTACCATGTGCAATATTTTCTTTTCGCCATCTTCCGCTATATATTCTTCTTCCGCAATATCCAACGTCTGCCCCGAAGCTAATAGCTTACGTTCCCGTTCTATGTATCCTCGGATTTGTTCCGGCGTTTCGTGCGGTAGTGTTCCCGTTTTATCAAACAAGGTGACCGATGTAACATTAAAAATAGTTTCGCATTGTTTGTTACGCAACAACAAATCTCCGTTTTCCGTACGGGCATACAAACCGATTGGCATATTGTGCACAATAGCGCTCAAAATACTATTGATACGTTTGCTTTCTTTTTGTTGCTGGCGTTCTTGGGTAACATCCTCTACAATTGACAAAACCAATTGCCGGGAAGGATCTTCTTTCAATGGAACTTTACACAGACGTAAAATTTTCTTATTTCCCAAATTATCCGTATATTCTTCCTCCGGGAATTCACATGCTTTTCCATCGAGCCAAACCTTTTTTTCGCGAGCGGCAACTGTTTTATTTTGTTGCAAATCATTGAAAGAACTCCCCGTATTACCGGTTGTCGTATCAAATTCAGTAAGGAGTTGGGAGGCCGTCTTATTCAGGTAAATAATCCGTTGTAATTCATCCCGCACATAGATTCCCAAAGGTATATGATCCAAAATACGCTGCAACATCTCTTTGGTCTGCATCAAACGTTCTATTTCCCGACGATCGGCAGTTACATTGCGAAAAACAGTGGCAATTATATCTTCCGCACCGTTTTCCGCCGGAACAAAGGCCTTCGTTACTTCCAATTGCACTTCTTCCCCTTGCGGGTTCATGTACGAGAGAGAAACCGTTTCAAAAGATTCCGTTTGCGCAATCGTATCATCAACTCGCCGCAAAGAAGGGACTAATTCTTTGGGCAAAAAGGAATAAAGGGATTGTCCATGAATGCGTTTAGAAGAAATGGCAAACATCTTCTCCGCGTATCGATTACACAAAATAGCTTTTCCTTGCACGTCCTGTAAAACAACCGCCATCGGATACGCTTGCAAACAATTTTCCAAAAATGAAGTCCCCACCGGGGTTTGCGTTTGCTTATCCAGCGTAATCATCAGTAATTGTGTTTGGGCTAAAGCGGTTACGGTCATGTTGACCAAAATAGCATCCGCCTGAGGCGTAACAACCTCGTACAAGTGAGGATCTGTGGAATATTGTTTTGCCAATTTTTTAATATCGCTAAAAGACAAACCCCATTGTTCCAACCCGGTACCCATCATTTGTTCTTTCGTACAAGCCATTAACGCACATACCGCCGGGTTAGCTAATACAATTTTATCTTTCTTGTCTACCAACAGAATAGGATAGGGATATTGGTCGAAAAAAGACCGCATCTCCTCTGTTAAGAAGCGTACATCTGCCATTTTGGCACTTTTACGAAAGAAAAATGGGATGGGCATACTTTTCCTCTTTTGGTACAAGTTGGTTATATGGTATATAAAATATGAGAAACTATGCAATCCCCAAACGCGCCTGCAGGAGCGCGTACGAAAAATAGATAAATTTTATTATGCTTTAAAATACAAAATTTGTTAAGATAGGGGCATGATAAAACAGTCCGTATTTATCTTTTTATGTGTTGCTTTCTGCTCATTGCCTCTTGAAGCAAAAATTACAACTCAGCGCACCCCGGCACAATATCTCTCCGTCCACGCGGATCAGGTACAAGACACATGCCCCGGGAAAGATATCCGGCTCCCCTTTTCTTGCAGCAAAAAGCAAGCAAATGGATTTTCTTGTTTTGATGTTTACGAAGTCGAAGGAGATCCACCCCCTTCCCAACGATATACGTTGCTGGATGAAAATATCTCCACACAAATGAATACCGCAGAACCCACTTGTAACTTTGAGGGAGCGCTAAGCTGTGAGAATTTTTTAGCTTCTTTAAAATACAATTTAGATTTTTCCTGGTTTATCACCAATTTTCCCTCCTCTTCGTTCGCGCAATGTGAACAAACATATACTTGCACCCGTATTGCTTGTTGGAAACCACTTTCCCCCACATCATCCGGGGAAACACAATCTACCAAATTGATGTGTGTGTACAAAAAGGAACAAACTTTCTTTTTAGGCACACAAATCACTTGCCAAAACACAAAATCCATACGCACAAAATAAGCGTTCACAATTGCTATAATATAGTATGTTATTGATTCATTTGCGCACGCTATTTTCTTTCCATTTTTATCATCAACTATCTTTCGTTCGAAAGGGGTTGATGGTGTTTTTTGGGATTTATCTGTTCTTTTTATCCTTATTACTGGTTTATTTTGCAAGCGGCTCCCAGATTCGGCGCAAATTACCGGTTCTTCTTAAAAACTTCCCTGAAGTAACTTTTGAAAAAGGTTTTTTAACTGCCCCGCAAACGCCGGTTTCTTTCAAAGTTCCGAGTTCCGGGATTAAATTAATTTTTGATGCTTCTAAAAATGCGGTCTCCCCTCAACCCGATGAACAAAATACGCTTGTTTGGATCCATGAAAACCAGTTACATTTCTTTGCCAATGGTCGCCAACAAAGCCAAACATTGCCTGCGGAACTTACTTTTGTTACTTCACAGCAAAACTTAGAAAAATACCAAGATTCTATTGCCCTTTCATTGCGGCTATCCACGTTAATTGCCTCATTTTTTCTGATTATATTTGTTATGTCTTTATCTTTTTGTTTAGCTTTTGCCACCGGACTCTTATTTAAATTTCTTCGCAACATCGCCGTTCCTTATGTTGTTTTAGCACGTTGGGCTTTTTTTCTATTGGGACCCTTATCCGTTTTGTGGTATATCCGATTATGGATAAACATTCCTCTTTTTTCATTTGCTCAGCTAATTTTGTGTATCATTTATATGCAACAAATCTTTAATCTCATCCCGGAGGATTCCTCTCATGCGCATTAAAATTATCCGCTTTTTTTCAGCCGCCCATCACTTGCCTCACTATAAAGGGCTATGCCATGATTTACATGGGCATACGTGGAAGGCCGTTTTCATTATTGAAGGCAAGGTAAAATCCGACGGGATGGTATGTGATTTTAAGAAATTAAAAAAATTGTTAGACGACAACCTACCCGATCATGAACTTCTTAACAAAATTGTACCCAACCCGACCGCCGAAAATTTAGCTCAATTCTATTTCAAAAAAATCGGTACGAAATTGAAAAAACAAAAACTGACTTTAAAAACGCTCGAAATTTGGGAGAGTGAAAATGCAGCCGCTATCGTGGAAAATTAACGAAATTTTCTATTCCATTCAAGGTGAGGGTAAACATACCGGTATGCCTGCGGTGTTCTTGCGCTTGGCCGGCTGCTCCATGGGGTGTAATTTTTGCGATACGAAATATGCATTTTCCGACGGGGAAGAAATGAACAGTTTGCAGATTTTAGTAGCATTGGCACAGTTCCCATGCAAAACAGTTGTCATCACGGGCGGAGAACCCACGGAACAAGATTTGCCCGCACTCATTAATGCATTAAAAAGTGCCGGGCATATCGTACACATTGAAACAAACGGTGCCAAGGATTGTGATGTAAGCAAAGCTGATTTTGTATGCGTTTCCCCTAAAAAATACGTAGCAAAAGAAATGCTCGCCAAAGCCGATATCATTAAATTGGTGATCACCCAACAAACCGATTTGAAAGATTTGCAAAAATATTACTTATATGAAAACGAAAAGACACAAATTTACCTACAACCGGAAAGTAACAAACAGGAGAATATAGACCTATGCGTAAAACTAATCAAACAACATCCAAGCGCTCGGCTAAGCGTGCAACTGCACAAACTAATAAACGTAAAATAACGGAAGAAAAAGTTCTGCAAAATTTGCGCGAAATTTTATCCTATATCGGGGATGATCCTTCCCGTGAAGGGTTATTGGAAACGCCCAAACGTATCGTGAAAAGCTGGAAGAAACTTTACGGCGGGTATACCCAAAAACCGCAAGATGTTTTGAAAACATTTGTAGAAGGTTCTTGCGAGGAAATGGTGGTACTCAAAGACATTGAGTTCTATTCCACCTGTGAACACCATTTGCAACCTTTCTTCGGTACGATTAGCATTGGTTACTTGCCCAACGGGCGCGTGCTGGGCATTTCCAAATTGGCACGGCTCGTGGAAGTGTTTGCCCGCCGGTTACAAATCCAAGAAAAATTGGTAGCCCAAATTGCCGACAGTTTAATGCAAACGCTCCATCCGCACGGCGTAATGGTGGTTTGCAAAGCCAAACACATGTGTATCAGCTCACGCGGAATTGAAAAGCACAACGCAGTAATGGTTACCAGTGCCATCCGCGGTGCATTTAAAAAGATGGAAGTACGCAGCGAATTTTTAGAAATGATTAAATAAGTGAGGGCGTCGCATGAAAAAAATCCTTGCATTGATTATCTTCCTCGGTTGCACCTGTTGTGGAACATTGGCACAAACCTTTACAGCAGATACTCGTTTGGTCATTAATCCTACTCCGAAACAAACGAGTGATCTTCTCAAAAAAGTGGGCCTTCCCCCTTTTTTAGCCATTTATCAAAAGAACGGACGAACCCTTGTACTATTGGCAGCCAAACACGGCCCTCAATCTTTACCTGCCGTACAGTACGCTTTTGATACCTATCATCCGCAAGTTGCACTTATTGAAAGAGAGCCGGGGTTCCCTCTGGGAAATTGCACGCAACATGAGGACGCTTATACAGCTGCTCTGAGTGCCAAGAACAATATCCCACTAGTACGAACGGACGCTGATTTGGAAACGCAATGGAAATATGCTGAGCAGCACGGTTTTTCATATGAGGATTTTCAAATGTTCTGGATAATTCGTAGTGCATACGGTTTTGCCAAGTACGAGGGAAAACAAACGAGCGCTGCACAAGAAATTAGAGATTACAAACGCACAGTGCACAATCCGGCATGGGGCGAATTATTTACTGAAGATCGTCTGCTGGCTTATTTCCAAGAGCACTATGGCAGAGATTTCAACACAACTGATTTTATATCGTTCTACTTAGATTTAATGGAAGTAACCCCCAAAAAGTGGGTAACGAGGACTCCTTTTTATAAACTGCTACGCGGAATACCTGATGTACGAAGCGTATTTATGCTAGAGAACATAGCCGCAGCCTTAAATGAATATGAAATCGTATTCAGTGAAATGGGATCCGGACATTTCGTAGACATCCACAAAGCACTCAAAAAAATGCTCGGAAACCCCCGTTACGTTCGGATGGATCAAATTTCTCCGCAGGAGTTGTGGCAGGAGTGCTCACTGGACGGCTTACAAGAAAAAGTACTCATAGAGGATTAACTTATGACACAACTGATGGGTATCGTGAATGCCACACCGGATTCATTTTACGACGGGAATCCACAAAATAATTTAGATGCACTTGTAAAAAAGTGCACGGATTTTGTTGCGGATGGCGCCGATATTTTAGATATCGGCGGAGAATCCACCCGTCCCGGAGCATCCCCGGTATCCGCCGAAGAAGAATTATCACGCGTATTGCCGCTTATTAAAGAGGCGCATAAGAAATGGCCAAAAATTCCTCTTTCGCTAGATACTACTAAACCGGTCGTTGCGTTAGAAGGTCTCAAAAATGGCGTGTCTATTATAAATGATGTCAGCGGCACAACTGGTAAAGACATGTTCCGGCTTGTAAAAGATTTTAATGCACAGATCGTCGTAATGCATACACGCGGAAACCCACAAAACATGCAAACGCTTACCTCTTATAACGATTTGATTGGTGAAATTAAAAATTTTTTGGCAGAAAAAATTACACAAGCCCGCAATTGTGGCATTCCCGACGAAAAAATTATTATAGACCCCGGATTTGGTTTTGCAAAGACGCGGGAACAAAATTATTTACTCCTCAAAAATATACATTTTTTTAAAGAATTGGGTGTACGCGTACTAGTTGGGCTTTCCCGCAAAACATTCCTGGCACAAAAACGGGAACTCCCCCCCAAACGCAAAGCACAAACGTTAGCCGCCAATTTAATCGCCCTGGAGCAAGGGGCTGATATTTTACGCGTGCACGATGTACGAGATACACACAAAGTCATCGATTTTTACAAAGAATTGGAGAATGCAAAATGACAAAAGTTTACCTCACGCAGACGGGTTCTTTCACAGCATCTCATAGCCATGACGGCTCTTTAAACGAATCTTTGCATGAACACACCTTTACGTATGAAGTCACTTTCCATGGCCCTTTAAACGAGGAAGGATTCCTCTTGGATTTTCGGGAAGTACAAAAAGTACTCTTGCAAATTGTCAAACCGTTAGAAAAACAAAATTTAAGCACATTCTTCAAAAATCCGACAACGGAAAACGTCTGCATTTGGCTCTATAAAAAAGCGGACAAATCACTCCCGCATTTATATAGTGTTAAAGTAGCGGAAGCCCCTGACCGCTGGATAATATACAAAGGAGAAAAATAAAATGGCCACCGTCGTTTTAGCATTGGGCAGCAACATTGCTCCTGCCAAAGAAAACATAGATAAGGCAGTAAAAGCCCTATCCTCTATTGGCACCATTAAAGAAATAGCGCCCTATATTTTATCCAAACCGGAAGGATATACACATCAACCCGATTTTGTAAATACGGTCCTAATTATGGACACTTCGTACGAACCAATGCCACTGTTACACCGTCTCAAAGATCTTGAAAAACAGCTTGGCAGGACCCCTACGTTTCCCAATGGCCCCCGGGTAATTGATATTGACATCCTATTTTATGATGACCAAACCATTTTCCAAGATAGCGACACCTATACGTTGTGTATTCCCCACCCCCATTTACACGAGAGGGAATTTGTATTAAAACCCCTTTCTTACATCCTGCCGGATTATGTTCACCCGAAGTTCGGCCAACCTGTTTATCGGCTCTACCGCGCCCTTATGAAAAAAAAGGGTTTACCTACTTGCCAAATATTGTAAAATATAACAGTAAGATAGTTGTACCATTTTAGTAAGGAGAAAGAACAGAATGAAAAAAGTAATGACTCTTTTGGTAGCCGCTCTGTTTTTAGGCGCCTGCCACTGCACCAAATGCACGAAAAAATCGTGCCAAAAAGCTCCGGTAGCCCCGGTTGTCGTTGCGCCGAAACCGTTACCGCCTGCTCCGAAACCGCAACCCAAAGTGGAAGCTGAAGACTTCAAAGAAGTGGCTGTTGTCAACCAACAAGCTGAAAACAAAGTTGTCTTGAACTTCAAAGAACCGATTCACTTTGCTTTTAACAGCGATGTCATCCAAGAAGATTCCTTGGACAACATCCAGAAAGTAGCGGATGCATTGAAAAAATATCCCAATGCCACCATCCGCACCGCTGGTTACACCGATTCTATCGGTAACCCGGACTATAACTTGGATCTCTCTCAACGCCGCGCCAAAGCCGTTGCGTTGCAACTCGTAAACGACGGTGTAAACGCCGATAACGTATCCTTCGTGGGTTACGGTTCTGCCAACCCGATTGCCACCAACGAAACCGCTGAAGGCCGCGCTTTGAACCGCCGCGTAGAATTAGAAGTAACCAACAACTAATTCACGGGTATTATAAGTTTCAAAAGGGTTCCCGAAAGGGGACCCTTTTTTGTATTTAAAAATCATTTTCCTAATTTGCAAAATTAAGTACAATATAACTGTCTATTTTAAATAAAGGAGAACTGTATGAAAAAGACGTTGTTACTCTGCACAATCTGTGCGTTTTTAGTCGCGGCTTGTACCACTCCCGGTAAAAGAACCGCTATCGGAGCCGCAAGCGGCGCTGCCATCGGTGCTGCTGCCGGAGCCGTAATCTCCCACACCACAGGTGGCAAAAGCGGTACCGGTGCTTTAATCGGTGGTTTAACCGGTTTAGCAGCGGGTGGAGCTTTAGGGAACTATTATGATAAGCAAGCCAAAGAACTTGCCGCTATCGCAGATGTAGTAAAAGGAGATAACGGAATCCAAGTATTTTTGAAAAATGATATTTTGTTTGATATCGGCAGCGCCGAATTATCTTCCAATGCCATTCAAACATTGACGGATTTAAACAAAGTACTCAAAAAATATCCGAAAAACCGCATCGTCGTACAAGGATATACGGATTCTACCGGTTCCGATGAATTGAACCAAAGATTATCCACCCAACGTGCACAAGCTGTCTATAACTACTTGGTCGGCACAGGTTTAAAAACCTTGAGCATCTCTTACGTCGGTTACGGCAAATCCAACCCGATTGCCAGCAACGATACCGAAGAAGGGCGTGCTAAAAACCGCCGCGTAGTTTTGGCCATTACCGCCAACGAAAAAGACATCGCACAATAAAAAATATTATTTTTTGCGAAAGGGGCCCGTAGGGCCCCTTTCTTTCGTCAAAAAAAGTAGTAACTTCTACCTTAAATTTGGTATGATTAATTATGCACTCTTTGAGCCAAGAACAAGTACGCGCTTTATTGCGATTATTGGAAACAGAAGCAGATCATAACCGCCCTGTTTTAAAACAGGCACTTGCTTCCGCAATAAAAACAGATCCTGCCGCCGTACAAGGCGTACTTGAACAAGATTTTGCCCGTACAGCCCCTCGCCCCATTGTAGAGGTTTTAGAAGAGATTTGTTGGGAAGATTTGTCTGAAGCTTTGGCACATTTCGCCGCTAAAATTAATCCCAATATCGAAGAGGGGCTTTCTTTGTTGGCTAAATTTGCTTCCCCTACAACTCCCCGCGGGAAAATTGCACAACCGTTGGATGACATGGCTTTGGAATTACGCCCTGTTTTGCTTAATACCACTACCGCGCGGGAAGCTGTTGAGGCAATGGGGCGTTACATTTTTAACGTAAAAAAATTTACCGCTCTTTCCAGTGCAAAAAATTTAAATGAACTGGCTTTTCCCTATTTCTTACGCACCAAAAGCGGTTCTTCTTTATGTATCGCGTGTCTGTACGCTTGTATCGGCCAACGTTACGGTATCGAAATAGAAGTAGTCGATTTAGCAGGCCGCATTTTGTTACACGTGCAAGATAAACCGCATAATGACACCTTCGCCATTGACCCGTTGGATAACGGAAAAATTTTATCCATTGATGATTGTCAAAATTATCTTAAAGCTCGTAATTTACATTGGAATACGGCGGAATTTACCTTTTTATCTTCTCGTTTAATCGTACGGCGCTTTTTGGCAAATATGATTTATTTACTTAACAAAATACATGATACACGAAGGTTAAATTATTTACGTAGTTACTTAGAAATCATTAAAAACTAACTGGAGAAAGTATGAATTACTACATCTACCTTATTGCAGCTGTTCTCTTCTTTGTGGGAGAAACTTTCACTATGGAATTTTCTCTCACATGCTTGGGGCTCGGATTTTGTGGAGCGGCCGTTGCCTCTTATTTAGGACTCGGTTTGTGGGGCCAATTAGGAATATTTACCATCATATCCGTGCTTTTTTGGTTGACTATTCGCCCGTTGGCGCTACGCTATTTATATCGTAATACAAAAACCATCAAAACCCCGGCCCAAAATGTAATTGGCAAAAAAGCCATGGTAGAAATTGAAATTAACCCCACACAAAATACAGGACGCGTCAAGGTAGAAGGTGAAAGTTGGAAAGCTACCGCTACGGAAGCGCTTGCCAAAGGAACGCCGTGCATAGTGGAAAAGTTAGACGGGGTTACACTCTTTGTAAAAAAAATTAATTAAAGGAGAAATCAATGGAAGAACTAGGTCTTATTTTCATTGGGGCAGTCTTTTTCTTTATAGTAGTTATTATTTGGAAAGGGATTGTAATTGTAAAAGAAGCCCAAGTAGTTATTATCGAACGCTTCGGTAAGTATCAACGCACCCTGCGACCGGGTATCAACTGGATTATCCCGATTATGGATAAACCCCACTTGATGGAATGGCGCCAAAGCCGCGAATATATGGACGTTGGCGGGCGCACGCGTTCTGTTCCGTACATTGAATTGCGTGATACTATCGATATGCGTGAAACGGTTTACGATTTCCCACGCCAAAACGTGATTACACGCGATAACGTCGGTATTGAAATCAACGCTCTTTTATATTTCCAAATTACCGATCCTGAAAAAGCGGTGTACCAAGTAGAATCGTTGCCAACGGCTATTGAAAAATTAACACAAACTACTTTGCGTAACATTATCGGTGAAATGGATTTGGACCAAACGCTTACTTCTCGCGAAATTATCAACGGGAAATTGCAAGTTATCTTAGATGATGCTTCCAATAAATGGGGTGTAAAGGTCAACCGTGTAGAATTGCAAGACATTATCCCCCCTACCGCCATTCGTGAAGCCATGGAAAAACAGATGAAAGCCGAACGCGACCGTCGCGCCATGGTGACCGAAGCCGAAGGTACTAAAACCGCTCAAATTTTAAAAGCGGAAGCTGTACGCGAAGCGGCTATCAAACAAGCAGAAGGGCAAAAACAAGCTGCTATTTTAGAAGCGGAAGGGGAAGCGGAAGCCAAAATCAAAGTGGCCCAAGCGGAGGCCCAATCCGTAAAAATTGTGGCAGAATCGGTAGCCCAATCTTCCAATCCTGCCAGCTACATGATTTCGCTTAAATATATTGATGCCTTACAAGCAATGACTGAAGGGAAAGATAATAAGATTATCTATATGCCCTATGAGGCCTCCAATGTGTTAGGTGCCGTAGCCGCCATCAAAGATTTAACGGGTGGCAGCGCACATATCCAATCGAAATAAAATAAGAATAATGAAAAACCCCGGGTTTACCACCCGGGGTTTTTGTGACTAATAAATTCATGGACTACAATATCGGAGTATTTCCTACACTCCACAACCTAGCGTCCGTCCATCTCGGGGTTCCGTCAGAATTCTTAAAAGGAATCAAACCGATAGATTCACACAAACTTTTACTATCATTCTTATCACCATCTGAAAAACAAGCTAATTTTTTATTACGACCCACTTGATAAGGATTCCAAATAACATAATCATATTTTCCCCCGTTGATACGCTGCGCGTAGACCCCTTTACATCTGGTTCCGGGAATAACGGTTTTTATATTGTTGGGTTCGGTGGGGAGAGTGTATTGCGGTATAACATATCTAAAATATTGCGTTTCGAGGACTCTTCCTTGAAAGGAGGACGCAGTTTCTGCTGGCAACGCAATAGACAATTTATCATATTGAATGTCTTTACAGTTATAATCTTGGTTCCGCCCTGCCGCATGCGCATAGATGGCATCATTAATAACCTTTACCAAGGCCATTGCTTCCGTAGCACGAGAACGTTCAATGGCTTTGGTATATTGGGGAACCCCCATAGAAACCAACACCGCCACGATAATTACCACCATCAATAGTTCAATTAGTGTAAAACCCTTCTCTTTTTTCATAGGACCTCCGTTAAATACTTAAAATTTTAATTGTGTAATGCGGGCCGCGGCTTCTTGCGTAAGTTGCGGTGTATTAAAAGCGGTTAAACGGAAATACCCCTCTCCGCATTGGCCAAACCCTACACCTGGTGTCCCCACCACTTGAGCATTCTCCAATAGTATTTCAAAAAAATCCCAAGATTTCAACCCCCCCGGCGTTTTTAACCAAATATATGGAGCATTTTCCCCTCCAAACGCACGAATACCTGCCGTCTTCAATGCTTCCAAAATAATATGAGCATTTTGCATATATTGCAAGATAACCGCACGGATTTGTGCCTGGCCTTTTTCACTATAAACGGCTTCGGCACCGCGCTGTACAATGTAAGGAACCCCATTAAACTTAGTGGTTTGTCGGCGCAGCCACAAATCACGCAAGGAATGGGTACTCCCTTGTTCGTCTTTTACTTGTACTCCTCGAGGAACTACGGTGTAAGCACAACGTGTACCGGTAAATCCGGCCGTTTTAGAGAAAGAGCGGAATTCTACCGCCACTTTTTCAGCCCCCGCAATTTCATAAATAGAGTGAGGAATTTTCGGTTGAGTAATGTATGCTTCATACGCACTGTCATAAAGGATAATACTTTCGTTGGCTTGCGCATACTTTACCCAAGACGTTAGCTGCTCTCGATTAAGGGCAGCTCCCGTCGGATTATTGGGCGAACACAAATAAATAATATCTGCGTGTTCGGCGGGAATTTGCGGCATAAAATTATTTTCTTCCGTACAAGACAAATAAATAAGATTCGTAAAACGTCCCTCTTGAAAAACCCCTGTACGCCCGGCCATGACATTGGTATCCAAATAAACCGGATAAACAGGATCCTGCAGTGCCACTTTTACTTGAGAAGAAAATAATTCTTGAAAATTGGCTACATCACTTTTAGCCCCGTCACTTATAAAAATTTCATCTTTGTCTATAGCAATATTTCGCGCCTGATAATCGGCTTTTGCAATAGCTTCTCTCAAAAAAGAATATCCCTGTTCTGGGCCATACCCACGGAAAGTATCTGCATTCCCCATTTCGTCCACGGCAGCACGCAAGGCCTTCACTACCGCAGGAACTAATGGCTGACTTACATCCCCAATTCCCAAACTGATTACCTTTTGAGAAGGGTGGGCTTCTTTATAGGCAGCCACTTTTTTCCCGATCGTGGAAAACAAGTAACTCCCTTGTAATTTTAAATAGTGGGCATTTATTTGTGTCATAACGTAATATCCCCTGTAAATACGCGGCAAGCATGTCCGGTCATCCAAATTTCTTTTTGATCCGGCCACTCAATTCTCAACTCCCCACCGTCCAAATGAACCGTAAGTGCATTTTTTGTTTTGTGGTTAAGCACGCAAGCTGCCGCCGTAGCGCAAGCGCCTGTTCCGCAAGCTTGCGTAATACCGGCCCCGCGCTCCCATACACGCATCCGTACATTTTCCTCATTCAAAATCTGAACAAATTCTACATTTGTTTTCCGTGGGAATAATGGATGTATTTCCAATTGTGCCCCCCACCGGGACACATCTACTTGGCTAAGGTCCTCTACAAAAATTACGAAATGAGGATTTCCCATAGAAACAGCCGTTCCGATCCATTGATGTCCGTTTGTCTCAACTGTCATACCGACCGCCCTTTCTCGCGCATTCCCCGTTACCGGAATCTCCCCCCGTGTCAAACGCGGAACGCCCATATTAACACGCACAAACCCTTTGTCAAAATCAAGCACTTCGGTTTGAATAATTCCCGCCAAAGTTTCTAAAGAAACCTCCTTCTCTTTCACAAGTCCCTTTGAAAGCAAATGCAACGGTACACAACGCGATGCATTACCGCACATTTCGGCTTCGGTACCATCCGAATTAATAATGCGCATACGGATATCCGCTTTTTGTGAAGGCAACAAAAGCACCAGTCCGTCCGCTCCAATTCCCAAACGCCGATCGCAAAGTCGTTTTGCCAAGGAAAAAGGATTTTGAACGGCTAAAGCCGTCGCTCCATCCAAAAAAATAAAATCATTTCCCAGTCCGGTATATTTTGTAAATTCCATATACCTTATTTTATAAAAACAATCCTCAATTTGGTAAGATATTTTTACAAGGGGGTTTTATGGAACTGGAAAAAGTAATCGCACAACGCAGAAGTATCCGCAAGTTTTTGGATAAACCCGTAGAACGGGAAAAAATAAATATGTGTTTGGAAGCCGCCCGTTTAGCGCCTTCGGCTTGCAATTCACAACCCTGGCATTACGTTGTACTGGATGACCCAAAAACTAAAGCGGATTTTTGCAACGAAGTTTTTACCGGTGTTTATAAAATGAGCCAATGGGCAGCCAAAGCTCCGGTACTCATAGCGGTCGTTTCCGATAGAGGAAACTTTACCAGCCGTGTCGGAAATTTTTTTAGAAAAACGGAATTTTTTCTGGTAGATCAGGGTATTTCCGGCGAACACCTTGTATTGAGAGCCCACGATTTAGGATTGGGAACATGTTGGATTGGATGGCTCAATTCCGATAAAGCCGCGCAATTTCTTCACTTACCTAAGGGCAAAAAAATAGAGCACTTGTTTGCGTTAGGTTACCCGGCAGAAGACCCCGCCCCCCGTCCACGTGCCGCACTGACAGAGATAGTCAGTTATAACAAGTTCTAATAGAGAAAATCCCGTCATTTGGACGGGATTTTCTCTAATGTTCGAATTTTTCTTTAAACCATCTGATTACCCACTCTGGCTTATAATTAACCATTTTTTTATTGTAGGGGGTAAAACTTTCCGGGGGAGCCACAATTTGTTTATCCCGAGGCAACAGCGGGTACATATAATTCGTTATCACTTCTATATTGGGATACCACACATTATGTATTTTTTGATCTACCCAATGTTGCATCCCCAAATTGGGCAATCCAAGTCCCGCACTCGCCGCCCAAAAGACGGAAACAACGGAAATCACGTAGAGCGGATATTCTTTTTTCAACATAGATAAGAGTTGCCAAGTTTGATTGATAGACAATTTTTTGATATCAAGTTCCAAATAAGCCGAATTCTCAACGGGGCCACCTTTGGTAACACTGATCACATAATATCCTTGTGCAATCAGTCCGTTCGCTAACTCTAGCACATACGGATACGTATAATCGGAACTACGTGAATCCAACTGTAGAAACACGATTCGTTTTTTATCCTGAGCTCCCTGACGTATTTGCTCCAAATAAAACTGCACTACAGGTGCTATCTCTTTGGGAAAATACATTTTGGGCACAGGTATATCTTGCGGAACCGACAAATCAAAAGTTTCAAATAAACTATGCACCCGGTGAGAAGTATTTACACTATATTCGTAATAGACGGGAATGATTAAAAAGTCAGACGGAGCTTTTGAAAAAACTTCCGAATAATCGTAATTTTTCCAAACACGTGGATAACGTGCCCCATTAAAATAGAAAACCTTTTCAAAATAGGGATTGTCTTCTAACACCTTCCCCACCAACGGAGAATTTGTTTTATCAAATTGTGCGCCCACATACGCATAAAAGGGAATATGAGGAAATTGTTCCTTTAATTTTTCCCACATCGGAGTGGTATACAAATAATCTCCGATTCCCATAAAAAAAACAAAGGCAAATCCTTTCACATTTGGATTTACACGCAAGGCATTTTGCAAATTGTAATATACGTGTTCTTTACGGTACAGAGAACGGTTGATATGATACCACTCATGGTTTAGCGGCATTTTCTCTGTTGTCTCCGTGGAAGGATGCTCATTATACTTATACCAAACAGGCGTTGGGGTAGAAACAGGAAAGATTTTATGCCATGCGCAACGCACATCTTCATATGTACAGCACAAAAAAGAATGTTTTTGAAGAAGACGTTTGAACCCATTCATATTTGACAGTATAGCAAAATATCATATTCGTATGCAACACTGGCGAAAGCAACTCATTTTAATAAATCTTAGCGGAAATTCTACGTACATTATAAGAAGATAGCTGATACTAAAATTTCAAGTTATCCAAAGGGGGAAATAGAACATTTATTTGCGTTGGGCTACCCTGCGGAAACGCCCGATCCGCTCCCCCACGCCAAGTTAGAAGAAATTGTCACTTATAATAAATTCTAATTAAAATCCCATCCATTGGACGGGATTTTTCTAACGTTCGAACTTTTCTTTAAACCATCTGATTATCCACTCCGGTTTATAATTAACCATTTTTCGATTGTAGGGAGTGAAACTTTCCGGAGGAGCAATAATCTGTTTATCCCGAGGTAACAATGGATAAACATAATTTGTTACCACCTCTATGTTTGGGTACCACAAATTATGGACTTTTTTATCTATCCAATGTTGAAGTCCTAGATTTTTCAAATCAAGCCCGGCTGATGCCGCCCAAAATACAGAATTAACCGCTACAACATACACGGAATATTCTTTTTTCAGCAAATATAACAATTGCCAGGTTTGATTAATAGCCAGTTTTTTGATATCAAGTTCCAAATAAGCCGAATTCTCAACGGGGCCACCTTTGGTAACACTGATCACATAATATCCTTGTGCAATAAGTCCGTTTGCTAGCTCCCGCACATATGGATACGTGTAACTGGAGCTACGTGAATCCAACTGTAGAAACACGATTCGTTTTTTATCCTGAGCTCCCTGACGTATTTGCTCCAAATAAAACTGCACTACAGGTGCTACCTCTTTAGGAAAATACATTTGGGGTGCAGGGACCTCTTGCGGGACAGATAAGCCAAAAGTTTCAAATAAACTATACACCCTGTGAGAAGTGCGCACACTATATTCATAGTAAACAGGAATAACTAAAAAGTCCGCTGGTACTTTAGAAAAAACTTCGCAATAGTCATAGTTTTTCCAAATAAGCGGATGGCGTGTTCCTTTGAAATAAAAAATTTTCTCAAAATGAGGATTTTCTTCTAATAATTTTCCTACCAACGGAGAATTATTTCGATCAAATTGTCCTCCCACATATGCATAAAAAGGAATATGCGGAAATTGCTCTTTTAATTTTTCCCAAATAGGAGTGGTATACAGGTAATCCCCAATTCCCATGAAGAAGACAAACGCGATCCCTTTCACTTTTGGGTTTACCCGAAGTGCATTTTGTAGATTGTAGTATATATGTTCGTGGCGGTATAGAGAGCGATTAATGTGATACCAGTCATGGTCCAACGGCATTTTTTCTATTGCCATTTGGGAGGGCCGTTTATCAAATCCGTACCAAACAGGCGTAGGCGTAGAAATCGGACAAATCTTATGCCACCCATAGCGCACACTTTCATAGGCGACACACAAAAGCCGATGTTGTCGGAGAAACCGTTCAAAACTCTTCATATTTATAGTATACAAAAGACCGCCCCTAAGCACCAAATTAGCAAAGAGGTTATAAATACCTTAAATTCCCATTAGACCTAAGAAACAATTAGGTCTAATGGCCCTTGCCGCTTTTAAACATTAAATTTTAAAATATAGAAAAATAAAAGGAGCAAAAGCATGAAAAAACTAATTTGTTTAATTTCTTTGTGTTTACTAAACATATCGGCAATGGCCCATATTCCTTCCGCACAGAATACTCTCCTGTTTGACCGTTTCCCTTTGGAACTGACCAAATCTTCCGAGGACGAAATAGTTTATCAATTATCCCCCAAGAATCCGTATCGCGAAGTTTCTTTGACTATCACAAATATGGAGAAGGATGATTTTGAAATTTTCTTTTGGTCGGAGTTAAATGAACGAGATGAAAACGGAAACTATCAAACCAAAGAACCGACTTTCGTTTCCAAAGAACCGGGCAAACAAGATTTCTACATTCAAAACCGTTATTATTTAATCAACAATAATGACAAAGCGGAAAAAGCCGTTTTTACCATAACAAGAGCAAAGGAAACATCAAAAGGAATCCGCGTATATGAATTTTCTTTTTCGATGGATTTACAAGTTCCTTTTGTACCTTTAACGGACGAATATGACAATCTTGTTTCCCTGCCGCCCGCGGAAGTATTTAAATCGACCGTTCGCTCCCTTTCCGAGCATTGGATAAATGCTTTGTTAGAGTTGTAAGTTTTATGTGTTTTTATCGAAAAACCTGCCCAAAAGGCGGGTTTTTTGCTTTTTCCCGTAAATTGCCAAGTACATCCTAAAATTCTATAATGTAAGTAAGTAGGATTTTCATTCTACCGCTGCACACAATGCAGTACAACCTTTTTAATTCAAACTAAGGAGACTTCCTATTATGGCCAAATTAGTTGCTATGGACGGCAATAGCGCGGTATCGCACGTCGCCCATGCCACCAACGAAGTAATCGCTATTTACCCGATTACGCCTTCTTCTACGATGGGCGAAATCTGTGACGCCAAAAGTGCCAAAGGCGAAACCAACATCTGGGGAAATATCCCCTCTGTAAATGAGTTGCAATCCGAAGGCGGTGCTTCCGGTGCCGTGCACGGTTCTTTGACAGCCGGGGCACTTACCACCACCTTTACGGCTTCTCAAGGTTTACTTTTGATGATCCCGAACATGTATAAAATCGCCGGGGAACTCACGCCAACCGTATTTCACGTTTCGGCCCGTGCCTTAGCCACCACCGCTTTGTCTATTTTCGGTGATCATTCCGATGTAATGTCCGTACGCCACACCGGCTGGGCCATGCTTTGTTCCGATAATCCTCAAGAAGCCATGGATATGGCGCTTATTTCCCAGGCGTCTACCTTGCGTGCCAGAGTACCATTTATGCACTTTTTTGATGGGTTCCGCACCAGCCACGAACTCAACATGGTGGAACCGCTCACAAAAGAACAAATGAAGGAAATGATTGACGATAAATTGGTAGCCCAGCACAAAGCCCGCGGTTTGAACCCGGAACATCCTACCGTGCGCGGTACTGCCGCCAACCCGGATGTTTACTTTCAATCTCGCGAAGCTGTCAACAAATTCTACAATGCCGTTCCGCAAATCGTAAAAGAAGAAATGGCCAAATTTGAGAAAATTGCCGGCCGCCACTATGATTTGTTCCAATACGTTGGGGACAAAGACGCCGAACGCTTGGTCGTCATCATGGGTTCCGGTGCCGATGTAGCCCAAAACGCCGTGGAAGCCATGAAAGGCGAAAAAGTGGGTGTACTCAAGATTAAATTGTTCCGCCCCTTCTCTATCGAAGATTTCATCAAAGTCATCCCGAGCACCGTTAAGAAAATAGCCGTGATGGATCGCACCAAAGAGCCCGGCTCTTTAGGCGAACCGCTCTTCCAAGACGTTTGCTCTGCGTTCCTGTCCAAGGAAGCTAAAGCCAAATTCCCGACCACTCCGCTTATTACCGGCGGTCGCTATGGAATCGGCTCCAAAGATTTTACCCCCTCTGATGTAAAATCTATTTTTGATAATTTGGCTCAAAAAGAACCCAAAGTCCACTTCACTGTCGGAATTGTGGATGATTTGACCAACCTATCTTTACCCAAAGCCAAATTAGAAAGCAAAAAAGGCAAAGATGTTTTTGCTGCTATGTTCTACGGTTTAGGTTCTGACGGTACCGTCGGTGCTAACAAGAACACGATGAAAATTATCAGCGCCAATGGTTTCTTTGCCCAAGGATATTTCGTCTATGACTCTAAAAAATCCGGGTCTATGACTACTTCCCATATTCGCTTCGGTAAAGAATATATCCGCGCTCCGTACCTCATCCAAGAAGCTGATTTTATCGGTGTACACATGTTTGATTTCTTGGAAAAATACGACGTACTCGGCAAAGCCAAAAAAGGCGCCACGGTACTTATCAATGCTCCGTACAACGCCACTGAAATCTGGAATCACTTAACGGCCGAAGTACAAAAAACGATTATTGACCGCGAATTGAAAGTTTACACCATTGACGCTTCCGAAATCGCGCTCAAAACCGGTATGGGCTCCCGCACCAACACCATTATGCAAACAGCATTCTTTGGTATTGCGGGCGTAATCCCTACCGAAAAAGCTATTGCGGATATTAAACACGCCATTGAAAAAACCTATTCCAAAAAAGGTGAAGAAGTGGTGCAGAAGAACTACAAAGCCGTGGACGCGGCCTTGGCAGGATTGCAAGAAGTAAAATATGACAAAAAAGTTACTTCCAAACTGCACACCAAAGCGCCGGTACCGGCCGATGCCCCTGCATTTGTAAAAGACGTATTAGGCGAAATGATCGCCGGCCGCGGGGACGATTTGCCCACCAGCAAAATGCCGGAAGGCGGCGTATTCCCCACAGGCACCACTCAATACGAAAAACGCAATGTGGCGCTCATGGTACCGCAATGGGATCCCAATGCTTGTATTCAATGCGCGTTCTGCTCTATCGTCTGCCCGCACGCGGCAATCCGCGTCAAAGCGTATGACGAAAGCGAACTCAAAAACGCACCCAAAACCTTTAAATCTGCCGACGGAAAAGCCGATCTCGCAGGCAAAAAATTCACCGTACAAGTAGCCGTAGAAGATTGTACCGGTTGCGGTGCGTGTGTATTTAACTGCCCCGGCAAAAATAAAGAAAACCCGGAGAAAAAAGCCATCAACATGGTACACCAACTCTCCGTACGGGAAAACGAAATTGACAACTTTGCCTTCTTCTTGGGGCTCAAACAAGCCGATGTAAAAACCAAGAAAGAATCCGTCAAAGGGTCTCAACTCAAACAACCGCTTTTCGAGTTCTCGGGCGCGTGTGCCGGCTGCGGCGAAACACCGTACGTCAAACTCTTAACGCAATTGTTTGGAGACCGCTTAGCCATCGCCAACGCAACGGGTTGTTCCTCTATTTACGGTGGTAACTTACCCACCACACCCTATTGCAAACGTGACGATGGAAAAGGGCCGGCTTGGGCCAACTCCTTGTTTGAAGACAATGCGGAATTCGGTTTGGGTATCCGCTTGGCCTTTGATCAGTTAAACCACGATGCAAAAGCTGCTTTGACTGCTGCCAAGGAAGATGAAAACTTCAAAGCCCATTCTTCTTTGATTGACGCAATTTTAAATGCCGATCAAACCACGGATGCCGGCGTAGAAGAACAACGCAAACGCATTGCGGATCTTAAAGCTATTTTGAACAAAGGAGCCGAAAAAGGTTGCGAAACCTGCAAACGTATCCTCAGCTTAGCGGACTACCTCGTCCGCAAATCCGTTTGGATTCTCGGCGGTGACGGCTGGGCCTACGATATCGGCTACGGCGGTTTGGACCATGTACTCGCCTCCGGCAAGAACATCAAAATCTTGGTCTTGGATACCGAGGTATACTCCAACACCGGTGGTCAAATGTCCAAAGCCACGCCGTTAGGTGCCAAGGCCTTGTTTGCGGCCGGCGGTAAACAAATGCCGAAAAAAGACCTCGGTATGATTGCGATGACCTATGGCAACATTTATGTAGCGCAAGTAGCTTTGGGGGCCAACATGAATCAAACCATCCAAGCGCTAGCGGAAGCGGACGCTTACGACGGACCGGCCCTCGTAATTGCCTACTCACACTGTATTGCACACGGGATTGATATGTCCAAAGGTATGGGCGAAGCCAAACGCGCGGTACAAGCCGGGCGCTGGATCCTCTACCGCTTCAACCCCGAAGCCCGTTACGAAGGCAAAAACCCGCTCCATGTGGATTCTTCCTTGGGCGCGCCTACCTTGCCGTTGGCGGACTACATGAGTGGTGAAAACCGCTTCAAAGGTTTAATGCGCGACAATCCGGAATTGGCCAAACAACTTATTAAACGTGCCGAATCCGAATATGCCTGGCGCAGAGACCTCTACAAGCAACTGGCTGCTATTCAACCGGCTGAAAAAGTAGAAAAATAATACTGTGCCGCATTGCGCGTACTAGAAATTAAAAACCCCTGCAATTTTTGCAGGGGTTTTTAATTATTTCAAAACGCATTATATTTCTTCATGTCTTTTCATATTCTCTTCCAAATGTTCTTCACTGTGCCAAAAAGAATCCCATACGGACCATAGTATTACAAATAAGAAAAACCCACTTAATGCTATCAAGAGCATTTTTACAATAGGCGAAGAAGCATTTATAGACCACCACAGGCAACAAGAAGAAAGCACAAATAAAAAGGGAGCACCAAATAGCCGCCCACCGTTCCTGTGTAGGGCTCTTCTGTAAAGTAAAAGCAAAATCACAATCCACATAAGCCGACAACAAAAAAGTAATACAGAATCGAGAGAAGACAAAAAATTCACATAACTTATTTTATCTTCACGGAAAACGAAAAAATAATCCACTATACGATAAGAACCCGTCCGCACAAACTTACCGAATAACGTCACGAAAAATATGATAAGGTACAAAAAGGTTTTCGTACCATACACAAAAAATTTCTCCACTGCCATGCCTACGGAAAATATTACAAAATACAGGTGAAACGCCAGGTTAGACGACTTGGGGTTTACCAACCATACATCCAACCCCACCATTAATAAAATACTCCAAAAGTTCCATGGCAAATAGAAGAAACTTTGGTGCCATGGATCAAACCATTCCATAAATCTTTTAATTTTTTCTTTGCACGCACTTATTGCTTTCATGTTACTAACATTCCGTTATTCAGTCAATTTTATTTTCTCATTGAAGAAAACCACTCTACCAATTTTCCTCATTCGATTCTTGATTTTTTTCATGCCGAATCATACGCCACATGGTCCATAGCGAAATAAATAAGAAGCATCCCCCCAAAGATGAGAAAAAGATTCCTCCTATATGCGTTACATGGTGCAGATGTGCTCCACAACACCACAAACACGAAGCTAACATAAATAAGAGAACTGCCCTCCACCACGTGCTATCCCTTTGCAAAGTTATTCTATATAAATAAACTAAGAGGGCAATGGTTCCCAAATAACCGAACAATCCCCCTAAATAAAACATTTCATTTATTCGTTCCTTTGGCAACACAAGTTCTCCATTGATTACCGGCGGGCGAAATGCAAATTCAAGCTGCACAAACGCACCCCCCCAAAAAAACAGTATTATTCCCCAAAGTGGAGATAATATCATCAATAAGCCGCCCAAAAAAGATTTCGGTTGTGTCACCAGCCATACATCAAAGATTGCCATCATCGAAACGCTCCAAAGATCCCAAGGGAAATAGAGGAAACTTTGATGGTCAGGGTCAAACCATTCCATAAACTCCTTAAACCATGTTTTGATTTTATCTTTCGTAAGTGTCATTGTTATGAGGTTCCTTAAAATTGAGTTTTTGGGGTATTTTTATAATCCTCTTCCGCGTGATAAATGTAGCGATACAAACTCCACACAGCCATTATGAAACAAAACATACCCAGTCCTACCAATAGCCCTGCGACCCATTGGTCGTAGGGAAGCAATCCAAGCGGTCCCAAAAGATTATGGTAATCCCCACAAACGCCACTGCCCGCACGGTGAACTGTCATCATATCCGATGAAGCCAACCTAAATGAACACGCTGTTGCATCCGATGCATATATACCCGCATGTAAAAATGCAAAAGACAACCAATAAAGAAACAGCGGCATTAGCCACCGCCCCCCCTGTATGCGGAGCATTCCCACATACAAAGATAACGGCAAAAGAATTGAAACCCCGTCACCCGCAAAAGTATGTAACCATGCCCCCACAGCCACATTAAAATTGGAAAAAATAAGGAACAAAATTACCCCTACAATATTATGCCCCAGCATTTCGTGCACAAGGAAAACAACAAAATGGGTGACAGGATTGTTAATTAGAAGAAGAAAACCGGCGGGGTACCCCTGGACATACTCCACTTGTTTTGTCATCCACACACAAAGAAACCCCACTATCAAAATACTCCAAAATTTCCACGGAAAAAACAAAAAACTTTGGTGATAAGGGTCAATCCAATCTGCAATCTTTTTGATTACGTCTTTGATTTTCTTTTTAATTTTTTTCATATATATTTTTCACACCGGATTAAATATTGTAATTTTTTATCTTTTTTTAACTTGGCACGCCCGTGCTTGTTTTAATTTTTCCAAAAAAGCTGTTTTTACGTTTAAACGGCTGGAAAGCGGAGCCGTTTTTAAGTGGCAAATCCCAATGGCCACGGCATCTGCCGTGTCATCCGGTGTAGGGGGTTTGTCTAAATGTAGCGTGAGTTGCACCATACGTTGCACTTGTTTTTTATCGGCCGTACCGGTGCCACACAACATAAGTTTTACGCGCCGCGGCGGATAAAAAGTAATCGGTTTTCCGCTCTGTTCGCACGCCAGGAGGATTACACCGCGCGTCATTACCGTATTGGCCATGGTAGTAGCACGTTTCAAAAAGAAATTTTGCTCCATGGCTACCTGGTCCGGTTGGTACGTGCTCAAAATTTTTTGAAATTCCTGAAAGATATAATTCAGCCGTCTCGGCAATTCCTCTCCCGCGTCGGTGTGAATCAATCCGCACGCACGTAAAGAAAGAACGGAACGGGCGTCCCTTGTAAGGATGGCCCATCCCGTTCTATCTAAACCGGGGTCTATACCTAAAGCGGTGGTTATTGGCATTAAATGCCTCTTATGATTCTAATTTAGCAACAATCTCTTCCGGAATGTCGGAATTATCGTAGACGTTTTTCGTATCATCGTGCTCGTCCAACGCATCCAACATTTTTAGTAACGTTTCAGCTGTGTGCTCATCAGAAATAGCCACGTCCGTATCCGGGATCATTGTTAAATCAGCTGACACCGGGGTAATCCCTTTGGATTCAATGGCTTTCTTCACGGCATCCAGTTCTGCCATATCCGGATTCGTAATTACTTCATACACATCGCCGGATGTTTTAACATCTTCCGCACCGGCATCCAACGCTAAGTTCATCAAATCATCTTCGGAAATATCGTCTTTCTTCACAATTACCATACCTTTGCTTTTGAACATGTACGATACACACCCGGCCGTTCCGATAGAACCGCCGTGGCTGGAGAAAATTTTGCGAATTTCGGAAAATGTACGGTTTTTATTATCGGTCGTGCATTCCACAATGATTGCCACCGAACCGGGCCCGTATCCTTCATACGTAATTTCTTCGTACGAAACGCCGGGCAGTTGGCCGGTACCTTTCATAATAGCACGTTTTACGTTGTCCGAAGGCATATTAGCAGCACGGGCATCATCAATAGCTTTGCGAAGGCGCGGGTTCTGGTCCGGGTTGCCGCCGCTCATTTTGGCGGCAATCGTAATTTCGCGCAAAATTTTGGTAAATACTTTGCCTTTTTTGGCATCTACGAGGGCTTTTTTATGTTTAATACCAGCCCAGTGTGAGTGTCCACCCATAGGTATACTCCTTAATAGTAAGATAATTTATTTTAGCAAATTATCAACCCCAGCAAAAGGGCAAAATAATGGTTCCAGGACAAAAAAACCCCGGGGACAACCCCCGGGGTAAAAACAACTTTGCATACTTTTAAAAGTTGCTATTCTTTCCGCCGGTAATAGAGTTACAGTAAACACTACTCCTCTTACTATTATCTACGGTATTGCAGTTTTTCGCTTCGGTCACTGATCCCGAACCGCAACAACGGTTTACCGTTATCGTTGTACTATCGTTGGAATCCGTCAATCGTAACGTCAAATGATATTGATCATCCTGTTCACTCAGAAGGCGGTTGGCTGTAATGTAACAATCAAAAGCATCGGGGCTTTTACACAAATACAACTGAAAATTTTTCCCACCGTATTTGTTCGTCTCTCCGGAAAGTTTGGGTATATCCACATCCAACTGCGACCACCGAGTAGGCCATACCCCTTGATGGAAACGATAACGCTGGGCCGATTCCCCGATAGCCGCCATCAATGTCAACGCTTCTGTAGCGCGGGAACGTTCCACCGCAGTAGTATACTGCGGCAACGCCACTGCGGCCAAAATAGCAATAATCAACACAACTACCAACAATTCAACGAGGGTAAAACCTTTTTTCATAGTATCACTCCTATTTATGTAAGGACTTCTTGTACTATAATAGTATACTAAAAAACCAAAAAAAAACCAGTCCTTTTTTTGTTTTATCAAAAGGAGAGGTTTTGCAACAAAAAATCCCCTTTCGGGGATTTTAAATGGCTCGCCCTGAAGGACTCGAACCTTCAACCTACCGGTTAACAGCCGGTCGCTCCACCATTGAGCTAAGGGCGAATAAATTGTTCTTAACTACATACATATTGTAGTAAATAAATTTTACTTTGTAAATATTTTTTTATCCTCTTGCACTACGCAAACGGAAAACCACTCATATCCCTAACCCAATTAAATAATCTTGCACCGCACCGTTATTTATTAAAATAGAATCTGTAGTAAAAATCAAACACCAAGAATTTTTATTTACTCCAACGGATAGAGCATGGGTGTACAAAAATTATATAAAATGATAAGTAGCAAGGGGGTGTTGCTATGACAGAATATAAAGATTATTACAAAATTTTAGGTGTTGGAAAAACCGCTTCGGATGCCGAAATTAAAAAAGCATTTAAAACACAAGCCCGAAAATATCATCCGGACATGCACCCGGAAAATGAAAAAGCTAAATGGACCGAAAAGTTCAAAGATTTAAACGAAGCATACACCGTTTTGTCCGATAAACAAAAACGTACGATTTACGATCAAGTAGGCCAAGAAGGATATCAAAATTATGCGCGCGGTGGCGGTGCCTCTGCAGGGGCACGCAGTTCTTCCCGCGCATCCGGTTTTGGAAGGAATCCTTATCAAAATTACCAACAATATACCTATTCCGGCAATGGCGCCCAAGGGTTTGACTTTGGCGGAGAAGGGATGGGTGGATTTAGTGATTTCTTTCAAAGCATATTCGGTGGTATGGGCGGGATGAACGGATTTGGCCAAAATTTCGGCCGTAGCAGTGCATCCGGTCAAGCCGCCGGAGATGTGGAAGCAGAACTGGCCTTAAATCTGGAAGATGCTCACCGAGGAGGAAATATGCAACTTACCCTCCCAAATGGTCGGACCGTTACTGTCAAATTACCGGCCGGTGTAAGCGAAGGAAAAAAAATAAAGCTCAAGGGGATGGGAAATCCCACGCAACGCGGAGCAGGCGATCTTTACCTCATTGTAAAAATCCGTCCACATGCACAATTTCGTTTGGAAGGGGATGACCTGTATGTCCCCGTTGTTATTATGCCTTGGACAGCTGCATTGGGCGGTACCATTTATGTACCCACGTTAGATGGTCCCGTACAAGTCAAAGTTCCTGCCGGCACCCACAACGGGAAAAAGCTCAAATTAAGCGGGAAAGGACTAAGTACCAAAGGTAGCTTATACATCACGCTCACTATCGACGTTCCGCGCACTTTGACCCGGGAACAGAAGGAACTATTCAGCAAATTAGCCCAATTGGGTTAATATGTGCCAAATTGAAAAAAGGAGACAAAATGAAAATAACATTAGGTGAAAATTTGACCACTTCCGCCATGCAGGAAGAACTATCCCCGGTGGAAACTGCTTTTGGAAACCAGCGCCAACATATGAACCCCGGTGAACTACTCACCGCCTCTTTGGGTGCATGTATGCTTACCATGGTGGGATATATGGCCGCAAAACGCGGGGATAACACACAAGGCACTACCGCGGATATTACAACAAAATTCGATGATAAACACACGCGTATTATCGCATTTGATATTGTGCTTAATTTTCCATCTTCTTTCACTTCAGAACAAAAGGATGTTTACCTACGTGCCGCGCAAACCTGTCCTGTACATAACTCTCTGCGAGAAGATATTAAATACACTATCACCGTAAAATAATTGAAAAAATTTCCCCGGTTTTAAGGCCGGGGAATTTTTGGACTCATTTTCAATACAAACCGTTTTTAAGAAACAGATTCATCAGAACCCACTGTATTTTCTTCCGCAGATGCGGAGGATACATCAACGTTCTGCTCCTCCTGCGATACCGAAATATCTTCGTTCTCTGCATCTTCTGAAGAAATTTCAGGGGAGGTCTCCTCCTCCACTTCTTGCCCATCTTCTTTCTTTTTAAAAATCCCCAAAATTCCTTTCACGCCTTTCTTCACCTGACGCGATACCACATTATTAGCTACCGTTTGCTTTACTAACGAGGTTACAGAACCCACCATACTCATACTTCCCTTAGGGTCTTGCACCGTACCGGCAATATTTACCGCCAACGGCAACATCCCGTCTACTTCGTGTTTTCCGGGGGCAGCATGTACCTTCATTTTAATAGCCCCGGAATTAAAATCGGTCGTACCATCCAAACGGAAAGACATCGTATCCGACACAAAAGTCCCTTCTTTAATAGTGGCGACTCCTTCTTCAAAATTTACCTTCGTTTCAAACTTTTCATACGATAATCGTCCCTTCGTTTTCTGCTCGCTATACGGCACCATTACTTCCATTGGCTCCCCATCCGGGCCAATTACAGTTTGAATAATCATCCGTTCGCCTTTCTCATCTTTTTGACCGCCGGTAACGGCTGATACCATTCCTTTCCCTAGCCCGTTTAATACGGAAAAAACATTTAACGAATTAAACACCTTTCCTATCACATTTAAAGAAAGGAAAAGCACTTTTGTAATTGCGTTTGCGTTGGTCAACTTATACAAATCTAAAATTTGTCCTTTTCCCATCGCAAGTTTAAGTTCCCCGTGGGCCTGGTCCAGTTTAGGGGTAATGGATTGCAAATCAGAGGCAAACTGGATATTCGTTCCATACAAATACGGAGCATCCAGTGAGCCGATCTGAATGTTTGATTTCAGGTAAATAGGAGGGCATTTCCAGGAATTTTCGGGAATCGGCTCCAAATTTGCTTCTTCCACAAATTCCGGCTCTTCTTGGGTGGAAGTTGGAACAGAGGGTAAAACAACCCGTTTCGCGAACGCTTTCAAATTGAGGTCTATACGCTGTGCAGTTTGCGCCATCGTAACCGAGGTTTGAAAAGGATTCTGATTTAAATTCCCCTCTATTTTTCCTTCCAGCGAACCTTCTTTAAAATTCATCGCTTCTCGTGCTGTTACGGAAGCAACAACATCGCTAAAACGCCCCGTAGAACGATTGAAATAACCCCCGTTTTTCCAATCCAACTTCAATTTAGCTTGTTGTGTGTCTGCCGATAAATTTCCCTCCAACCACCCTTCTAATCCCATTTCTTTATATTCTTTCGGTAACCACTTAGATATATCCGTTAGATTAAGAGCATACGTTCCATTGGCATTATACGCATTTTTTTCATACTGATATCGCCCTTCCAAAAAGACATCGCCCCCTGTTAAATGAATTGTTCCGGAGGAAAGTGTTACCGTATGTGCGGAAGGGGCAAATTTTCCGGCCGTATAAATGGAAATTTCCGGAATTTCAAACAAAGGAAGCTCAGCCCACGGACTAGCCACGGCCGAAGACAGTTTGCGGGAAAACAGCTGTGCCCAAAACGTAGGTTCCTGCCAATTTGTTACCTCCCCCTTTAAATGAACTAATGCCTTGTTATGTTTGGCAGACCAATCCATTACTTCCAAATGAGCTTTTGAAAAATCCAAATTCGCCAAATTTGCCTTCGCATGAATTCCCATCGGGATAAAAACCGTTTGATCTTCATCCTGATATCCCAGTTTTGTATTTAACGTAAAACTAAACAGTTGATCCAAACAGAAATCACGTACACTCAAATAAATGTCTTGGGCAGAGAAAATTTGTCCGCCGGCTTGGTCCTTGTACGTAAACGCGAGTTTATCAAATACAACACCTTTTAAAGTAATGCGAAAGAAAGAAGAGAAATCTTGTGAATCGGATTCTTCTTGCGTTGTATCTTGTTTGGAAGAATTCCCCATCGTTTCAAAATTAAATTTTCCATCTTTGGAACGGACAATCGTCAACTGAGCATCTTGCAACGTTAACTGCGGTATTTTAATATGGGCGTGTAATAAGTGTAACAAAGAAAAATAAAGTTGTGCCCGCGATACGGTTAAAAATTCTCCTTTTTCAAACCCACCTTCTTCCGCCACGGCAACCCCTTTTAAGTGAATTCCCGTCAAACTGGCATTTATTTTTTCCGCACGTACTTCACGTTGTATCGTTTGCTGTACTTTTTCCAATACATAATTGCGGAACCACTGTCGATTGGTTACCGTGCGCAACGTCCAATCTAATCCCAATACTAAGGTAATAACTGCTATCAACCCCCAGCTAACAATTCTTCCTATTTTTTTCATTTTGCTCCTTACTGTATTGGCAACCGCAATACGACTGTTGGTAAAGTTTTAATTCTGCAATTAATGCCCGCCGCAATTCCTCCAAGCCCCCTTTGCGCCAATTCTTTGCCAAATAGGGTTTTCCCCCTTCCATCCACACACGCCGAGCTGCCTCGTTCACTTGCGACAAGTTTTTGTAACGAGACACACCTAAAACAGAAGTAAATGCATCAAAATTATGTTTCCGCGCATAATCCGAAGCTTGTTTCAAACGCAAATAAAAACATTTGGAACAACGTTCTCCGCGCTCGGGTTCGTTTTCCAATCCTTTTACCGCTTTCTTCCATACCTCGGGTTCATAAGGCCCCTCTACAAAATTCAGTTGAAAATGAGCACAAATCCGTTTTTGTT
Source organism: Elusimicrobiaceae bacterium (assembly GCA_016283355.1). Taxonomy (GTDB): domain Bacteria; phylum Elusimicrobiota; class Elusimicrobia; order Elusimicrobiales; family Elusimicrobiaceae; genus Avelusimicrobium. Next base: position 47,087 of record JAEEMS010000008.1, on the reverse strand, counting down.
CATCCATCCGTTTGCGGTATTCTTCCGACGGAAAAATATTAGGATTATAAAAATAGACGGTTACATCTACCTCTTCTTGCACCAATTTATGCAATACCGCACATGAACAAGGAGCACAACAAGACAATACAAGCAGCTTCATTTTTTTACACATATATATAGTGTAGCAAAATAGAACTTTTCCTTTATGAATTTATCCTTAACCACAGGAAACTATTGCAAAACCTATTTTACTTATGCTACACTAATCGGACAGCAACGCGAAATTATATTACTTTAAGCTGAAAATTTTTTTATTTAGAGGTTGTTATGGCTACCAAAAAAACAAACAAAGAAGCTTTTACCGCTGCAGAAATTAAAGAACTGAAAAAGCATTTAACCGCATTGAAAGAAGATGCTTTGTCTCGTTTGAAAAACACCAAAAATATGGACATGCCGGAAGCTGAAGTTGGGGATGATATTGATAATGCCAGCAAAAGCTTGGATAAAGAAATTCTTTTCGAGCTCTCCAGCAATGCCCACAAAACAATTGACCAAATCGAAGCGGCTTTGCGCAAAATCGATAAAGGGATTTACGGTATTTGTGAATATTGCCGAAAACCTATCGCCAAAAAACGAATGAAAGCATTACCCTTTGCGCGCTATTGTGTTAATTGTCAACACACAAACGAAGGTCACGGGAATTAATTACTTTGTTACTGATTTTAAACCTCTCCCATATTTAGGGAGAGGTTTTTAAATTAAGAGATAAGTTTAACAGCTTCTTCTCGGCTGGAAACAGCCCCTTCCCATTGTGCACGTCGCACCCTGTTTAACGCCCCGGAAATACGGCGGCCCAATAAGCCCAACGATTGAAGCTCTCTGCCATGAATAAAGCACGGCTCTAACGCCGCAGGGGGCAAATCCGGACACATATATCTAACAAGCGTATTTTGATAGGCAGAAATAGGAGCCAACGGCGATTTTTTTTCTTGCATCAAACGCCAAGCCGCATGTATTTCATGAGATAAATGTTTGGGAAGACGCAATGTTTTTAAGAAATCATCCCCTTTTTCTCCCAACGATAAAACCAAGATACCTAAACGCAGGTCAGCATCATTGGTTTTTCCCAAAGCAGGATGATAACGCAAGGCAGGCCATGCAAATTTTAATAAGTCGTACGTTTCCAGCAGCACAAAAATTTCTCGGATATTCGGCTCTTCCAATATTTTGATTAGCTCGTGCGAAAAGCGATCTCTCGATATTAACAAGGGGTATTCTTCCTGTACTGCGTTTTTTAGCAACTGCTCCGTTTTAGGTGCCAATCGCCACCCAAAACGACCCGCAAAACGTACCGCCCGAAACATACGGGTTGGGTCGTCTAAAAAGCTCTTTTCGTGCAGAATGCGGATCCACCCTTTGTCAATATCTTTTTTAGCACCGTACGGATCATAACTTTTTCCGAATGAATTCGGTAAAATAGACAAAGCCCAAGCATTTACCGTAAAATCCCGGCGAAATAAATCTTGCTTTAAATCCGTCGTAAAAGACACTTGCGGCAACGCTCCCGGATAAGGATATATTTCACTTCGAAGCCGTGCTAAATCCAACTTAAATTCATTATCCAAATCGACCCGGAATGTACCAAAGGAAGAAAATTTATGTTTTTCTCCCCCCCAAATTCTTACACAAAATCCTGCAACGGATTCCTGATTCCCATTGAAAATCAAATCGAGGTCTTCCGTTGTTTTACCAAGGTAAAAATCACGTACGCCTCCGCCGACTACCCAAGCATTTAAACCCAGTTTGTTCGCGTACGCTCCAACAGCACCTAACATCTCTCCTAATGAAGATGGGATAAAATCTTTCATGCAATTTTTGGCAATTCTGCCCCCTCCTGACTCATCATATCTTTAAAATTAAGCAATAATGTGCTTTTTAAGCCGCTCTTGAGTACTTTACTGGCGGCGACTGCATAATCGTTTGCAGTAGGATGAGAGGACAAGACAGGAACATACAACGGGAAATGATGCTCGCGTGCGTAAGATGGTTTCAAACGGACAATCGAAAACCCTTGCGCCGCACAAGATGCTGCAACTACTTCTGACTCGGCCGCCATTTCTTCCAAATGGTGCAGCCGTTCTTGCAACTCATCTAATCCAAACACTAAAATAGGAGGATAATCCATTTCGAGCTGCTTTAATAAGGTATTTTTGATGATTTGATAATCACGTTCCATTCGTTTGCGCAAGGATGCTTGTTTGGTTTGCGTATCTTTTGCAAACACAAAAATGAGCAACTCGGCCGACGAATCAAAATAGATCAGTTCTCCGTTGTGATGAAAATAGGTACCGCACTGCGGGCAACGCACCAAATTCAGCTCGCCTCCCAGCGCCGCATCTTTCAAATCCGGGTCTTGGTCCGCGCGGACCAACGACCAATACTCCACATCAAATGGCTCGCATGCGTTAGGGCAGCAAGCCGGTGCCTCATTGCAAATTGATTTCATACGTATATAGTTATAGCAAAAAAAGATTAGTTTTGCTATCCTTTTTTATTTTTCCGTCGTTCGTTAAAAATTCAAAAAATATCTTTTAAAAATATTTGAAAGAAATTCCAAATAAGATAATCTTAAATGATTAGATTTTTGTGTAGAGAGAATGATTGCGCTACAAAAGATATGCCCCGCATGGGATTTGAACCCGTATCCCTGGTTCCGAAGACCAGTACTCTATCCAGTTGAGCTAACGGGGCATATTTTTATTTTACCAAATTTCTTGGTTTAACATCGAACTCCGTTTACCACGGGTGATATTTCCCGCGCGGGCCATAAACGGAAGGGCGAGGATGATGACGAGGAGCTGGCTTATGTGCAATATGAACAGGCCGAATCGAGTGGGCCACCACTACCGCATCCACCTCCGGGAACATATATCCTGCCCGTACTGTACCATCCGGACTAATGGTAGCCATACAACCGCTCAAGGCGAACGTTCCCATTAATACTGCTACCCATGTAAAATGTTTCATAAACACACCTCCTTTGTAAGGGTATAACACATAAAAGAAGTGTTTTATTGCATATCTCCTTTAAATGAGAAAACGACCCCCGGGCCCGCAAAGGCCTGGGATTTTTTTGCCTCCGCTGGGCAAATTGATATAATAAAACTATGGCACATATTGATTGGAAAGAGACCTACAAAAAAACAAAAGAGTTTCTCCGCCACACATTTAAAAAATATGTGGTATTCTTGTTGCATCTAACCCCGCACCAAAACGTCGCGCAAATCATCCTAATGTACATGGTGGTGGGATTTATCGTCCTTTCGCTTCCGTTCATGACGCGCGGACATGTAACCTTGTTGGATAATTTATTTACTTCCGCAGCCGCTGTTTCTACGGCCGGATTAGCCACGGTAAATTTTGCCGATTCTTACACATTACTTGGCAAAATAGTAATTCTCATCCTCATTCAAATCGGCGGGGTGGGTTACATGACGTTTACTTCTTTCCTTTTCTTATCTTTGGCAAAAAAGCACCGCTTACGCAAAAGCCAAACAGAGGCCCTGTCGGCCGAAGTAAAATTGCCCAACACTCTTCAATTATCGGATTTTCTCTGGGCGGCTGTCGTGTTTACATGCATCGCGGAAAGCATCGGAGCCGTTTTCTTTTTCAACTATTTTCGCCATCATGACTTCGGAATTTTTCAGGCCTTATGGTATAGTATTTTCCATAGTATCTCTTCTTTCTGTACCGCCGGATATTCCTTGTGGAACGATAGCTTAATAGGATTTGCCGATAGTAAAACCATGAATACGGTTGTATCTTGTTTATCGCTGGCGGGAGCTATGGGTTTTATCGTTGCTGCGGATATATTCAATTTTATTCGTCGAAAAACAAAGGAAATTTCTTTCACCACAAAAACCATTGTGATTACCACCATTATTCTTGTGGCCTTTGGAACTTTCACACTATTTGTGACGTCTCCGGGACTTTCCTTGGGGGAATCGTTCTTTCAATCCGTCGCCGCAATTACTACTACCGGCTTTTATTCGGTAGATATTGCCTCCTTATCCTCCTGTTCGTTACTAATTCTAATTTTGATGATGTGTATCGGAGGATCTCCTTCCGGAACGGCAGGTGGATTCAAAACAACGGCCTTTACCAGCGTTCTTGCGCTTATTTACAATCGTTTGCGCATGAACCCTCACGTTGAATTTTTAGGAAAACGTATTTCCATGATGCGCTTGTATGAGGCCACTTCTTCTGTTCTCCTCTACACGGTATTTTTATTCATCAGTGTCTTCTTGCTCAGCTGGACGGAAAAATTATCGTTTTTGAATCTGGTGTTTGAATCTGCCGCGGCCTTAAGTACCTCTGGGCTTTCCACCGGAATTACCGCTCAACTTACTTGGATGGGGAAATTAATCATCATTGCTACTATGATCATCGGACGTATTGGCGTCGTCACTTTTGGTATGGCATTACTCGCCCACGATGATGAAGATGACGACAAAGACAACAAACCGGTTCTCCCCACGGATATTGCCGTATAATCGGAAACTATATGAAATTTTATTTGATTAGTTTAGGATGCCCGAAAAATCTGACCAACAGCGAAGAATTCTCTGCCCGCTTGCTTGCAAAAGGGCATCAAATGGTTTTTGATCCCGACAAAGCGGATGAAATCATTATCAACACCTGCGGGTTTATTGCATCAGCCGTTAAAGAAGCCAAAGAAGAAATTCGCTATGCTTTGGAATTAAAACGAAAAGGAATTATTAAAAAAGTAGCCGTTACGGGTTGTTTGGTGGAACGTTTCAAAGAACAAGTTACCAAAGAATTCCCGGAAATTGATACTCTCTTTTCTATTGCCGAACAAGATAATATAGAAACCGTACTTCGTCATAAGGGATCTGTATTGTCGCCGCTGCCCAAAAATCTTTATCTTCCCCCGTATAAAATGAGTTTGACGGCCTCGCATACCGCTTACCTAAAAGTAGCGGACGGTTGCAACAATCGTTGCGCCTATTGCACCATTCCATTCATCCGCGGTTCCTACCGTTCCAAACCCATGGAAGACGTAGTACGGGAAGCGCAACTGATGATTGATCACGGTGTCAAAGAAATTTCGTTAATCGCTCAAGATACTACTTCCTACGGGATGGATTTGTATGGCAAACCCTCGTTACTTCCATTATTAGAAAAATTACTGAAGTTAAAAAAACTGGGGCGATTACGCATCATGTACGCTTATCCGCACCGCGTAACCAAAGAACTGGCACGCCTCATAGCCAGCACCGATAAGATTTTTCACTATTTGGACATTCCCTTACAGCATATTGCCGATCCTGTGCTTCAACGAATGAATCGCCACTGCAACGCAGCCCAAATCCGACATACTCTCGATATGCTCAAAATAGAAATCCCCGATATTTCTTTGCGCACTAATTTTATTGTAGGTTTTCCGCAGGAAACTAAAAAAGATTTCAATGAACTCAAAAAATTTGTACGGGAGTACGAATTTGACAATATGGGCGTATTTGAATATTTCCGGGAAAAAGGCACTGCCGCCTATTCCATGAAACAAGTTCCGGCAGCCGTCAAACATGAACGTGCGGCTGAGTTAGAGGAAATACAAAGCCGCGTAATTGATAAAATCAACAAACGCTTATTAGGAACCACTGTAGAGGTAATTGCAGATGGCCCCGATTTCGGGCGCACTTACAAAGATGCCCCCGATATTGATGGAAAAGTATCTTTTACAGATGTCGTTCCAACCGGCAGCGTTTTCCAAGCCCGAATCGTCGCTGCACAAGGATATGAACGGGAAGTGGAACCGCTTACCCGTAAATTATAATTGCGTTGCCAGAGAAGAAATAACCCCGTACAACCATCCTATTTGCAGCGGCTCCAACAGTTCTACGGAAGAAGCAAAATCTTTTTCAAATAATCGAGTTTGCAATTCATTAATCAACGCAGGATCATCAATCCCCAAACTCATTTCACGGTTAATATACAAGCTCATCTTATCCACATTGGCCGAACCGATTACCGCCCAATCATCAAACAACGCTGCTTTCACATGCGTCATTCCTTTGTAAAGGAAAACACGTACCCCGTTTTTAATTAGTTTGTTAGCAATGTAGCGGTTGTTTTTGTCCATAATCGGTATATTGTTATTGTCCGGGAAAATAACCCGCACATCTACCCCCCTTCCACGGGCCTCTATTAGTTCCTTAATAATGCGGTCATCCGAAAAATAAGGATTTTCCATATAGATACGTTTTTGTGCACGGCGCATCGCTTCGCGCTGGGCTTTAAAAATTTCTGCATCATTGGGTTTGGTATACATTAAGCGCACATTTACCATATCCGGAGTTTCACGGTTTATCGGTCTTTTACGACGGCTAAACAATTTGCGGTATCCGGCCGCATAATCCCCGCCCCATCCGGTAAACGACCAATTCTCATAATAATTCTTTACCAGTTTTCCTACCACAGGTCCTTCCAAAGATACCATCATATCATGCCAAATATAACGGTATTCCTGACCGATATTCATTCCCCCCGTATAAGCCAAACGCCGATCCACCAATATTACTTTTCCATGGTCAAACGTACCCCACGGATTTAAATGGGTCCGCACTTTTACAGGTGATTTTTTACGTAAATAAGAGGTAATCGTACGTGGCTGTACGAATCCTTCTTCCGGCCGCAGTTCGGGTTCTTTATCGGAAGTCCAAACTACATTCAATTCATCTAGCACCACCCGAACATCAATTCCTTCCGCAGCGCGTTTCTTCATTAAATCGGCAATTGTTAAACCATAGGGATCCGCCCGAAAAATATAAAGCTGCGCAAAAATACTATCCCGTGCTTGTTGCATGGCCAACATCAACTGCGGAAAATATTCTGCCCCGTCAATCAGTAATTTTACCCTCCCCTTGTATACCTGGCGGCTGATGTTTTTATTCAACCATTCATTGAATGATTTCAAATCAAAACCACCAGATTCTAAAGCAAGCGGAGGAATTGTTTTTAAATCCCGCAAACTGGGAGGGAAAAAAGTGTAAAGGGTGGAAGCGGTATATGCTTCAAACCGATGAAGGGATGTCAGCGGTGCTTTGATAATTCCCCATAAATGGCTTTTTACCAAAAAAGAGTAAATAAAAGAGGCTGAATATCCCAAGGAAGACATTTCCATTTTGGCTTTATAAACATTGGGAAGTTGCAATTGAATGGCCTGTTTATTCTCCATATCAATATACAAATAAGGAGTTTGCGGAATACCTTGTAAAGGCAGCAAAAAATGGGTCCCGGTATGGTTGGATTTCAAAAGATGTTTTTTTAATTCCTCTTGTACCAATTGAACGAACGTAGCAGCTTCAATACGCCCGATTACTTCCACCCCTTGCGGAATATCTTTTAACGGGACTAAAGAAGGATCGCCTTGAGAATCCCTAAATAAAAATAAATCATAATTTTGAATAAACAGCAAAATACCCCTATTGGGCTCTTCCGGCACAAGCGGCAAGAGAACCTGACGAATAATTTCCTCAATATTTTCTTCTAAAAAATATACCGGTTGTGTGGAGGTTGAAGGGAACAACTCCCATTCTTTTTTGATAGAAAGTTTAGCCAACGTTTCATTCCCGGCCTGAACGGTTTTATCTAAATTGGCTATTAAGTAAACAGGTTTATGCCCTTGCAAAAATTTAAGCGACAGTGTATTTTTGAAAAGAAATGCTTCCGCCGGAATCTGCGGGGCGTGTCCCATTTGCAAAATGGTTTCCTGCTGGGCTGTCGTATGTGCACATCCACCTAAAAACAAGAGGCCCAACACCCCAATATAATACCCTTTCTTCTTCATAGAGGTATTTTAGCAAAATCTATTCTGATACAGGCGGGAAGTTTGGCAATAAATTTGCTAATATATGGATATGCAGAAAACTATTAAAATCGGCAAGTACTCTCTATCTAACAACCGCCCGTTGGCATTTATGGCGGGCACGTGTGTCATTGAAAGCGAAAAACACTATTTGGACACAGCTCAACAGCTTAAAAACATCTTGGCACGCACCCATCACCCATTTATCTTAAAGGCATCCTTTGACAAGGCCAACCGCACTTCCGTTCATGCATATCGCGGGCCTGGGTTAGCGGCGGGATTGGCAATTTTGGCGAAAGCAAAAGCCCTGACGGGTTTACCGGTTGTGGTAGATGTACATGAACCTTGGCAAGCGGAAGAAGCCGCCCAAGTGGCAGATATCTTGCAGATTCCGGCTTTTTTGTGTCGGCAAACAGATTTAGTGTTGGCTTGTGCAGATACCGGTAAAGCCATTAACGTGAAAAAAGGGCAATTTTTGGCCCCGTCTTCCATGGAACAAGTCATCAAAAAAATAGAATCGCGCGGTAATTACAAAATCTTATTAACTGAACGCGGTGCCAGTTTCGGTTACGGGGATTTGGTGGTAGATATGCGCTCTCTTGAGATTATGAAGCAATTTGGTTATCCGGTCATTTTTGATGCTACTCACTCCGTTCAAAAGCCAGGGGCCCTGGGCAGTGCAACAGGAGGGAATCGTCTATTGGCACCCGTCCTGGCAAAAGCTGCCGTCGCGTTGGGAATTGCCGGGGTATTTTTTGAGGCACATCCCAATCCGGATAAGGCATTATCGGACGGCCCCAATTCCTTGGATTTCAAATTAACTGCCACCATGGTCAAACAATTATGCGCGATTGACAAAGTAGTAAAAAATTTCAAATAGGATACTTTATGAAAAAAACAAACTTTTCCCCTGCGCAAGTAAAACGCATCGCACGACATGTACTGGACATAGAAACAGATGCTCTTAAATTGAGTCATAAAAGTGTTGATGACCAGTTTTTAAAAGCGGTAAAAGCAATTGCAGCTTGTAAAGGACGTGTCGTCGTACTCGGTATCGGGAAAAGTGGTATTATCGGACGAAAAATTTCTGCCACATTAGCTTCTACCGGCACTCCTTCTTTTTTCGTTCATCCGGTAGAGGCATTGCACGGAGATTTGGGAATGATTACTCCGGGAGATATCATTATTGCTATTTCTTTTTCCGGGCAAACGGAAGAAATCAATAAAATTTTACCTTCTTTAGAACGCCGCAAACTCACTATTATATCTATCACCGGACACCGACATTCTAAGTTGGCATTGATGTCCGATATTGCCGTTACCGTCCACATCGAACGGGAAGCATGCCCATATAATTTAGCTCCTACCGCTTCTACCACTGCCACTTTGGCCGTGGGAGATGCTTTGGCCGTTTGCTTAATGGAAATTAAGCATTTTGAGAAAAAAGATTTTGCCACTTTTCATCCGGGTGGTTCCTTGGGCAAATTACTCACGCAATCCGTGAAAGATCTAATGCGTAAAGGAAAAAATAATCCTACTGTTACCGCCAAAGAAACAGTACAAGATGCTTTGTTTGTGATGACAAAAACCGGAGCCGTTGGCGCCACAAGTGTCGTGGATAAAAACGGAAAGCTCCTCGGTTACTTTACGGACGGAGATTTACGACGTATTTTACAAAAAGACGGTACCAATGTTTTAAGTAAAAAGATTACGGAAGTAATGACTAAAAACCCGTATCATCTGTTGGACACATTACCGGCAATTGAAGCTGCAAAAATGATTCACCGTACACACGTAGATAATTTACCCGTATTGGATAAAACAGGCAAAGTAGTTGGTATTATTGATGAAAAAGATTTAATTGAGTTTTTAGCATTGCTTGATAAGAAATAAAATGAAACTACTTTTATCTTTCTTTTCTCTTGTGTTGTTGGTTGCTTGTGGGAGCGCGGACGATGTACAAAAGGACGAAGAACACGAGCAGCTGGCTACAGAAGTTTCTATTTTTGCTTCCAAAGACAACCAAAAAGAGTGGATATTATTGGCCGATACCGTCAATTTTGCGGATGCACAAAATGCCACGCTGTCGCGTCCGTCATTATTATTAAAACAGGATGGGAAAGACAGTGCCAGTATCACCGGTAAAATCGGCTCTTTTGATTATTTAAAAAGATTGGTAAAAATTGAAGGAAATGCCGTTATTAAATCTTTTACCGACCGCCTAACGATTAAAACAAACCGTTTTTTTTATAATATTGATACCGATACTATTTGGTCCGACGGAAAAACACTGATTACACGGGATGGAGCCAGTATTACCGCAGATAAAGGGGTAGAAACGAACTCTAAATTAACTAAAATCGAATTCCGGAAACAAACTACCCGTGTTCCTTCTTCCGTCAAAGACATTACAAAAAAATAATCTATGCGCTATTATTTGCCTTTCATTTTTGTTGCCTTCCTGCTTGGGGCCTGTACCAAAACCGTACAAGTCCACGATAAACAGGTACAAACAGCTCCTGTGAAAAGTCGTATTAAACAAGTGAAACAATCCCTGCAAGATAAAAAAACAACCAACAAAGAACTCCCTTCTCTCCTGGGAGGAGTCGTCAAAAGCGATCAGTGGGTCGTTTACAAAGACAAACAACAAGAAGAATTTTCCGGAAATGTCTTTTATGACAATGGCATCTACTCTTTCAAAGCGGATTATGCCCTATCCGAACGCGCTCTCCACCGCATTACCGCCAAGGGAAATGTATACCTCAAACAAAAAGAAAAAGACGTCTCTTATGAAGCCAACGCAGATTGGGCTCGTTTCAATTACAAAACACAACAAGGCACAATGAATACCACCCGCAAGGGACATTCCCTTAAACTTATTTACACAGACGAAAACAATATCCCTATTATAGCCACCGCACAAAAAGCTACGTTTGACATCAGCGCACAGATATTTACATTGGAAGGGAGTGTTCGCATAGAACGTACCTCGGACAAGGGTGTGCAAAGCATGGCGGCCGACAAAATTACAATTAAAAAATTAGAAGATTTTGCCCTGCTAGAGGGAAATGCCATTTTGTCCGATGGAGAACACACGTTAGAAGCCCAAACGATTCTGTACGACGGCGCTCATAATACTTCTTCCGCATACGGAGATCGCCCCCTTCTCCACGGTACCACACCTCAGGGAACATTTGCTATAATAGCCGATAGGGTATCCTCCGACGCGGAAGGAAACCAAATTAATGCGGAAGGGAATTTGCAAGGGTGGTTCGTATCTCCGGAAGTAAATAAAATCGATTTTTCCAAATTTAACCAAGGAATTCATTATGGAACTGCGCAGTGAAAAAATTGTAAAAGTATACAAAGACCGAATGGTTGTCAAAGGGGTAGATATCCACGTAAAATCCGGCGAAATCGTGGGACTCCTCGGGCCCAACGGTGCCGGGAAAACAACTTCTTTTTACATGATGGTTGGATTTATACGGCCTACGCAGGGACATGTCTTTATAGACGGAAATGATGTTACAAATTTGCCGATGTATGAACGTGCACGCCACGGGCTGGGTTATTTGGCCCAAGAACCTACTATTTTTAAAGGGTTAACTGTCGAAGAAAATTTGTTGGCTGTACTGGAACGAATTTTAGATGATAAAAAGGAACAAAAACAACGTGTTGATAATCTGTTAGAAGAATTCGGATTAACAAAACTTGCCAAACAAAAAGCATGGACTCTTTCCGGCGGAGAAAAACGGCGGATGGAAATTGCCCGTTGTATGATTAGTAACCCGCAAATTATCCTATTAGACGAACCTTTTGTCGGGATTGATCCGATTACCGTGGCCGACCTACGCAAGATGATTTTTAAACTAAAAGACAAGGGCTTAGGAGTATTGATTACGGACCATAACGTCCGCGAAACATTGCCGTTAACAGAAAGAGCTTATCTCATTTATGATGGGAAAATATTGGTAGAAGGGGATCAAAATACGCTTCTCAACGATCCCAACGCCCGTAAATTGTACTTAGGGGAAGATTTCAAAATGTAATCTCAAAAAACCCTCCTTTCAAAGGAGGGTTTTTTACTTCACGTAAGGATGAATCTCTTTATAAATTTTATCTGCTACAAGTTTGTACCCTTCGCTATTGGGATGAACATGATCAGATTTCAGATGACGTTTATTTAAAATCCCTTGTAAAATAGCTGGCACAAAAATCACATTTTTTTCTTTGGCTAATTTCCGATACGCCCGGGTATAATATGTCATTCCAGGTCCCCCAATATCAACAATTACCGCAATGGCTCCGGCCTCTTGCACTTGCTCCACTATTTCCGCCACTGCTGCCACCGCCGCGATGCTGCTGCGTTGTTGTATAAAATCATTTCCACCAAACTCAATTAATACCATATACGGTTTGTGGGCCAAAACATCCGATAATCGTTTCCCTGCTTCTACCGCCAACTCACCCGATACACCTAAATTCACAACAGGGCGTCCTAGCTGCTGCGCCAGATAATCCGGATAGGAGTTTCCTTTGGGGGCTCCATAACCTGCCGTTAAACTGTCCCCAAATGCCACAATCGCAAGATTTGAATTTGGGAAATTTTTAATCTTCTTCTTATTTCCAAACATAAAAAAGAGAAAAACCCCCGCTAAAACAACTAGTAACCATTTTTTCATACGATTATTTTAGCAAAAAACAATTCCGGTATTATACAATAGTAGTGTATAGAAAGAGAGATATCACCTATGGAAAATATTTTAGTAGTCGGTGGTGCCGGATATATCGGTTCCCACGTTGTGAAAATGCTAGCACAACAAGGGTATCAACCTATTGTATTTGATAATTTATCAAAAGGGCATCTGGCAGCCGTCAAAGGGTATCCTTTTGAAAAAGGAGATTTGGGAGATAAAACACACCTCAGTAAAATTTTTCAAAAATATTCCATAAAAGCCGTCATGCATTTTGCGGCATTCATCGAAGTGGAAGAAAGCATAGAGGACCCATCTAAGTATTACCATAACAATGTCTCCCGTGTACTTAATTTATTGGATGCAATGGTAGAGAACAACATTCCCTATTTCGTTTTTTCTTCAACAGCGGCCACTTTCGGAAATTTCAAACAAGAGAAAATAGATGAAACCCACTTACAACTTCCCATTAACCCCTATGGTAACTCTAAATTAATGGTCGAGAAAATATTACAAGATTTCGACAAAGCGTACGGTTTAAAATCGATGGTGTTACGTTATTTTAATGCCAGCGGTGCTGACGATAGCGGCCAAATCGGGGAATCTCACACCCCGGAAACACATCTCATCCCACGCATCTTACAAACTGCGGCGGGTAAGCTGCCCTCTATCAAAATTTTTGGTACAGATTATCCTACGCCCGATGGTACTTGTATCCGTGATTACATCCATGTCAACGATTTAGCCAGTGCCCATATTCTGGCTTTGGAAAAACTAGTCCAAACGCATCAAAGCGATCAATTCAATTTGGGCAGTGGCATCGGTTACTCCGTAGCACAGCTAATCAAAGTAGCCAAAGAAATCACAGGAATCGATTTTAAAGTAGAAATCACTCCGCGCAGAAAAGGAGACCCCGCTGTTTTAGTGGCGGATAGTACAAAAGCCCGTGATTCTTTAAATTGGGCGCCTAAATATAATTTAGATCGCATCCTGGAAACGGCTTGGAATTGGGAAAAAAATAGAAAATACTAACCTCTCTAATTTGCAAAAATTTTCCACAATTGAATATAAATATAGAACAAAAAGAAAAATATATATTTTTAAAAATGCTTATTTTTTAAATATTTTTAAAAATAACTTGACTTTATTGTTTCAAAATTATAGAACATTATATAGAACAAAAAGAAAAGTCACAAGGAGAATCAATGAAAGCTTTACACCAAAAACAAATTGAATTATTGGAAATTTTAAAAGTCAATATATCCGATCCGCTTACAATGGAAGAACTTGCCGAAAGGTTAAACGTTAGCGCAAAAAGCGTTGTCTTCCACCATATTAAACAATTGGAAAAAAAAGGATTCCTTAAACGCAATCCCGCTAATCCGCGTGACTATATTATCTTAAAAGATCCGGAACGCAATGTTGTTTACTTAAAAATGTACGGTATGGCAAAATGTGGGCCGGAAGGAACAATTTTAGATGGAATGCCCACCCGTATCATCCCCGTGGATCCGAGTATGATCTACTTTCCGGCCAGCAAAGGTTTTATGGTTGAAGCAAAGGGAGATTCCATGCAAACGCTGATTGCTCCCCATGATTGGCTGATTGTGGAACAAAGCCATCAACCCAAAAATAAAGATGTCGTCGTATGCGTCAATGAGGGAGAAGTAATGGTAAAACGATTTACACAAGACGGGGAAAATGTGATTTTACAATCGGTCAATCCCGCTTACACTCCCATCGTAGCGGATAAAGATTCTTTTCATGTGGAAGGTATTGTGCGCAGTATTATTAAGCGTTACATCAACAACTAACATCTTTTTCCTGCCGCCCTCGCGGAAGCCGAAACCCGGGGCGATTAGTCGTAACCTCAACGGGGGCTGCCATCGCAGCCCCCGTTGTTTACGCGCACCTTCATCAAAATGCTTTCGGACAATTGAGAATTTATAAAGTTTTTTCCGTAAACCCTCTTATTTTACTTCTAATACAGACCGGCCATCCTTCTGCGGCGCATACGGATCCAACGTGTTTTTACCGTCTATAACATACAAGAATTTATAAGAGCCCGGCGCAATTGCCAACGTGATCTCCCAAAAATCACCATTCTTTTTAAGCTCTTTGGGTTTGGACATAGTAAATCCACTCACTACGGCTACTTTTTCCCCTCCCCCAAACCAACGAAATGTTACCTGACGATATTTGCCTTTCCCCTGTGCAATCAAAATGCTTTGTTTTTGTTCCTTTTCGGAAGTGGACGATTCCGTTTCTTGCGGTCTCAATAAGTCCGCTACCGACATTTCCGCCGTAGCTATTTCTTCTGCAGGAATGGCAGCAGGGGACTTCTCCGGTTCTTCCACCGTAACCACGGATAAAGATTCCGGTTCCTGTGTTGGGGCTCCCGCCACTTCTTCGGTCAAAACAGGACGATCGGCCGCTTGCGCAGTTCGAGCCGATTCAAAAAGCCGACCCGAAAAGTGTTTGTAAATAAAAAAGCCAAACACACACAAGAAAACAACGTCCAATACAATTAAAAAAAGCCACAGGTCTTTGTTACCTGCGGGACGCGTTTCCAATTCCTGCTCTTCGTTTTCGAAATTTTGATTGTTTGCCATAAGAACCTTTTAAAAGCGGGCGAAGGGAATCGAACCCTCGTCTAAAGCTTGGGAAGCTTCCATTCTACCATTGAACCACGCCCGCATAAATTAATGACACTTCATTGTAGCAAAATTTTTAATACCACACAATTATTTCAAATCACCTAATTGGACATTCATAAATAGGTCCAAAAACCTAGGCCTTTTTGCCCTTGAAAAATAGTAAAACTCTATTAATACTATAATCGTAAGCAATTCATTAGGGAGGAAAACATGAAAAAAACATTAATATTTGCGCTATGCAGTTTGTTACTTACCACCGGGACCTATGCAACAGCTGCCAGACCCGGTGCCAGTGTCGCTGATCTTGCAAAAGCAGCAGGAGCAAGCGCTGAAAATGCAAAACAAGAGGCTAATCGGGATGTCTTGACCCGCAGTGATGAGAATCCCCGCATCTTGGCATTATTCGGGAGACAATTCCGATTGCAAGAAACACATGTATACGAACGACATTCCGAGAATTTCTACGCACATTCTCCCGAGATGAACATTTTTATATCTAAATGGAAGATGTATGATTGTGATTTTCGGCTATATCACGTCATGGAGGAACACGATAAGCAGGGAATCCCTATGAAATGGACAACGAAAGATCTAAAAAATGGCTATTTAATCGGAGAGAATACCAACACAGGGAATCATATGATTTATCGTTTCATTCAGGACAATAACTCCTGTGTCGAATTGGCGTTAACTGTTTCTCCTGAAGCGGGAATTCATACTGACAAATTGTATCAAGCAATACGTTATACACCCAAAAAGACAATTACTAAGAATTTTGTGAAAGGAAATAACAGATTCATGCTGGAGGAGGATTCTACTCAAGAATTCTTAACCCGCAGTGAGGAGGATCCCCGCATCTTGGCATTATTCGGGGGAGAATTCCGATTGCAAGAAACGCATGAATACAAACGACATTCCGAGAATTTCTACGCACATTCGCCCGAAATGAACATCCGTATATCCAAATGGAAGATGTATGATTGTGATTTTCGGCCACACTACGTCCTGGAGGAACAAAAGAAGAAGGGAAATCCTTTGGAAGTAATACACCTTGATAGGACAGGCGAAGACGTATTCTTTGTTGGACATGATACCAACACCGGGAATGATATGATTTATCGTTTCATTCAGGACAATAACTCCTGTGTCGAATTGGCGTTAACTGTTTCTCCTGAAACGCAAATTCCTGTTTCAACATCGTATACAGCAATACGTCATACACCCAAAAAGACAATCACTAAGAATTTTGTGAAAGGAAATAGCAGATTCGGAGAGGAAACTTATTAAAAACACCTAATACACGCAATGCGTCGGTCTATTTTCCGAGGGCCGACGCATTTATTTTTTTGATAAATGCTAAAGCTTCCGCACGAGTCGTAATTTTACTTTCCACCTGCGCTTCCGACACAGTTTCTAAAATTTTTCCCACTTTCGGTCCGGGTAAAATATGACATTCGCGCATGACATCCTCTCCGGTAATTAACCGCGTGGGACGGACCTTTTGCGGTTGGTCAAAATATTTGTTAAGTAAAACGGAAAGAACCTGCAAATGGCGTAATGTTTTACCGACATTTTCCTCCCGCTTGGCTTGCGTAATCGTCATCAAACGATCCGCTGCGTGAGGCAAAATTTGATTTAATTGTTCATCAGAAATATAGCTTGTGTAGTCGGCCCAACACAATAAAAGCATCGGAATCCCCGCTTCTTGCAAATCGCGGAAGAAATGATAGACCCCCCGATCCGTCAATACGTTGTTACTGGCTAGATTGGAGGGGCGCAAATGCTCCCCAATCATTGCACAAATCATACGAATATCTACCCCGCTATAGTGCAATCGTTGCAAAATAACACGCGCCATCTGAGCCCCTTTTTGCTCATGATAGAAAAAGCGAAGCCGATCACCCTGCACTTTTGCCGTTATGGGCTTAGCTACATCGTGTAACAATGCAGCCATTTTATACAATGCTTTGTTTTGTACAAACGGAATCAGTTTTCCGCAATATTTTGGAAAAGCTTCTTCCAAATGATCCAACAAGTATTCCATTCGCCGTAGTACTTGTAACGTGTGTTTTAAAACCCCTCCCGTCCCATAATATACTTCCGCACAGGTACGCTGGGCTTCCAATTCCGGGAAAATAGAAGTCAACAAACCACATTCATCCATCCTACTTATCATTTCATAACCGTGGGAGGTATTAAGCAAACAGTCCAACTCCTCTTTTATCCGTTCTCCCGCAGAATGTACAATCAGAGCGTGATCTTTTTTAATCTGTTCCACTGTATCCGGTACAATGGTAAAATTCAATTCTGCAGCCAGACGAAATGCCCGCAACATACGAAGTGGATCATCCTGAAAATGCGTACTTCCGTTCAGACGAATCAAATGGTAACGCAAATCTTGTACACCATTTGTTTCATCTACAATCAAATCTTCTTGTAGATTTTTCAACCAAAGATGAGCGGTTGTGTTTTGTCGCGGAGAAATTTGAATTTCAGGCCGAGAAACAACCGGATACGCCAAAGCATTAAACGAAAAATCACGACGGCACAAATCTTCTTTTAAATTCGCGCCCTGGTAGGCAGTTAAATCAATTTGGATTTTTTCCTGATGGGTAACCAACCGCCAAACACCCAACTCCGGGTCTACCTCAAATACGGCAGCATGCAAACGACGTGCAAGCTCTTTTGCCGCCTCTTTTACCTCATTTGCAGGAAGTGTAATATCTATATCGGAAGACGGATTGCCCAACAAACTATTACGAACGATTCCTCCCACATAGTGGGCATGGGGAATCACCTCCGCCAAAACATCTTCCAACTTAGGCAACGGAATCCTCCGCAGCGGGTTGTACCGTACGAGCTGCTAATTTAGCAACGGCATCTTCGCGAAGTTTGCGTTTGAGTACTTTTTTAAGCGCGTTTTTAGGTAAAGCATCAACAAATTCAAAATCACGAGGACGTTTATAATTATCCAAGTGTAATTTTAAAAATTTTCTAAACTCGGCATCCGATACTTCAGCGCCTTCCTTCTTAACGGCATAGAGTTTGATAAACTCCCCGCCTCTTCCGTCGGGCACCCCGACAATGGCACATTCTTCAATCGCAGGATGTTCACAAATAACAGCTTCTACTTGGGCAGAAAATACTTTTAATCCTTTAATAATGATCATGTCTTTCTTTCGGTCTTTGATGAAAATAAATCCGTCATCATCAATCTCTACGATATCGCCCGTCCTAAACCATCCATCCTCGGTAAAAGCATCTTTGGTGGCTTTTTCATTGCCCCAGTAACCTTTAAATAAGTTAGGTCCTTTGACACATAACTCCCCTTCGTGATTACGCGGGACTTCATTACCTTCATCATCCACAACACGGGTGCTTACGGCCGGAATGGCCGGCCCTACAGATTTAATTTTTTGAAGTTCTTCTGTATTTACACTTACAACCGGGCTGGTTTCCGTCAAACCGTACCCTTCCAATATTGGCACACCGATTTTTTCTTCAAAACGGCCCTTAATTTCTTGCGTTAACGGTGCGGCACCCGATACGGCAAAACGCACATTTTTAAACGGCCAGAAACGTAAATAAAGTTGCTTCAATCCCTTGGCTTCTTTAGAGAGAACCGCATAAATCTGCGGAACAGCCAAAATCAAAGTAACATTTTCCGTTCCCATTGCCCCCAACCATTTACTAGCCGGCATAACATTGGCAACAATAACCACTTTTAGGTTCAAATACATCGGGATTACAACACACGTTGTCCATGCGAAGGAATGGAACATCGGTAGCAAGCACAAAAAGACATCTTCATCCGTGATCTTAAAAATTTGTGCACAGGAAATTACATTAGAAGCCAAATTTCCGTGCGTGAGCATGGCTCCTTTTGGCAGACCCGTCGTTCCGGACGTGTACAAGATAAATGCTAAATCATCCAATCCCGCTTGTGCGGCCGCCGTTTCTTCATGTGCCGTAGATTTTTCAACCTGTTCCCAAAACAATTGTACTTTATCGCACTCGGCAGCAGAAGAAGGAATTTCATCCGTCGTAAAAATATACTTCAACGAGGGAATATTAACGGAACATTTCACATAATGGCGAATAAATTCCGCTTGCGTTACCACGGCTTTAGCCCCGGCGTTATTTAGAATAAATTCGATTTCTTCCGCCTTGGTAACCATAAAATTCATAGGAATAGATACTGCCCCCAATTTATAGAGGGCAAAATTAGCCACTACCGTATCAATTGCATTACGGTGAGCAATGGCCACACGATCCCCTTTACGAATCCCGTGTTCAAAGTACATATCGGCTGCACGGTCCACTTGCATTAAAAGTTCATGAAATGAAATTTTCTTGTTTGTACCGGCTTCTACCAATGCAATTTTATCCGGCATGCGGAAAGCACTGTCCGATAAAGCCGTATATAAATCTTTGCGACGAATCATAAGCACCTCATTAATAGCATCTCATTCTATTGTATAAAATCATCCCTGTCTTGGGTCTAAAATATCGCGAAAAGCATCCCCTAACAAATTCCATCCCAACACAAACAGGAAAATAGCTCCCCCTGGCGCTACGACGGTATACCAATAAAAAAACGTGTGGCCCGGTATACCCAAAACCCAATTGCGCGCCATGGCAATTAATTGTCCCCAATCAGCCGTTCCGGGCTGTGCTCCTAAGCCCAAAAAGGAGAGGGAAGCCGCCGTTAACACAATATATCCAATGTCCAAACTGGCTACCACTACCGATGGATAAATGGAATTAGGCAAAATATGTCTGAGCAAAATTCGCGGACCGCGTGCCCCCAGCGTACGGGCAGCTGTCACGTAGTCACGTTGTTTAACGGATAAAATATCCCCGCGCACCAGCCGTGCATAAGAAGGCCACGCCACGGCCGTCAGTGCGATCATCATATTTTTTATATCCGGTCCCAACATGGCCGCAATTACCATTGCCAAGACCAGGGAAGGCACGGCAAACACAATATCCGTCAGCCGCATCAAAATTTCATCCGTCTTGCCGCCAAAATATGCTGCAATTCCTCCTACAAATAACCCGATCAAAAACGCAAAGAAAGTAACGGTAATTCCGATTTTAAAAGCCAGACGTGTCCCCCACACAACCCCATAGTACAAATCATACTGTTGTTCCGTTGTTCCAAACCAATTTTGTGAAGAAGGCGGTTGCGGAGCAATCTGATAACTTTTCTGTGGCAACTGGTACGGATTATTTTTATTTTGTACAGGGGCCAAAACGGGTGCCAACAGAGCCACCAATGCAAACAAGGCCACTAAAATTAAGCCGAAAAGAGAAGTTTTATTTTTATAAATTCGTTTCCAAATCCGCTCGTTCATAATTACTCCAACCGAATACGCGGATCAACCGCCGTATACAAGATATCCGATAACAAATTCCCTATTACAAACAATACCGCCACCATAAGAGAAAACCCTAAAATGCCGGCTATATCCAATTGTTGTGCCGCAATCACACCAAACCGTCCGATTCCCGGATAATCAAAAATTGTTTCCACAATCACCGTTCCACCCAACAACCGAATGAACTGAATGCTTGCCAGTGTAATCACGGGGATAATTGCATTTTTACCGGCATGCTTATACACCACTTTCCATTCCGGCAACCCTTTGGCGCGGGCCGTGCGCACATAATCCTTGTTTAATTCTTCCAACATACTTGAGCGCATCACACGCACCATCAATGCAAAAGAACCGATGCACAATGTTACCGACGGAAGCACCAAATGGAATAACACATCCAAAAACACACGCGGATGACCGTTAAGCAACGTATCAATCAGCAAGAATCCCGTATACGTTTTAAACGCGGCAGCGTGGATAATCATATTGGATTGAACCGAATATCCCCCCGGAGCGAACCAACCCAATTTCCCGTAAAATAACATCAGCATTAAAAGCCCTAGTACGAAAATCGGCAAAGAAAAACCCCCCACCGAAACAAACCGCGCTACAATATCCTGCCACTTATCTTTATGTACGGCCGAAGCGCTCCCGAACCAAACGCCGAAAAAAACAACCAGTAAAATTGTCACAAAAGCCAATTGAATCGTAGCCGGTAAATACTCTTTGATGGCCCGTGCCACCGGCATATTGGCACTGGGGCTGTATCCCAAATCTCCTTTTACCACATTTCCCAGCCACCGGCCATATTGTTTAAAAACATTATCCCGCAAACCGTATTCGCGTATAATTTCTTCCATGGCGTTCATTTGCCGTGGATCTTTAATGTACAACGAAGCACGCATCTCCGGGCTTAAACGTTGTGTTAAAAAGAATAACCCAAACGTCACTCCCAATACCACCAGCGGCAATAAGAGCAAACGACGAATAATGTAACGAAGCATAAATCCTCTATTTTTTATAATTGCGTACTACATCTAACACGACATTACACGTATTAAAAAATTCTTTGAGCAACAGGTATTCTTGCTGCGTGTGGCAATTACGGCATCCCACCCCTACATTGGGCAACGTAAAACCAAATCCGCTGAGCACATTGGCATCGCATCCGCCGCCGGAAGCGCACGCCCGCATTGTTATTTTCTCTTTTTTGGCAGCCGCGAGTAATTGGCGTACCAACGGATGTTGTTTGGACACATTGACGGCGGGATAACGCTGGAACGGTACAAATTTAAAAGAAGGTTTACGTACTTTCCCGTCGATTTTTTTTGTGTAACGTTTCACGGCTTCTTCAAAGCACGCTTTCATATGCGCGGTTTGTTTGGCCAATTTAGCATTGTTTAAACTGCGGGCCTCTCCTTTCAAATAAATTTCATCCGTTACAATATTGGTGGCTTTTCCACCTTGGATAATCGCCATATTGGCTACCGTTTCTTTATCGATACGGCCCAGTTTCATACGGCTAATCGCATATGCGGCTATTTCCAATGCGGAAATTCCTTTTTCCGGGCACGCTCCCGCGTGTGCGGCCAATCCTTTAATCCACACTTCAATTGTATTTACGGCGGGCCCTTGGATTAAAACCTCGTTGCCTTCTTCGTTATCCAAGATAAGGCCTTCCCGGCTTTTTAATTTTTTATAATCTGCATTTTTAGCTCCGTTCATGCCGTTTTCTTCCGTCAACGTAAAAAGCACTTCAACGGGCGGATGCGGAATTTTTTCTTCTTGCAATGTTTGTAACACCTCTAAAATAATTGCCAATCCGGCTTTATCATCGGCACCTAAAATAGTTGTTCCGTCCGAAGTGATACGGTCTTTTTTAACGATCGGTTTTACATTATTTCCGGGGCTGACGGTATCCATGTGCGAGCAAAGCAAAATAGGTTTGCTTTTCACGGTACCGTTTAAAAAGCCAAACACATTTCCCGGGGCATCGGTGGAATAAGAACGGCCGGCATGATCCGTTGATACCCGGCAACCCAATTTTTGCAAACGTTGCATCAAAAAGCGGTGAATCTCTTTTTCATGAAAAGATTCGCTGTTAATTTTTACAAGCTCCAAAAACGTGCGTAACAAACGGGATGAATTCATATTATTTCTCCTCAGTGGCACCCAACCACTCATTTTTTAAAGACGGGTCTGCCTTGGGAACAGCGGATAACAATTTTTTTGTATATGCATTTTGCGGCCGGGAAAACAATTCCTCCGCCGGAGCAAATTCCACGATACGCCCCTGATGCATCACGGCGATATCATCACACAAGAATCGTGCCACCCCGAAGTCGTGCGTTACAAACAGGACCGACAAACTCCGTTTTTGTTTAATTTCTTTTAACAAATTTAAAATTTGCGCCTGAACCGAAACATCCAACGAAGAAACCGGCTCATCGGCAATTAAAATTTTAGGATTGAGCGCCAGCGCACGCGCAATACAAATACGTTGCCGTTGCCCTCCGGAAAATTCATGCGGATAACGCGCCAAAAACGCTTCCGATAATCCCACCGCTTCTACTAATTCTTTTAAATATTTTTCCCGCGCTTGTTTTTCTTTTTTCAAACCGTGGATATCAAGCGGTTCGCTTAAAATTTGGCGCACGTTCATACGCGGGTCCAAACTGCCGTACGGGTCTTGATAGATCACTTGCAATTGGCGGCGCAACTGTTTAAATTGTGCTTTTGAAATTTTAGCCACATTTTGACCGTCCACCAACACTTCCCCTGTCGTTGGTTTTTCAATACCCAAAAGCACTTTACACAGCGTACTCTTTCCGCAGCCGGATTCCCCCACCAACCCTAATACCCGCCCGGGGTGCAACGTCAGTGTAATATCCTTTAGCACCTCTTTTTCCGCGTGTTTGCCCAACCACGGCCGGCGGATATACGTTTTGGATAAGTGCGTAATTTGTATCGGCACGCTCATACGTTTTCCTCCAACCAACAACGCACTTTGCGTGTGTCTTTTTCAAACAAAGGCGGACACGTTTTAAAACATTTTTCTGTGGCTTTTTCACAACGGGGAGCAAACGGACATCCTTCTTTTATTTGCCCGGGCACCGGGGGTTGTCCTTCAATAGCGGGCAATTTTTCCTCTTTCTTTTGCACCGACACCAACGATTTTAACAACCCTTGTGTATACGGATGAAGGGGCCGGGCAAACAAATCTTCCACCGGGGCTTCTTCCATACAAAGTCCGCCGTAAAGTACCAAGACATCATCGGCAATTCCGGCCACTACGGCCAAGTTGTGCGTAATAAAAACGGCCGACATATTACTTTGCTGCTGTAAATTGCGGATAAGTTTTAAAATTTGTGCTTGAATGGTAACATCCAATGCCGTAGTGGGTTCGTCGGCAATTAGCACCTCCGGGTTGAGCGCCAGCGCCATGGCAATCATCACGCGTTGGCACATTCCGCCGGAAAACTGGAACGGATATTCGTTTAATCGTTTTTCCGGGTCGTGGATACCTACTTTTTCAAGCAATTTTGCGGATTGTGAAAGCGCCTCTTGTTTGGATATTTTTTTATGGGCCAAAATTGTTTCGGCCAATTGTTCGCCGATCGTGAGTACCGGGTTTAAACTGGCGGACGGGTCCTGAAAAATCATCGCCATTTTGGCACCGCGCACTTTGCGCAGTTGTGCGGGGCTCATCTTGCAAATGTCTTTACCGTTGAACAAAATTTGGCCTTTTGTAATTTGCGCGCTGGGCGGCAGCAACCGCAGCAAAGAAAGTGCATGCACCGTTTTACCGCTGCCGGATTCCCCCACCACAGCCAAAATACGCCCCCGGCGCAAGGTGTAGGAAAGGCCGTGGAGCACAGGGGTAATGCCTTCGTCCGTGCGGAAGGATACCTGTAAATCTTTTACCTGCAATAAAGGATTTTGGGCAGCAGTCATTACTTATATTATACCAATTATAGACGTACGATAGAAGGAAAATACACAAATTAAAAACAAAATCTGCTTTGCAAAAAACGCCGGGAAGAACAACACATTGTTAAAACCGCTCCCACAACAACAAAAAAAGTGCCCCTCTTACAAGAAGAGAGGCACTGTAAATCCTATGCTGCTACTAATTAGCTGTTAGCTGCAGGTTTTGCACAGGTACTATTGGTAAAGCTGTCCATGTCAGCAGCTGTTTGTCCGTCCGTACAGCAGTATTGACCGTTAGCCAAAGTATCAATACCGCAGAAATCGGCGCACAATTCGGCACCATTGTCGTTGCGGGCTTGACACGCTACACCCGTAGCACCAAAATAGCGGTGCAAGGTGTATTTGTATTGCCCGTCACCATTGGCACGAGCAGCTTCGATTTTACCTTCGTTGACATTGGTGTTATCCACAGACAAGGTCAAGTAGAAACCGTTTCCACCGCCGCAGGTTTCAGAAGGGGAATACGCATTGGAGGCATCCATCGTCCCTTTGGTACAATGTGTCGGACCAGTAGCACCTTTCGGGGCAACGTCCAAACCGCGGAAGTTGGAAATATACTTGTTGATTTGCAAGTATTTGCGTTGTTCCGATTGGGCAATGTTTGCCATCAACGTTACAGCTTCGCTCATGCGGCTGCGTTCAACTGCTTTAAAGTATTGGGGCAATGCCATAGCGGCCAAAATACCGATGATGAGCACCACTACCAATAATTCGATTAGGGTGAACCCTTTATTATTCATAACTATTATCTCCTTCCCGCTTACCCTTTCCTCTTTGAGGGCGGCCTTTGGGCTTGCAGGAATTTTGCTCGTACTGCAAGGCCGCAAACTTATTGTACCAACAAAAAACTAAAATAGTCAAGTATTTTGTGGGCCTAATAGGCCCCCAATTTTTTGCCTATTTATGCTACACTAAGTATATATGAAAAAAGTGCTTTTTTCAACCCTTATTTTGATTTTGCTGACGGGCTGTTCTTCCTACCGTACGCGCACGATTACATTGCCGGACGGCTTTGAAGTACAAGCACGCCTGGCCGACACACCTGCCAAACAGGAAAAAGGCCTTATGTTTGTGACCGACTTGCCCGAAAACCGCGGCATGTTGTTTGTATTTGACCGGGAACAGGAGCAAGTATTTTGGATGAAAAATACACTCATTGATTTGGACATGGTATTCATCGGCACGGATAAAAAAGTAACCTCCGTTGCCCAACAGGTGCCCCATTCTTATACGTATACTCCCGATTACGAAGTGGCTACCGCCGCCGGAACCGGCCAATATGTACTAGAACTGCGCGCCCAAACCGCCGCCAAACACGGCGTAGTGCCGGGAGCCACATTGCAATTTTAATATGTGTAAAAAATTTTTATTGGGCGTATGGATTATTTTATTTACGTTCCCCGCGCAAGCGCAGGAAACATCGGATTGGCAAAAAATCAATCAAAACGCCAAGCAACATTTAATCCATTTAATCAATATTGATACATCTCAACCCAACCCCAACGAATTAGCCGCCGCACGCTATATATATAAGGTGTTTAACAAAAATCACATTGATTGGGATATTTTTATTCCGCGCAAAGGATACGCCAACGTAATGGCGCGGTTGAAAGGGACGGACCCTTCCAAAAAACCGCTTTTGCTTCTTTCCCACTTGGATACGGTGGCCGCTTCGCCCGATTGGAGCAAAAACCCTTTCAAAGCTACCCAGCAAAACGGCCGCATCTATGGCTTGGGCGCTACGGACGATAAAAATTATACCGCCGCATATTTAGCCCTTTTCACGTGGCTTGCCCAACAAACACAGCGCCCGCAACGCGACATCATTTTCCTGGCTACATCCGGCGAAGAAAGCGGCAGTAAAACCGGATTGCTGTGGCTGCTTGGAACTCATTGGGAAAAAATAAATCCCGGCTTTGCACTCAACGAAGGCGGCGGAATTATCCGCGCCGATAACGATACTCCTTTAGTATTTGCCGAAGGAGCTTCCAAACAATATATGGATGTGAAAATTACCGCCTCCGGCCAGGGTGGCCATGCCGCTATCCCCGCGAATGATAACGCCGTGTACCGTCTTTCCCAGGCCCTGGCAAAAGTATCCGCTTATAATCCTCCGGCCAAAATTACACCGGTGGCCCGCAATTTCTTTCAAGCTATTTTGCCCCTGCAAAACGAAGACGGAAAAACGACCATTGATGTGCTGTTGCACGGCAATCCGCAAAACCAGCAAAACGCCGCCGAAGTAATGGCGCAAGATCCGTTCTTCCGCTCCCAACTCAAAGATACGGTCACTCCAACGGAACTTAGTGCCAGCGAGGAGCCCAACACCACCAGTAACGCAGCCAGTGCGTTGCTCAACATTCGTTTATTGCCCGGCACCGACCCGGATGAATTTTTTGAGCAGCTTTCCCGTT
Source organism: Elusimicrobiaceae bacterium (assembly GCA_016283355.1). Lineage (GTDB taxonomy): Bacteria > Elusimicrobiota > Elusimicrobia > Elusimicrobiales > Elusimicrobiaceae > Avelusimicrobium. The sequence continues at coordinate 20,081 of JAEEMS010000008.1, read as the reverse complement.
TATTTGCGCAAGAGCCGGATATCTCGTTGGAAGTAATCCAACGTCCGCAAACTCCCGAACCTCCCGTAATGAATGGGACCGATGAGCTCTTTGGCGCCATTGATGCCACCGCCAAAAAATTGCTACCCGGCTCTATTACCGTGAACGGAATGAGCCCGGCCTCCAGCGACAGCGAATTTCTACGCCGCAACGGCGTAATTACCTACGGACTTGGCCCACAGATGAATCCTACCGACGAAAATTCCGCACACAACGCGGATGAATTCATCCGCGAGGAAGATTTTTTCGACCAAATTCGTTTCTTGGCAGGGGTGTTGTTTCACTTTGCCTACGACGGACAAGAACTTTTGCCGCTTGCACCGCAGCAAAAAGAACCTTCGCTATAATGCTATAATATAGATAATCCCCTCAAATTTGATTAGGAGTATCCTTATGATTAAACAAGGTACCTGTTATTTTACGTCCGAATCGGTCTCCAAAGGCCACCCCGATAAAGTATGTGACCAAATTTCCGATGCGGTACTGGATGCAATTTTAGAAAAAGATAAAACGGCACGCGTGGCTTGCGAAACTTACATTACCCGCGGGCTCGTTGTTATCGGCGGAGAAATTACAACACGCACATGGGTAGATATTGAACAAATCGCCCGTAATGTAATCAAAGATATCGGTTACGACAGCGCCACCTGGGGATTTAATTATAAAACGTGCGCCGTGATTAACGTAATCGGCCAGCAATCACCCGATATCAGCCAAGGAGTGGACGTCGGCGGTGCAGGGGACCAAGGTTTAATGGTGGGATACGCCGTAAACGAAACGCCGCAATACATGCCGCTTTCATTGGTGCTTTCTCACAACATTTTGAAAAATCACGAGAAAGTCCGCAAGAATAAAACCTTGCCTTATTTAGGGCCCGATGCAAAATCCCAAGTAACTGTTCAATATAAAAACGGTAAACCTATGCGCGTGGATACCATTGTGCTTTCCACCCAGCATACCGAAGATATTTTGGACCGCAGCGGAAATAAAATTACCGACAAAGCCAAAAAAGAAATTGAAAAAGCCGTTGTTTTACCCGTCGTAAAACAATGGATTGATAAAGATACTAAAATTTACATCAACCCCACCGGGAAGTTTGTCATCGGCGGGCCGCAATCCGATACCGGCTTAACCGGACGAAAAATTATTGTAGATACATACGGCGGACGCTGCCCGCACGGCGGAGGCGCTTTCTCCGGTAAGGACCCAACCAAAGTAGATCGCTCCGCGGCTTATATGGCGCGCTACATTGCCAAAAATATCGTAGCTGCCAAATTAGCCGACGAGTGCACGGTACAAATTGCTTATGCTATCGGGAAAGACGAACCTGTCGGTTTCTATGTGGATACGGATGGTACCGGCCGCTTACCCGATGAAAAATTAGCAAAAATTGCGCAAAAAATTTTCCCGCTTACTCCACGCGGTATCATTGAGCATTTTAAATTGCGCAGTCCCATTTACCAACCGACGGCTTCTTTCGGGCATTTCGGCCGGGAAAATTTCCCGTGGGAAAAAACCGATAAAGTAACCGCTTTACAAAAAGCCGCTAAATAATTGGACCCCGCGCACGCGGGGTTTTTTAGGAGAAACTATGAAAAAAGTATGTATGGTAGTGGATAACGGATTCGAGGAATTGGAGGCCGTAGGCACGTTTGCTATTTTGCGCCGCGCCGGACTAAACGTGGATATTTTTTCTTGCCGCCAAACAGACGCCACCGGACGGTTTGGGCTGACGTGTTCCCGGTTAAATGATTTCACCACTTTTAATCCAACTTCTTATGAGGCGCTTGTTCTTCCCGGAGGACCGCAGTACCAAGCACTCGAAGCAAACCCCAATGTACAAAATGCGATCAAACAATTTTTAGATAATGGGAAAATTGTGGCCGCTATTTGTGCCAGCCCCACTATTTTGGGCCGTGCCGGATATTTGAAAGGAAAAAATTATACATGTTTCACGGCCATGAACGAAGATTTCGGCGGGCATTTTACCGGACAGTATGCCACCGTAGACGGCAACATCATTACCGGGCAAAGTGCTGCGGCTACTATTGATTTTGCTTTTGCCATTGTAGAAAAATTGCTTGGAAAGGCGGAAGTAGACAAAATCAAAAAAAATATTTATTACAAATAAGTTATCCCGGATCTATTTGATTGCGCAAACAAAAAAGCCCCGTCACCGGGGCTTTTTATGTGTCTGTATTTTCACTAAAAACGAACGGTTAAAGAAGCTTCCCCTCCTAACCCGTAATGCGCATAATGCGCCGCCAAACTTAAATCCATATAAGAAGGCAATTTAAAATTAAATCCCAATGTTCCCCGTGCGGTGGTGGCGTAATCATTGGTACCTTCCATCTCCATATAATGGTCAGCCCCGTTGATATGCAAGGTGGTGTAATCTACCCCTCCGCCAATGTAAGGAACAAAATATTTAAACTTCATCGACAAAACCAAACTGGCATTGTAATGCGTGGCCGAAAAATCACGTGCGCTGGCACTGTGTGCGGCAACTACTAACATCGGCTGCAACGCACCCAATGTTTCACTGGGGCGCGTAATTCCCCAACGCAAACCGCCACCGGCAATGGTCATCCCTTCATAACTGCTGGCCCGGATAAAACCATCAATACGAAACGGCAACCCGATATCTGCCTGCAACCAAGGATAAAACACCGCTCCCACTTCATCACGGTCGCCCAACGCTGTGTGATTGCGGGTAGCTTCATCCACCCCTTGACCTTGGCTCATTTTAAATACTACGCTGCTACGCGGCCCGATTTGAAATCCACCCCATCCCAATATACGGCCCGTTGTATATGTGCCGGAGCCAATAATTCCGCCTAAATCTTTTGCAAATACATGTACGTTTTGTGGCGTAACATTTTCACTGAAGTCGTTCCACTGTTGACTGGCAAAAGCAACATTTGCCAACCCTATCAACAACACCCACAACATCCATTTTTTCATAATTAATCCTCTTGTATCAAAATATTAAAATAAAATTTTATCCCCAGGGTGAACAGCATGTTGTAATGTCCCGCCGGCAAATTCCAACGTATAACGGGCGCCCCGTACAAATTTGCTAAAACGCCAGGGTTTCATTTTTTCTACTACATGCAATACCGTTCCGTCCGGCGCACAAAAAACGGCATCCAACTCAAAACGCATAAAACACGTGTGAATTTGAGGACAAGGATCCAATATCAATGCTTTTCCTTCAGCGAAACCGCGACGAAACATTAACCCTTTTAAGCGCGTAAAATATGTATTTGCCATTTCTATCTCGCTGGCCAACACTTGCCCGGTACGCGCTAATACGCATTTTTTCATTGTTTGTCCTCTACTGCTCGCACAATCATTTTTTCCACTTGTTGTCCGTAAGAAGCATCTAAAAATTTAAAAGCGTCCGGCGTCTTCATCAAATAGCTGTTTCCCTTTTTAAAAAGCAAAAAAGTGATAAGCCATTTTTCGCCGAAGGAAATATCCGCAATCCACATTCCTTCACGCGAGGAGGCCGGCCGCAGCCGCTCCAGTACAAACGGTAATGCTGTGACTGTTTGCCGACAAATTTCTTTATCCCGGCACGTTTCCAACCACAAAAAAGTTTCCCGCTCCAGCACACGAACATTGTGATACTTTCGACGGGTTACCGGCATTACCAAATGCCCTTTTTTATAATCAACTTTATCAATTTCAAAGAACGTTGCTACTTGTACTTTAAATGCTTGCAACACCGGGGAAAGGAGTAGAAATCCTATCCCCAGTATAACACGAAGTACAATTTTATGCGTTGACACGTTCCACATAGTTGCCCGTACGCGTATCCACGAGCACGGTATCCCCTTCGTTAATAAAAAGAGGAACTTTGATTACGGCTCCCGTTTCTAACGTGGCTTCTTTGGTAGTATTGGCAACGGTATCCCCTTTTACACCGGGAACGGTAGAAGCAATTTTCAACGGTACTTTAATCGGCAATTCCACATTAAAAAGTTCGTTATTAATATAAATACCGATTGCATCCATGTTGTCTTTTAAATACTTGGATAATTCTCCTAATTTGGAAGTAGGAACTTCTACTTGATCGTACGTTTCGGTATTCATAAACGTAGCCATATCGCCGGTAGTATAAAGATATTGGAAAGGGCGTTTCTCTACTTCCACTTCATTGAATTTATCTTCCGGACGATATGCCGTTTCAATCATAGCCCCCGTACGAATATTACGCAATTTCACACGCACTACAGCGCGAGCTTGACTTTTACGGTGGTGCTGAAATTCAATAATTTCTACTAATTGTCCATTTTCATCTTGGAAGATTAAACCTTCCCGGAATTCTGTCGTGCTAAGCATTTTATACCTCGTTCTTGGACCGCAGTCCCTTATTTATTTTTGCGTTAATTTCTTGGAACCTGTTTTTGTTACTAAAAAACTGTCTTCCAAACGGATACCCCATTTCCCGTCAAAATAAATGCCGGGCTCTACGGTAACCACAAAATTCTCTTTCACCGGGGTAGTACACGTTTTGCGCAAAATGGGCGCATCATGTACTACTAGTCCGATTCCATGACCGGTTGTATGGAAAAACTCTTTTCCATATCCGGCTTTTTCAATCACATTACGAGCCGCACTGTCTATTTGTTCTGCAAGTACCCCCGGCCGTAACACTTTTACCCCAGCAGCACGCGCCTCATTTACGATATTCCAGATTTTCGTATACAAAGCAGGTTCTTTTTTCCCATGCCACCAACTACGCGTCATATCCGACGTGTAACCTTCGTAAAAACAACCAAAATCCATCAAAATGGCTTCTTCTTTTTTCAGTTTACGGGTTTTGGAAGGAGTATGATGCGCATCTGCCGTATTTTCCCCAAAGCATACAATGTTGAACGGAATAGAATCCGCTCCACGCTTCAACATGGCCACGGCAATCAACACCCGCACATCTTCCTCTGTCATTCCGGTCTTGATTTTTGGTTTTACTTCTTCGAATGCCAGTGCTGCAATTTTGCAAGCTTTTTTCAATTTGGCCACTTCGTCATCGTATTTTTGCAGACGCATTTTCCCAATTAAACTACTTTTGCGGACACACCCTGCCTTCTGCAATGTTTCTCCTGTTTCCAATGAAACAACTGCCGGCTCAAAAGCAACCTTACTAAATTTCTGTTTCTTTACAAATTGCAAAGCCCCATCTAACATGCCTCCAAACGGAACGGCTTTCACTTTAATAAACGGGCAGGCAGGTTGAATTTTACTAACGATGAGCTGTTTGGTAAAACAATAAGCTTGTTTGGGGGTAATTAAAAACACAGCTTCCCCGTCGGAAAGTTCCACACCGGATACATAACGTTGTTCTAAGGCGCTTGTCATTATATATCCGCCCAAACCGGATTGTTTCAATAACGTCTGAAAATTTTTCATACGCATTGCTGCAAAATTCTTTTTCGTCATATTTTATTTCCTCGTTAAAATAACACTGCCCTTGCGTGAAACCGCAACGGTGTCTTCCAAACGAACCCCATATTTCTCGGGCAAGTATATACCGGGTTCCACCGTTACCACGTTTCCTTCCACCAATTTATCCTGACATTGCTGACTGTTATAGGGCGCTTCATGGATTTCAATACCCACCCCGTGTCCGGTGGCGTGCGTAAAAAATTTTCCGTATCCTGCTTGTGAAATAATCGTACGGGAAACATCATCCACTTGTTGACCGGTAACACCGGGCTTTACCGCTTGAATCCCGGCTTTACGGGCGCTGTCAACTATTTTCCAAATTTTTTGATATTCTGTCGGGGCTTTTTTACCGTACCACCAACTACGCGTCATATCGGAACAATATCCTTGATAAACACAACCGAAATCAATCAGCACGCAATCTTCTTTCTTCAATTTTCGCATTCCGGATACATGATGCGGATTGGCTGCATTCTCCCCAAACGCTACAATGGTTGGAAACGACGGAGAAACGGCTCCACGTTTTCGCATAAATTGTTCCATTTCTGCCGCTACCTGCACTTCCGTCATTCCTGTTTTAATCCGGGGACGGATATATGCATACGTTTGATAAGCTAACCGATTGGATGCACGTAAAGATTTCAGTTCGGTCTCATCTTTTTGCCGCCTCATTTGCGTCAAAAACCCGGGGGCCTCTTTACATCCGTTCTGCACTAGGAATTTTCCCGAAAGATACGATTCTCTTTGCACATCAAAACCAATTTTTCGCAACCCTTTTGCTTTCGCGTACGCTACCGCACGAGACAAACGATCGCCATCTTCTCCAATCACGTCTATCATTTTCGACATCGCCCTCAGCGGTTGTACGTATAAAGTCCGCGTAAAGCATACGCAACGTCCTTTGCTTACTAACAAAACAGCTTCCGCCTCATTGAACATAAAATCGAGCAGATAAAACTGATCTAGATAATGCGTTACTAAAAATCCGTCGTATTTGTTTTTTTGGATAAGTGTTAGAAAACGATTTAGTTGTGTTTGTACACGTTTTGTAATAATCATAAATACCTCTTGTTATATGATACCAATTTCTCCCCTCTTCCTTCAATACAATTCTCACTATTTTTTGAGGATTTTTACGGCATTTCCCTTAGAATATACTATAATGGAGTAGTATGAAGAATTTTCATATTTCCCGTTTCCTTGTCTGTTTTCTGTTTTTTATGACGGGCGGCCTTCTGTGCGCCTCTTCTTTCACCTCCAGTGACGGCGTTTTTACGTTGGATCTTCCCGCCGGTTGGAAAAAAGTATCCACCAACGGAGAAAATTTTGTACTTTCGTTACGGAAAGAAAACAGTGCCATGGATATTAAAACCATCTCGTGCACTACCGAACAATGCTTGGATGAAAGAATCAACCGGGATCTGGCGGAAGTAAAAGCAAAAAAAATGACGGTTGTTTCCAATACCTACACGGGTGAAGAAATCAAGCGAATTGACTTTTCTACCGGAGAACCCTTATTTTATATCAGTTTTTTCACTCCTAAAAATGATTTTAGTGCCGGTTATTTTTTAATGAATGATCATGCCTATTCCATTTTGGCAAAAAACATTACCTACGCTGAAGCCGATTTATTATTTTCTTTCTTTGCGCCTTTACGACAAGATGACGGCACAACTATTGGTGCCCCACCACAAGAAATGTCCCTTGAGGTAGACGAAAACTCCCCCTTGGCTTATGATATTTCGACCCTGCCGGATGTAAAAGTAGAAGCCATAGAAGCACCCATTGCTCAGGAAGAACCCGTTGTGACAAAAGCCGAGCCGGTTGCTTCCGTGCCGCAAACTCATTCTTGGAAAACAATACTGAAAAAAATAAGGAACAAATGGAATCGTTCGCACGTTCACACGCTTGTACATCCCCAAATGCCTCCGTATTTACGCGCACTGGGACGTGGGTTTGACATACTGGTTGGAATGCTTGTCTTGTTTGGATTTATTTGGACATTCGCTTGCCTTCTACGCCCCTTCATTACCCCCCGGCCCATTGAGGACGCAAAACAACCATCATCCTTTTATCCTATTCGTGCCAGACGCCTCTACGGCACACCCTCCTTAATCTTTCGTACCAAGGATAATCAAGGGAATGTGTTAATTTCTCTTTCCTCCCGTTGGAACAGTATTTGCATTTGCTTTGGATTATTGATTCTTGTCCTTACAGTGGGTATCCTGGCGTTCACAAGTGTAGCTCAGCAGGGCAATTTGTTAAATTTTTCCCCGCTCACTTACGGTACAATTTATTCTATTTGTTCCCTTTTGCTTCCGATTGGCGGATTGTTCATCATAACAGGCATCGTTTGGGGATTACTCATTCTGCGTGAGATGACATTGTTTGACCGAAAAGGAAAGAAAGCCGCCGTTGTATTACAAAAAGGATTTCCTCTTTTTTATGAGCACTACGATATCCATTTTGCCCAATCCCGAGAAGTGTTACACGTTAGGCGAAAACGTTTTAGTATACGCCGTTGTTGGCAAATTATGGAAAGAAAAGGAAAAATTTCCGCATCCTTTACGGAGCGTAGTTTGTGCAGAAGTATCTTGCGGCGTTTACTGGGGCACTTATGGGGCTTTTTGCGGACCGATTACCTCATTACCGGACCGAAAAAAAGCAGTGGTACTATCAACAGTACCCATGCATTGTTTAATCGGCTTTCCTGCAACGTAGACAATTCGGAAGCAATTCCACCCCATCATGCCCTCATCGTCACTGCATTAATTAATATGCGGGACCGAGATAAATGGTATCCTTGGTTTAACTAACATATGATACGTAAAATTTTTTTACTAAGTTGTCTTTCTATTCCCGCGGTTTTATCCGCGCAACCGTTGCAAGAATTTGTGTTGGAACAAGTGAACCAACCCGTTTTAGAAACCGCAGTTTGGGGTGGTTTGGCGCAATATACAGATGGAGCCACAGAAGAATTGTTCAATGTGCAAGGTGATACACGCCTGACACCGGCTTCCAGTCTTAAATTATTAACTTCCGCCGCTGCCTTAGAGTCGATGGGACCCCATCATCGATTTCAAACCCGACTTTATGCCCAAAATAAGCCCGATTCCAACGGTGTGTTAAATGGAAATCTTTATATCCGCGGTGGCGGAGATCCGACATTGGGTTCTGCCCGAGTAACCGGCGCTGAAACCTATGAAACAGTCCTACAAAAATGGGCCAATGCCATTACCAAAGCCGGCATTAAAAAAATTAACGGAGCCATTATCGCAGATGAATCTCTTTTCGAAGGCCCCTCTATTCCCGCCAAAGTCAACTGGGGTAATATAGGCAACTATTTTGCGGCCCCGGCCAGTCCTTTGTGTTTTAATGATAATTCTTTTGTTGTACATTTTCAGCCGCAAACACAAGGAAATCATCCCGTCAAAATAGATTTCACTACTCCGGAGATTGACGGCCTTGCGATAGAAAGTTTTGTGACAGCCGATGCCAAAACAAAAAAAGACAACGCTTATATCTACGGAGGACCACAGCAATATAATTTACAAATTTTTGGAACAATTCCAACCAGTTCCAAAGGGTTCACCATCAAGGGATCTCTCCCCGACCCGGCCCTTTTTGCGGCCCAAGCGTTAACAAAAAAATTGGGACAACAAAATATTTTGGTTACTAAAAAAGCCAGAACAACTCACACCGCTCCCAATTACTCCGCCATGCAGTTATTACATACTTATCAATCTCCCGAATTAAAAGACATTGTAGTTATCGTAAATAAACGAAGTTTCAATTTGTATGCCGAAATGCTGCTACGTATGCTAGCCGTGCAAGAAGGGAAAAAAGGAAGTATTGAGAACGGACTCCAAACACTGAATAACTTTCTAAAAACTAACAAAATTGCTACTCCGGAAGAAGCTATTATTTTTGACGGTAGCGGGCTTTCACGTGACAATCTAATTACGCCGCGCACATTGGTCAACACATTGGCTTATATGACCAAAAGTCCTAATTTTGAATATTACTACAACTCGCTGGCTACTCCCGATGACCGGGGTGATTTACTGGTATTACGGCGTTTTTTAAAACCGCAAAACAAAATTAAAGAAGTCCGTGTGAAGGGTGGAACAATTGATAATGTAAAAACACTGGCCGGATATGTGTACGATCAAAACGGCCGGTTAGCCGCTTTTGCGCTGATGGCAAATAATTTGGGTCCAAAAGACGAATCTCTTTTTCGCATTCATGAAAACATTATCAAAAAGTTATTACAAAATAATTAGCCGCTATTGTTCTTAAAAAGGCCCTCCGAATAGAGGGCCTTTTTATTCGCATATATTATAAAGTAAGCTCTGTGGATTTTCCGCATGGACATGATTGCGTTTCCATCGGAATCCTTTCTACCATTTTGAAAAGAAGTGTTTTCAAACGGTCAATATTGGCGTTAAACACCTTCAGTACCGCTTCATGAGAAACAGGTGCTACATCTCCCACTAAACCGGCATCGTAATCGGTAATCAAGGAAATATTCAAAGGACACATGTTTAATTCTTTTACTAAATAATTCTCCGGGAAAGAAGTCATTCCGATCACATGCCACCCTTGGCGCGTAAAGAAAGCTGATTCTGCCTTCGTAGAATAACGCGGGCCGTTAATTACTACTACCGTCCCTTTTTCATGAACCGTAATTCCCAATTCTTTGGCCGTTTGTATCGCCAACGCACGTAATTCCGGGCAATAGGTTTCCGCGGGGGAGGGATGTTGTACTTTTAATTTTTCCGACTGAAATGATTTCTCAAAAAATGTATTTTTGCGCCCTTCCGTCCAATCCACAAATTGGTCACAAATCACAAAACTCCCCGGCGTGATTTCTTTCTGCAAACTTCCGGCCGCACATGGAGAAATAACACGGGTACATCCTAAATGTTTCATTGCCCACACATTTGCGCGGTAGTTAATTTGATGCGGCGGAATAGAATGATCCCGACCATGACGAGGCATAAAAGCTACTTTGTGTTCTCCAATTGTTCCGATAAAAACACTATCACTCGGATCTCCGAACGGTGTTTTCACACTCACTTCTTCAATATCCGTTAAAAAACTATAAAAACCGGAACCGCCAAAAACGCCGATGTCTGCTTTTTTCAAGATTTCCATAATTCCTCCTTATGTAGTAAAGGCATTGTACAATAAGCAAAAAAAATTTACAAATTTTTTTACACGGAGGTTATTTGAATTTTTTTCCATTTTCCACGCCAGAAACGGTATACCATCAATACGGCCGTCAATCCAGCGTAAAACGTCAACCATCCCCATACCCACATTACATTTGCCTTTAACTTATATACTAACAACCACGTCCCGGGGATCAATAAAATCCACGCGCAAAAAATCATCACATACATGTAGTAATGGGTATCTCCGGCGCCGCGGATAGCTTCTCCAAAAATAAGGTATGTGGCATCACATAACACAAACAAACTTACCAACTTCATTAGTGGGTATGTCCGCGCTGCCAATTGTGCCGCTCCCTCTGTTCCCGCCGGAATAAATAGATGTAAGAAAAACGGCGCTCCAAAAAAGAATAATAGTGCAATCCCCCCTGCATATGTATATCCGATTACACAGGCATTTTTTACGACACGTCCACTCAAATCAGGTCGTTTGAACCCCTGGTATTTACTAACTAGGATTTGGATTCCACCGCCCAGTCCTAAAATCACCATAAACACCACGGGCTGCATGGACATTACAATATTACTTGCTTGCAAAGAAATGGCATCAATGTTACCCACCATAAAAGTGAAAAGCGTAAAAGAAATCACATCCATCAAAAATCCAAAACCATTGGGAAGACCGAAACGAACCATACGCGCAAAAATCGGTTGATAAAATCCAGCTAGACGATATATTTTAAAACGACTCCGTGTTCTTTTCGTAAAAAGGAGTACACAAAAAATAACCGTCATAAAAATACTGCTCAAAATAGTCGCCCAAGCGGCCCCTTTGATACCCATAGCCGGGAAACCCACTCTTCCAAAAATCAGAATGTAATCTAAACAAATATTCAAGACGTTTCCCACCAAGGCCGTATACATTGGGACTTTTGTTTTTCCGCGCCCACTAAAGAAACCGGCCAAAGCATTATTCACAACAGCAAAACCGCCAAATAAATTTAACAGTCCGAAATATTCCAATTCCAACATCTGTACCGAACGCTCATGGCCAAATGTGCGGATAATTTCTTTTCCTACAGGCGTCAATAAGGCAAGCAAAATCCCAGACACCACCGACAATAGAATTCCCTGCCAAAGAGAAACAGTAACAGAAGCTCGTTTGTTTTTGGCATAAAATTGAGAAATGAACACGCCGGTATAACCAGCCAGTCCCATAAACATAGATGCAAACGTCATGGCAAGCATTCCACCAGGGACACAAGCCCCCAAAGCTTGCGGAGAATCCCAAGCCAAAAACATCCGATCCGCAAATTGCATAATGACCTGCGCAGCCATCGTTACAATTAGCGGATAGGATAATCCCCACAATTCGTTCAATGATGCTTGTTTTTTCATTTCTGTATTTCACAACAAAAAAGGAACCTCCCGTTACGGAGGTTCCTTTAAAGTCTTTCAAAATTATAATTTGACGACTTTAACGGCTTTCGGGCCTTTTTCGGATTCTACTACTTCGAATTCCACTTCTTGACCTTCAGCCAACGTTTTGAAGCCGTCGCCCTGAATTTCTTGATAGTGTACAAAGAGGTCTTTAGATCCATCTTCGGGGGTTACGAAACCATAACCTTTTTGGTCGTTAAACCATTTTACTTTTCCTTTAGGCATGTTACTAATACTTCCTTTTTTATTTATATCGGGTACTTAAACTTAATAAGTACCTACCATTATTATGATAAATAAGTAAAAAAATTGCAAGTATTTTTTTATAATTTATACATGCCACTTATAGAAGCCGTACCGAACCTATCAAACGGGAAAGACCTTGTTTTGTTGCGTTTCTTGGCCCAAGAAGCCCTGAAGGGCAACAAGGCCCGCTTGTTGCATATGGACCCCAACCCCGATGCCAACCGCACTGTTTTTACATTGGTGGGAAGTCCGCAAGACGTTGTAGAAGCATGTTTTCGTTTAATAGCGGCAGCCATTCAACACATTGATATGCGCACCCAACACGGTGCCCATCCGCGTTTGGGTGCCGCAGATGTATGTCCGCTTATCCCTTTGCAAGAAATTTCACTTACCGACACGACCGTCTTTGCCGATAAGCTCGCCAGGCGTGTAGCGCAAGAGTTACAAATCCCGGTCTATTTATATGAAGCCAATGCTTCCACAGCGCAACGGAAAGATTTATCTTTTATTCGATGGGGAGAATATGAAAATTTATCCCAAAAATTACAAACGCTTCCCCCGGATTACGGCCCAAAAACTTGGAATCCTCGTATAGCCCAAACGGGAGCAACCGTTATCGGAGCTCGAAATTTTTTAATCGCATTTAATATGTCTTTAAATACGCAAGAAGTTTCTCCTGCCAAACAAATAGCTGCCAAACTACGTGCAAAAAATGGCGGACTTCCCGCCGTAAAAGCAATTGGATGGTACATGGAAAATTACAAATGTGCACAAGTATCTTGCAATTTAACAGATTATCATCAAACCAATTTAGCTGTATTATTTGAAGCGTGCAAGAGAGAAGCCGCCCAACTGGGGCTCACGGTAACCGGTAGTGAGATAATCGGGCTTATACCGCAAGAAGCCCTTTTACAAGCAGGGCAATTTTATTTACCGGGAGAGCAAAACACAAGGTTGTTACTCCGCACATCCACGGAACATTTATTGCTAAACAGCATCCGTCCTTTTGATGTACACACAAAAATTTTAGAATATAGCTTATCTAAATAATTTGTTTGCCAATTTTTACGAACTGGGTCGGCGTGATTTGCTCCGGGCGGACCGTAAGCGGAAGTTTTAATTGCTCAAGAGAAAGAACAATTTTTTCTTTTTCATACCCTGCCAAACAAAGGGCATTAAGAAGCGTTTTCCTACGATGTAAAAAAGCAGAGGTTACCAAGCGGTGCAACTTATTCCACGGCACATCCGGCGCGTCAATTTGTTCAAACGCTATTACGCGCGATTCTACTTTAGGCGGCGGGTTAAAACTACCGCGCCCCACATTACATACTAAACTCATTCGGGCACGTAATTGGCTTAGCACAGAAAGGGCTCCATATAGTTCACCCCCCGGTTTTGCCGTAATTTTTTGGGCTTGTTCTTTTTGAAACATAAAAACAGCCGTTTTAAAATAAGGCCACGATAACACTTTATCCAAAATGGCAGCCGCATCAATGTAGGGCAAATTACTGACAAATTCCGTTGGCACTTGTGGCAAAGAACTCAAATCAAATGTTAAAAAATTCTGCTCGATAATGCAAACATTCGCATCCGGCGGCAAGTTTTTTTGCAAATAATTCACCATTTCCGGATCAATTTCCACCGCACAAAAACCGCGTTGGCCGCGAGCTACCAACGCGTGCGTGAGTGCCCCTTTGCCGGGGCCGATTTCCACCAAATTTTCGGTGCGCAACAACAAAGCGGCATCCACAATTTGTGCAATCACTTGTTGGTTGATTAAAAAATGTTGTCCGTATTTTTGCATCAATCTTCCAATACCTTTAAATTTTTTTGAGCTATTTTATTTTCCGGATCAACCGTCAATGCTTGTTGATAATACACTTTAGCTTGCTGATCTTCCGCCCCGATAATGGCGGCCGTACCTTGTCCCAACCAACCTAGCGGGTCTTTTGGATGTTGCGTTGAAAAATGTTCAAAAATGTGGGTTGCCTCCGTTCCGTTTCCAGCAGCCAAGGCCGCAACACCATACAATAAATCACAAAATCCGTCCGAAGGGCAATTAGGATATTCTTGCAAAATTTCTTGTGCATCTTCTACAAAAGATAACCAAGAGCGGCCCATTACCCACAGTCCCATGTCGTTGCCCACAATGCGCGGGTCATACACGGCCTTAGGCGTGGTGGTGCGATTTTGTGTTAATGCGTTGGGTGCATTGTAGTCGGGCGTGCGGCCTTGCATAGACAGATTCACTTGATATTTTTTAGACGCTTCACGTACCCCTCTCTCCAAACCTTCAATCAATTCATTGATTTGCTGTTGGCGCAGTTTCTCATCCCCGGCCTGCAGTGCAAACGCACGCTTGAAAATTTGTGACGCTTCTGCCGAAGTTCCCGGCCCCGTTTGAGAACGTAGCTCTTTATAAGCTTTTTCAAATGTGCTTGTTTTACCGGAGGAAGGAGCATCTTCTTGCAGTGGGTCTAACATCATGGTTACTTCAATATGAATCGGTTTTGAAGGAGAAATACGTTCCAGATTTTGTTTAAATTTTTGAATTTGTTTTTGGAAAGAAGCGGCAGAACGACCGCTGGCACGATAGACAGCATTTAAGGCCAAACCTTCTGCCTTCAAACGAGTAATGGCAAAAGATTGCTCCAATACTTCGCGGGCACGTTCTTTTTCCCCTTGCTGCAAGAGCAAGAGTGCGTAACGCAAGCGGGCCACAAAATCTCCCGGTTTTGTTTTAACGGCACGTTTATAATATTTAAGTGCATCTTGCGGGCGTTCTAATTTTTCGTACAACGCACCCAAACTCAGTTGAGCATCTTCGTAATTGGAAAACAATTTCAATGCCTTTTTAAAAGATTCTTCCGCCTGTAAATCGCGCCCCATTTCTTCATACAATGTACCCAACTGATAATGAAAAAGCGGTTCACGCGGGGCCAATTCCACCGAACGACGGAAATGTTCCAAAGCTTTATCCCAATTACGCTGCACGGCATACGTGGAACCTAAATTCATATGAGTATCGGCTTTATTGGAATCGAGTGCATTGGCCTGCAGAAAATACTGTTGGGCTTCTTCTACATTTCCCTTCCAACCGGAGGCAATCCCTAGTAATTGATACGCCATCGGGTTATTGGGCTCCAAGGAAAGTGATTCTTTGTATTCGCTGACAGCTTGGTCTACTTTCCCGGCCCAATACAAAGAAGCCCCCAAGAGTAAATACGTCATGGGGTCTTTTGAATTTTTTACAACGGCACGAGCAAAACTGTTGGTAGCATCTTGATAATTAGCGGCGGACATTTCCATCATACCGCGGCGCATTTCACTGCGGGATTGATCTTCCATGATACGGTCCCACATGGTTTGGGAATAATCAGTTTTGATTTCTTGTTTGCGGAAAGAAAACGGAAAAGCGGCCCGGGCATTTACGCCCCAGGCAACTAACAAAATAAACGCAACCCAACTGCAAAAATGTTTCATACGTATATGATATAAAATTGAAATACGTATTATGTGTTTGTTCTTTTAAAACAGCAGGAAGGCAAAAAACACCCCGGGGATTCCCCGGGGTGTTTTATTTAATTTGGTTTCTCTCAGCAAGGCGCGCCATTTGATTCCGCAACCGCACGATTTGTCTGTGGCGAGCAAGAAGGGTTACCTTTCTGCTGCTTAGATTTCCCTTTGCTTGATGACCCTTTACTGCTCTTGCCAGAACGACGAGCTTTTCTCTTTACCTTCTTTTTGCTCGTGTTTTTCTTACTTACTTTGGAAGAAGATCTGCGCTGCGTTGTGATTTGTTGCTGTTTCCGCGCAAACCTTGCATTATATTCCGAACAAGTCAACCAAGCCATAGGTTTAATGCTGTTTCCATTTTTGCACAAAATATCTATGTATTTTAATACATCTTCCTTGGACAAAGTAATATTGTCGTAATCACACTCTACATCCCCGTCCTCCAAACTGGCATACATATCGTGGAATTTAACGCGGTAGTAGTTTTCCGTCGTTTTTCTCTCTCCCGGAATATTCAAAACTCGATTTACCTCTTCCTGGGATGGAGCCGCCAGTTTGCCATCACCTGTCGTCGGGAATTTTTCTTTTATGAGTCCTGCCAACGGGAATTTACCATCCTCGTCCCATACTCTTCCATAATACCTATCTTCGAAGTAGGGGTTTCGCTCAGCATCTGCATATTTATCCGTCACACGGACATTATCGTCCACATAACCGCCCCACCAGTACAAAGAATTAGAATCTGCCGTGCAATCAAGGAAACGCAAATTATTGATGACACCTTTATCACACGGGTCATGTGTAAACTCACTTGGGAAAGAGGCAGCATCCAACCCCATGAATGCCAGGAATGAACCAAAGATGTTATCAAAAGGTCTACCACAAGTGGAATTATCTTTTGCGGTAGGATCCTTGCTATATGCACCAATGGTTTTACCTAGTATACAAACCAAGTTACCCGGCACGCTGTCATTTTTACTCATGTAAATCGCATTTACCACATCCATCACCGTAAGTTTCTCAACGGGCTTAGTAGCAAACGCTTCTACTGCACGAATATAGGCCAGCGCATCTCCCTTGGGCTCTTGAATCAGCAACTGATTTTGCCCAAAATCTTTACATCCCTCAAGGAAGTCTCTCTGTGTTGACACGGAACTAGAATTATTATTGTCCGTTGGTACATTCGTTGGGGTACCTCTTTCTGTAGTCCTCAAAGAGGATTGAGAACTTTGATATTCGGTTTCCGTATCCCCAGCAAGGCCAATCTCACAGGTGGCGGAATCAATTGCTTCCGGATTGGAACCGCGGAACAACTTCCACGTTACGCGACCGACTTCCGGAGTTTCCGTTTTGACTTCTTTCCCTTTCTCTCCTGTTTCAACGCCCACAACGTGCGAGAAAGTGTATATCAATTGATTTCCGTTATCTGCCGCTAATTTCGGATTATAGAATGTTTGTTCTACTCCGGAGAAACTGCCATCCAACGGCGTATACTCTGCCGTTACACGGATGTTTTTCTTTTCTTCCGTGAATTTATAATCCTTTTTCTTGGGGTCCAATCCGTTCGGATAATACGTACCGGGATGACCACCCTTGTAACTCTCGCCAGTAAACGTAACCGTAGCAGTCATCGGAGAAACGTTATCCACACAGGAAATACGGACACTATTGTTGAAATAACATTTTTCCGAATAAACCGTATCTTCCCCTTCTTGGCGGTATTTACCGTTACCGATGTAAGAGCGGTTTCCCGTATCTTTGTGCTTGGCGGTTACACCATAGCGGTCCAAATACGCAGCTTTGAATTCCCAGAATGGAATAGGCAACATTTCGTTGTCCAACACATCACGGCGATGGGCCAATTGATGGTCGGAACTCATGGAGCCCACAAACATCAAGTCCAAATTGTCGAACATTTTAACCGCTACTTGATGTCTATAGTTTTCCGCCAATCCGCGGTCTTCCAACATTTTTACAAACAACGCAATGACTTGCGGTTTGAAATGTTTCTCCCAATCCAAGGAAATAGCTTTTGCCTGATAAATCACACAAGCATCATCCAAAGATTCAGGGTCAAATTCTTCCGCACGAGCCCATGTGGCGTTGGAACTCTTGTAGATACTGCCTGCATGTTCCACGGCATAATCTTTCATTTCTTCATACAAACGCTTCGGCATTTGGGGAACAGGTTCACCGTAAAGCTCTTCATACGGACCCACGTTATTCGTCTCCTTAGCGGCGGCACGTTCCATTTCGCGCAATTCGGCTTTGTCTTTTTTACCCAAATCATATCTTACCGCTAACTCTTCCGTTGTAGTGGTGTAGATAGCAGCCGTACCAGCGACAGATTTGTCCGTGGCCCGTAAATTGTTGCCAAACACAGAACATAAGCGCATACCGCCACGATCCTTTTCTGCCGCCATATTAGGATGTTCAAACCGATCCAACGTCTCATACGGCAACGGCACATAGTTGCGCGCAACTACGTAAATGTACGTGTTTTTCTCCCATTTGCGGGCTTTGCCGTTGTGGCTGACTACATAGCGGTGAGCACCTGTGTCCAAATCAGCACAGTCCACGGACAAAGAGGGTTCCCCTTTTCCGTACTTGCTACCAACGGCCAAACCTAAACAATGGCCACGCACTTGGAAGAAGTTCATATCGGCTTCAGCCGCTTTACCATCTTCCCAGCCACCACCTTTTTCGCACTCTTTAATGTGACCTTTCACGGCCTTACAAGCTGCTTCAAAATCTTTCCCGGCTCTTGTATATTCATCGGCATAAGCAATTTGGAATTTCTTTTCATTCAATCCACAACATTTTGGATCTTTCCCATCGCCTTCTTTTTTGTACAAGAACCCGTCCACATCACCACCATCATCACCGGTGATAAGACAGTTCATCAATTTACCTAAAATGTTCTGGGCCCATTTGTCTAACCAATCTTCCCAGTTCCATTTGCGTTGCATTTTGCGCTGCCACAACGCTTGAGAGCGGGTCTTCATCAAATCCCACCACCACGGTTCTTTGCCTTGGTAGTTAAATTTGCGGTCAAAATTACCTGAGCCACCGCCAAATTTGGCATCCCCCAGCGTCATTCCACCAAAGGACCCCGGTTCTACAGGTTTCATTTGTGCATCTAAAATGGCTTGCTTAGCATCGCCTTTACCCAAGGCATCCTTGGATTGGCGCAACGCGGCCGCCGGGTTACCAAAAGCGGAACGCGACGGTTTGCCGGCTGCTTGCAACGGCTGCAAAGAAACCGGTTTGGGTGAATTTTTGTTGCCGTCACCTTTTACTTTTTTGGCGGCACCTTTCAACGAACCACCCCATTTACCTACCCCTAACGGGCTACCGCTGGTGCGGGCCTTGGACCCACCAGGCAAGGTGTTAATTTTGGTAGCAGCACGTTTAAAAGCCGCGCGCGTGCCGGCACGGGCACGCTTTTTGTAAATGTTGGTGGTATTTTCTTCAATATCGAT
Organism: Elusimicrobiaceae bacterium; assembly: GCA_016283355.1. Lineage (GTDB taxonomy): Bacteria > Elusimicrobiota > Elusimicrobia > Elusimicrobiales > Elusimicrobiaceae > Avelusimicrobium. The sequence continues at coordinate 733 of JAEEMS010000008.1, read as the reverse complement.
ATTGGTATCGGCTTTCAACTTTTTAGCGGAAGCAGATTCCTTATATGCATCCCGCTGGGCGTATGCTTCAGCTTTATAGTCGTAGTCGTCCGAAGAACCATACTCGTCCTCTTCGGAATCGGAGCCGAATCCTTTAATTAAGCTTAGTGAATCACGCCCGGAAAGCTGTGAAATTTGACCTTCGGGGTCTTCAATATCCGGTGCAAATGCGTAGCGCTCCGGATCGAACACCGTTTCGGTGCTGGACGGAGTAAGCACGGTTTCTTCTTTTACACTGCCGCTGTATTTATACAAAAACGGTAATAAAAGCAGTGCAATTAACGCAGCAATCAAGAACGGAGCATCCCGTTTGGTTCTTTCGAAAATGGTCTGTCTTGGTTTGCCGTCTCTCCCAATTCTGGAGGAAATCCGTTTAGCAAACGATTTAGAGGCAGCTTTATTTGATTTGCTGTCTTTAATTTTGTCGCTAAAGGTAAAACTCTCCTTCTTTTTTTCCTCTGGCATAGATGCCTCCTACATAGTAAAATTTTCCTTACGGGCAGGGTAAACTCAGTTGAGCCCCTGTTGTAAGCACATAATAAATAAACCGCTGTCCGGAACTGGATACCCATTCCGCAACAACTTAATTTCAGTCCTTCTTATTGTTATTATACAACAAAAGGATGAAATTTCAAGGGGCATTTTGGGCCCAGTTGCTGCCTAGGTATTTTGGTCCCACTACCTAATTTTGATT